>NZ_QUMK01000053.1 GCF_010907035.1 Rhodopseudomonas sp. BR0M22
GGCGGAATACAGCTCCGAGAACTACGGCCATTTCGGCCTGAACCTGCGGCGCTACGCACACTTCACCTCGCCGATCCGGCGCTACGCCGATCTCGTGGTGCACCGCGCGCTGATCCGCGCGCTCGATCTCGGCGACGGCGCGCTGCCGCAGACCGAGACGGTCGAGACGCTGGCGGAAGTCGCCGCGCAGATCTCGCTCACCGAGCGGCGCGCGATGAAGGCCGAGCGCGAGACCGTCGACCGACTGATCGCGCACCATCTCGCCGACCGGATCGGCGCCACGTTCCAGGGCCGCGTCTCGGGCGTCACCAAGGCCGGCCTGTTCGTCAAGCTGAGCGACACCGGCGCTGACGGGTTGATCCCGATCCGCTCGCTCGGCGACGAGTATTACAACTACGACGAAACCCGCCACGCGCTCATCGGCTCGCGCAGCGGGGCCATGCACCGGCTGGGGGATGTGGTCGACGTCAAGCTGGTGGAAGCTGCACCGGTGGCCGGCGCACTTCGGTTCGAACTCGTCGGCAACGCCAACGTTGAATTCACGCACCGCAAGACGGCACGCAAGACCAAGGGGACGAGCAAGGCCAAGCTGAAAACCGACAGCGGCAAGTCGGCGCGCGCCAAGCCCGGACGGGCGAAGGCGCGGAAAGCGGCGAAGCCGAAACAAAAGGCCAAGTCCGGGAGAGGAAAACGCTGATGACCACGCTGTCACGCGAGCCGATCGTCTGGCCGCCGCAATCCGCCCCTTCGCAGCAGCGCAACGTCTGGCAGGCGATGTGGCGCGGCTTCCGCGGCCGTTGCCCGAACTGCGGCGAAGGCCGGATCTTTCGCGCGTTCCTCAAGACCGCCGACCGCTGCGACCAATGCGGCCAGGATTTCACCGGCCACCGTGCCGACGATCTGCCGGCGTATCTGGTGATCGTGATCGTCGGCCATATCGTGGTGCCGATGGCACTGTCGATCGAAACCCGTTTCGCGCCGCCGGTGGAGCTGCAGCTCGCGATCTACCTGCCTTTCACCCTGATAGCTTCGCTGCTATTGCTGCAGCCGGTCAAAGGCGCGGTGGTCGGGTTGCAATGGGCATTCCGGATGCACGGCTTCGACGAGACCAACCCGGACCACTGACGGCGCGGTTCCTCGCGGCGGCACAACGACAACAACACCAACAAGAAACGACAACGGGAGCGATATGACCGAATCCGCGACACAGACCGAGCCGAAGGTCGAGCAGGACCACCAGGAACCCAGCCACCATCCCTATTTCCGTCCCAAGGACGCCGCGACACTGATCCTGGTCGATCGCAGCGGTTCGACGCCGAAGGTGCTGGTCGGCAAGCGCCACGACAACGTCGTGTTCATGCCCGGCAAGTTCGTGTTTCCCGGTGGCCGTGTCGACAAGAGCGATGTCCGCGTCCCGGTCGCGGCGCCGATCCCGCCGGAGCTGGAAGCCAATCTGCTGAAAGGCAGCCCGAAAACCACGCCGTCACGCGCCCGCGCGCTGGCCATCGCGGCGATCCGCGAGGCCTGCGAGGAGACCGGGCTCTGCCTCGGCTGCAAGACCGAAACCAAGGCGAAGCTCGCCGGTCCGTGGCAGCCGTTCGCTGAAGCCGGCCTGCTGCCCGATCCGTCCGGGCTGTTCCTGATCGCGCGCGCGATTACTCCGCCCGGCCGCATCAAGCGGTTCGACACCCGCTTCTTCACCGCCGATGCTTCGGCGATCGCGCACCGCGTCGACGGCGTGATCCATGCCGACGCCGAACTGGTCGAACTGGTGTGGGTCGAGCTCGGCTCCAAGCCGCTCGCCGATCTGCATCCGATGACCAAGAACGTGCTCGGCGAACTCGATCGCCGGCTCGCCACCGGCCCGCTGCGGCACGACGCGCCGGTGCCGTTCTTCCACTTCTACGGCGGCAAGATGCAGAAGGACATGCTGCCGGGCGGCTAGACGCCCGGCCTGCATCTGTACGGCCAAGCTCGGACTAACGGTGCGACCACCGCGCCGTCAGTTCGAGCAGCAAGGCGATTGCAGCCAGCGCGCCGCCATAGAGGCTGACCATCGCCCAGCCACCGTGGGCCCAAGCGAAGGCGGCACCGGCCGAGCCGATCGATCCGCCGATGAACATCCCGGTCATGAACACGGTGTTGAGCCGGTTTCGCGCCTCCGGCACCAGCGCGTAGACGATGTGCTGGTTGGAAATCAGCGCGCCCTGCAGGCCGAAATCCAGCACCACCACGCCGATCAGCAGTCCGGCGATGCTTCCCCAAAGTCCGAACAATCCCCACGCCACCAGCACCAGCGCGGCGCCGATCGCGATCACCGGCCCCGGCCCGCGCCGGTCCGCGATCCGGCCGGCGATCGGCGCCGCCAACACGCCGACCACGCCGACGAGGCCGAACAGACCCGCCGCCTGCGACCCGAGCCCAAACTTCGGCTCCTGGAGATGCAGCGCCAACACCGTCCAGAACACGCTGAAGGAGGCGAACAGCGAAGCCTGCACGGCGGTCCCGCGCCGCAAATCCGGCTGCTGGCGCCACAGCGATGCCAACGACTTCAGGGCGGCGCCATAGCTGATATCGAGGTGACCGTGTTGGCGCGGCAGCAGCCACGCCATCAGCGCCGCCGTCGCGAGGGCCGCCGGCACAGACAGCCAGAACATTTCGCGCCAGCCGAAATGCCCAGCAACGAAGCCCGCCACTGTCCGGCCCAGCAGGATGCCGCCCAGCAGCCCGGCCATCACCAGTCCGATCGTCTTGCCCCGCCGCTCCGGCGCCGACAGCGCCGCCGCGAACGGCACCACCTGCTGGGCGACCGTCGCGCAGGCGCCGAGCGCCAGCGAGGCGGCAATGATCAGCCAGGCCGAGGGTGCCAGTGCCACCAGCGCGGCTGCCACAGCCAACAGCACGAACTGGCCGGCGATCAGCCGCCGCCGGTCGGTCAGATCGCCGAGCGGCACCAGCAGGAACAGACCGACCGCGTAGCCGAGCTGGGTCGCCGTCGGGATCATCCCGGTCAGCGCCGTGTTGCCGAGGTCGCGCTCGATCACACCGAGCATCGGCTGGTTGTAATAGATGTTGGCGACGCTGATTCCTGCGGCAGCCGCCATCGCCATCGTCAGCCCGGCGCCCATTGCCGGCCCCGGCATCGCTGCTCCACCCTCGCCAGGAGTCGGCGAAGGCTCGGGGCCAGAATCTTGCGCCATGCGCAGGGCCGGCTCGCTGACGCTCATGTGGGGGGCCTTTCGTCACAGAATCGGGGCGGGTTTGCGAACATGGGTCGCAACTGGCCGAAATCGAGGGCAGCTTGAGGAAGATCTGCGATGCGCGGAACGCTGTCTTGTCGGCTTGGCCGTGTTTTTGGCGGCTTTGGGCGCAAATTTCAGGACTTCAAAGCAATTTTGCCGTTCGCAGCCGCCTATCCCTGCCGAGAACCTTGACTTTCGGGCATTCGCGGCTAGTTTGCCGGCCAAACGCGGGTCCTGACGTTCGACCTCGCCTGTTTATTCCCAAATTCGAGGTTTGAGACCATGGCCAAGGCGGTCACCATCAAGATCAAGCTCGTGTCGACGGCCGACACCGGGTTCTATTACGTGACGAAGAAGAACTCGCGCACCATGACCGACAAGATGGTCAAGAAGAAGTACGACCCGGTCGCGCGCAAGCACGTCGAATTCAAGGAAGCCAAGATCAAGTAAGCCGCCACCGGCTCACTGACAGCATTCCTTCCGCGGGGCCTTCGGGCCCCGTTTCTATTTGCCGCCTGCTCCAGCAGGGATGAGGCTGCGGTTGAACTCCACATGGAGCGGCCGGTCTCAGGCTGCGTGTTCGGTTTTGTAAGGCCGAACCAGAAGGTCGGCGGGAATTTTCCAGGCGTCAGCGATTTTGCGGATCATCTCGACGGTGAGTGCGCGACGACGCGATAGCACCTCGGATGCTCGCGACCGCGAGCCGAGAAGTTCGGCCAACTCAGTCTGCGTATGCCCGAGTTCGTCGATGGCGTATTGCAGTACATCGACCGGGTCCTGATCTTCGCCAATCGCGATCGGCCACCGTTTCGCTTCATAAAGCTCGACCAGCGCCAACAGGACGTCGAGCCTGTCGCCCTCTTCCGATCCTTCCGGCGCCCCCCAGCAAGCCTCAATCGCGGCCAGTGCGGCGCGGTGATCCTCGTCAGTCCGGATCGGGCGAAGGTCCACGGCGATCTCCTCAGAATTGCGACACGGTCAACGCATCGATCCGATCGTATTCGGCGTGCGTCCCGATGAACTTCACAAACGCGATCTGACGACGGAAATCGAAGGCGGCCACCAATCGAAAACTGCCGCCAGCGATCTCGAACCTGACGCGCTCACGATTGAGCACTTTGGCCTTGGGTGCGGCCTTCTGAACGTCGTCGGTCGAGGTCCAGCCAGCCGCCCTGATCAACGCGTACCAAAGCTCGACAGATGGCTTGGCTTCCGGGTGTTTGCCCCAGAACTCGACCAGCACGTTGCGGGCGATCAGACGCATGCGCGTTAGTAGCACGTTCCCATTTCGGGAACAATGCCAGAGGCGGCATTACGCCGCCGCGGCGACCACCCGATTGCGGCCATCGTGCTTGGCCCGGTACAGCGCGGTGTCGGCACGCTTCAAGAGGTCGGGGATCGGCTCGCCCTTGCGTTCCAGCGTCGACAGCCCGATCGAGATCGTGACTTCGATCCGGCGCGCGCCCTTCTCGACCGCGAACGGCTCGCCGGCAATGGCGCGGCGCAGCCGTTCTGCCACCATCTGCGCGACGTGCAGATCGGTTTCCGGCATCACGATCACGAATTCCTCGCCGCCGTAGCGACAGGCGAGATCAATGCCACGGATCGACTTCCTGATCCGGAGTGCGAACTCGCGCAGCACATCGTCGCCGGCATCGTGACCGTAGCTGTCGTTGATCGACTTGAAGAAGTCGATGTCGAGGATCATCAGCGCCAGCGGCTTGCCTCGGGCGCCGGCCTGTTCTGCGAGCGTCGCCAGATGGCTCTCCATGTAGCGCCGATTATGCAGCCCGGTCAGCCCGTCGGTGATCGCCATCTCGATCGAATGCTGCACGTTGTCGCGCAGATGATCGGTATAGCGGCGGCGGCGGATCTGGGTCCGCGCCCGCGCCATCAATTCGTTCTTGTCGACCGGACGCAGCAGATAGTCGTTCACGCCGATCTCGAGCCCGCGCAGCAGACGCGCATTGTTCTCGGCATCCGCGATCGCCAGGATCGGCACATGCCGGGTGCGCTCCAGCGAGCGGGCCTGACTGCACAGCCGCAGGCCGTCGAAATTCTCCAGCCCCAGCGACACGATCAGCAGGTCGTAATTGCCTTCAGCGGCGTGGAACAGCGCCTCCGACGGGTTGGTTTCGACATCGACATCGTGTTCGGCGCTCAGCAGCGGTGCCAGTCGCTCGTAGGACGACGGCCGATCGTCGACGAGCAGGATCCGGCCCCCCTTCCCCTGATCCGAGATCGCCTCACGCTCCGGCGCCTGCATGCCGATTTCGAGCGAGGTGATCGCCCGCATCCGCAGCTCGTCGGTCATCATCTTCAGCCTGGTCAGCGACCGCACGCGCGCGATCAGCACGACATCGGACACCGGCTTGGTGAGAAAATCGTCGGCGCCGGCTTCGAGCCCACGCACCCGGTCCGCCGGGCTGTCGAGCGCCGTCACCATCACGACCGGGATGAAATGCGTCTTGGGATTCGATTTCAGCCGCCGACAGACCTCAAAGCCGTCCATCTCCGGCATCATCACGTCGAGCAACACGATGTCGCATTCGGCGCGCTGGCAGATCTCCAGCGCCTGAAAGCCGTTCGACGCGGTGACGACGTCGAAATACTCCGCCGACAACCGGTCCTCGAGCAGCTTGACGTTCGTCGGAATGTCGTCGACCACCAAGATGCGCGCTGACACGATGCAACTCCTAACCGATGAACCGCCGAACCGTCTCGATGAACTTGCCGACCGAGATCGGCTTCGACAAATAGGCTTCGCAACCGCCTTCGCGGATTCGTTCCTCGTCGCCCTTCATCGCGAACGCCGTGACGGCTACCACCGGAATGTGACGGAGTTCGGCATCGTCCTTGATCCAGCGCGTGACTTCGAGCCCGGACACCTGCGGCAACTGGATGTCCATCAGGATCAGATCGGGGCGCAGCTTGCGAACCAGGTCGAGCGCTTCATATCCGTTGCTCGTTCCCGCCGTCTGGTAGCCGTGAGCCTCCAGCAAGTCGCGAAAGAGCTTCATATTGAGCTCGTTGTCTTCGACGATCAGGACGGTTTTCGCCATCCCGCCCTCCAATACTCACACTAAAATGCCCGGGCCGGCGGCCCGCGATCGTTCGACAAGCCGCAAGACTCGGGCATGATTGAATAAAATACAGACGAGAAGTTACGGAAAGGCAAACACAACCGATGCGAAAGCGGCTTCAAGACCCCCGCCAAGCGGCTGAAATCGTAGCGATTCAGGCGCTCTCCTTCATCGCGGGAGATCCCGAGCGGCTCGGCCTGTTTCTCGCTGAGACCGGGATCGGCCCGGAGACCCTGCGCAGTTCCGCCGCCGATCCGCAGTTCCTGATCAGCGTGCTGAACTTCGTGCTGCGCGACGACGCCACTGCCAAAGCCTTCGCCGACTCGGTCCAGCTTCACCCCACCAACGTCGCCGCGGCCCTGCAGGTGCTGGAGGACAAGCGCTGGGAGCGTGACACGCCGTGAGCGGCGACGACCCGGCCGTACCTGCTGCGCCCGGCTTCTGCCGGGATTGCCTCGCCGACCAGCGCGCCGAGGCGCGGCGCTGCTCGGCCTGCGGATCGCCGCGGCTGCTGCGGCACCGGTCGCTCGGCGCGCTGTCGCTCGCGCATATCGACTGCGACGCGTTCTATGCGACGGTTGAGAAGCGCGACAATCAGGACCTTGCCGACAAGCCGGTGATCGTCGGGGGCGGCAAGCGCGGCGTGGTGTCGGCAGCCTGCTACATCGCCCGGACCTTCGGGGTGCGCTCGGCGATGCCGATGTTCAAGGCGCTGGCGCTGTGCCCATCGGCGACGGTGGTGCGACCCGATATGGCGAAGTACGTGCGGGTCGGACGCGAGGTGCGACAGGCGATGCGCGCGCTGACGCCGCTGGTCGAACCGCTGTCGATCGACGAAGCATTCCTCGACCTGGCCGGCACCGAGCGGATGCACGGCATGATCCCGGCCAAGGTGCTGGCGAAATTCGTCCGAGAGGTCGAGCGCGATATCGGCGTTACCGCGTCGGTCGGACTGTCATGCAACAAGTTCCTGGCCAAGATTGCGTCCGATCTCGACAAGCCGCGCGGCTTCGCGGCGCTCGATCAGGACGAAGCCCGCGAAATGCTGGCGCCGCGGCCGGTCGGCTTCATCTTCGGGGTCGGCCCGGCGACGGCGTCGCGGCTGGCGAACCGTGGCTTCCGCACCATCGCCGACTTGCAGCGCGCCGACGAGATCGAGCTGATGCGGCAATTCGGCGACGAAGGAAGGCGGCTGTGGCGGCTGGCGCGCGGCATCGACGACCGCAAGGTGGTGCCCGATCGCGGTGCCAAGTCGATCTCCAACGAGACCACCTTCGAAGATGACATCCGCGACCTTGCGACGCTGGAGAAGATCCTGTGGCGACTGTCGGAGAAAGTGTCGTCGCGCCTGAAGAGCGCCGCCCTCTCCGGCTCGACCATCACCTTGAAGCTGAAGACCGCCGACTTCCGCCAGCGCACCCGGGCGCAGACCATCCACGCGCCGACCCAGATGGCGAACCGGATCTTTTCGGTGTCGCGCGAGATGCTGAGCAAGGAGGTCGATGGCACGGCATTCCGGCTGATCGGCACGGGTGTCAGCGCTCTCACCGAGCAGACCGGGCCGACGGAGGACGACATGCTCGACCGCCGCTCGGCGCACGCCGAGCGCGCGATCGACGACCTGCGCAGGAAATTCGGCGACGCCGCCGTGGTCCGCGGCATCGCGTTCGATCGGGTGCAGAAGCCGCAGGGATAAGGGCGTGGTTACTTACACGGCTTGCCCGCCTTGACCTCGAGCTTGCCCATTGCGCCGGCAAGGACGAAATCGTTGTAGTCGAGTACCAGCGAGCGTGAGACGCCGTTCTCGTAGAGTTCGAACGACATCGAATAGACTGGTGTCTGTTCGCCGGCGTTGGCTTTGGCGTCGCGGTCGTAGTAGCTCACGGTCACCGGCCAGCGCGTCAGCGACTTCATCGCGTCGTCGCTGGTGGACGGATCGGGCGACGCGACCGCGCTGCTGCCCTTGATCGGCTGCCCGATCACCGTCAGCGTGTTGTAGACCTTCTCGCCATTGTCGGAGCCGTCATAGACCGACAGGTTCAGCAGTGACTTGCCGGCGCGCGCGGCTTCGATGATGCGTTCGATCTGCTCGGTCGGAAACACCGTGGCGCCATCGAGCTGGAATGTCTTCTGCACCGGCTGCTTCAACTTCACCGTGATATGATCGCCGGTGCGCTCGGCGATGCCGTCGACATCGCTCTCGGTCGAGTCGTCCATCCGGGTGCCGATCTTGAAGCGATAGCTCTTGCCGGCGGCGTCCTCCCAGCTCGACGAGCGCAGATCGCTCAGCGTGTTCTTGCCCTCGCCGCTCTCGATCTCCGACACCTGGCGGAAATCGGAGGTGTACCCCTCGCAGGCGTTGCCCGAAAAGTTGTACAGGATGCGACCGCGCACCGTATTCACCGAGGCGTTGTTGCGGGTCTTCAGCAGGCTGAGATCGTAAAGCGCCTGATGCGGCAGGAAGTTGATCGCGGGGCCGGCGAACGCCGCCGATCCGGTCGACATGGCGAACGCCGCCACGATTGCCAGCAGTCCCCGGCTCGGTCGCGTCGTCTGTCGTGACACGGGCATGTCGTCTCCCTGATAGCGATAACGGTTAGAATAGGTGGTGGCCGGAGTCACCGCAACGGCCGGGACTTTCTGGATCATCGGATTGCGGTGAAATCACGGAGCATTTGCTTCAAACTCCTGCGAACGGAACCAACCTCTCGCCTTGCCCTCAGCCGGTAGGGCGAGGCCGGCGGCCTCAGCGGCTTGCTTGCAACGGCCGGCGCAATCGGCCAAACAAGACCGCCCGGCGCGTCCACGCTGGGACAAATCGAAGAGCAAATGGGGATCGGCATGACCGGGGTGATCGAGCAGAAACTGACCGCGCAGGGCATCGTGTTGCACGAGCCGGCAAGCCCGGTCGCCAACTATGTCGGCTTCGTCCGCACCGGCAACCTGCTGGTGGTATCCGGGCAGGTCTGCTTCGACGGCGAAGGCAAGCTGGTAGCCAAGGGCAAGCTCGGCGCCGACGTCTCGATCGAACAGGGCAATGCCGCGGCGCGCGCCTGCGCGATCAATCTGCTGGCGCAGCTCAAGGCCGCGCTGGGCGATCTCGACAAGGTGGTGCGTGTGGTGCGGCTGGGCGGCTTCATCAACTCGACGCCTGACTTCGTCGATGGCCCGAAAGTGCTGAACGGCGCCTCGGACCTGATGGTCGCGGTGTTCGGCGACAAGGGTCGCCACGCCCGCACCACCGTGGGCGTCGCCTCGCTGCCGGCCAATGCCGCGGTCGAGGTCGAAGGCCTGTTCGAAGTCGCGTAACACGCAGGAGACCCTCGGCGATGCGCGCGCCCGACTGGCTGACCGCCCGACCGGTCGCGCATCGCGGCCTGCACGACCGCATCCGCGGCATCGTTGAGAACATGCCCGGCGCAATCAATGCGGCGATCGCCGGCAATTTCAACATCGAGGTGGACATCCAGCTCACCGCCGACGGCGAAGCGATGGTCCACCATGACGACGATCTCGGCCGGTTGACCGATGGCGCCGGCGCCCTGCTGGGAATGACAGCGGCGCAGCTCCGGCAGGTGCCGTTCAAGGATACGCCCGAGCGCATGATGTCGGTCGGCGAGCTGTGCGACCTCGTCGCCGGCCGCGTGCCGCTGGTGATCGAGTTGAAGAGCCACTTCGACGGCGATCGCAAGCTCGCGCGCCGGCTGCTGCAGGTGCTGGACAGCTATCAGGGACCGGTCGCGGCGATGTCGTTCGACCCCGACCAGGTGCTGGCGCTGCGTCAGCTCGCGCCGAACTTGCCGCGCGGTATCACCGCCGAGCGCCGTTACGACGACGATTATTGGGCCAAGCTCGACGCGGCTCAGCGTGAGCCGATGGTGGCGCTGAAGCACGGCTTCAAGACGCAGCCTCACTTCGTCGCCTACCGGGTCGACGATCTCCCCGCCCCGGCGCCCTGGATTGTCCGCAACGTGTTCGGCTGCGCGCTGCTGGGCTGGACAGTGCGGACACCCGAGCAGCGGGCGCGTGCCGACCGCTACGCCGACCAGATGATCTTCGAAGGCTTTGTTCCGCAATCGTGACCGAACCGGTCTTGAACGAGCCGCGACAAATGCCCAATCTCTTCAGCATGACAGTCACGAGCGCTCTCTCGACCGGTCCGACGGCTTGACGACATCGTCCGACATCACGCTCGAAGCGGTCTCGTCGGTGGATGCGATTGCCGCCGCCGATTGGGATGCCTGCGCGGCATCCGGCGTCACCGTTTCGGATCCCGGATCCGACGCCGGAAGCGGCAGTTCCTGCACCGCCGCGAAAGCTGGCTACAATCCGTTTCTCAGTCACGCATTCTTCGCCGCGCTCGAACAGTCGCGATCGGCAAGTCCCCGCACCGGCTGGGGGCCGCGGCACCTGATCGCCCGCGAGGACGGCCGCATCGTCGGGCTCGTGCCGTGCTACCTGAAATCGCATTCGCAGGGCGAATACGTGTTCGACCGCGGCTGGGCCGATGCCTATGAACGCGCCGGCGGCAGCTACTATCCCAAGCTGCAGGTCTCGGTGCCTTTCACCCCTGCGACCGGGCCCCGCCTGCTGATCCGCGAAGGTGCGGATCGGGCGCGCATCGGCGACGCGCTGACCAATGGCTTGATGGCGCTGTGCGATCTCAGCAAGGCGTCGTCGGTGCACGTCACCTTCGCGCGCGAGAGCGAGTGGCGCTTCCTCGCCGAGCGCGGCTTCCTGCAACGCACCGATCAGCAGTTTCACTGGCACAATGCCGGCTATTCCAGCTTCGACGATTTCCTCGCGACGCTGAACTCGCGCCATCGCAAGGGCATCAAGCGCGAGCGGCGCGACGCAGTCGCGAACGGCATCACCATCCATCACCTCACCGGCGCGGATATCACTGAGGAGGCCTGGGACGCATTCTTCGAGTTCTACATCGAGACCGGCTCGCGCAAATGGGGACGGCCCTACCTGAACAGGGAGTTCTATTCCCTGATCGGCCAGAGCATGAGCCGGGACGTTCTGCTGGTGATGGCCAAACGCGACGGCCGCTGGATCGCCGGCGCGATCAACTTCATCGGCGGCGACACGCTGTTCGGCCGGCATTGGGGCGCGATCGAGCATCACCCGTTTCTGCATTTCGAGGTGTGCTACTATCAGGCTATCGAGTTTGCGATTGCCCGCGGCCTCGCCGTGGTCGAGGCCGGTGCTCAAGGCGAGCACAAGATCGCGCGTGGCTATCTGCCGCAGACCACCTACTCCGCACACTTCATCGCCGATCCGGCACTGCGCCGCGCGATCGCCGATTATCTGAAGCGCGAGCGAATGTATGTCGACGAGATGGGTCGCGAGCTGAGCGAAGCTGGCCCCTTCAAAAAAGGTAACTTCGCCGATCCGGCTTGACCCGCCCTTGCACGGCGGGGACAATCGCGCCGCCAAGCCTGGAGCAGCCATGACCGCCTACGATCCCGAGAATATCTTCGCCAAAATCCTGCGCGGCGAAATCCCGTGTCACAAAATCTATGAAGACGATCACGTCTTCGCCTTCCTCGACATCATGCCGCGTTCGACCGGCCACACGCTGGTGATCCCCAAAGCACCGGCGCGTAATATCCTCGACATCACGCCCGAGGATTTCGCCCATGTGGCGCGCGGTGCGCACAAGATCGCACACGCGGCGATGAAGGCGTTCAAGGCCGACGGCATCGTCGTACAGCAGTTCAGCGAACCGGCCGCCGGCCAAGTCGTCTACCATCTGCACATGCACGTCATGCCCCGCCACGATGGCGTGCCGCTGCTGCCGCCGGCCTCGCGCAAGGAGGAGACCGCGGTGCTCGAACAACACGCCGCGCAACTGAAGGCGGCGCTGGCTGAGGGCTGAAGGCGCTACTTCACCATCGAGTGCACGCAGCGGTCCGGCTTCAGGTCGATCAGCGGCGTGCCGTCCAGGCAATCGAGGCCGCGCACCAGCACGGTCGCGCCCTCGATCCCGACCACCGACACTGCCGAGATACCAATCGGATTTGGCCGCAGCGGCGAGCGCAGCGCGAACGTGCCGCGCGGTCCGTCGATTCCGTGGCCGCGCTGGATCACCAGATCGCGGCGCGACAGATGCAGCCAGTACACCACCTGCGCGTGGGCGAACTTGTCCAGCCCCTGCAGAGCCTGCGTCCACGGCTCGAAGATCTCGAGCCGGCAGACCGGTCCGTCGGGATTGCCCTGTCGCGGCGTCTCGCCGCGCGAGGTCCAGGGCGTGCGAATGCGACCGATGAATACCAGACCGGCATCGGTCGGCGGCGGCGCCTCGACCACCACTTCGCCTTCGCGGATTTCGCCTCTATCCATCGCCATTCGCCTTCCGGTTGATGGTTTGGTGTAGCGCGAAACCGATCCGGTTTCACCGCCACCAAAGTTGGCCAATGACGAGCACCACCTCTCCGGCGACCACACCGGCGAAAATCGATCGTCGTGCGAGCAGGAACACGGCAAGGCCGGCCGCAACCGCCCCATAACGCAACAGAGCGGGTACACCCGCCAGCGCGCCGGGCGGCAGCACCAGGATCTGCGCGATCACGCCGGCCAGGATCGCGGTAGCGACCGCGCGCACCCAGATCAAAAGCTCCGAGCCTTCGTCGATGCCGCCGCCGAGCCACAGCCCAAGCATCCGCCACAGTTCGTTCGGCAGGAAGCCGGCGAGCACGAGCACCACCAGCGCCTGCCAGTCGCCGATAAAGCCGCTCATGCGCGCCTCCGCCGCCGCATCCAATGGACGCCGTAGGCAATGGTCCCTGCAGAGACACCGCTGATCAGCACGTCGACGCCGGTGTGCAGCAGTGCCACCAGCGGAAACAGCGCAAGCCCGAGCACCAGAGCAACGAAGTCGGCCAGTTCGCGGCAGTTGCGCGCGGTCGACAGCAGAAACGCCAGCGGCGTCAGCAGAAGGATCGCGGCACCCAACGATTGCGGCAGATTGGCCGCGAGCAGATAGCCGATCACATTGGCGATCAGGCACACGGTAACCAGACCGGTGCCGAGGCCGACAGTGAATACGATGCGCCGCTCGCGCGGGACCTGCGGGAGCAGCCGAAAGCACTCGACCCACAGAGTCACCGCCACGAAATGCGCCGGCAGGATCAGCTGCCGCAGCTTGGTGGTCGGCGTCCGCAGCATCGGCAGCACCGACACCACCATCGGAAGCAGCCGGATCGCGCTGACGGTGACGGCGATCGCCGCCTGAATTGCGGTGGCACCAGAACCGAGCGTCGAAATCAGAATGATCTGGGCCGGCCCCGCCCACATCAGCACCGTGGAGACGAGCAGCCAGCCGAGGCTGAAATGGCTATCATGCGCCAACGCGCCGATACCAAGATAGGTGGCGAACAGCACCAGCGTCAGCACCGTCTGGCCGGCCGCCATCAAGCCGCGGAGATAGGCGCGCAGCGGGGTCTGCCAGTGCGGAGATTCGAGAGACGGCACGGAGATTCCGATCGGTCGATTGCGCCGGCATAACGGGCAGTAAATCGCGAGCGGTCAAGGCCGCGCACTGCGGCTCTGATCTGCCACGCGCTACCCTGGCATCCCCCGATTGCGCAGCACCAGACAGGCCTGCCCGGCCCGGCGGATCTGCTTGCACAGATCGTCGGCCTCGCCGCGGGTGTCGGCGCCGATCCGCACTTGAAAAAACGGCCGCGTGCCGCGACTGCGAAACACCGCGCTCAGCAACGTCGGATCGCGCTCGCCGATCACCGTACTCAACCGCGACATCGCCCGCGCGTAGCTCGCCAGCGCGCGGTTGCGATTGAAGCCGGCAGCGAGTTGCACGCCCCACGGCCGGTCCGCGCCGAGCTTGACGCGTTGTTCCAGCTCGGCGACGAACGGGTTCGGCGCCCGCTTCAACAGCGCCATCAGGGTGCGGCAGTCGGTGTCGGCCTTGGTCTCCGGTAGCTTCGCAGCGCTCCCCGCTTTGGCCCAGTCGTCGACCGAACTGCCGGTGATCGCGAACACGTAGTCCCGCGTTTGCAGCGGCATGCCCCCGGTGCCGGCGAGCCATTCCTGCACCCGGCGCGGCCCGGCATTGTAGGCCGCGGCCGCGAGGCCGAGATTGCCGAACTGCTCGCGCAGCTCCTTCAGAAACTCGGCCGATTTCGGCAGCGCCTGCACCGGATCGAACGGATCGAGCAACCGGCGCTCGCTGGCGGTGCCGGGCATGAACTGCGCGATACCCTGCGCGCGCTTGCCGCTCCGCGTCACCGGCCCGACGGCATCGGGCTGAAACCGGCTCTCCTGCCAGATCACCCGGGCGAAAAACTCGAGCGGCAGATCGTGCGCCTTGGCAGCCGACTCGATCATCAGACAGATCGACTCGCGCGTATCGGCTTCTCCACCCTTGTCCGCTTCAACAGCCGGCCTGTCGCCGGGTTTGGCTTGATCGGGGGGTACGGCAGGCTTGGCTTGGTCCGCTGCAGCAGCGGGCTGGCTGGGGGCGGCCGCGGCCGGCGGTGCGGCGGCGTCCGTCTTTGGTTGCGGCGTTTCCTCTGCATGCGCCGGCGCGCACGCGAGCAAGACCAGCACCGCCGCGACGGACGCGAGCCGTGGCGGCAAGATCATACGCGGTTTTCCTTCGACAGCCGCATTCCTTGACTCACCCAGGCAGCGGATCGGCAATTTCGACGCCGTTTCGGGAACGCATGATGGCCGAAACTGATCCGAATGCCAGCGATGCAGCCAGCGGCAAGAACTGCGCGAGAGTGTGGGACGAAACGGCGCAGCAATACCGCAAGCCTCGTTGTCGCCTCGTCTTTCCGGCAATTGCTTGCACGACCCATTGGACTACAACGTCGGTTCGAAACGCCACACGCGAACCGCGGCAACGATACCGCCGGTTCGGACTCGCCAAGGGACGACGACCATCAAGCGCAAGCAACCCAAACAGCGCCGACCGAAGAAGAAGCATCACGGCAGCCAACCGCGCCCGTCCAGCGCGGCGCAAGCGCTGCCGCCTGACGATCAGGCCTCCACTTCTCCAAGCGTCGATCAGGCTCCGCCGTCCGCCTCGCCAGCGACTGTGAATTCTGTGTCGGCGGCTGCAGAGCCGCGTCCGGCATCGCCGCCTGTCAAACCGCAGCCGTCGTCCAAACCGCAGCCAGGCCCCAAGCCGAAGCAGCATCCAAGCAAGACCGCGAAGCCGATGCAGTCCGGGACTGCCGCCATGCCGGCCGCCGCGCCTGCTGCAGTCTCGAAGCCGGCCGCGGCGCGCGCCGGATTCCTCCCCCTCACTTTGTTGCTCGGCGCCTGCGACAGTCTTTTCGACATGCTGCGCAGCCGTCCGCAGAGGCTGCTGCTCTGGATCCTCGGCCTGTACGGCACGCTGTGGTTCGTCAGTGCGGTCAGCTTCCCTGGGCTGCCGGCGGTCGGCTACGAGATGGCGCTGTTCGGCAGCGAGTTCCAGGGCGGCTACTGGAAGTACGCGCCGCTGGCACCCTGGCTGACAGAGCTCGCCTCGCTCGCCACAGGACGGTGGACCGGCGCGCAGCTTCTGCTGGCACTCGGCTCCGCGCTGATGACGCTGGCGCTGCTGTGGCGCCTCGGCGCCGCGATCGTCGGCGCCAGCGGCGCAACGCTGGCGGTGGCGCTGACGATCTTGATCGGCTGCTTCGGCCCGCAAGTCACCGCCTACGATCCGGCGATCGCCAGCCTGCCCTTCTCTGTCGCCGTCGTGCTGCTGTATCGCCGCGCCGTGCTGGGGGGCGCACGGTCGAGCTGGATCGGCCTTGGCATCGCCGCTGCGCTGCTGATCGCCACCAATCACGCCGGCGCGGCGCTCGTGCTCGTGCTGCTCGGACACCTCCTGCTGACGGCAGATGGCCGCCGCCATCTGGCGACCGCCGGTCCGGCGGTCGCGGCGGTTGCCTGTTTCGTGGTGCTGTTGCCCCACCTGATGTGGCTCGCGCAGGCCCACGTCGCAGCGCCGGTGCCGGAAGACGGCACCACTGCGCTGTGGCCAAGGATCAGCACCGCATTCGCCTTCGTGTTCGGCCAGATCGGACTGAGCCTCGGATTGATCGTGGTCGCAGCGCTCGCCTTGATACCGCGCATGCCGCTGCGGGGCGAAACAACGGAGCTCGTACTCGGCGCTCCGACCGCGTTCGATCGCTCGCTGCTGGTCTCGGTCGCAGTGCTGCCGTCGATTCTGGTCGCTCTCGGCAGCGTGTTCGACTGGTTCACGATCGGCGCCTACACCGGCAGTGCGCTGGTGGCGTTCTCCGGTCTGGCTCTGGTGGCGCTGCTGCCGGCCCGGCTGACCATTCGGGCGCCGCGGCTCGCGATCGCCGCCTGGATGCTGGTGCTGTTCGGCGTACCGATCGGCTATGCGACCTCGACTTACTCCCGTGCCTACGGCAGCGGGCCGGTGCCGACCGAGCTGTATCCGGCCAAGGCGCTGTCGAAAGCCATGCAATCGGTCTGGAAGAGCCGGACCACCCGCCCGCTCGACATCGTCACCGGCAGCACGCGCGAGGCCGGCTTCGTCGCCGCCTACGCCTCACCGCGACCATCGGTGTTCATCGACGCCGATTTCACCAAGAGCCCCTGGATCACGGCCGACCGGCTGAAACACTCCGGCACCCTGGTGCTGTGGAGCACCGACGAATTCAATCGCACCGGCGAGCTGCCGGGACCGTATCGAAGTACACTTGGCAATGCGTCCCCGGTGTTCGGCACCCTGGTGCTCCCGCTCGGCGGCGGCAAGCTGAAGGCCTACGGTTGGGCGATGATCCCGCCCGACGGCGTGGTGCTGCCGCCTCCGGCCTCGGCGGCGCCGCCGGCGCCGACCGTGGCTCCAGCACCGACACCACCCTCGCCTGCTCCAGCGCCCATCCCACCCGGCCCGCCTGTTGCCGCTCCGGAGGAATCGCAGCCTGCTCCGCCCGAGGCTGCAGAGCCTGCTGCTCCGCCCGCAACTTCGCCTGCGCAGCCACCTGCTCAGCCTCCTGCGGCCGAGCCAGAAAAGCGGGAAGCTCCCGCCCCGGCGTCCGCGGAGGAGCAGCCGTCTCCGGCCGGACCGTCGCCGACCCGGATGCCGGAATAGCGCTTGATAGGCCGCCAAACGAAGAGGCCGGCGATCTCTCGCCGGCCTCTTTAATTGAGAACTCTTGTTTCAGGATCAGGCCTTCTCGACCTGATCCTTGATCTTGGGCTTCCGCGACGAGCCACGCTTCTTGGCTCCGCCGGGCAGGTTCTCCGGCTTCGGAGTCACCGGGCCGTCGAGGAACTCGAAGCCGATCTTCTCCAGCTCGACGCCGGCGACCGCCTCGTCCTTCAGCAGCACGACCTTGACGTGGCCTCCGCCCTTGAGCTGACCGAACAGCACCTCGTCGGCCAGCGGCTTCTTGATGTGCTCCTGGATCACCCGGGCCATCGGCCGGGCGCCCATCTGCTCATCGTAGCCGTGCTGCACCAGCCAGGCCTTGGCCTCGTCGGTCAGTTCGATGGTGACGTCACGGTCCGCAAGCTGAGCTTCGAGCTGCAGCACGAACTTCTCCACCACCATGCCGATGACGTCCGCATTGAGATGCGCGAACGACACGATCGCATCGAGACGGTTGCGGAATTCCGGCGCGAACTGCCGGTTGATCGCCTCGTGATCGTCGCCTTCCCGCTTGCTGCGGGTGAAGCCGAACGCCTGCCGCGCCAGATCCGCCGCGCCCGCATTCGTGGTCATGATCAGGATCACGTTGCGGAAGTTGACCTGCTTGCCGTTGTGATCGGTGAGCCGGCCGTGATCCATGATCTGCAGCAGCACGTTGTAAAGATCCGGATGGGCCTTCTCGATTTCGTCGAGCAGCACCACGCAATGCGGATGCTGATCGACGCCGTCGGTGAGCAGACCGCCCTGATCGAAGCCGACATAGCCGGGAGGCGCGCCGATCAGGCGCGAGACGGTGTGGCGCTCCATGTACTCCGACATGTCGAAGCGCAGCAGTTCGACACCGAGCGTCGAGGCGAGCTGTTTGGCGACTTCGGTCTTGCCGACGCCGGTCGGACCCGAGAACAGGTAGCAGCCGATCGGCTTCTCCGGTTCACGAAGGCCGGCGCGCGCCAGCTTGATCGACGCCGACAGCGACTCGATCGCCTTGTCCTGACCGAACACCACGCGCTTCAGGGTCTGCTCGAGATGCTTCAGCACCTCGGCATCGTCCTTGGACACGCTCTTCGGCGGGATCCGCGCCATGGTCGCGACGGTGGCTTCGATCTCCTTGATGCCGATCGTCTTCTTGCGCTTGTTCTCCGACAGCAGCATCTGCGCCGCGCCGGATTCGTCGATCACGTCGATCGCCTTGTCCGGCAGTTTCCGGTCATGGATGTAGCGCGACGACAGTTGAACCGCCGACTCGATTGCCTCGTTGGTGTACTTGAGCTTGTGATAGTCCTCGAAGTACGGCTTCAGCCCCTTCAGGATCGCAATCGCGTCTTCGACCGTCGGTTCGTTGACGTCGATCTTCTGGAAGCGCCGCACCAAGGCACGGTCCTTCTCGAAGTGCTGACGGTATTCCTTGTAGGTCGTCGAGCCCATGCAGCGGATGGTGCCTGAAGCCAAGGCAGGCTTGAGCAAATTCGAGGCATCCATCGCTCCGCCGGACGTCGCTCCGGCGCCGATCACGGTGTGGATCTCGTCGATGAACAGGATCGCGTTCGGGTGGGCTTCGAGCTCCTTCAAGACCTGCTTGAGGCGCTCTTCGAAGTCGCCGCGATAGCGCGTGCCGGCGAGCAGCGTGCCCATATCGAGCGAGAACACGGTGGCGGCGGACAGCACCTCCGGCACCTCGCCGTCGACGATGCGCTTGGCGAGGCCTTCGGCGATGGCCGTCTTGCCGACGCCGGCTTCGCCGACGAACAGCGGGTTGTTCTTCTGCCGGCGGCACAGCACCTGGATCGCACGGCTGATCTCGGCATTGCGCCCGATCACCGGATCGATCTTGCCGTCCCGCGCCTTCTTGTTGAGGTTGACGCAATAGGTCTCGAGGGCGTCGCCCTTCTTCTTGGCGTCGTCGCCGCCCTTGGCCTCGGTCTCCTCGTCGACCCCGCGCACCGGGCGCGCTTCGGAGACGCCCGGGCGCTTGGCGATGCCGTGGCTGATGTAGTTGACCGCGTCGTAGCGCGTCATATCCTGCTCCTGCAGGAAGTACGCGGCATGGCTCTCGCGCTCGGCGAAAATCGCGACCAGCACATTGGCGCCGGTCACTTCTTCACGACCTGAGGATTGGACGTGGATCACGGCGCGCTGAATCACGCGCTGGAAGCCGGCCGTGGGCTTGGCGTCTTCGGAGCCGTCGGTAACGAGATTCTCGAACTCGGTTTCGAGATAGTTGACCAGACTGGTACGCAGCTTGTCGAGATCGACGCTACAGGCACGCATCACGGCCGCAGCATCGGAGTCGTCCACCAGTGACAGCAACAGGTGTTCGAGGGTTGCGTATTGGTGGTGCCGCTCGTTGGCGATGGCAAGCGCGCGATGGAGGGATTGCTCAAGGCTTTGCGAAAATGTCGGCATTGCGTCCTCTGTGTCCCCCGCTGATCATGATCGCCGCTGCTCCGTGACGCAACAACAACCTTTCCAGATATAGTGTCCAAACCTGATCGCGGAAGACCGGTTCCGTATCAGTGTGTTCACCAGCAGGCCCGGGAAAACCCGCCTCCTTTCGCGGATGCAAGACCCATTCCGACTTCAGCCGCGCGCTGTTATTTTTTCTCCATCACGCATTGCAGAGGGTGCTGGTGCTTTCGGGCGAAATCCATCACCTGCGTCACCTTGGTCTCGGCGATCTCGTAGGTAAAGACGCCGCATTCGCCGATCCCATGGTGATGGACGTGGAGCATCACCTTGGTGGCCGCCTCGACATCCATCTGGAAGAACTTCTCCAAAACGTGGACGACGAATTCCATCGGCGTGTAATCGTCGTTCAGGATCAGCACGCGATACAGGTTCGGGCGTTTGGTCCGAGGCTTGGTCTTGGTGATGACCGACGTGGACGGTGTATTCGGGCCGGCGCGCCCGCCGTCCCCGGCCATCAGGATCGGGCGGGTCGTCGGATCGCCAGCAGCGCCGGCAAAATCATGGCTCAGAGACGGGTGCAGCATGGCTTTCGGTATTTGAACCCCCAGGGAACTTCCCAGACACCGGAACCGCGACCTGCGGTCAAGCCGCAAAGCGCCGGCGACGCGCGCGGCGCCGCGGCTCCGGCACGACGCAGCGGCGGAATACGGTAAATATGGGTCGAGTGCGGTTTTGCTGCAAGCAGGGAGATTCCGGAGGCTGCTCCCCGCTCAGGAGTCCACGAAGCTGCGCCTCGCCGGAACGCGGTTAACGGCAGGTTCTGCAGTTGCCGCGGATGGGGACGACCGCGTTCAGACGCGATCAATCATGCGCCGCGCTTGTCGGGCATTTGTGGCGCAGTTTAGCGAGTTTCGGCACATCATTTTACGCGCCGTTTATCCATGGCGACCGATCCTGCGACCGAATCAGGATCGGTGACCGCCATGTCTTTTACTTCTCTCATCTCGCGGCTGGAGCGCGACGCTGCCCGTTTTCGTAGCGCCGATGGCGGCAACATCGCGGTCATCTTCGCCATCGCCCTGCTTCCAATGCTGGGGTTCGTCGGCGCGGCGGTCGACTATTCTCGCGCCTCACGGGCGCGGACAGCGATCCAAACCGCGCTCGACTCTACCGCCCTGATGGTCGCCAAAGACCTCACCAGCGGAAAGATCGACGCGTCCAGCGTTCAGAGCGCGGCCAATACTTATTTCAAGGGTCTCTATAACAACACCGAGGCGGCGAACATCGCCGTCACCGCGGCGTACACCCCCAAGACATCGTCCGAGAATGCCAAACTCATCGTCAACGGCTCAGGTTCGGTCACCACCGAGTTCATGAAGGTGATGAACATTGCGACGATGAACGTGGGCGCGTCGTCGACCACCACCTGGGGCGGCACACGGCTCCGCGTGGCGCTGGCGCTCGACGTCACCGGCTCGATGGACAGTGCGGGCAAGCTCACGGCGATGAAAACCGCCGCCAAAAAGCTCATCGACACGCTCAAGGCGACCGCTACTACCAAGGAGGACGTCTACATCTCGATCGCGCCGTTCAACGTCATGGTCAACGTCGGCACCGGCAACAAGAATGCCACCTGGCTCGACTGGGACACGAGCTACGGAAGCTGCAAGTCGAAATACACCACGAAGAACACCTGCCAAGCGGGCGGCGATAATTGGAGTAATCGATCCGGCACATGCAGTTCGACGAAAACTCTGAAGAGCGCATGCGAGGCAGGCGGTCACACATGGAACGCCAGCAACGTCAACAATTGGACGGGTTGTGTCACCGACCGCATCCAGAACTACGACACCACCAAGACGGCTCCGACGACGACCAACCCTGACACTCTATTCCTGGCACAAAATTATTCGGACTGCAGGGCGTCGCTGCTGCCGATGAAATCGGCCTATGAGGCGACCGAATCAGATTCGTCGACCGACACCACCACACTGAAAGGCCGCATCAACACCCTCACCGCGCAGGGAGGCACCAATCAGGCGATCGGCATGTTCTGGGCGTGGATGACGCTGCAGTCGACGGCACCGCTGTACACGCCGGCAAAGGACTCGGAATACAAATATACCGACGCAATCGTCCTGCTGTCAGACGGCCTGAATACCAAGGACCGCTGGTACGGCAACGGCTATGATCCGTCGCCCGAGGTCGATGCCCGACAGAGGATTTTGTGTGACAACATCACCACCAAGGTCAATTCCGTTCCGGAGACCACGATTTACACCATCCAGGTCAACACCAGCGGCGACCCGGTCTCTTCGGTCTTGAAGTATTGTGGCTCGACCGGCGGGTTTTTCTCGACCACGACCGCGTCCGGCATCCAGGACGCCTTCCAGGAGGTCGGAGCCTCGCTCACCAAGCTGCGTCTCTCGAAATAGGCCAGCATCACCCCCGTGCCGGCCCTATCCGACCCGGGCTGCGTCTCCCGTGAAGATAGGCCGCTCGCGTCGCGGAGCGGTCCGCCGGCAGCCGCACCGCATTGCAGCATGGGGTTCGATCCCTTCGAATCCTCGGCATCGGCGCAACAGATGCTTAACCTTTTCGAAACCGCCCGCTCCTAACCTCATCCCCTAAACATTCGCGCTCGCCGAACAAAAGCCGCGTCAATTCAGCCGCTTACCGATTCCATCGGCATGGCCGCTGGTGCCGGGCAAGCGGGTGATTCCAACGCTGGACTGACATGTCGCCGGGGCGGACGGGCATAATTTTGCCTCACGGACCGGTGAATGATGACAAATCGGACGGGGACGTTCATGCACCGCAATAATTTGTTCCGCTCGCGGGCCCTGCGAGTCTGCGTGCTCGGCTTGGCCACGATCTCCGCTGCGGTGATCTTCACGACCGACAACGCCGATGCGCGGCGGCGCCACAAGCATCATTCCCGTCACCACGTCGAGCGCAACGCTTATAATCCCGCCTTTGCGTCGATCATTGTCGACGGCAATTCCGGCGCGGTTCTGACCGCGACCAATCCGGACAGCTTGCGCCACCCGGCATCGCTCACCAAAATCATGACCCTGTACCTGCTGTTCGAGAAGCTCGAACAGGGCAAGCTCAGCCTCGACAGCGAGATGGAAGTGTCCGAGCACGCTTCCGAGCAGGCTCCGACCAAGCTCGGGCTGCGTCCCGGATCGACGCTGCGGGTCGAAGACGCGATCAAGGGCCTCGTCACGCGCTCGGCCAACGACGCCGCGGTGGTGATCGCCGAGGCGGTCGGCGGCAGCGAGAGCGACTTCGCCCGGATGATGACGCGCAAGGCGCGTGCGCTCGGCATGTCCCGCACCGTGTATCGCAACGCGTCCGGCCTTCCCAACGACGAACAGGTCACCACCGCGCGGGACCAGTCGATCCTCGGCCGCGCCATTCAGGACCGCTTCCCCCGCTACTATCGCTACTTCTCGACCAGCGTGTTCACCTATCGCGGTCAGGCGATCCGAAACCACAACCGACTGCTGGGGAACGTCGAAGGCGTCGACGGCATCAAAACCGGCTACACCCGCGCGTCTGGCTTCAACCTCGTCACCTCGATGCACCGCGGCAACCGCTTCCTGGTCGGCGTCGTGCTCGGCGGTCGCAGCGGCGGCTCGCGCGACGCCATCATGCGCAATCTGCTCGCGGAGAATCTGGAAAAAGGTGCGACGCGCCGCACGGTCGCCGCGATCACCGAACGCTCCTCGGGGGCGGACGATACGGAAGTGGCCGAGAACACCCGCACGGCTCCCGCGGTCCAGGTCCAGGGCGCCGTTCAGGTCGCGTCGGCAACTCCCGAAGCCGTGCTTCCGACGCCGCGTCCTGCGGTGCCGCTGACGCGATCGGCCGCCGCGCCGGAGCCGAAGCCGGAGCCCGGCCCGTTCAACAGCGGTAGCCTCGAAACCAAGCCGCTGGTCATCATTCCGGGATCGGCCGAACCGATGAAGCCGGTGCGGGTCAAGACCGTGCAGGTCAAATCCGCTCCGATCAAGCTGGCCTCAGCGGTCGCCGCGCCCCCGGTCACCAACACTATTCCGTCGGCCCGTCGCGACCCGGCCGAAACTTCGGACGCCGCCATTGCCCGAACCGAGACGATCCAGCAGCCCGCCGGACATGGCACGGGACAAGGATTGCTCGGCGTGCTCCCGGCCGCCGTTCTGCCGCCGAAGAACACGCAGGCTATGGCCTACGCCGACCCCGCCACCGTTCCTGCCGTGCAGCAGCAAGGCGCGATCAAGACGGTGTCCCACACCGGATGGATCATTCAAGTCGGCGCAATGGAAAGCGAAACCGAAGCGCGCAAGCGGCTCGAAGCGGCGCGCGAACGCGCCAGCGGGTTGCTCGGCAAGGCCGACCCGTTCACCGAGACCGTCTCCACCAAGGGTGATCGCAAGCTCTATCGCGCACGCTTCGCCGGGCTCGAACGCGATGAAGCCGAAGCCGTCTGCCGCAAGCTGAAACGCTCCGACATCTCCTGCTTCACCATCAAGAACTGATCGCTGCCGCACAGCGGCTTACAGATTACAGAGCGAACGCGACCGGGCCGTCCCGGTCGCGTTTTGCGTTTCTGGCTGCCCGCCCGTTCACCCGCACGCAGGGCGGGAAACCACTCGTCAATGATTAACCGATAAAAATGGAGGCAATGGCCACGCCGAAACGGCGGGCATTGGCGTCACGACGGGTCTCAGGGCACTCGCGGTCTGTAGCGTTTAGTTGCGTTGCTGGAGTTTAGCTGCGATGCGTTCGAAGCAAGGTATCCTTGGCCGCGTTTACGCGGGCGGCAAGGTACGTCGACCCCCCTTGGTCGGGATGCAATTTCTTCATGAGGGTACGGTGCGCGCGCCCGATCTCGTCCGCCCCCGCACCCGGCTGCAGGCCAAGGATCTCATAGGCTTCCTCGGTCGTCATTTTAATGCCCGACGCCTGGCTACGCTGCCCCCCTGCCGCATCTCCATGCGCGTTCTGACGCCAAGCGGGAAACCGGCGGTCCAGATAGCTTTCAAGTAGCGCACAGCTCTCGGCATCGAAGCCGGACAGCATCGCGGCGAGCTGGCCGAGGTCGAATTCGTCCAGAGACCGGCCGGCATTTGGGCCGGCCAGGACGCGCCCGGTCATCGCGCCGCTGTCGTGGTCCAAGACCATTTCGAGATAGTGCGACCGCACCGTCGAGGCTTGCCCGCGCGACCTTGCGCCTGCGCCGCCGAACAGCCCGCCGAAATTGCCGAAGCCGGCATTCTGCAGCGGCGTCCAGCCCAGCAGCCCCGCGCCGAACAGGCCGAGCGGAATCGCGACTGCAAGTTCGCCCTTGGCGCCGGTAAACAGCGCTGCCGCCAGCGTCACAATACCGCCAGCGATCTTGAGCGCCCGCGCCAGCACCGCCGGATTGGCGGAGCGGTACATCTGCAGCAGCGTGTAAATGACGAAAACGGCGATGGCGCCGGCAATCAACGTAGGCATGGTCGGAATATAGGGCGATCATGCCGAAAAAGCACGACGCCGCACTCTTCTCGCTACCGCATCTGCCCGAGCAGCAATGCCGCGCCGCCACCGCTTGCGGCCAGCCGCTGTAGCGCCTCGCGGCCGCCTGCCGCGTATGCGGCGGCGGCACGGAGAAGCTGACGGAGCTGCTCCGCAGCCCCCGGATCGAACCGGCACCAAGCCCCGCCGCTGAGACGGGCTATTTCGCGGAACGTCTGCTCGGCGACCGGGTCGACGCCCTCCTGGAAGACGAAGACAGGCACCTTGAGCATCCCGAGTTCACCGGCCTTGGCGCAGAGCTCGTCCGCGGCCTCTTCCATCGCATCACCGACGAAGACGACCGCCCGCACCCCGGCGCTGACCGCTTCGCGGCGGGCGTCGGACAGCACCCGGCCGATCTGTGTGTGACCACCGCGGCAGTCGATCTTGCCCATCAGCCGCGCCAATTCGGCGCCGGATGAAATCCACCCCGACGCCCTGCACTCGTTCATCCCGCAATAATAGACGAGCCGGACATCCAAATTGCCGATCGCCTCAGCCTCGCGAAACATGTCGGCCTGGAGCGCACACGCCATATCCCAAGTCGGTTGCCGGCTCATGGTGGCGTCGAGCGCGAACACCAGACGGCCACGCGCCCCTGCGCTTCCAGGCGCCATCGCCCGCGCCTTGGCGACGAACGCCGCGATCTCATCCGACGATGACGAGGCCGCGGGCATGCGCCCGGCCTGTTGCGTCTGCAAGGACGGATCGGTCGAAGATCGGGTGGGGTCTCGGGGCATCGGACTCGCTTCGGTTCGGCGAGTCGTATGTGGCGACGACAAGATCGACGGTCAATGCGGAAGACTGGTTCTGCAAAAACCGTCCGAGCCAGGCGAGCAAGGACTATCTCGCAGCAACCACTCTGCGTGCTGGCTGACTGGACTGACCGGCAGATTGACCGTCGAGGAACCGATCGAGCGACGCTGCAATCGCATTCTTGACCGCATCGGGCCCGCGATCACTCATCTCAGTGTGCTGGAAACCGGTCTTCACGACCGTGATGCCGGCCTTGTCGCAAACGTCCTGCGCCGGGATCACGCCAGGATCCGTCTTGAAAACCGGATCGTGCGAACGGAACGTCAGCGTCTTGAACCGACCGTCGACCATGAACGGCACGCGCAGATTATCCAGCGTCACCACGCGCCTGATCCGGTCGGGATGAAGCTGCGCGTAGTACATCGAGATATCGCCGCCGTTGGAGTGCCCGACCATCGTCAGATGCTGATAGTCGGCGTTCGGGACGATGGCCTTCAACTTCGCGATCGCAAAGTCGATATTGGCGACGCCTCTTTGGTAAACCGGCAGCCGCCCGACATAGGGCTCGCCCACCTTGGTCATCAGCGGGGCGTCGCTCGGCAGATCGTGCTGGATGCTGACTGCGAGATAGCCGCGCACCGCAAATAGATTGGAAAGGAACGAGTACTCCGTGAATTTCACGGTATTACCGTGATTGAGCACGGCGACCGGGAGCTCCGCCAAACCGGCTTCGGCCTGCATCTCTTTGTCGCGACGGACCGCGATCGCGATTTCGACCGGCCGTTGCCTGGACGTGTCGAAGAACGTCAGAGTCTGGTGACGGATCGCCCACTTCGAGGCAGTCAAGTACGCGACCGATGATACGACGCACAGCGCCAGAAGAACTGTGATTCCGCGGGTCATCATTCATCCCGTGTCGGTCAGCGGCCCACGCCCAGGGACGACCGACAACGCGACTATAAATCACAGCCACATGACAGGAAGATCAAAGATTAGCAGATTACCGCTTCGTCATTGTGCAATTGCACAAGCCCCCGTCAGCAGGTGCCGGCAGCTTTCTCGACCGACTGCAGGTGGTCGGAACTCCTTCCAACCCGCCTTCCCGCACGCTGACGCCGTGCTACGTTCTGCCGCCGATGCGACAGTCCATGCCGGGACCAATTAGCTAAGCGCCGGCGCGATACACGCGACGAGCGTCGGCATCGGCGGCGCCGCGGGCGAGAAAATTGCGTCGGACGGACGGCAACAGAGGTTGCGAGCTGCTTTGCGATGAATCCGAAGCCGACCGGACGGCCACGATCGAACTCAGCCTGGGGCTGAAGCCGGGCTCGCAGCCCCCCGTCCAGGTGGCGATCAGCGGCGGGGCTTGATAAGATCGGATTCCTTCCCGCCGCCGCTAACGCGGCTTGTCTCCGCTGACCGCGATCGAGCCTTTGATGTCCCGTCCTCCCGTTGTCGCCCGCACCCTCCCTGCCCTTCGCCGCGCGCTCGCCGAGCTCCGCCGACGCGACGCCAGCGTCGCGCTGGTGCCGACCATGGGCGCGCTGCACGACGGCCATCTGTCGCTGGTGCGACTGGCCAAGCGCCGCGCCGACAAGGTGATGGTGTCGGTTTTCGTCAACCCGACCCAGTTCGCACCCCACGAGGACTTCGGCTCCTATCCGCGGACCTTCAAGGCCGATGCCGCCAAGCTGGCCGCGGAGAACGTCGACCTGATCTGGAATCCCGACGTCAAGGTGATGTACCCGGACGGCTTCGCCTCCAGGATCTCGACCGAAGGCCCCGCAGTCGCAGGCCTCGAAGACCGCTTCCGCCCGCACTTCTTCGGCGGCGTCGCCACGGTGGTCGGTAAGCTGTTCATCCAGTGCCGGCCGGACGTCGCAATCTTCGGCTCGAAGGACTTCCAGCAGCTTCGCGTGGTGACGCGGATGGCCGCCGATCTCGACCTCGGCGTCAAGGTGATCGGCGCACCGACCGTGCGCGAGCGCGACGGCCTCGCGATGTCGTCGCGCAACGTCTATCTGTCGGCGGAAGAACGGGCGGTGGCGCCGACACTGTACCGAGCCATGAAGGATGTGGCCAAGCGCGCGAAAGCCGGCAAGAGCATCGCGTCGTCGCTCGCCGCAGGAGCCGAACAGATCACCGCGGCAGGCTTCGTGCTCGACTATCTCGAAGCCCGCCACGCCGAATCGCTGGCGCCCGTCAAATCGCTCAAGGATGGGCCGGTCAGGCTGCTGGTCGCCGCCAAGCTCGGCAAGACCCGGCTGATCGACAATATCGCGGTGTAAGGCGCACGGGCCCTACGCCTACAGTAAGCCAAGCTCGCGCAACTCGCGGCGCATCGCCTCCGGCATCGCCGCGATCCCCTCGGCAGCCTTGCCGAGGTCCGGCGGGGCGTCGGCTGCGGCGAGATAGCGCCAGCCTTGGAACGGCCGCATCGGCCGCGGGCTGACCGGATGCACCTCCGGCTCCAGCACCAGCCGGCAGCGGCTGACGCCGTCACCGTCGCGAAACGGCTCGATCGCGACCAGTCTCTCGCGCGCTGCGATCTCGCCGCGGATCACCCAATACAGCGACCCACCATCCAGCAATTCAGCGTCGCGCTTCGGAACCATGCGGGTGATGTGGACGTGCGGACCAGCCCGTCTGCCGCGCTCCGCAACACGTTCGGTCAAATCCTTCACCGACTCGCAGCCGACCGCGAGCTTGATGAGATGCAGTGCCATCGCCTTGGAACATCCTGATGCGGCGAGTGCCGCAGATCAGTTATCCGAGTTGACCGCTCCGGGCGCAAGCTGCACCGGCGCAGACGGCTTCGGCTTGGGGGGCGTCGGCGGACGTTTGGCTGCAGGTGCAGGCGCGGCCGCAGCGTTGTTATGGGCCGCTGGCGAAGCCGTCGCAGTCGGCTGCCTCTTGGCGCTTGCGGAAGGATTGGCCTTGGGCGCAACGCCATGGGCCGCCGGAGCGGCGGCGCCCTGCCCCGGTTCCGGAGACATGATGTTGACGGGAGGAATCGAGGCCGAGGTCGGAAAATCGATGTCCGTCGGCTTGCCGCTCGGCGCCTCGGTGACGCCTGCCAGTCCGGGAGCCAGTCCCGGCGTCGTCTGTGCCGAACCGGCGCTGCCGGCGACCGCAGCGACGGGCGCACCCCAGCTCGTGGCGTAGCGGGTTAAGGTCGTTTCGTACAGATGACCAGCCATGTTCGCTGCGATCCGGCTGCTGTCGGAGAGCGAATGGAAGGCCGCGCATTCGCTGGCCTGACAACGCTCCTGCGACGCCAGCACATAGGCGATCAAGCCGTAGCGATCGCGCTCGACGGCACGGCGCAGCCGGGCCAGTTCCGGCGTCATCCGCTTGTCCGCAGCGGCGACGTCGCCGACCGCCGTGAGCCGCGCGACTTGAGCGGAAGCATAGGACACAGCAGCCGCGACAGTTTCAGGCGAACTGAACAGCGCCCGCTCACACGCGGACAAAACCATGTCGCCGGCAAGGTCGTCGATGCAGGCCAGCGCCGGGATGGCCGGCCCATTTCCCCCCGCCGCAATAGGAGCAGCATCGCCAAAGGCGCTTCCGGGAGTCCGATACAAAGCATAGCCGGCCAATCCGATCGCGCCGAGCGTGATGACGACCAGCGCGCCATTGGCAACCGATTTGTCCGCGCGGAGCAGCGCAATCAGAACCAGCAAAGCGACGACGACCGCCACCGCGACGGTGGCCAAGATTGGAAAATTCGGTGAATGCAAAATTCGGTCGAACGGCGCCGACCAAGCAGCCAAATCCATGCGCGTTGTCCCCTGAACGCCTGTCCGGCGACTCAACACCGGCTTTACGACCAAAATAGGCGCAAGACTTGACGAAGCGCATCCGAGATCGCTGTCCCGGCCCCGGAAGGCGTCAGGACAGCGATGATGATCTCAGAGACTGTTATGTCGTTGGAACAAAGACGATGCGAGGCTCAGCAGACGCTGAGCTGGCTCTCCTTGGCGACACGTTCGAACGCCTCGGAGATATTCTTGATACGGTACTGACAATCAGACCCGTCGGTCGGGAGCAGCCGGATGATTTCATACATGCCGCTGGCTGCCGGACGGGCAACGTTGCTGGCGGTAAAATAGACGGATTCACCTACCACGAACTTGTGCTTCAACGCTCAACTCCTGCGCCATTTGAATACCGATCTATCCCTTGTGGCCGGGTGTGACCGGTTCCCCTAGCCCCGCGCACCTATAGCACGGAAGGGGCTTCTCTGGCCAGTGCTTCACGCATGGCTGGCGCCCCGATTTTGCTGATTTTTCAGCGATCTAGGCGCAAACCACGAGGTGTTTGCAGCGATTGGGAATGAATCCCCGGCTGGCGGCTCAGCCGACCTCGAACTTGTCGATGATCCAACTTTCGGCGAGCGCCGCCTGAGTCCACTCCTGGAACGCCGGCAGCGCCATCATCACTTGCATGTAGCCTTGGACGATCGGATCGACCTCCACCGCATAGATCCGAAACCGATGCACGACCGGAGCGAACATCGCGTCAACCGCCGTGAAGCGGCCAAACAGGTACGGCCCGAACATCCCATAGCGGTGGCGGCAGTCGATCCAGATCTGCTGTACCCGGGCGATGTCGGCGCGCGCGGCGTCCGAGAGCGGCTTGGCGGCGACCGGTCGGTGGATGTTCATGCCGCACTCGCTCCGGAGTGCAGCGAAGCCCGAGTGCATCTCCGCCGATACCGACCGCGCATGAGCCCGTGCGGCCACGTCGTCGGGCCAGAGCTGGGCTTTGGGAAAGCGCTCGGCAGCGTACTCGATGATCGCCAGCGAATCCCAGATGGTGACGTCACCATCGACCAGCACAGGCACCTTACCGGCTGCCGTAAAGGCGAGGATGCGCCGTTTGTCGGCGTCGCCCGTGTAGAGCGGGATCACGACTTCGTCGAACGCAATCCCGGCGGCCTTCAGCGCGATCCAGGGCCGCATCGACCATGACGAGTAGTTCTTGTTGCCGATCACCAGCGTCCGCGCCATCGCCGAAAACTCCTTCATCCCCGCAGTCGTGCGTCCCACGATAATCAATCCACCACGGTTGCGGCTGTCAATCAGTCGAGGTTGCGGCGTACAGACCAATGCGGCACTGCATTGCGATGACCCCTCACGATTCGGCCCCCGCCACCGCTTCGCCCGTCTCCGTCCTGGAAGACGACATTCTCGCCGTGTTGAACAAGGCCGGACACGGCACGCTCAGCGCGCCGGAGATTGCCCATCAGCTCCGCCCCGACGGCGACTGGCATGGCCTTTTGATGCCGATCCGCCGCGCCGCCGTCGCGTTGGCGCTGGAGGGCCGGCTGGTCATCTACCGCAAAGGCAAACCGGCCGATCCGAACGACTTCCGCGGCGTCTACCGGCTCGGCCTGCCGCGCCACGACTGACGCCTGCGCTAACGTGACGGCAGCAGCGACGTGGTCTTGCCGCCGAGGCGATAGGCGAGCAGCCCCGCCCATTCGTGCACCGCAACGTCGGTGCGCGCCAACCCAGATGCCAGCGTCGAGAACGGCAGCGCCATGTCTTTTCCAGCATTAGACGTCTCCCTCGAGCCCGCGCCGATAGCAGTTTCGAGTAGTCGATATTCATGATTGTCAGCTTGACCTCGTCCGACCTCGACGAAGCCGTTTGCTAAGTAGAATGCTAATGCCGCTCTGTTTGCGGAGACACATTTAAGTTGGTATCGAACCGACCTCCATCCAGGCAGAGCCGAGAGGAGCGAGCGCCCGATCCCGCGCCCTACATGGCGTGGATCGACATGCAGATGGTGGATAAAATTGCTTGGCTGCCATACTGAACTGAACCCCGTAAGGCGGTCACCATCTGCGGAGATCGTTATTGTCTCACCGTCGGTTTCCTTATCGAAATCTTCGAGAGCAAAAATGGAAGGCATCTCCCAAACAAAAGCCGCTCGTCGAGATCTCAAAAACAGATCTCGTAGGTCAGGCAAATCGCGCAGTTCTGCGGGTCTTATGATCATTGCTTGCGGCTCCTGTCCTCATTTTCTGACAACATCGCGATCAGGCTTGACCCGCGCCGGCGGCACCATTGCGTGCGGCGCCGGGCACCGTCCGGACGGCTTTGCTCCGCGGCGATCAGCGTCTTTTTTTTGTGACTGAGCTTGGCGTGGCGGACGACTCCCACACCGACCGATAATCCACCTTCAAGCCGCGCTCGCCAAGCTCAGCGACCAGGCCGCGCAACGTGAAGTACGCTTCACGGCACCGCCGCAGCAGACAATCTTCATCGGCGCCCGCGATCTTGCACGGCTTGTAGCCGCCGATCTTGTCCGGTTCGACGCTGCCGGTCCGGCGGAACCGCCGAACCCACAGAATGGCCGTACTGATCCCGACTCCAAATTGTGCCGCCGCCTGATGGCACGACAGGCCACCTTCGATCACCGCCCCAACAACCCGCTCACGCAAATCAGACGAATAGGCTCGTCCCATCCATGCTGACCTCCTCCAGCCAGCATGTTGAATCAGAACAATTCCGATCTGGAAATCCAAAACCGATTCAGTCTGAAATCATCCAGCTCTAACGTGACGGCAGCAGCGCCGTGGTCTTGCCGCCGAGGCGATAAGCGAGCAGCCCCGCCCATTCGTGCACCGCAACGTCGGTGCGCGCCAACCCAGACGCCAGCGTCGAGAACGGCAGCGCCATGTCCTCGGGCCCGCGCGTTCGCCAGTCCACCGGATAGGCAACGACATCGAATCCGGCATCGCGAAACGCGATCATCGACCGGGGCATGTGGAACGACGACGTCACGAGCAGCCACAACTCGCCCGGCTTGGGAGACACCAGAGCGCGCGTGTAGACTGCGTTCTCCGCCGTGGTCCGCGACTTGTCCTCCAACACGACACGATCGGCGGCGATACCGAAGCGCTTCAGCAGCTCGCCGGCGATCGGAGCTTCGGCCGCCGACCGCTGGATCAGATTGCCGCTGCCCCCGCTATAGACGATCCGCGCCTGCGGATAGCGTCGCGCCAGATCGAGAGCGGCAAAGACTCGTTCGGCCGACGCATCGAGCTCGAGTGCATTGCGCGCGGCGCTGACTTCGGAGTTGATCGCTCCGCCGAGCACGATGATCCCGTCGGGCGCCCGACCGGTGTCCTGCCACGCTGGAAACCGTTCCGACAGCGACAGCATCAGCAAGTTGCCGAGCGGCGAATAGCCGGCGATCAGAAGCAGGACGACGCCCGCGACCAGCAGGGCCCGCCCTGCCCGCCGCCATCGCGTCAGCAACAGAACTACGCCCACCGTGCAAATCAACGCGATCGTGTTCGACGGATGAACAAAGAAGCCGAGAACCTTGGAAAGAAGGAAGAACATCGCTCACCACCGCACGGACGATCCTCTCCGGGAGGTGCGGGATTTCGGTCGCGGGGTCAACGGCGACGGGAGGTTTCAGTCCCACGCCGGCGCAGTCGCCGTGGTGGTCAGCCGTCCCTTGGAGCTGCCGAGCGTGAAGATCTCCTGCATCTCCGGCTCCGACAGCTCGAAATCGAAGACGTCGATGTTCTGCGCCAGCCGCTCCAGCCGTGAGCTGCGCGGGATCGCGGCAACGTTCTGCTGGATCAACCAGCGCAGACACACCTGAGCGGCAGTCTTGTCGTGGGCTGTGCCGATCTTGGTCAGGACTTCGCTTTTCTTGGCGTTGCCGCGGGCGATCGGACTGTAGGCGACCAGCGCCAGACCGTGCGACCGACAGGCGGCGAGCACCTTTTGCTGGTCGAGAAACGGATGATACTCGACCTGATTGCACACTAGCGGCGCCGGGCAGACCGCAACGGCCTCGGCAAGCAACGCGACCGTGAAGTTCGAGACCCCGATATGCCGCGTCAGTCCGAGCTCGCGCACCCGCGCCATCGCACCGAGCGTTTCGGCCAATGGCACATGCGAGTTCGGCCAGTGCAGCAGCAGCAGATCGACTTCCGACAACCGCAGCTTGACCAGGCTTTCCTTGGCCGAGCGGATCAAATCGTTCGGTGCGAAATGCGTCGTCCAGACCTTGGTGGTGACGAAGATCTGTTCACGGCGGATGTGGGAATTGCGGATGCCCTCACCGACATCGCGCTCATTGGCATAGATCTGCGCGGTGTCGATATGGCGATAGCCGAGCCGCAACGCCTGCTCGACGGTCCGCGAGCAGACATGTCCGCTTAGTTCCCAGGTACCTAGCCCAAGTGCAGGGATCCTGGCTCCGTGGGCCTCGATGAAATGCGCTTCGGCGGTTTCCATGGCGATCGTCTCGCATTTCGGTCACGCAGACTGATCTTTAACAATATGAACCGATCGCGCTCCACTGCCAATCGTCGCAGTGCAACGAGCTTACCAATTTGTTCCAGACCGCAGCGAACTGGCTGCCGGGATATCGCGATCACCAGCTTGGCTCGGCGACTATTCACAAACAATGGAACCGCCGGCCACAGAGTAGCGACTTACTTCAGTCCGAACCACAACGTCGCGATGCCGAGGAAGGAAAAAAAGCCAACCACGTCGGTCACGGTGGTCACGAAAGTACCTGAAGCCACCGCGGGATCGGCGCGCATCCGCTCTAATGCCATTGGTATTAAAATGCCCCCGAGCGCGCCTGCGATCAGGTTCGCGATCATCGCCAGCGCGATGACGATGCCGAGGCCGGGCACCTTGAACCAGGCGTAGGCGGCAATGCCGGTAATCAGAGCGAAGGCCACGCCGTTGACCAGTCCGACCAGCGCCTCGCGCATCACCACCCGGACCGCGTTCCATGGGCCGAGCTCGCGGGTCGCCAGAGCCCGCACGGCCACCGTCATGGTCTGGGTCGCGGCATTTCCGCCCTGGCTGGCGACGATCGGCGCCAGGACCGCCAGCGCCACCATCTGCTGCAGCTGATCCTCGAACAGCCCAAGCACCGAAGAGGCCAGAAACGCAGTCGCGAGGTTGACCAGCAGCCAGTTGAACCGGCCACGCGCGATCGTCCAAACCCGGTCGGACAGCTCTTCGTCGCTGGTCACACCGCCGAGCGCTTTGAGGTCTTCGTCGGCTTCTTCTTCGATCACGTCGACGACGTCGTCGATGGTGATCACGCCGACCAGCCGGTTTTGACCATCGACGACCGGCGCAGCGACGAGGTTGTACTTCCCGAACAGCCGCGCCACTTCCTCTTGATCTTCATCGACCGATACTTTGCGACGATCCTCGTCGACCAGTTCGGTCAGAGCGACATTGCGGTGCGAGCGGAGCAGCCGGTCGAGCGACACCGCGCCCTGCCAATGATTGACGCCGTCGACGACGTAGATCTCGTAGAACCGCTCCGGTAATTTCGCTGTCTCGCGCATGAAGTCGATCGCTTCGCCGACCGTCCAATCGCGCGGCACCGCGATGAAATCGGTCTGCATCCGCCGGCCGGCAGAGTTCTCCGGATAATCCAGACTCCGCTCCAGTGCGTCGCGTTCGGACGGCGGCAGCTTATCGAGGATCTCCTCCTGATCCTCTTCGTCGAGCACCTGCAGCAGTTCGACGGCATCGTCGGAATCCAGCTCGCGAACGCCCTCGGCGACGGCCTCCGGCTCGAGCTCTTCGAGAATCTCCTCGCGGACGGTTTCGTCGACTTCGTTCAGCGCCGAGAAGTCGAAATCAGCTCCGGTGAGTTCCACCAACCGGACGCGCTGGTCGGATTCCAGGGCCTCGATCAGATCGCCGAGGTCGGCCTCGTGCAGTTCCGACACCAGCCCACGCAACCAGACCGCATCCTCGGCGTTGATCGCCTGCGACACCGCCTCCACGAAGCCAGCCCGCAAATCGCCATGGTCGTCGCGCATCGCGTCGTGGTCGAGCGCAGCCAAATCGGGTCGCACGACCGCGTTCACATCATCGGTCATGAGGGCCCCCTACGGGTTTTACTGGTTGCAGATGGCAGCCGGCGTCGGGCAAGATGCACTGTCGGGCGACGGCTCGAATGCTCGTGGCAATAACCAATCGGTGAAGCAAAGCGCAATGATAATCGTGACACCCTGCAACAATCCGCTGGCCGGGAGGGTGTCGTGATCGTCGCGCGCACCGCAGCTGCATTGCTGGTCCTCACCGCACTCTGCGGGACTGTTCACGCTGCCGAGTGTCCGCGTCCGGGAGCGCTCGGCACGTCCCGCGTGCTGACCGTCGATGCGGCCACCTATCCGCGGGTCGGCCTGAAGAGCTTTCCGCAGACGTTGCCGCTCGACGACCACGAAATCGTACTCACTTTCGACGACGGTCCGGCAGCCACGACTCCCGCCGTGCTCAAGGCGCTTGCGGACGAATGCGTCCGTGCCACGTTTTTCCTGGTCGGTAAGCCGGCTTCCGGCATGGGCGATATGGTGCGACGGATCGCGGCCGGCGGTCACACCATCGGCCATCACACCTACACGCATCAGCATCTGTCGGCGCTCAGCTATGACGACGCCCTGACCGAGATCGACCGCGGTATCGCCGCCGATGAAGCGGTGATGCGCGCCAAAGGCATTCCGGTGCCGACAACCCGGTTCTTCCGCTTCCCGTACTTCGAATCCACTCCGGCCCTGCTGGACAATCTGCAGGCGCGCGGAATCCCGGTGTTCGGCGCCGATCTGTGGGCCAGCGATTGGAAGCCGATGACGCCGGACGAACAGCTCAAGCTGATCACCGAGCGCCTCACCGCTGCCGGCCGCGGCATCATCCTGTTTCACGATCCCCGCAAGCAGACCGCCGAAATGATTCCGGCGTTCCTGCATTGGCTGCGGGAGAACCATTATCGCGTGGTGCATGTGGTGCCGGCGGGCGCCCCGGGGCACGCCGTCGCGTCGGATACGCATAGCCGCACTGCACGCTGAATCGGCCTTCCGGTCCCAGAAATGCCATGGAACCTTGAACGGTTAAGCGGCCGTTCACGACGTTGAATCTAGTTTGGCCGAATGGGGCCGAACGTCGTGATCCGTGCTGTCGGTCGCGTGAAGGCGGTGCACTGTTGATTGAACGTTCGTTGCGGATCTCCTCGTTGTTCGGCGCGGCCTGTGTCGCTGCTGCGCTGGCCCTCCCCCTCGATCCGGCTCGCGCCGCCGGCTGCCCCGGCAATCCCGATGCGCTCGGGACCTCTCGCACGCTGGTCGTCGACCCGCTCGAGCATCCGCGGATCGGGACGATGCAATATCCCGAGACGCTGCCGCTGCGCGACCACGAGGTGGTACTCACCTTCGACGACGGGCCGTTGCCACGGGAAAGCAATCAGATCCTCGACATTCTGGCCAAGGACTGTGTCAAAGCGACGTTCTTCGTGGTCGGGCGGATGGCGAAGACGTTTCCCGACGGCGTCCGCAAGCTGCGCGACGCAGGCCACACCATCGGCACCCACAGCCAGAATCACCCGCTGAGCTTCAACCGCATGACGGTGGAGCAGGCCCAGCAGGAGGTCGACCAAGGCATCGCTTCGACGCTCGCCGCGCTCGGCGGCGACCGCGCGGCGCTTTCGCCGTTCTTCCGCATTCCCGGACTGCTGCGCGCCGAGGCCGTCGAAGGCTATCTCGCCTCGCGTGGGATCCAGACGTGGAGTGCGGACTTCCCGGCCGACGACTGGCGCCATGTGTCGCCCGACACCGTGTTTCATCTGGCCATGAGCCGGCTGGCCGCCAAGGGCAAAGGTATCTTGCTACTGCATGATATCCAGCCCCGCACAGTGGCGGCGCTCCCGCGCATTCTGCAGGCGCTGAAAGCAGGCGGCTACAAGATCGTGCATGTGGTGGCGGCAACGCCGAACCTGCCGAAGACACCGACCACGCCCCAGGAGTGGCGGCTGCACCCCGCGCCGGAGACCGTGGCGCGCGTGCGCTGGCCCAAGGTCCCACGCTTCGTCTTCGCCAACGAACAGATGCTGCCCGTTCCCGAGATTGCGGATATCGGCCTGGATCGCGGTCGTTTGCTTCCGGGCAGCGTGCCGATCCGGTCGAGTCGTCTGGCGCGGGACCAAGTGCCGACGCCGCAGCGCTCGCCGTGGCCACGACAGACCTCGATCGAATCGCCGGACAACCTGATCGCCCTGCCGGTGCCGTCGGCAAGCCTGTTCGCGATTCCCGAGCGCAGTACTCCGGCGATCCGTGCCATGGTCCCGGTGAAGGCGGATCGCGCCGCGCGCCAAGCGCCGCGGCTGGTCCGCAACGTCAGCGAGCGGTCGACCTCGATCGATATCGGAGCCGCCGCACGCCCGATCGCCGGCAGCGTCGGCATCGCCCCGGAAGGCCTGCAGCGCGGTCCGCTCGACACCGGCAGCCGCCCTCGCCCGCTCAATCACTGATTCGGGTTACCCGCACCCAGCCCTTGCCGTCCGGCAATTCGCCAATAACTTGATGGCACATTGCCGACGCTCTGGGCGGAGCGAACGATGTCCATCATCGAAACAATCGCGGATAAGCTCGGCGGCAAGCCGGTGCTCGGTACAACGGTTCGCTCTCAGGCTGAGCTGGCCATGGTGGTCCGCAACCGTCTCCCCCTCGCCGCCCTCCAGGGATTGAGCCGCGCCGGGCTGAGCGATCAGGAAATCGAGCAATTCGTCATCCCGCAGCGGACTCGCCGACACCGCGCCGAGCGCAATCAGCCGCTCACGATCGACGAATCCGACCGAGCCGTCCGCCTGCTGCGCATTCAGAGCCTCGCCGAGGATACATTCGGCGCGGACAAGGCCAGCCTCTGGCTTCGCCGCCCTCTGGCTGAGTTGGCCGGCGAAACACCCCTGACCGTGGCACAAACCGAGGCTGGCGCTAGGCTGATCGAGATGGTGCTCGGCAAGATCGCTTGGGGCGCTGCCGCCTGATGCGCCTGTGGCGACTGTCGCTCACCCGTCACGCTCGGGCGTTCGACGGCGGTTATGGACTGCTCTTCGACGGCCGCTGGAATACGGTCGGTCGGCCCGTCACCTCCTGCGCGACATCGCCGGCCCTCTGTGTTCTGGAGAAGCTGGTGCACGTCGAAGACCCGCAGCTGCTCCCCGAGCCGATGTTGGTGCGCTACGAAGCACCGGACGAGCTGTCGGTCGACGAGGTGCCACTTTCCGCCCTTCCGGTAGATTGGCGACGTCGAGAGAGCTGGACGCAGCAGTGCGGTGATGCGTGGCACGCTTCGCTCACAGCCCACTGCTGCGGATGCCGTCCGTGATCGTCCCAATCGAGGGATCACCGGATTTGAACGTTCCGATCAACCACAGGCATCCTGACGCGGAGCGGATCAGAATCGCAGCAATCGAGCCGTTTGCCCTCGATCCCCGCCTGTTCTGACGATCGAACTCCGGCATCCGAATGCCAACGTCGTTGCGGCTCTTATGCGAGAGACCAAGTCGTAAGACTGTTTGGGAAAGCTGCACCGAGCAGCACGGGCCAGCGCGGAAGTGGTGCGCTCGGAGGGACTCGAACCCCCACGATTTTACTCACTGCCACCTCAAGGCAGCGCGTCTACCAATTCCGCCACGAGCGCTTGGGACCGGGTTCGGGCATCGCCGACCGGATCGACGGCGCCCATTTAACAAAACAATGATCAGGCCACAAGGCCAGATCACCGTCGATCTGGGGATCGCGGCAACATCTGTTTGACCTCGACCGCAATTCGGTTGCGATCCACCAAAACCATGCCGGAAGCGATCGGCATGTTGTTGGCGAGGATCTTGACCTCGTCGGCTTCGGTGGCGTCCAGTTCGATGATCGCGCCGCGGCTCAGCCGCAGCACCTGGTGGATCGGCATCGAGGTGGTCCCGAGAACCACCATCAGATCGACGGAAACTTTATCGAGTGTCGGCACTGGAACCCGGACTGACTTGCCTGAGGAACGAAGACGTGGTCGACCACACCACGTTATGGTTATCCAATGATTAACGTCTCGACTTCCCCCCGCCAGACGCTGGATTGGACCGCTCTGAAGCCCGCTGACGGCTCGCCGCCGGTGGAATGGCGCATTTCCGATTCGCCCGTGCCCTATCCGGAGGCGGTGGCGGCCATGGAGGCACGGGCCGCGGCGATCGCTGCGGGAGACGCGCCCGAGCTGGTCTGGCTGCTGGAGCACCCGCCGC
>NZ_QUMK01000054.1 GCF_010907035.1 Rhodopseudomonas sp. BR0M22
GGGAATGTCTATCGGCACGATTACGAGGATGTGGCGGCGCAGATGATCTGGGATACCGTCCACCGCGCCCTGCCGGGCCTGAAAGCAGTGGTGATGGAAGAGCTTGCCCGCTCGGGATAGCTGCAAGCCGTAGCGAAGAACTCATGCCGCCCGTCGATGGTTAATCGCGTCTTAACCTCGCCGTATCTATGGTGGCTGATCTGTTTCCGCTCGATCCACCATGGCGATCGGCTGCGGTGAAAACTGGCGTATTTCGAATGGCTTTGTCCGCTTCCACCTCACCGGCGCGTGCGGCCGGCAGCGTCGACGCTACCGGGCAGAGCGAGCGCTCGCCGTTCGCGCGGCTGACTGAATTGTTGGCGCCCCATCAGCCGGGCCAAAGCCTGATCAATCTGTCGGTCGGGGAACCCCAACATCCAGTGCCGGATTTTGTCGGCCCCGTGCTGGCGCGGCACACGGCCGAGTTCGGCCGCTATCCGCTCGCCAAAGGCATCGAGCCATTCCGCAACGCCGCGTCCTCTTGGCTGACCAAGCGCTTCACGCTCGATCGCGCGCCTGATCCCGAGACCGAAGTGCTGGTGCTGAACGGCAGCCGAGAAGGATTGTTTCTCGCCGCGATCGCGGCCGCACGCCATGTGCCAAAGCGCGACGGGGCGCCGGCGATCCTGATGCCGAATCCGTTCTATCCGGCCTATGCGGCCGGCGCGCGTGCCGCCGGGTGCGAAGCGGTGTTCCTCCCGACCACGCTGAGCAATGGGTTTCTGCCGGATCTCGACCAGCTCGACGAGGCGACGCTGAAGCGCACCGTGGCGATTTATCTCGCGTCACCTGCAAACCCGCAGGGCTCGGTCGCATCGCTTGATTACTTCACGCGGCTGAAGCAGCTCGCCGATCGCTATGGCTTCATGATCCTCAGCGACGAGTGCTACTCGGAGATCTACACCCAGGTCGCGCCCGGCAGCGCGCTGCAGGTCGCGGGGCCCGATTTCCGCAACGTCGCCGTGTTCCAATCGCTGTCGAAGCGATCGAATTTGCCCGGCATGCGGGTCGGCTTCGTCGCCGGCGATGCGAGCTTTCTCAAGGCCTATCACGAGCTGCGCAATGTCGCGGGGCCGCAGGTGCCGATCCCGCTGCAGCATGTCGCCGTCGCGGCTTACTCGGACGAGACACACGTCGAGGAAAACCGGCGGCTGTATGGGCTGAAATTCGATCTCGCCGATCAGATCCTCGGGGCCCGTTACGGCTATCAGCGTCCGCCCGGCGGCTTCTGCCTGTGGCTCGATGTTTCGGCCCATGGCGGGGACGAAGTCGCGGCGGTGCGGCTGTTCAAGGAGGGCGGCGTTCGCGTGGTGCCGGGCAGCTACCTGGCGCGGCAGCAAAGCGACGGCAGCAATCCGGGTGCGGGCTACATCCGCGTCGCGATGGTGCAGGACAGCGGCATCACCGCCGAGGCGCTGCATCGCCTAGTGCGGATTCTCGGGTGATGCGCAGGGCCCCATGAGCATGCCGGCGATCGAACGAGCCTTTCCCCTGGTTGGACACCTGCCGCTCTCGGTGCGAGAAGTTTTGGCGCGGCGGCTGCGCGAGCTGGCGGGCTTCGGCCTGATCGCCGTCACCGCAGTCGCTGCCGCGGCGCTCGCGACCTGGTCGGTGCAGGACCCCAGCCTCAGCCACGCGACATCACGGCGCATCCACAATCTGCTCGGCTACCCGGGCGCGATCGGCGCCGATCTGGCGATGCAGATCCTCGGCCTTGGCGCGATCGGACTGCTGATGCCGGTCGCGGTATGGGGCTGGCGGATGCTGAACCACCGCCCCTTCGACCGAACCGCGCTGCGGATGGGCGCCTGGATCCTGTGCACGATCTTCGCCGCCGGCTTCGCTTCGTCGTTTCCGCACGATACGGCGTGGCCGCTGCCCACCGGGCTCGGCGGCGTGGTCGGCGACGCGCTGGTGCGGGCGCCGTCGCTGGTGTTCGGGCCCGGCCTGATTTTCCGTGTCATCCTGAGCCTCATCCTCGGCATCGCCGTCATGGCCACATTCCTGATCGCCGGAGGCTTCGGGTCGCGCGAACGCGACCCCGACGAGACCCCGGCCGACGAGGATCTGCCGCTCGAGGACGAAGAAGAATCCGACCGCGGATCGGTGTCGCTCGGCTGGCTGGTGCACGCGCTGCTCAGTGCCAAGGCGCGGCTGTGGCGGCTGGCGAAGCTGTCCTATCAGGGCCTCGTCAGCAGTGCGCCGACCGGCGGCAAGCAGACCTTCGAACGGCAGGAGCCGCGGCTCGGAGGACGCGCCGCGCCGCCGATCGCGCCTGAAGCCGATCACGACGAAGACTTCGAGCCTGAGATCGCCGACGACATCGAAGACGAAGACGACGAGGAGGAAGCTCCTCCGGTCGCCCGCGCGCCGCGCAAAAAGGTCGCCCCCAAGCCGGTGGCCAAGAAGGCGCGGTTCGACCTGCCCTCGGTCAACGTTCTATCGGCACCGAAGGCATCGGACCGGCAGCCGCTCAACAAGTCCGAGCTCGAGGCGAATTCACGCGCGCTCGAAGGCGTGCTGCAGGATTTCGGCGTGCGCGGCGAAATCATCAAGGCGAGCCCCGGCCCGGTCGTGACGCTTTACGAGCTGGAGCCGGCGCCCGGCATTAAGTCGTCGCGCGTCATCGGACTCTCCGACGACATCGCCCGTTCGATGAGCGCGCTGTCGGCACGCGTGGCGGTGGTGCCGGGCCGCAATGCGATCGGCATCGAGCTGCCGAACGCGCATCGCGAGAAGGTGTATTTGCGCGAGCTGCTCAGCGTGAAGGACGCCAACGAGACCGTGCACAAGCTACCGCTGTGTCTGGGCAAGAATATCGGCGGCGATTCGATCATCGTCGATCTCGCCCGGATGCCGCATCTTCTGATCGCCGGTACGACCGGTTCGGGTAAGTCGGTTGCGATCAACACCATGATCCTCAGCCTGGTGTACCGGCTGCGGCCGGATCAATGCCGGCTGATCATGGTCGATCCGAAGATGCTCGAACTCTCGGTCTATGACGGCATCCCGCATCTGCTGACGCCGGTGGTCACCGATCCGAAGAAGGCGGTGGTCGCCCTGAAATGGGCGGTGCGCGAGATGGAAGAGCGCTACAAGCGCATGGCCAAGCTCGGCGTTCGCAACATCGACGGCTACAACACCCGCCTCGGCGAAGCCAAAGCCAAGGGCGAAGAGCTGACCCGCACGGTGCACACCGGCTTCGACAAGGAGACCGGCAAGGCGATCTACGAGGAAGAGAAGCTCGATCTCGAACCGCTGCCCTATATCGTCATCATCGTCGACGAAATGGCCGACCTGATGATGGTCGCCGGCAAGGACATCGAAGGCGCGGTGCAGCGTCTTGCCCAGATGGCACGTGCGGCCGGTCTGCATGTGATCCTGGCGACGCAGCGTCCGTCGGTCGACGTCATCACCGGCACCATCAAGGCCAACTTCCCGACCCGCATCTCCTTCCAGGTCACGTCGAAGATCGACAGCCGGACCATCCTGGGCGAGATGGGCGCCGAGCAGCTGCTCGGCCAGGGCGACATGCTGTACATGGCGGGCGGCGGCCGGATCAGCCGTGTGCACGGCCCGTTCGTCTCCGACGAGGAAGTCGAGAAGGTCGTCAAACACCTCAAGGCTCAGGGCGCGCCCGAATATCTCGAGGCGGTCACCGCCGAGGAGCCTGCCGAGGGCGAAGACGGCGCGGTGTTCGACGCGACCGGAATGGGCGGCGACGGCGGCGGCGATCTGTTCCAGCAGGCGGTGGCGATCGTCAAACGCGACCGCAAGGCGTCCACCAGCTATATTCAGCGGCGCCTGCAGATCGGGTACAACCGCGCCGCCTCGCTGATGGAGCGAATGGAGCTGGAAGGCATCGTCGGCCAGGCCAATCACGCCGGCAAACGCGAGATCCTGGTGGCCGAAGAGGATTCGAACTTTTGAACGCCGGGATCACGGGAATGCAAATGTCCGATATGGGGTCGCGAAATCGCCATAGCGTCCCTGTAGCGGCAGACGGGCAACGCGACGACGTTGTCGCAACCGTGCAGGACATGAGTTTGATCAAGCAATTCAACGGTTTGAAGCCGGTGTGGGCGACCGGAACCAACCTGCGGCGCGCCTGCGCGGCCGCCGCAGCGATTGTGATCGCCAACATCGCGCAGCAGCCGGCGAATGCCGAGCCGATCCCGGCTCCGAAGCCGTCACCCCGTGCGCTCAAGCTCAGCGCCGCAGAGCCGAAGCAACGTTCGCCGCAGGCGCCGGCGCAGCCGCCGGTCGCAAAGCTGACCACGCCGCCCGAGCCGGTGATTCCCGATCCGCGCCGCAACGTGCCGGCGTCGATCTTCACCACGTTCGACGCGGCTCAGAAGGCCGAGGCCGCCAAGGCCAGCGCCTATCTGTCGTCGCTGCAGACGCTGGTCGGCCAGTTCGTCCAGGTCGGACCGGACGGCAGCAAGCTCACCGGCGATTTCTACATCATGAAGCCCGGCCGGGTGCGGTTCGAGTATGACGACCCGAGCCCGATCTCGATGATCGCCGACGGCCAGTCGGTGGTGGTGCGTGATCGCAAGCTGGCGACCCAGGACGTCTATCCGCTGTCGCAGACGCCGTTGCGCTATCTGCTCAGCGACCGGCTCGATCTATTGCGCGACACCAACGTCGTCAGCATCACCTCCGATGATCTGTATTCCAACATCATCATCGAAGAGAAGAACGCCGTCATCGGCACCAGCCGCCTGCTGCTGATGTTCGGCACCAAGGACGGCCAGCTCAAGCAATGGACCGTCACCGATCCGCAGGGCTACGACACCACCGTCGCGGTGTATAATCTCGACACCACCAAGCGGCCCGACCCGTCGATGTTCAAGATCGACTACACTAATTATCAGACGCCACCCGGTTAGTCGTCCGACGCATGACCGCGGATGCGATCATCGGTGTTTACGCACGACACGCACAGCAATGGGATCGTGAACGCGGCCGCACCCTGGTCGAACGCGTCTGGCTCGAACAGTTTCGCCAGAGCGCCGGCGAACGCGCCGACATCCTGGACCTCGGTTGCGGCGCGGGCGAACCGATCGCGCGGTTTTTGATCACAGCGGGGCATGGTCTCACCGGGCTGGATTCCTCACCCGGCTTGATCGAGCTGGCCCAGCGTCGCTTTCCAGATCAGCATTGGGTGGTGGGTGATATGCGGCGCGCGGATCTGAAGCGCCAGTTCGGCGGCATCCTCGCTTGGGACAGTTTCTTTCATCTGTCGCCCGACGATCAGCGCGCGATGTTCGCGGTGTTTCGGGCGCACGCGGCTCCCGGCGCGGCGCTGATGTTCACCTCAGGTCCGGCCGAAGGCGTGGCGATCGGCACGTATCAGGGCGAGCCGCTGTATCATGCTAGCCTTGCTCCGGCCGAATATCGGCAGTTGCTCGCCCGGCACGGTTTCACGGTCGTAGCCCACCGCGCCGATGATCCAGACTGCGGCGGCCACACCGTGTGGCTGGCGAAATCCGGTTGAAGCCGCGGGGCTCAGGCTTGCTCCCCTGGCTGCGATCCGCTAGGTCGCGCAGATGCGTCTCACGCTCACGACTTGGAACATCAACTCGGTGCGGCTTCGCATCGACCTGGTGGCGAAATTCCTCAAAGCCCAACGCCCGGACATCCTGTGCCTGCAGGAGACGAAGTGTCCGGACGATGCGTTTCCGCTGAAGCGATTCAAGCGCCTCGGCTATGAGCACATCGCGCTGAACGGACAGAAGGGCTACCACGGCGTCGCAGTGGTTTCGAAGCTGCCGTTTGTCGCCACCGATATCCGCACCTTCTGCGACATCATCGACAGTCGCCACATCTCGGTCTCGATCAAGACCGACGACAACGCGCCTCCGCTGGTGCTGCACAATTTCTACGTCCCGGCCGGCGGCGATATTCCCGATCCGGCCGTCAATCCGAAGTTCAAGCACAAGCTGTCGTTTCTCGACGAGATGAAAGCCTGCGAGCCGCTGCATCCATCGGGCGATCAACGGCACATCCTGGTCGGCGATCTCAACGTCGCGCCGCACGAGCACGACGTCTGGTCGCACAAGCAGCTTCTGAAAGTCGTGTCGCACACGCCGGTCGAATGCGACAAGCTGCTCGCGGTGCTGCGCGCCGGCAACTGGGTCGACGTCGCGCGTGACCGCATCCCGCTCGATCAGAAGGTCTATACGTGGTGGAGCTATCGGGCCGCCGATTGGACAGTGGGCGATCGCGGCCGGCGGCTCGACCACATCTGGGTGTCGGAAGCGCTGAAGGACCGCGTCACCGACTTCAAGATCCTGCGCGATGCGCGCAGCTGGGAGCGGCCGAGCGACCACGTCCCGGTGACGATGACGATGGAGCTGTAACTACGACGTCAGCTTGCTGCCGACCATGACGATGTCGTTGGCGATCTGACTGGTGCGGGCGGCAAATTCGTCGCGCAGCCTCAGCGCTGCGCCGGGATCGCTTTCGAGCACCCGCTGAAACAGGCTGCGGGCGATCCGGATCGCCGACGAGTATTCGAGCGCCACAGCGGTCGACGGCCGCCGCATCGGCATCACCAGCGCCAACTCGCCGATCAGATCGCCCGGCCGCGCCACCATCTCGTGGACGCCGCCGTCTTCCATCGTGATCTGAAATGCGCCGCGCTGCACCACGTAACCGGCATCGGCGGCCTCGCCGGCATTGAACATCACGTCGCCGCGGGCGAAGTCGCGCTGCTCCGAGCCGATCGCCAGCATCCGCAGCGCCTGCTCGCCGAGCAGCCGCAGCGTCGGGACGCGCTCGAGCAGGGCAACATCATCTTCGATCGACATGAAGGACCGGGCCGCGGGTGAATCGGTCCCTTATTGGTATCACGGCACGAGTTTGTAGCCACCGGCCTCAGTGACCAGAATCTCGGGATTCGCCGCGTCACGCTCGATCTTTTGGCGTAGCCGGTAAATGTGAGTCTCCAGCGTATGGGTGGTGACGCCGGAATTGTAGCCCCACACTTCCTGCAGCAGCGTCTCGCGCGATACCGGCGCTTGTCCGGCGCGGTACAGGAAGCGCAGGATCGCGGTTTCCTTCTCGGTCAGCCGCACCTTCTTGGCATTTGCGCCGGTCAGCATCTTCGAGCCCGGGCGGAACGAATACGGCCCGACCACGAAGACCGCGTCCTCGCTGGCTTCGTGCTGACGTAGCTGAGCGCGGATCCGCGCCAACAACACGGCAAACCGGAACGGCTTGGCCACGTAGTCGTTGGCGCCGCTCTCGAGCCCCAGAATGGTATCCGAGTCGGTGTCATGACCGGTCAGCATGATGATCGGGGCCTTGAAGCCGCCCTTGCGCAGCGACCGCACCACTTCGCGGCCATCGGTGTCGGGCAAGCCGACATCCATCAGCACCAGATCGGGAGACAGCGCTTTGGCGGTCTGGACCCCCTTGGCGCCGGTATCGACCGCCGATGCCTCGAACTCTTCGTGCAGCGAGAGCTGCTCGACCAGCGCGTCGCGCAGATCATTGTCGTCGTCCACGATCAGGATCTTGCGGGCGTTCGGCATGGGCGCGGTCCTTCCGTCGTCTGGCGGCGCGGCTCTCATCGGGGCGCGCACGCAAATCAAGCGCGATTGTATCGCAGATCAGCAGATAGGGAGCGATTCCGCGGAATTTAACTGCGGAAGTCTAAATTTGCCTCCATGATGCTCGCGGCAGAACCGATCGGCGCATGAAAAAGGCAACCAGATCATTAACTTCGAGGCAATCGCCTCGGACCGGGCCAGTCTTGCGAGTTGCCGTGCGGGCGGCGGCTGGCCAACGTAGCCGTGGCTGGCTGATTGCCGGCGGACAGATCATTCCGGTCGCGCTCGGCCGCGGCGGCATTCTGGCGAATAAGCGCGAGGGCGACGGCGGCACGCCGCGCGGCACGTTTCGCCCGCTACGGCTGTGGTGGCGCGCCGACCGCGGCCCACGGCCCCGCACGCACCTGCCGATCCGGATCGTCGGCCCCGACGATGCCTGGTGCGAGGACCCGACGAGCCGACACTACAACCAGCCGATCCGCCGGTCGGCCAACGGGGAAGGCGATCGCCTGATGCGCGACGATCACCTTTACGATCTGATCGTCGAGATCGACCACAACACCCGGCCGCGAGTGGCCGGCCGCGGCAGTGCGGTGTTTCTGCATCTGGCCCGCGACAATTTCGGCCCGACCGCCGGCTGCGTGGCGATGACCCGCCCGAACCTGACGCGCCTGCTCGCGCGTCTCGGGCCAAGAACCAAGATTGTGATCGGGTGAGTTTTGGGCGGGTGCTGTGCTTTGCCGGACGTCAGCCATGGCTCACATTCGGGCCAACGACCGACTGCACCGCGGCCTCGTCGATGCCGTGAAGATTGCCGAGCCACTACTCGAGCGTCGCTCAGAACACGATGCGATAGCTGGCCGAAAGCCAGGTGAGGTTGCGGTTTGTCTGGTTGGAGGTGTTCACCATGATCAGCCCGTCGCCGGGGCCGAGGCGGTAGCGCAGGCCGAGGCCGGCGCGGCCCCAGTCCTGCTTCACATTGCCGCCGTCGAACGCGAAGTTCGACAGGCCGAGGATCTGGCCGGTCGTCGCCGCGCCGGTGCGCTCGAAGCGGTGGGCGTATTCGAGCCGCGTCACCAGGCCGAGCTGCTCGGTCAGCGGCGTTAGCATGTCGCCGCCGATGCGCGCCACCGTGGAGTTTTCATGCGAAGCGTCGAACCGCACCGGGAAGCTGCCGCCGGTCTCGATGTAGGCATCGAGCCGCGTGTTGAGATAGGTGATGCTGGCATAGGGCGAGAACCCGGTCTTGCCGAAGCGTAACGCGTCCTGCCAGTCGAGCCGGGCGCGGGCGCCTGCGGTCAGCGTGGCGGTGCTGCCGAACGAGATGTCCTGGGAGTTGGCGTTGAGATAGCCGCGGCGGATATCGGCTGTACCCCAGTTGAGATAACCGGTGACGGTCGCCACCAGGCCGGGGCCGAACAGCATCGAGGCTTCGGGCACCACATAGGTGCCGGTGGTGTTGCTGGCGCCGCCGAGTGCCAGAGGGGTGCGGGAGGCGACACCGCCGACGCCGAACTTCACGGTCACGCCGTGCTCGAAGCCATGAGCGATGCCTCCCTCGCCGAGGCCGGAGCCGGCATCGAGTCCGCCGCCGCCACCGGCGACCGCGACATCGCCGGCGGTCCATACCGCCGAGCGTCCCGGCGCCAGCAGCGTGGTCAGCGGCGAGGAGTGCGCGCCGTTGACGATCATATCGCCGGTCTGCAGCTGCGGCGCGGTGCGCGGCGTGCCGCCCAGGCTCGCCTGGAAATTCACCACATCCATCAGGCCGGCCGCGGCGACGAAGGGCGCTGGCTGCGAAGGCGTTACACCGGGGGTGGTCGGCGGCGGCGTGGTCACTGGCGTCTGTGTGACGCCGACCGGCCCGCGCGCGATAAAGGGATGGCCATTGGCCAACTCACCGACGATGGTCGTGCCATCCGCAGAAATTCCACGAGCCGCGACGGTCACGTCTGTCGGGATAGTGGCGCCGTTGTTGCGCAGCCATTGCTCGACGGTGATCATGCCGGTGGCCTGGGTCCAACGGATGGCGCGTGAAGTACCGGTGGAGTCGGCGTTGGCTTGGCCTACCACGACATCACCGTTGGCATTGACCGCAAGAGCCTCGGACCGGAGGCCGCCATTGAGCATGCCAAGAGACACCATACCCCCGGTCTGCGTCCACCGGAATGCGGTGCTGGCGTTTCTGTTGGCGCCGTCATTTGCAACACCGACCACGACGCTGCCGTCGGAGTTGACGCCTTGAGCCTGGGACGTATTTCCACCATTCAGCATGCCCAGAGAGGTCATGCCGCCGGCCTGCGTCCAGCGAAATGCGGTGTTACGCGTCTGACTGGCGCCATCGTAAGCAGAACCCACCACAACGCTGCCATCGGCGCTAACCGCCAAGCCCTGAGAGAAAGGGCCCCCGTTCATCATCCCGAGACTGACAATGCCGCTGGCCGCCGTCCACCGAAAAGCGGTATTCCTATTGGCATTTGTGCCGTCTTGCGCCGTTCCGACCACGACGCTGCCGTCGCCGCTGACGGCATTTGCGGAGGAACTATTCCCACCATTTAGGGTTCCGAGGCTGACGATGCCGCCCGCCTGTGTCCAGACAAACGCACGATAACGCGAACTGCCGTCCCGCGCCAAACCGACCACGACGTTGCCATCGGCACTCACGCCGTAGGGGGTTGTCGCGTTGCCATTGTTCAGGTTGCCGAGGTCGGTCATGCCTCCCGCCTGGGTCCAGCGCCACCCTGTCGAGGTCGTGCTTGTGTTCGTGAAGCCGACCACGACCGATCCGTCCGCATTGACGGCGAACGCAGACCCGCTATTGGGTGACGTTGACCCTAGGAGGTCAGTTAACGCCGCGGTTTGCGCCAACGCGGAGGAGGCGATCACGCTACTGGCCAGTGCCGTCCCAGCCCACAGGCCCAACGATGATCGGTTTGTGCACGGCATTGGACGCAGTCTCGGTATGAATCAAAAAGGGGCGGCACCCGAGCAATATCGACCACCAGCATGCGCCAGCAAGCGAATACCGTTCCGTATTCGGAACAATTCGCGTGTCATCTGCGCTGAGCGGATTCCCGGTTACACGCACGGAACTGTGGCCACTCGCATCACGCGAGGAACGCGCCGTCAGACCGTTTTTAGCGATGCCCGAAGATCGCCGACCCCACCCGCACATGGGTGGCGCCGAACTGGATGGCGGTGGCGAAGTCGGCGCTCATGCCCATCGACAGTTTCGACAGCCCGTTGCGTTTGGCGATCTTCGCGCACAGGGCGAAATGCGGCGCCGGAGCCTCATCGACCGGCGGGATGCACATCAGCCCAGCGATCGTCAGACCCCACCGCTCGCGGCAGGCCACCAGAAAAGCGTCGGCATCCTGCGGCGCGATGCCGGCTTTCTGCGGCTCCTCGCCGGTGTTGATCTGCACGAACAGGTCGACCTTGCGGCCAGCCTGCGGCAGTACCTTGCTCAAAGCCTCGCACAGACTGTCGCGATCGACCGAGTGGATCGCATCGAACAGCGCGACCGCGTCCTTGGCCTTGTTGGACTGCAACGGCCCGATCAGGTGCAATTCGGTGCCGGGATATTCCGCCACCAATGCGGGCCATTTGCCCTTGGCTTCCTGAACCCGGTTTTCGCCGAACACCCGTTGGCCCGCCGCCAGAACAGGCCGGATCGCATCGGCCTCGAAGGTCTTCGACACTGCGATCAGCGTCACCTCGCTGCGTTCGCGACCCGCGTCCCTGCAGGCGCGAACAATCTCGGCCTCGACTGTCGCCAGATGATCGGCCGCACTCATCGCGTCTCGGCCCTCTGAAGCCTGCGCAGACATGGTGAAAGCAACGTAAACGGTGCGAAATGTGCGGTGAGATCTCTCACGACTAGGCTTTCGGTCAAATTGTAACGATTCGCGGAAAGGCTTTTTGAAGCCTTCCACCTAGGATGATTGCGGGGGGTCGAGGGGCAACGATGTCACGCATCGCAATCGTCCGCAAGAAAGCCAAGCTCAGAGACTTGCTCGGCATCCGAGCCAGGCTGACGATCCTGGCGCTGATCCTGGTGTGTCCGCTGATGCTGGACCGGGTGCGCCTGCTTGAGCAGACCCGGGCCGCCCAGTTCGCCGGGATGGCCAAGGAGCTGTCGACGCTGGCGCAGCGCACGGCCGACGCCGAACGAGAGGTGATGTCCTCGGTCGAGGCTGTGCTGAAATCCGCCGCCTATGTGCATGCATCGGCCTCCCAGGCAGGACGAAGCTGTAGCATTCTGCGTGCGAGCCTGCGGGTCGATCTGCCGTCGATTCGGATGTTGATGGTCGCCGATCCGGACGGAATCGTGCGCTGCTCGACCGCCTCGACGTTCGTCGGCAGCGATATCAGCGACCGTCCGTATTTCCGGAAGGCACTCGAAACGCACGATTTTATCGTCAGCGATTTTCTCGTCGGGCGACACACCCAAAAGGGCACGATCCTGGCCGCCTATCCGGTGTCGGCCATCGACACCGGCAAGGAAGCCGTCATCGTCGCCGGTCTCAATCTCGACTGGCTGTCCGACATGATGAGCAATCTTGCCGGGCGAACAGGCGTCAGTGCGGCCCTGATCGACGGCGAAGGCACGGTCCTGGCGACGCCGCCGGACGAACGCAGCCTGATTGGCAAGAAGCTGGACAAACTGGAGCTGCTGCCCGCCATGGCGGAGAACCCGCAGGGTCGGCAAGCCGCAACCATCCGTGACGAGGCCGGACGATTGCTGTCGATCAGCCGAATTCCCGGGACCAGCGCGCGATTGGTGGTCACCATCGACGAAAGCAAAGTCTCGGCCGGCATCAATCATGAAATCCGCACCGCCTATCTGCAGCTCGCCCTGGTCTGCCTGTTCGTGCTGCTGGGCGCCTTGATCGCGGCGGAGCGGCTGATCGTCCAGCCGATTTCGGTGCTGACTGCGGTTGCCAAGAGATTTGCGGCGGGCGATTGGTCGGCCAGGGTCGCTCGCAAGGGGCTGCCCTCGGAATTCGTGCCGCTGGCGCGCGCCTTCAACGCGATGGCGGCCCAGCTCGGACAGCGCGAACGTGAGCTGGTCGCCAACAACAGCCGCCTCAGCGTAATGGCGTCAATGGATCTGCTCTCCGGGCTCGCCAACCGGCGCGGATTCCAGAGCCGGCTCGAGGTCGAATGGCTGAAGGGCCAGCAGACCGGACACCGGCTGGCGCTGATGATGATCGACGTCGACCACTTCAAGCTGTTCAACGATTCCTACGGCCATCCCGAAGGCGATGCCTGCCTCAGCCGGATCGGCGAGACGCTTGCGGCGGTCGCCAACCAGACCGATGGTTTCGCCGCGCGGTATGGCGGCGAGGAATTCTGTCTGCTGCTTCCGGAAACCGGGACGGCCCGGGCCATTCAGGTCGGTGAGCTGGTGCGCGCCACGATCGAGCAGCTTGCGCTGCCGCACCGAACCAGCGCATTCGAGCGCGTCACGGTCAGCATCGGCGTTGCCTGCACGCTGCCGAGCGAACAGGCCTCACCGGCGGAGCTGGTCGAGGCGGCCGACGCCGCGCTGTACGCGGCCAAGCATCGCGGCCGCAACAATGTGGTCGAGCACGGCTTCACCCGTGCGGCCGGCGGCGCGGTGGCGTTAGCGAGCTGAGGTCGCCCGGCGGGTCGCCGGGCTTGCGCCATCCCATTGACCCGACACCTTGTTTCGTGGCCTATTCCGCGCGCTTCGCGCGCGATTTGACCCGAGCCCCCGCACCGGTTGGCGACCTCGGCCGCGCCTTGTTTTCCGCCCTGCTGATCCGCGCTCGAACCGGCCGGCCGCCTTTCTGATGTTTCGAATCCTGATCTCATGAGCAACGAACGATACAACGCCCGCGAATCCGAGCCGAAATGGCAGGCGAAATGGGACGAGGCGAAGATTTTCGCCACCCGTAACGACGACCCGCGCCCAAAGTATTACGTGCTGGAGATGTTCCCCTATCCGTCGGGACGGATCCACATGGGCCACGTCCGCAACTACACCATGGGCGACGTGGTGGCGCGGACGATGCGGGCACGCGGCCACAACGTGCTGCATCCGATGGGCTGGGACGCGTTCGGACTGCCGGCGGAGAACGCCGCGATCGAACGCAAGGTCGCGCCGAAGGCTTGGACCTACGACAACATCGCGGCGATGAAGAAACAGCTCCAGACCATGGGGCTGTCGCTCGACTGGGCGCGTGAATTCGCGACCTGCGACCCGACCTACTACAAGCATCAGCAGAAGATGTTTCTCGACTTCCTGAAGGTCGGGCTGGTCGAGCGCGAGAAGCGCAAGCTGAACTGGGACCCGGTCGATATGACCGTGCTGGCCAACGAGCAGGTGATCGACGGCCGCGGCTGGCGCTCGGGCGCGGTGGTCGAGCTGCGCGAGATGAACCAGTGGGTGTTCAAGATCACCAAATACGCCCAGGAGCTGCTCGACGCGCTGGATACGCTGGATCGCTGGCCCGACAAGGTCCGGCTGATGCAGCGCAACTGGATCGGCCGCTCCGAAGGCCTGATGGTGCGGTTCGCGCTCGATAGCGCGACCACGCCGGCCGGCGAGACCGAGCTGAAGATTTTCACGACCCGCCCCGACACGCTGTTCGGCGCCAAGTTCATGGCGATCGCGGCCGACCATCCGCTGGCGCAGGCCGCAGCGGCGAAGGACCCGAAGGTCGCGGCGTTCATCGAGGACTGCAAGAGGCGCGGCACCGCGCAGGCCGAGATCGATACCGCCGAGAAGCAGGGCATCGACACCGGCATTCGCGCCGCGCATCCGTTCGATCCGAACTGGAAGCTGCCGGTCTATGTCGCCAACTTCGTGCTGATGGAATACGGCACCGGCGCGATCTTCGGCTGCCCGGCGCACGACCAGCGCGACCTCGACTTCGTCAACAAGTACCAACTCGGCAACACCCCGGTGGTCTGCCCCGAAGGTCAGGACCCGGCCAGCTTCGTCATCACCGACGAGGCTTATGACGGCGACGGCCGTATGATCAATTCGCGGTTCCTCGACGGCATGACGATCGCGGACGCCAAGGAAGAAGTCGCCAAGCGGCTGGAGACGGCGCAGCTCGGCGGCGCGCCGGTCGGCGAGCGCAAGGTCAACTTCCGCCTGCGCGACTGGGGTATCTCGCGTCAGCGCTATTGGGGCTGTCCGATCCCGATCATCCACTGCCCGACCTGCGACGTGGTGCCGGTGCCGGACGCGGATCTGCCGGTGGTGCTGCCGGAGGACGTGTCGTTCGACAAGCCGGGCAATGCGCTCGACCATCACCCGACCTGGAAGCACGTCACCTGTCCGCAATGCGGCGGCAAGGCGCAGCGCGAAACCGACACCATGGACACCTTCGTGGACTCGTCCTGGTACTTCGCGCGCTTCACCGATCCGTGGAACACCGAAGCGCCGACCACGCCGGACGTCGTCAACCGGATGTTGCCGGTCGATCAGTATATCGGCGGTGTCGAGCACGCGATTTTGCATCTGCTGTACAGCCGCTTCTTCACCCGGGCCATGAGGGCTGCCGGCCACGTCGCCTTGGACGAGCCGTTCAAGGGCATGTTCACCCAGGGCATGGTGGTGCACGAGACTTACCGGACCGCCGATGGCCACTTCGCCTCGCCGGCCGAGATCTCGATCACGGTCGAGGGCGATTCGCGGAAGGCGACGCTGCTCGACGGCGGCACGCCGGTCGAAATCGGCCCGATCGAGAAGATGTCGAAGTCCAAGCGCAACACCGTCGATCCCGACGAGATCATCGGCACTTACGGTGCCGACACCGCGCGCTGGTTCATGCTGTCGGATTCGCCGCCGGACCGCGACGTGATCTGGAGCGAGGAAGGCGTCAAGGGCGCGTCGCGCTTCGTGCAGCGGCTGTGGCGGATGGTGAACGATGCGGCCCCGATCGCCGCTTCGGCTCCGGCCGAACGGCCGGCGAGCTTCGGCGCCGATGCGCTCAGCTTGCGCAAAGCCGCCCATGGTGCGCTCGACAAAGTGCTGTCCGGCATCGAGCGGCTCGCCTTCAACGTCAGCCTGGCGCATATCCGAGAGTTCTCGAATACCCTCGGCGACGTGGTGGCGCGGTCCCAGACGCCCTCGCCCGATCTCGCCTGGGCGATCCGCGAATCGACCGTGATCCTGGTGCAGCTGTTCCACCCGATGATGCCGCACCTCGCCGAGGAATGCTGGACGGTGCTCGGCCAGACCGGCCTGGTGTCCGAGGCGCTGTGGCCGCGGATCGAACCGGATCTCCTGGTCGAGGACAGCATCACCCTGCCGGTTCAGGTCAACGGCAAGAAACGCGGCGAGGTGACGGTGCCCCGGGACGCCCCGACCGGCGAAATTGAGGCTGCCGTTTTGGCGCTCGATGCGGTAAAACAGGCCCTGGGTGACAAGCCCGTCCGCAAGGTGATCGTGGTTCCGCAGAGGATCGTGAATGTCGTCGGCTAAGCCCTCGGGGCTCAAGAAGTTCGCCGTCCGGTTGGCGTTGGCCGTCGCGCTGGCGGCGCCGGTCGCCGGCTGCTTCCACCCGATGTACGCCGATCGCGGCGACGGCTCGCCGACGCTGCGGGACAAGCTTACGGCCATTGAGGTGCCGCCGCTCGACATTCCGAACGGCTCCCGCAATGCCCGCCTCGGCGTCGAGCTGCGCAACAAGCTGATGTTCAAGCTGTACGGCAGCGCCACCGGCGCTCCGCCGCTCTACACCTTGAAGATCTCGCTCTCGACGTCGCGATCGTCGCTGATCGTCGATCCCAGCACGCAGCTTCCGACGATCGAGAACTACGCGATCGACGCCAGCTACGAGCTCAAGGACATCGCCACCGGCAAAACGGTAATGAGCGGCAACACCTTCTCGCGCGTCGAATACGACATTCCGGGGCAGTCGCAGCGCTTCGCCCGCACCCGGGCCGGCCGCGATGCCGAAGACCGCGCCGTGCAGGAAATCGCCGAGAACATCAACACCCGGCTGGCTTCGTTCTTCTACGCCGGCATGTGAGCCGCGATTCCACCGCGCACGCGGTGCTGGTTCAGGTTCGGCTCTGGCGCTGAGTGATGGTTGCTTTACGCGGCAAAGACGCCACTTCGTTTCTGGCCCGGCCCGATGCGGCCCGCCCGATCGTGCTGCTGTACGGACCGGACGCCGGCCTCGTGCGCGAACGCGCCGATGCGCTGATCGCCGCCTCGCTCGACGATCCCAAAGATCCATTCGCATTGGTTCGGCTCGACGGCGACGAACTCGCGTCCGAGCCGTCCCGTCTGGTCGACGAAGCCCTCGCGATTCCGATGTTCGGCGGACGCCGCGCGATCCGGGTTCGCGCCGGTTCGCGCAGTTTCGTCGCCGGCGTCGAAGCGCTGATCGCCTCGCCGCCAAAGGAATGCCGGGTGGTGATCGAGGCCGGCGACATCAAGCCCGACAACGCGCTCCGCAAGGCCTGCGAAAAGGCCACCACCGGCGCGGTGGCGATCGGCTGCTACCCGGACGCCGAAGCCGACATCGCCCGGCTGATCGACGACGAGCTGCGCGGATCGAATCTACAGATCGCCAAAGATGCGAAGGCGGTGCTGACGACGCTGCTCGGCGGCGACCGCCAGGCCTCGCGCAATGAACTGCGGAAGCTGACGCTGTACGCGCACGGCAAAGGTGAAGTCACGCTCGACGACGTGATCACCTGTGTGTCCGACGCATCCGATCTCAAGCTCGACGCGATCGTCGACGCTGCGTTCTCGGGCAAGCCGGTCGTGGTCGAGACTGAGTTCGCCAAGGCCATGGTGGCCGGCACCTATCCGGGCCAGATCATCCTGGCGGCGCAGCGCCACGCGGCGTTTCTGCACAAGACGAGCCTGGTGGTCGAAGGCGGCACGCCGGCCGCCGTGGTGCTCGATTCAGGATTCCCGCGGCTGCATTTCTCGCGCAAAGCCGCGGCCGAGGCGGCGCTGCGCAATCTCTCCGCCGCACGTCTCGCGCAGATCATCGAGCAGCTCGCCGGCGCCGCACTCGAAACCCGTCGCCAGGCCACGCTCGGCGCTGCGATAGCCCAGCGCACGCTGCTGTCGATCGCGGTCAGCGCGCGGCGACGGAGTTAGTTGGTATCATCCGTAGTGCTGAGCGCAGCGAAGCCCACCCGGCTCGCCACACGAGACCCCTCTCGTTCGTCATTCCGGGGCGCCGCGCAGCGCGAGCCCGGAATCCATACTCCCGGCGCTCGTGAGAGCGCACGGCGGTGGATGACGAACCATTGACGGCAGTGGTTATGGATTCCGGGCTCGCGCAGCGTAGCTGCGCGCCCCGGAATGACAACGAGAGATCGTCGCCTCAGGCGACCAAGAACAACGCGAACTAACCGCCCGCCTCGAGCCGGCGGATGATGTCGTCGAGCTGGTCGAGATCGGCGTAGCGGATCTGGACCGCACCGGCACCTTCGTGGTCGTCGATCGTCACCTTCATGCCGAGCACGTCGCTGAGACGTTTCTCGAGTGCCACCGTGTCGGCGTCTTTGACCGACTTGGCGGCAGCCGTGGCGCGCGGCTTCTGCGGCTTGCGCTCCGGCACGCCTTCTTCGTGCGCGAGCGCTTCGGTCTGCCGGACATTGAGACCTTCGGCGACGATCCGCTTGGCGATCGCCGACGGATCGGGCAGACCGATCAGCGCGCGGGCGTGGCCCGCGGTGAGTTCGCCCGAGGCGATCAGCGACTTGACGTCGTCGGGCAGCTTGATCAGCCGCATCATATTGGCGACGTGGCTGCGGCTCTTGCCGACGATCTTGGCGATCTCTTCCTGGCTGCGATTGAACTCGGCCGCGAGCGCCTGATAGCCGAGCGCCTCTTCGAGCGGATTGAGATCCTCGCGCTGCACGTTTTCGACGATGGCGATTTCGAGCGCCAGCGCGTCCGAGACATCGACCGGAACGATCGGCACTTCGTGCAGACCGGCGCGCTGCGCCGCGCGCCAGCGCCGCTCGCCGGCGATAATTTCGTAGCGATCGGCGGCACCCTTCACCGGGCGAACCACGATCGGCTGGATCACGCCGTGCTGCTTGATCGAGTCGGACAGTTCGCCGAGCTCGGCATCGGTGAAGGTGCGGCGCGGGTTGCGCGGGTTGGCCTTGATGAATTCGATCGGCACCTTGCGCTGCGCGCGCGGTCGCTCGGCCTGCGCCGACTCGCCGCCGACATCGCCAATCAGGCTCGCCAGGCCGCGTCCCAGGCGCGAACGGTGCTCATCGGCCATCGCCGGCTCCCTTGGATTCACGTCGCTACTCCGCACTGATATAACCAAAGTTGTTAGTTGTCGTCGTCATTGCGAGGAAGCGAAGCCGACGAAGCCATCCAGTCTTCGTCGCCTGTCGCCGGACGGCTTCGCCGCGCGTCCTATGACGGACTGCAGCACCGCGGTCCGGCGCCCGCCCCTCAGCCGTCCGCCCCTCAATGGGCCGTGCGAAGCTCGCGTTCGCGCTGGATCACTTCGGTCGCGAGCTTCAGATAGGCTTCGCTGCCGACGCATTTCAGATCGTAGACCAGCACCGGCTTGCCGTAGCTCGGCGCTTCCGAGATCCGCACGTTCCGCGGGATCATGGTGTCGTAGACCTTCTTGCCCATGAACTGGCGGACGTCGGCGACGACCTGGCTCGACAGATTGTTGCGGCTGTCGAACATCGTCAGCACGATGCCGTGGATGGTGAGCGCGGGATTGAGATTGGTGCGGACCTGCTCGACGGTCTGCAGCAACTGCGACAGACCTTCGAGGGCGAAGAACTCGCACTGCAGCGGCACCAGGATCGCGTCCGCCGCCGCCATCGCATTCACAGTCAGCAGGTTGAGCGACGGCGGGCAGTCGATCAGCACGTAGGTGTAGTCGAGCGGCGGATCGATATCCTTGTTGAGCACGCCGATCGCGTCGCGCAGCCGGAACGCGCGGTCGCTGCGATTGCCGAGCTCGAGCTCGAGGCCGGACAGGTCCATCGTCGAGGCCGCGATGTGCAGCCGAGGCACCGCGGTCGCCACCACCGCATCGCGCAGCGGCGCCTCGCCGGCCAGCACGTCGTAAGTCGAGGTGTTGCGATCGCGGCGATCGATCCCGAGCCCGGTCGAGGCGTTACCCTGCGGGTCGAGATCGACGATCAGAACTCGCTCGCCGATCGCGGCCAGCGCGGTGCCGAGATTGATTGCGGTGGTGGTCTTGCCGACCCCGCCCTTCTGGTTGGCGAGCGCGATGATGCGCGGACGCCCGGGCTCGGAATTCACCCTATCCTCTTGATAAATATCATCAATCACGGTCATGACAGGTTCTTCGGCTTGCGGTTATATGCGTCGTTCGATGGAGTCGATCTCGACGATCCAGCCTTGGCCACCGGTCACGCTGGCATGCAGCTTGGGCTGAATTTTCCAATATTTAGTAGCTTCAGTCAATTCCGCCTCTACATCTTGACCCTTCAGGAACAACGCCTTGGTGGTTCCGGAAGTCATCAGAGGTTGGGCGAAACCGATGAGTTGGTGTAGCGGAGCGACCGCACGCGCGGTGATGCAATCGACCGCCTGTGGGAATCTATCCACGTTATCCCCGATGTCCGCGAGCATCACTGAGCCGGGCGCACCGGTGACCCGAAGCGCCTCGCGCAGAAATGCCGCCTTCTTGGCGATCCGCTCGACCAGAGTGACATGCCCGCCGACGTCAGCCATGGCACAGGCCAATACGATCCCCGGGAACCCACCGCCCGAGCCAAAGTCGAGCCACCGCCGCGCGTTCGGAACAAGCCCGAGCAACTGAAGCGAGTCGGCGATATGCCGGGTCCAGAGCTGCGGAAGCGTCGACGGCGCGACCAGATTGGTCTTAGCCTGCCATTGCTGCAGCAACGCGACATAGGCGTCGAGCCTCGCTTCGAGCGCCGGCGAGATCGGGACGAGCTTCAGCGCCGACGCTTTATCGGCGTCGAGATCGGAGACTGAAACGAAAGGTCTGGCAGCGCGCTGCATGGAACTTCACTGCAGGGAGACGGCCACGATGGGCCTACTTTGATTATATTCTTGCAAACCGATTCCATCCATCGAATCCGGCATCAATCTGCAGACGGCTGGAGTTTCACGTGAAACATGATGAAGCTCAAAGACGGGGTGTTTCACGTGAAACACCGCGCGGCCTACCCCGTCGATTTCCGCTTTCGCTGTTCCCGTCGCAGATAGGCGGCGAGAATTCCGAGGGCCGCCGGCGTGATGCCGTCAAGCCGTCCAGCCTGCCCCACCGTATGGGGACGATGCCGCTCCAGCCGCGTCCGGGCTTCATTCGACAGCCCTGGAACCAACGCGTAATCGACATCGCTCAGCCGCAGGCTTTCGTCGCGCCGAAACGCCTCGACGTCGGCGGTCTGGCGTTCGAGATACACATGGTACTTCGCGTCGATCTCGACATGCGTCGCGACGCCCGGATCGACCTGGCCGAGTTCCGGCCAGATCGCCTGAACCAGTTTCCATTCGATTTCCGGATAGGACAGCAGGTCGAACGCCGAGCGCCGTTGACCATCCCGGTTCAGGGCCAGTCCGTGCTTGCCGGCCTCGTTCGGGGTGATCGACAACGACTGGGCCAGCGCTTTGGCGTCCTGAAGCGCTGCCATCTTGTGACGATGGAACGCCGCCCGCTCTGCGCCGACGCAGCCGAGCGCCAGCCCCTTGTCGGTGAGACGCTGGTCGGCATTGTCGGCCCGCAGGGTCAGGCGATACTCGGCCCGGGAGGTGAACATCCGGTACGGCTCGGTGATGCCGCGGGTCACCAGATCGTCGATCATCACGCCGAGGTAGCCGTCAGCGCGGTCAAACACCGCAACATCTCCTCCACCCGCGAAGAGCGCCGCATTGAGCCCCGCGACCAGACCCTGGGCCGCCGCCTCTTCATAACCGGTGGTGCCGTTGATCTGCCCGGCCAGAAACAACCCACGCACACGCTTCGTCTGGAGGGTGGGCTCCAACTCCCGCGGATCGACGTGGTCGTACTCGATCGCATAACCCGGGCGGAACATCTCGGTCCGCTCCAGGCCAGGAATCGTCTTCAGGATCGCACGCTGCACCTCTTCGGGCAGCGAGGTCGAGATCCCGTTGGGGTAGACGGTCGGATCGTCGAGCCCTTCCGGCTCCAGGAAGATCTGGTGGCCGTCGCGGTCTCCGAATTTGACGATCTTGTCCTCGATCGACGGGCAATAGCGCGGTCCCGTCGATTGGATCTGGCCGGAATACATCGGCGAGCGATGCACATTGGCGCGGATCACCTCGTGGGTGGCCGGCATCGTTCGGGTGATGCCGCATTCGATCTGCGGCGTCGTGATTGCTGGCGTCAGGACCGAAAACGGCTCCGCCGGATCGTCTCCGGGCTGCATTTCGACCGCATCCCAATCGATCGTCCTGCCATCCAGACGCGGCGGTGTCCCGGTCTTGAGACGACCGAGCGTGAAACCAAGCGCTTCGAAAGAAGCCGACAGCCCGAGCGCAGGAGCTTCGTCGATCCGGCCCGCCGGCCAGCTCCGCTCGCCGAGATGGATCAGGCCGCGCAGAAACGTGCCCGTGGTGATGACGACCGCGCCTGCAGTGAACTCCCGACCGTCACCGAGACGGATCCCGGTCACACGGCCGTCGCGCCACAACAGCGCGTCAGCCTCCCCTTCGACAACCGATAGGTTCGCGGTCGCGCGGATCGCCGTCTGCATCGCCGCCGCATACAGCTTGCGGTCGGCCTGGGCTCTGGGACCGCGGACGGCTGGCCCCTTGCGCCGGTTGAGCATCCGGAACTGAATGCCGCCGGCATCGGCGACCCGGCCCATCAGACCATCCAACGCGTCGACTTCGCGAACCAGATGGCCTTTTCCAAGCCCGCCGATCGCGGGATTGCAGGACATCGCACCGACGGTGGCAAAGCGATGGGTAACCAACGCGGTGGTGGCGCCGGCGCGCGCAGCGGCAGCCGCCGCCTCACAGCCGGCATGGCCGCCACCGATAACAATGACGTCGAACGAGGTGCGCATTCGAGGGTTCTAGCTCAGCTCCTGGGAGCTTTGAAGGCGAGTTGCTGTGATCTCGATACCGCACAAACCTCACCGCATTGTTTCACGTGAAACAGCCCGGGCACCGGATGCGGTCGTGGTTAACCAGTCCTTACCGGCCAGCCGCCCTTCGGCGGTCTATTTACCAATGCAGAACCGGCTGAAGATCTCGCCGAGCACGTCTTCGACGTCCACACGGCCAAGCAATCGCCCGAGACTGTGAGCCGCGGCCCGAAGTTCTTCGGCCACGATTTCCTCTGCCAGACCCGGAGCCATGCTCCGTCCCAGCGCCGCAGCGGCATCGGCCAGCAGAGCGCGATGCCGGTCCCGGGTGATCAGTCCCGCCTCCGCGTGGCCGAAATATTGCGCCGCAAAGCGTGACATTTCGCGCAGCAAGTCGCCAAAACCCTCGCCCGTCGTCGCCGAAATCCAGAAATCGGCGCCGGAGGATCGCAACTCCGTTTCCTCGCTCGTCCCGAAGAGGTCGATCTTGTTGCGCACACGCCAGACGACCGGACCAGCGACATCCGGACAGGACGCATCCGCCGTCGCGCTCACCCACAACACCAGATCGGCCGCCGCAGCCCGCGACCGGGCGCGCCTCACGCCCTCCTGCTCGACCGGATCATCGCTGTCGCGGAGACCGGCGGTGTCGATGACCGTCACCGGATAGCCATCGAGATCGAGCTGCACCTCGATCACATCCCGGGTCGTGCCGGCATGCGGCGAGACGATCGCCACTTCACGCCGCGCCAGGCGATTGACCAGAGTGGACTTGCCGACGTTCGGCACGCCGGCAATCGCCACCACCATCCCATCGCGAAGCCGTTCGCTGCGCCCCTGCTCGGCCAACACCGCAGCAATCTCGCCAGACAGCGCCGCGATTTTCGCCCGCGCCGGCGCCATCAATTCGTCCGCCACGTCGCCTTCGTCGGAAAAATCGATCCCGGCTTCGACCAGAGCCAGTGCTTCGATGATCTGGTCGCGCCAGCGCCTTGCTCTATCGCCCAGAATCCCGCCGAGCTGGCGCAGTGCCTGACGACGCTGAGCGTCCGTATCGGCATGGATCAGGTCGTCGAGACCTTCGGCTTCGGTCAGGTCGAGCTTGCCGTTCTCGAACGCGCGGCGGGTGAATTCGCCCGGCTCGGCCAGTCGGACACCTTCGAGTTCCGACAAGGTCTTGATCAGCGCCGCCGCGACCGCCCGGCTGCCGTGGATGTGCAGCTCGGCAACGTTCTCACCGGTGGCCGAGGCTGGCCCCGGGAACCAGAGCACCACCCCATCGTCGATCTTATCGCCGGCTGCATCCCGAAGATCACAGCGCATCGCCCGTCGCGGCGGCGGTCGTCTCCCCGCCAGGGCTGTCAGCACGTCGCCCGCCTGCGGCCCGGATATCCGAACGATCGCAATCGCGGACGGCAGCGGCCCGGTCGCGAGGGCAAAGATGGTCTGGTCGCTCGGATGCATGGCCGCTGTCTTGCCGAGGCGCCGTTGCGAACGCAAACAAAAAGGGCGCCCCGATCGGGACGCCCTCGCTAGCTCCTGTCTCCAACTCGCTCAGGTGTTCATCGAGTCGAAGAATTCCGAGTTGTTCTTGGTGTTGCGCAGCTTGTCGAGCAGGAACTCGATCGCATCCATGGTCCCCATCGGATTGAGGATACGGCGCAGCACGTACATCTTCTTGAGGAGCTGCGGATCGGTGATCAGCTCTTCCTTGCGGGTGCCGGAGCGCGAGATGTCGATGGCCGGGAAGGTGCGCTTGTCGGCGACCTTGCGGTCGAGGATCAGCTCCGAGTTGCCGGTGCCCTTGAACTCTTCGAAGATCACTTCGTCCATGCGCGAGCCGGTATCGACCAGCGCGGTGGCGATGATGGTGAGCGATCCGCCCTCTTCGATGTTGCGGGCGGCGCCGAAGAACCGCTTCGGCCGCTGCAGCGCGTTGGCGTCGACACCGCCGGTCAGCACCTTACCCGAAGACGGCACCACCGTGTTGTAGGCGCGGCCGAGGCGGGTGATCGAGTCCAGCAGGATGACGACGTCACGGCCGTGTTCGACCAGGCGCTTGGCCTTTTCGATCACCATCTCGGCGACCTGAACGTGGCGAACCGCCGGCTCGTCGAAGGTCGAGGAGATCACCTCACCCTTCACCGAGCGCTGCATGTCGGTGACTTCTTCGGGCCGCTCGTCGATCAGCAACACGATCAAATAGCACTCAGGATGGTTCGCCGTGATCGAGTGTGCGATGTTCTGCATCAGCACGGTTTTACCGGTGCGCGGCGGCGCGACGATCAGCGCACGTTGGCCCTTACCGATCGGGGCCACGATGTCGATCACCCGGGCCGACAGATCCTTACGGGTCGGGTCGTCGATCTCGAGCCGGAAACGTTCATCGGGAAACAGCGGCGTCAGGTTGTCGAAATTGACCTTGTGCCGGGACTTTTCCGGATCTTCGAAGTTGAGCGTGTTGACCTTCAGCAGCGCGAAATAGCGTTCGCCTTCCTTCGGGCTGCGGATGTGGCCCTCGATGGTATCGCCGGTGCGCAGACCAAACCGGCGGATTTGCGAAGGCGACACGTAGATGTCGTCCGGACCGGGAAGGTAGTTCGCGTCCGGCGACCGCAAGAATCCGAAGCCGTCAGATAGGACCTCAACGACGCCCTCGCCGATGATGTCGGTTTCTTTCGCCGACAATTGCTTCAGGCAGGCGAACATCAGCTCCTGCTTGCGCATCGTGCTGGCGTTCTCGACCCCGAGTTCTTCCGAAAACGAAACGAGCTCGGCCGGCGTCTTGGCCTTCAAGTCTTGAAGTTTGATTTCCCGCATGGGGGTGGTCCTGTGGAAACGAGACTGGGGGAATCGTCAGCGGAAGAAGGAGCGGAAGGAAATAACCGGAGGTCCGCAGGTCTTCAGATCGACGGCGTCTTGAGCAAGGAAGGTGCGGGAGGCTTCAAACCCGGTGCGGCGGCCGGCTCTAACGGAACCAGATCGCAACCACATTCGCCTGCTTTAGGTGGGACGACTCCACTATAGAAAATCCGTCGCATCGACGCAAGACGATCGGCACAGCACCGTTCGTTTCATGCCGTCAGAACGGTTTGACGATCACAAAGATCACTGCGGCGACCATCAGAAGAGTCGGTATCTCATTGATTACACGATAGAATTTATGAGATCGCGTATTCCGATCGGCGGCGAAATCGCGGACGTAGCGACCCAGCATCACATGGATCACGGTCATCAGCACGACCGCAGCCAGTTTGGCGTGAAACCAGCCCGACGCAAAATAGCCCTGCTCCCAGGCAATCGCCAGACCGGCAACCCAAGCCACCATCATGGCCGGATTCATGATCGCACGGTACAGCCGGCGCTCCATGACCTTGAACGTCTCGGACTGCGTCGATCCGATCTCGGCGGTGCAATGGTAGACGAACAGCCGCGGCATATACAGCATGCCGGCCATCCATGAGATCACTGCCACGACGTGCAGGGTCTTCACCCACGGATAGACATAGACCCACTCGATCATTCGATCTTCCATTCCGCTGTGCCGCGAAGCTGCAACTGAATCCGGAACGCAGGACCCGCATCGCGCGTTGATCGAATGCTCGAATGCAGAGCTTTCCGCAAGCGGCACCCTTCTAATCAATATTTATAGATTCTTAAGGTTTGAGTCTAAGTGGCCGTGGATTTGACTCACCCAACGGCATTCCTGAGTTCTTCCGTCGCGGCCCACATCTCAACATCTATCCCCAGCCGCTCGACTGTTCGATGAGCTGTTGCAAGATCAGGGCGTTGCGCCGGATCGTCGCCGCATTACCGAGAGACAAATCCACATTCACCCGCTAACCTCATCACGACCCCGAAATGCTCTTCTCATCCGACCCCTGTGAAGAAAAAGCCGGGTTATCCCGACTGCGACGACCGCGGCCCCGGTTTGGTGTGGTTCTCGCCCCGTTGTTCACAGGTTACACAGGGCCACGATGCTGACCGACGGCAGCTATTTTCATCTTCATCTGGTCTCCGACTCGACCGGCGAAACCTTGATCACGGTGTCGCGGGCGGTCACGGCGCAATACGCCAACGTCACGCCGGTCGAACACGTCTATCCGCTGGTGCGCAGCCAGAAGCAGCTCGATCGCGTGTTGCAGGAGATCGAGGAGGCGCCCGGCATCGTGCTGTTCACGCTGCTGGAAACCGAGCTGGTCAACCGGCTCGAGGCAAAGTGCCAAGAGATCAACAGCCCGAGTCTGTCGATCATCGGCCCGGTGATGCAATTGTTCGAGGCCTATCTGGGCGCCTCGACCACAGGCCGTGTCGGTGCGCAGCACACCCTGAACGCCGAATATTTTCAGCGGATCGACGCGCTGAACTACTCGATGATGCACGACGACGGCCAGCACGTCGAAGGTCTGGAAGAAGCCGACGTGGTGCTGGTCGGGGTGTCGCGCACCTCGAAGACGCCGACCTCGATCTATCTGGCCAATCGCGGCATCCGCACCGCGAATGTGCCGCTGGTCGCCGGCATCCCGATTCCGCATCAGCTCGAAACACTGAAGAAGCCGCTGGTGGTCAGCCTGCATGCCTCGCCGGAACGGCTGATTCAGGTCCGGCAGAACCGGCTGCTCAGCCTCGGCGCCGGCACCGGCAACGACTCTTATATCGATCGCCAGGCAGTCACCGACGAGGTGCTGCTGGCGCGCAAGCTCAGCGCCAAATACGGCTGGTCGCTGCTCGACGTCACCCGCCGGTCGATCGAGGAGACCGCAGCGGCGATCATGAAATTGCTCGCCGACCGGCAGCGCCAAAGGGTGCCGGAATGACGCTGTGGCTCGGGCCGCAGCCGCTTGTGCTGGCTTCGCAAAGCAGCGCCCGGAAGACTGTGCTCGCCAATGCCGGAATTCCGTTCGATGCGATTCCCGCCGACATCGACGAACGCGGGATCGCGGAGGCGTCCGGCCTCAGCGCGCCGGGTGAGATCGCTGCGCTGCTGGCCACCCAGAAGGCGGCCTTCGTCAGCAATCATCATCCCGGTCGCCTGGTGCTCGGCGCCGACCAGACGCTGGCGCTCGGGGCTCGGGGCTTCAACAAGCCGGCCGATCGCGCGGCAGCCGCCAAGCAGCTCCGCGAGCTTGCCGGCCGCCGGCATGAATTGCACTCGGCAATCGCCGTGGTTCGCAACGGCATCACGCTGTTCGCCGACGTCTCGATCGCACGGATGACGATGCGGCCGCTGACCGAAGCCGAGATCGACGCCTATCTCGACGTCGTCGGCGACAAGGCGACCACCAGCGTCGGCGCCTATCAGGTCGAAGGTCTCGGCGTGCATCTGTTCGACGGCATCCATGGCGATCATTTCACCATCCTGGGCCTGCCGCTGTTGCCCCTGCTCGGTTTTCTGCGTAGCCAGAACCTGTTGGCGGTCTAGCTCGCTGGCGCTGCGCGTCAAAACAACAACAGGCTTCAGGGCCGATCACTCTCGGATCTGATCGGATCTGAAATGTCTCGCGCGGACGAAAAAGACGGAGGGGACGGAATGCTGGTGCTCGGACTGACCGGTTCAATCGGAATGGGCAAATCGACCACCGCCAAGCTGTTCGCCGAAGCCGGCGTACCGGTCTATGACGCCGACGCCACCGTGCATAAGATCTACGAGAACGAGGCCGTGCCGGCGATCGAGGCGGCGTTTCCCGGCACCACGGTCGGCGGCAAGGTCGATCGCGCGCTGTTGTCGGCGAAAGTGGTGCACGATCCGGAGGCGATGCATCGACTCGAAAAGATCGTTCATCCGATGCTGCGTGCCCATCATCAGCAATTTCTCGACGATGCCGAATCATCCGGCGCTGCAGTTGCTGTGGTCGATGTGCCGCTGCTGTTCGAGACCGGCGGCGAAAAACGCGTCGATGCCGTGGTGGTGGTGACGACCTCGCCGGAGGTGCAGCGCGAACGGATTCTGGCCCGCGACAACATGACCCCGGACAAGCTCGATGCGATTCTGGCCCGGCAGATGCCCGATGCCGAAAAGCGCAAGCGTGCGGATTTCGTCGTGGATACTTCGAACGGACTGGACCCGGTGCGTCTGCAGATCCGCGAAATTCTCGACGCCGCTGCTAAAATGCCGCGTCGGCGCGACTGATTCGTCCGGCAGTCGATATGGTCTGATCAGAAGCAATGCGTGAGATCGTCCTCGATACCGAAACCACCGGCCTCGATCCGCTGCGCGGCGATCGGCTGGTCGAAATCGGCTGCGTCGAGATCTTCAATCGGATGCCGACCGGTCGGACCTATCACCGCTACATCAATCCCGAACGCGATATGCCGGCCGAAGCCTTCGCGGTGCATGGCCTGTCGAGCGAATTTCTCGCCGACAAGCCGTTGTTCGCTCAGGTGGCCGACGAGTTCCTTGAATTCATCGGCGACGATCCGTTGGTGATTCACAACGCTTCGTTCGACATCGGCTTCATCAATGCCGAATTGTCGAGGCTGTCACGACCCCCGGTGGCGCGCGACCGGCTGGTGGATACGCTGCTGCTGGCCCGGCGCAAGCATCCGGGCGTGTCGAACCGGCTCGACGACCTCTGTTCGCGTTACGCGATCGACAATTCGCGCCGCACCAAGCACGGCGCGTTGCTCGACGCCGAGCTGCTGGCCGAGGTCTATATCGATCTGATCGGCGCACGGCAGTCGCAGCTCATCCTCGCCGATGTGCCGGTCGAAGTGGTTGGCGTTGCGAACGAAAGTCGCAGACGGCAGCGGCCGTCGCCGCTCCCCAACCGGGTCACCGAGGCCGATCTCGAGGCTCACCGCGCCTTCATTGCCACCATGGGCGACAAGGCGATCTGGGCCGAATACCTCCCGACTGGCGCCTGATCGGTCACGACCAACACGACAGTGCCCGGCGCATGTGGCCGGGCATCGGGGCATATCGCGCCACACCGTTACCGGTACGGGTGAAAAACGGATCAAAAAAACAGAGCTCCGGCTCTGATCGAACAGCGCCGGAGCTCTACAGATTAAGTGCGAGAAGGTCCTGAGCGGCTCAGCTCGGACGGACCTGCTGCTGCTCGGACTGACGCTCGAGATTCTGGCGATACAGACCGACGAAATCGACCGGATCGAGCATCAGCGGCGGGAAACCGCCATCGCGGACCGCGCTGGCGATGATCTCGCGGGCAAACGGGAACAACAGCCGCGGGCATTCGATCATGATCAGCGGATGCAGATTTTCCTGCGGCACGTTGAGCACCCGGAACACGCCCGCATAGGCCAGTTCGAAGCTGAACAGCACGCTGCTGCCGGACTCGGCCTTGCCGTCGATCGACAGCGTCACTTCATATTCGTTCTCGGCGACGTTGTTGGCGCCGACATTGATCTGAATGTTGATCGCCGGCTGCTGCTGCTGCGGAGCGAGCGATGCCGGGGCGTTCGGGTTCTCGAACGACAGATCCTTGGTGTATTGCGCCAGCACATTGAGCTGCGGAGGAGCACCCTCGGGAGGCGTGCCGTTACCGTTGGTCATCGATGGTTCTCCTGGAAGCGGATTCTGGAGCGAAAGCCGGCTTGGAGCCGGCGTCGCAACAATGGGCAGGTGCTTTGGCGAGTGGCTATCATACGCCCGCCGCGTTCCACAAGGTAGACGGATGCATCGGCCGCGAGGACCCAAACGGGCGCGCGATACCGGCGGGCCCCTATCCACATCTCTTCGTCAGCCTGGCAAGCGCTCGTTAACCCCCGGACGGTCAGGTTCCTCGCCGTCCCCGGTTTCCGACGGGGCGCGAAACGCGTAGACTTGCCACAATATAGGCTCCAGGCTGCTGGCCCGGTCTTGCCAACCCCGGCGACTGTGCCAAAACGCGCCATTGGCGCGGCGCGGTTGATGCTTACATGGTGAAAACCGGCTTCGCCGTCCCGCGTGGGTGCTGCAACGCCGGAACACGCAAGCCGCGCCGGCTCGCCCCGGCCCGATCAGAAAGTGAATGCGACGTGGATATTTACACCATCATCTTCCTGGCGCTCGCGGTGTTCATCTTCCTGCGTCTGCGCAACGTGCTTGGCCAGCGCACCGGCAACGAACGTCCACCGTTCGATCGCGCCGCGGCGCGCGACATGATGCCCGGCAAGCAGGATTCCAATGTGATCTCGATGCCCGGCACCGTGATCGATCCGGCGCCGATGGGACCGAACGCTGACGTGGCGCCGCCCTCGGATCGCTGGAAGGGGATTGCCGAGCCGGACTCTGAACTCGAGCACGGCCTCAATGCCATTGCGCGGCTCGATTCCTCGTTCGATGCGCAGCATTTCATCACCGGCGCCAAGAGCGCGTATGAGATGATCGTGATGGCGTTTGCCAACGGCGACCGTCGCTCGCTGCGCGATCTGCTGTCGAGCGACGTCTATGACAGCTTCGATGCGGCCATCAAGGATCGCGAAAAGAACGACCTCAAGGTCGAGACACGCTTCGTGGCGATCGAAAAGGCCGAGATGATCAGCGCGGAGGTGCGGGATCGCACTGCCATGCTGACGTTGAAATTCGTGTCGCAGATGATATCCGCGACCCGCGACAAGACCGGTGCGGTGGTCGACGGCTCGCCCGACAAGGTCGCCGACATCACCGACGTCTGGACTTTCGCGCGCGACACGAGCTCTCGCGATCCGAACTGGAAGCTGGTTGGGACCGGCAGCGCCACCTGACCGGCGCGGCGCCGGCCGCGCCGCTCTTGCCGGCTGCGTGCTCGCAGCCGCGCTGTTGGTTGCGCCCGGAGACGCCGATGCGCGCAGCCGGCATCATCATTATTCCGGCGCCCGATCAGTTTCCAAATTTGCCGAACATCATGCGCGCTACCGGCATCCGCAGTGGCCGCTGGAAATTCCCGGCGGCCAATATCTGCCGGTCGCCTGGTCGGACATTCCCGGCTGGGACTCCGATGATCAGCTGGCGGCGCTGAAAACCTTTCGGGTGAGTTGCCGCCCGATTCTGGCCGGCGGCCCGGCGCGATCGAACGACAAACCGCTCGGCGGCTCGTTGTGGGAGCCGTGCCATGCGGCGCGCTCCGCGCATCCGACGACGGCGACCGAGGCCCGCGCATTTTTCGAACAGCACTTCGTTCCCCTGCAGATTTCGCGGCTCGGTGAGCCGCAAGGTTTCGTCACCGGTTACTACGAGCCGGTGATCGACGGCTCCCCGGTCAAGACCGACGACTACACGGTGCCGGTCTATCGCCGGCCGTCGAACCTGTTCGTGCGCGGCTACAAGCAGGATGCGGCGCTGCCGAACGGCGGGCCGGTGTATCGCAAGATCGGCCGGCGCAAGCTGGTGCCGTATTACGATCGTGCTCAGATCGAAGACGGCGCGATCGATGGCCGGGGGTTGGAGATCTGCTGGCTGAAGAGCCAGACCGATCTGTTGTTCGCGCAGATCCAGGGCTCGGCGCGGATCAGGCTGCCGGACGGCCGGGTGGTTCGCATCAATTACGACGCCCACAACGGCTTTCCCTACACCCCGGTCGGTCGCATCCTGATCGAGCGCGGCATCATCCCGCGGGAAGAAATGTCGATGCACCGGATCCGGGAGTGGATGGATGCGAACCCCGACGGCGCCAAGGAGCTGCGGCGGGCGAATCGCTCCTATGTGTTCTTCCGCAAGGTCGAGCTGAAGGACGACGACGAAGCGATCGGCGCCCAGGGTGTGCCACTGACCCCGGGGCGCTCGATCGCGGTCGACAAGGCGCTGCACGTCTATGGAACGCCGTTCTTCATCGCCGGCGATCTTCCGATCGAATCCCCGACTGCGAAGACGCCGTTTCGGCGGCTGATGATCGGCCAGGACACCGGGTCGGCGATCGTCGGCCCGGCACGGGCCGATCTGTATTTCGGCGCCGGTGCGGAAGCCGGCGCAGTCGCCGGCCGGATTCGCAACCCGATGGCGTTCGTCATGCTGGTGCCGAAGGGCATCGATCCCGTCGCGCGCGCTCGCAGCCTGCCGCCGCCCGAGCCGCGACCGCCGGCCAACACCAAAAAACCCTCAGCGACGGCCTCGAAATCTGGTGGTAGAGACGGAGCCTCCAACGTCGTCCCGACACCGGATGCTCGTCCGGCCGCAGCGTCGTCCCGGCCGCCCGGTCAACGCCATCGGTCTCACCGCCACCGGCACCATCGCTACTCCCGCTGACTTCAATGAAACGCATCATTCCGCCGCTCGACCCGCCGATGTCGCGCCGCAAGCGGAGTCTGACCGAGGACGAGCGGGCGCTGTGGGACGGCGTGGCCCGTCAGATCAAGCCGCTGCGCGGCCGGTCGCGGCTGATCAAGGTCGAGATTGCCGATCCGCAGATCCCTGCACCCGCGATCAAGCCGGCGCCGGCGGCGCCGCCGCAACCGCTCAAACGTGCCGCGAAACCATCGCTCCCCACCGCCCCGCCGCCGCTGGCCACGCTGGGCCGCCGCGAACGGGCGCATCTGTCGCGCGGCCGCAAGGACATCGATGCGCGGATCGATCTGCACGGCATGACCCAGGCCCGCGCGCATCACGCGCTGCTGTATTTCCTGCAGCGCGCCAGTCATGACGGGCTCGGCTTCGTACTGGTGATCACCGGTAAGGGCAAAAGCGGCGATACCGAACGCGGCGTGCTGCGCCGCCAGGTGCCGCAATGGCTCGCCCTCCCCGAATTCCGCGCCTACGTGGTCGGCTTCGACGAAGCCCACATCGGCCACGGCGGCGAAGGCGCGTTGTACGTGCGGGTGAGACGGGCGCGCGGTTAGTTAGCCGCCCCATCAGCAACATCCACCGTCATCACCCGCGCATGCGGGTGATCCAGTATCCCAGAGAGGTTGTTACTTGGACGCAGACGCTCTGCGATACTGGGTCGCCCGGACGAGCCGGGCGATGACCTTGGAAGGTGGGGCAGTGGCCCATGATGAGCCGCGAAGTATCAGTATTCCACGCCCGTCATTGCCGGGCTTGACCCGGCAATCCATCATCTCGCGAAAAGGATGGATGCGCGGGTCAAGCCCGCGCATGACGTCTGGGTATGAGGATACGTGCCGTCCTCAGACTACTTGGTCTTAACGGACGGTGACCAGGAGCCGCCAACAAACCGGCCGCTCACAAGATAAACCGGCTCAAATCCGTATTCTTGGCCAGATCCCCGACATTGGTCTTCACGTAGTCCGCGTCGACCCGGAAAGTCTCGCCGTGGCGGTCGGGGGCGACGAAGGAGATCTCGTCGAGGACGCGCTCCATCACTGTCTGCAGCCGGCGCGCGCCGATGTTCTCGACCGTCGAGTTCACCGCCACCGCGACATCGGCCAGCGCGTCGATCGCGTCGTCGGAGAAGTCCAGCGTCACGCCCTCGGTCTTCATCAGCGCCACGTACTGCTTGATCAGCGAGGCTTCCGGCTCGGTCAGGATCCGGCGCATGTCGTCGCGGCTCAGTGCATTCAGCTCGACGCGGATCGGCAGCCGGCCCTGCAGCTCGGGCAAAAGATCCGAAGGCTTGGCGATGTGGAAGGCGCCGGAGGCGATGAACAGGATGTGCTCGGTCTTCACCGCGCCGTGCTTGGTCGACACCGTGGTGCCTTCGATCAGCGGCAACAGATCGCGCTGCACGCCTTCGCGCGAGACTTCGCCGCGGCTGCGTCCGTCGCGGACGCAGATCTTGTCGATCTCGTCCAGAAACACGATGCCGTTGTTCTCGACCGCGGCGATGGCTTCCTGCACCAGCTGGTCGGTGTCGAGCAGCTTGTCGGCTTCCTCATTGACCAGGATTTCGTGCGAGTCGGCCACCGTCAGCCGCCGGGTCTTGGTGCGGCCGCCCATCTTACCGAAGATATCGCCGAGCGAGATCGCCCCGATCTGGGCGCCCGGCATGCCGGGAATTTCGAGCATCGGCGAGCCGGCACCGGCCTGGGTCTCGATCTCGATTTCCTTGTCGTTGAGTTCGCCGGCCCGCAGCTTCTTGCGGAACGAGTCCCGCGTCGCCGGACCCGAACCGGGCCCGACCAGCGCATCGAGCACGCGCTCTTCGGCGGCGACCTGGGCGCGCGCCTGCACGTCCTTGCGCTTCTTCTCGCGCACTTGCGCGATCGCGACTTCGACAAGATCGCGGATGATCTGTTCGACGTCGCGGCCGACATAGCCGACCTCGGTGAACTTGGTCGCCTCGACCTTGAGGAACGGTGCGCCCGCGAGCTTGGCGAGCCGCCGCGCGATCTCGGTCTTGCCGACGCCGGTCGGGCCGATCATCAGGATGTTCTTCGGCAGCACTTCTTCGCGCAAAGCCCCTTCGAGCTGCAGGCGCCGCCAGCGGTTGCGCAGCGCGATGGCGACCGCGCGCTTGGCGTCGGCCTGGCCGACGATGAAACGATCGAGTTCGGAAACGATTTCACGGGGAGAGAAGTCGGTCATGGGGCCTACGTAGGGTCGGTCGAACAAGGGAGCAAGCGGTCAGATGATCGGTGGGCCCGCCTGCCAGTGCCGGATGGCATCGAACGGATGAATCAGCATGATTATGTTGAGGGTCAGATTGTCGCGGATGTGCAGGCCGACCAGCACTTCGAACAGCGCCGCAATCGCGACGGTCGCGGCGATCGGCAGCCGCCACGCCAGCAGGAAACCGGCAATCATCGCCAGCGTGTCGGCGACCGAATTGACGATGCTGTCGCCGTAGTAATCGAGCGAGATCGTGCCGGCGCGGTAGCGTTCGATGATGAAGCTCGAATTCTCGGTCAGCTCCCAGGCGCCCTCGATCAGCACCGCGACGATCAGCCGTGCCGTCCATGGCCAGCGCCGCAGCAGCAGCCATGTGCCGGCATAGAACAGGAAGCCGTGGATGATGTGCGAGAACGTGTACCAGTCGGTCAGGTGCTGAGAGTTCTCCGAACTCATCACCACGCCGTGCCAGAGCTTGACGGTGCCGCAGGCGCAGATCGGCACCCGGCCCATCGCGAACAGCGCGGTCGCCTGAAGCGCCAAGAGACCAAGGACGACGGCCAGCGCCCAGCGGACCGGAAAGCCGGCCGTGGACGACACCGGTCGCTCGGCGCCCGCCCAGCTCATGCAGTCAGCGTCTCGATCGTGACATTGCCGTTGGTGTAGACGCAGATGTCGGCGGCGATGCCGAGCGACTTGCGCACGATGGTCTCGGCGTCCTGATCGGTGTCGACCAGTGCGCGCGCGGCCGCCAGCGCATAATTGCCGCCGGAGCCGATCGCCATCACGCCGGCTTCCGGTTCGAGCACGTCGCCGGTGCCGGTCAGCACCAACGACACGTCCTTGTCGGCGACGATCATCATCGCTTCGAGCCTTCGCAGATAGCGGTCGGTGCGCCAGTCCTTGGCGAGTTCGACCGCCGCGCGGGTGAGCTGGCCCGGGTACTGCTCGAGCTTGGCTTCGAGCCGCTCGAACAGTGTGAAGGCGTCGGCGGTGGCGCCGGCGAAGCCGCCGATCACGTCGCCCTTGCCGAGCTTGCGGACCTTCTTGGCGTTGGCCTTGATCACGGTCTGGCCGATCGAGACCTGGCCGTCGCCGCCGATCACGACCTTGCCGCCCTTGCGCACGGTCAAAATGGTGGTGCCGTGCCAGACTGGGGGGCCGGCGTCTCCCGAAGAGCTATGAGGTGCCATGGAGTTCCTTTCGCGAGCGCTGATCTAGGCACGGCCGGGCGGCGATGCAATCGGCCGGCTGGCCAGCGACGGGGCGGCCAATCCGCTCACCATAGGACGAAGATCGGCCCCGCTCCGCACCCGGCGCAGTAGCGAAGGTGTCACCGGCCTGTTAAAAGACCGGCGTTTTTACCGGAGAGCCCGCTTCATGCGCACGGCGACGATCAAGCGCAAGACCAAGGAGACCGACATCGAGGTCACGGTCGACCTCGACGGCACTGGTGTGGCCAACGCCACCACCGGAATCGGCTTCTTCGACCATATGCTCGATCTGCTCGCCAAGCATTCGCGGATCGACATCACCGTCAAGGCGGTGGGCGACCTCCATGTCGACTTCCACCACACCACCGAGGACGTCGGCATCGCGCTCGGCCAGGCAGTCAAGCAGGCGCTCGGCAACATGGCGGGCATCAGCCGCTATGCCAGCATCTTCATGCCGATGGACGAGACCCTGACCCGGGTGGTGATCGACGTCTCGGGCCGTCCTTTTCTGGTGTTCAAGGCCGACTTCCCGCGCGACAAGATCGGCGAATTCGACACCGAGCTGGTTCGGGAGTGGTTTCAGGCCTTCGCCATCAACGCGGGCGTGACTCTCCACGTCGAAACCCTATATGGCGAGAACAGCCACCACATTGCTGAATCCTGCTTCAAGGGATTGGCCCGCGCGCTGCGTGCGGCGGTCGCGATCGATCCCAAGACGGCCGGCGAAGTGCCTTCGACCAAGGGGCAGCTCGGCGGCTAAGCGTTGTCGAGCGGCGGAGACGAGTCCATGCCGGTGTTTACTGTTCACGCCCCGCGGGCGGACGATGACGAGCTGCAGCGCGCCGAACCCGAGAAGTTTCGCTTCATCCGCGACGGGTTCTATGTCTGGGCCTTCGTGTTCGGCCCGTTCTGGCTGGTCTACCGCCGGCTGTGGCTGGCAACGATCGGCTATCTGGTGGTGATCGGCGTCTCCGCGGTGGCGCTGACGGCGCTGCATGCCGGAGGCGGTACTCGGTTCTTGGTCGCGTTGCTGCTGGCATGCCTGCTCGGGCTCGAAGCCGGCAGCCTGTGGCGCTGGACCCTGGCGCGGCGCGGCTGGCAGTCGGTCGGCGTTGCGGTCGGCGAGGACCGCGAGATCGCCGAACGGCGGTTCTTCGATCGCTGGGTCGCAGGCCAGCCGCAGCCGATCAGCTTCACCCTTCCGGTCGACCGCGGCGCGCCGCCGCCGGCGCGCAGCATTCCGCTGCCGGCGTCGTCGATCCATGGCGACATCTTCGGCTCGTTCCCGAATCCTGGAGGTTCGCGATGAGCGTTGCGATCATCGATTACGGCTCCGGCAATCTGCACTCGGCCGCGAAAGCGTTCGAGCGTGCGGCGCGGAGCATGGAGAATCCCGAACCGATCCTGGTGACCCGTGATCCGGACCAGGTGTTTCGGGCCGACCGCGTCGTTCTGCCCGGCGTCGGCGCCTTCGCCGACTGCCGCAAGGGACTGGATTCGATCGACGGCATGGTCCAGGCCCTGACCGAGACCGTCCGCGACAAGGCGCGGCCGTTCTTCGGCATCTGCGTCGGCATGCAGCTGATGGCGACCCGCGGCAAGGAGCACGTCACCACCGACGGGCTGAACTGGATCGCCGGTGACGTCGTCAAGATCGCGCCCAACCGCGAGGATCTGAAGATCCCGCATATGGGCTGGAATACCCTCGATCAGGTCCGCGAGCACCCGGTGCTGGATCGGCTCCCGCTCGGTTCGAAGGGCCTGCACGCCTACTTCGTGCACTCCTTCCACCTCGCCGCCGAACACGAGGGCGACGTGCTGGCGCGCGCCGATTACGGCGGGCCGGTCACCGCCGTCGTCGGCAAGGACACCGCGATCGGGACTCAGTTTCACCCCGAGAAGAGCCAGCGCTTCGGCCTGGCGCTGATCTCGAACTTTTTGAAGTGGAAGCCGTGAGCATGATCCTGCGGCCTCAGCTCCGGAGTGCGCGACGGCGCAGCTCCCCTCCCCCTTGCGGGGAGGGGTGGGGGGGGGGGGTCCGCGAGTCCGGCG
>NZ_QUMK01000055.1 GCF_010907035.1 Rhodopseudomonas sp. BR0M22
GCCCCCAGACCAACGGCAAAATCGAGCGCTTCTGGCGGACGCTCGACGAGGACGTGATCGAAGGCGCCACCTTCGACAACCTCGACCACTTCGCCAACGAGTTGTTCGAATACATGGTCTATTACAACAACTTCCGGCCTCACCAGGCCCTCGGCGGCAAAACCCCAAAGGACTTCGCCGCCGACAAAACCATGCGATCAACGAATTAGTGAACTCGCACAGCAATGACGGGTGGACGCTCTTCGCCACAGATCGTCATTCCGGGTTCGCGCCTGTCGGCGCCCCCCGGAATGACCGGCGCGGCGTCAATCACTCGAATAGCGCTGCTCTTGCCATGGATCGCCGCGGTTGTGATAGCCGCGGACCTCCCAATAGCCCGGCGCGTCGGCGTCGCGGAATTCGATGGCCTGTAGCCACTTCGCGCTCTTCCAGAAATACAGATGCGGCACGACGAGTCGCACCGGGCCGCCGTGCTCCTGATCGAGTGGTGCGCCGGACCAGCTGTGCGCGATCAGCGCATCTGCGGCGGCGAAGTCTTCGATCGTGAGATTCGTCGTGTAGCCGTCGGAACTGTGCAGCACGACGAAGCGGGCCGCATCGGTCGGCTGGCAGGCGTCGAGCAGCGTTCGTATCGCGAGCCCCTGCCAGCGATTGTCGTAGCGCGACCATGTGGTCACGCAATGGATATCGGAGACGATGTCGGTCTGCGGCTGGGCCATGAACTGCGCCCAATCCCAAAACACCGGCTCCGCCACCGCGCCATAGACATCGAGCCGCCAGCGGTCGCGGCCGATCTGCGGCGTCAGGCCGAGATCGAGCACCGGCCAGTCTTTGACCAGATGCTGGCCCGGCGGCAACCGTTGCTCATCCGGCCGGACGTGCCGGCCGGTGAGAAATTTGCCTTCTGCCGCCCAGCGCTGCTTGTTGCGTGTGAGTTTGGACTCCGGCGGCAGTTCGGCATCGTCGGACATTGGCGACCTTTCGGGCGTGGGCTCAGCTCGGCTTGCCGAACAGCAGCGGCAGGCTGCGCGGGCCACGGACTGTGCCCTCGGACCACCGCACTTTTTGTGACGGGTCGAGCCTAAACGAAGCAATCCGCTTCAGCCACTCCTCGATCGCAACCGTCATCTCCATCCGCGCCAGATTGGAACCGACGCACCGATGGATGCCGAGACCGAACGCGACATGTGGGTTCCCCTTGCGGTCGATCATCACGCGGTCGGCCTTGGGAAACACCGATGGATCGCGATTGGCGGCTGGGAACGACAGCAGCACCATGTTGCCCGGCTTCACCGGGCAGCCGGCGATCGACGTTTCCTTCATCACCTCGCGGGCCATCGTCACCGGCGAGTAGGCGCGCAGAAACTCTTCGATCGCGGTCGGCATCAGCTCCGGTTCGGCGAGCAGCCGATCACGGTCGGCCGGATGCGTGGCAAGATGCCACAGCGCCGCGCCGATCGCGCTCCAGGTGGTGTCGATGCCGGCGATCAGCAACAGCCGCAGCGAGCCGAGCACATGCGCGTCCGACAGCGGCTGGCCCTTGTCGTCGCGGGCATTCATCAGTGTGGTGATCAGGTCGTCGGTCGGCTTTTGCTTGCGGCTGGCGATGTGGCCGGCGAAGTAGGTGCTCATCTCGAATACCGCCTTCATCAGGATCGCATCGTCGTTGATGCCGAGTTCGAGGATCTCGTGGATCCAGCGGATGAAGATGTCACTGTCGTCTTCCGGAATGCCGAGCATATGGCAGATCGTCTTCACCGGAATGTGTTTGGTGTAGGCGGTGGCGGCGTCGCAGCCATCGTCCTCGATGAAGGCATCGATAAGCTCGTTGCAGATCGCGCGCACCCGCGGCTCGAGCTTGGCGACCGCGTCGGGCGTGAACGGCGGCAGCAGCAGCCGCTTGGCCGGTTTGTGCTCGGGCGGGTCGGAAGTGATCGGTGGTGCCGGCGGCGGCGATGCCGAGCGGACGTTGCGGACGATGATCCGCCGCGACGAGAAGTGATCGGTGTCGTAGGAGATCTCTTTCACTGCCGCGAAAGTGGTCGGCATGTAGCAACCGAGAAACCGGTCGGTGTGAACCAGCGGACTGGCCGAGCGCAGCTCGTCCCAGATCGGATAGGGGTTCTCGGTCCAGCGCGGATCGGTGTGGTCGAAGTCATTGACCCAGTCGGTGACGGGTGGGCGTTCGCTCATGTCTGGCGTTTCCTCTGCGAAAGATCGTTGCGGTCTTGGCGCCGCTCGGACGGGAGAAGGCGGAGTGATCAAGCTTCGTCGATGACGATCGCGTTCTCGGGGCAGTTGGACTTGGCCAGCCATGCCTGGTCGATCAGCGCGGTGGGCACCGTGCCGTCGCCGGTCTCGTGGGCATTTCCGTAGTCGTCGAGCTCGAACAATTCAGGAGCCAGCGCTTTGCAGCGCGCATGGCCCTGACACTTGTCCTGGTCGACGTGGATTTTCAGCGTCTCGGACGCTCTCAGATGGTCGGACATTGGCGTTTCCCTATCGTCCGCCTTTGTCGGCGGATCTATCGGTGTTACAACACGCTGGAGAGTAGCACAGCGTGTTGCAACCGCCAGTCCCGCAAGGTGCCTAGAGGCTGGCAGGCGCCGGGCGCGGATCGATCGGGGTCGTGCCCTTCAGGCCGAGGATGTCCTCGATCAATGCGGCGCCTGCGAGCAGGCCGGCTTCGTTACGCGGCTTCGCCACCATCTGCAGGCCGACCGGCAGGCCGGTCGTGGTGAAGCCGCAGGGCAGCGACAGGGCCGGGCAGCACACCAGCGTGATTGCGTAGACGATGCCGAGCCATTCGACGTAGTTGTCGAAGGTGTGGCCGTTGCATTCGGCGAGGTAGCGCTGCTCGACCGGGAACGGCGCGGTGATCGTCGCCGGGCACAGCAGCAGATCGTAGGTCTGGAAGAACTCGATGGTCCGTGCCGCCATCGCCACGCGCTGCGCTTCGGCCTTGGCGAGATCATCGACCGTGAGCTTGAGGCCCTGTTCGATATTCCAGATCACTTCCGGCTTGAGCAGATCGCGCTTGGTGCGCAGCAGATCGGCCTTGCTGATCGCGAAGTCGAACGCGCGCAGCGCCTGGAAGCATTCGTGCGCTTCGGACAGATCGGGCTGCGCCTGTTCGACGATCACGCCGGCCTCGGCGAAGCGTTCGGCCGCCTTGCGGGTGATGGCGGCGACTTCCGGATCGACAGGGGTGATGCCGAGATCGGGCGAATAGGCGACGCGCAGCGGTTTCTGCCGCGACCGCGCGGCAGCGAGGAACGAGGTTGCGGGCGAGGGGATCGACAGCGGGTCGGCGGCGAATTCGCCGCTCATCGCGTCGAGCAGCAGCGCGACGTCCTCGACGTTGCGTGCCATCGGTCCGTTGACGCCGAGATTGCGGTCGATCTTCGCCGCCGGCGTGTGCGCGACCCGGCCGAAGCTGGGGCGCAGACCGACGATGCCGCAGAAGCTCGCCGGGTTGCGCAGCGAGCCGCCCATGTCGGACCCTTGGGCCAGCCATGCGGTGCCGGATGCGAGCGCCGCCGCGGCGCCGCCGGACGAGCCTGCCGCCGAGCGCGACAGGTCCCAAGGATTGCGCGTCGCCCCGAACACCTCGTTGAAGGTGTTGGCGCCGGCGCCGAATTCCGGGGTGTTGGATTTGGCGTAGACCACGGCACCGTTGGCTTCGAGGTGCTCGACCATCAGGTCGGAGCGGGCCGGAACGTGGTCCTTGTAGATCGGCGAGCCCTGGGTGGTGAGCACGCCGGCGACCGCGGTGAGATCCTTGATCGGCAGCGGCAGGCCGGCCAGCAGGCCGCGCTCGGCGGGCGGCTTCTTCATCAGCTCGGCGGCGTGGCTGCGGGCGCGGTCGAAGCACAGCGTGGGCAGCGCATTGACGGCGCCGTCGACCTCGGCGATCCGCTCCTGCAGCACGTCGAGCACCTCGAGCGGCGTGACCTCGCCGGCCTTGAGCTTGCCCACCACTGCACAAGCGGTTTCCTTTACCAGCGCCTGATCTGCCGCCACCTGTAACTCCCCTGAGTTGATTGCGCCGGCGATATCACTGCATCACCGTTCTGCGCGTTGGATCGGATACCAAGACTAGACGCAATGGGTAGCCCCGAGCGCTTCACAACCCGCGGCTCTGGGCCTTATATCGCATCATGGGACTCTTCTCACATAACGACTCGAACGGCCACAACCTGACCGGGTTCTGGCTGCTGTCCCGCAAATTTTGGCTGAGCGGCAAGCCGCGGGTGACCGGACTGATCGCAGTGCTGATCGGCGTGGTGCTGGCGCAGTTGCTGGTTCAGTTTTATCTCAATTTGTGGAATCGGCATTTCTTCGATGCGCTGGAGCGGAAGGATGCCGCTGCGCTGTGGACGCAGACCGGCGTGTTCGTTTTCCTCGCCGCCACCAGCGTGATGCTCGCTGCGACCTCGGTGTGGGGCCGCATGACCGGGCAGCGCAAATGGCGCGAGTCGATGACATGTGACATCCTGGAACGCTGGTCGCGAAAGGACCACAACGTCCCAATCGATGGTACAGATCACGGCGCGGAGAATCCGGAATATCGCCTCGCCGAGGACGTCCGGATCGCCACCGATTCACCGGTCGATCTGATCCAGGCGTTCCTGTCCTCGGTCCTGACGGCGCTGACCTTTTTCAGCGTGCTGTGGAGCGTCGGCGGCAGCATCAATGTCGGTGTGTTCGGCTATCGGGTCGAGATCCCCGGCTATCTGGTCGTCGGCGTGATCGGCTATTCGACCGTCATGACCTCGCTGATGCTGTGGTTCGGCCGGCGCATGACCAGCATCAGCGAGCATCGCAATCAGAACGAGGCCGAATTCCGCGCCGCAGCCGAGGTAATGCGGGGCGGACGTCCCGCCAGCGAAGCCGACGAGACGGCGTGGATGATCAAGCTGGCAGAGCGGCTGAAAGCGGTGCTGCGGTCGTGGCGCGATCTGTGCTGGCAGCTCGTCGACATGACGCTGGTGTCGCACAGCAACTTCCTGTTCGCGCCGGTCGCCGCGTATTTCCTGTGCTTTCCGAAATATCTCGCCGGCGCGATGACACTCGGCGAGGTGACGCAGAGCGCGGCCGCGTTCGTCACCGTGCAGGGCGCGGTGAACTGGCTGGTCGACAATTATCAGCGGCTGGCGGATTGGCGTTCCTCCGCCAACCGGGTCGCGGCGCTGCTCGCCGCGATCGATCAGATGCCGGATCGGCTTCCGGTCGCGTCTCCCGATGCCTCGCGCGAACCGGCGCCGTCGTAAGCACCGCCGGCAGGCTCAGGCGCCGCCGCTGCGGGCGTGCCGGATCACCTCGGCGAACCATTTGAACGACGCCTTCGGAATCCGCCGCAGCGTGGCGTAGTCGACGTAAGTGAGGCCGAAGCGCACGCCGTAACCGGATTCCCACTCGAAATTGTCGAGCAGCGACCACACCATGTAGCCGCGAACGTCGGCGCCGGCGGCGATCGCCTGATCCAGAGCGCTGATGTAGTCGCGCAGGAAGGCGATGCGGCCGGGATCGATCACGTCGCCGTTCGCGTCCGGTGTCTCGACGTTGCTGCCATAGCCGTTCTCGGTGACGTAGACCGGTTTGCCGTAGCGTCGGCTGATCTCGATCAGCGTGTCCCGGAACGCGTCGGGCTCGATCGTCCAGTCGATCGGCGAACGCGGAATGCCTGCGGGCTTCGGACCCCAGCCGAGGCCGACGATCGCACTGGGATCGGAGTTGATATAGACAGGGCTGTAGTGATTGAGCCCGAACCAGTCGAGCGGACGCTGAATGTGCGCCATGTCACCGGGCAGGACATGCGGCTTGATGGCGTCCCGGATCAGGTCGGGATACTCGCCGAGATATTGCGGGTCGGCGAAGGCGCGATTCCAGTAGTCGCTGATCAGCTTGGCTTCGGCGACGTCTTCGGGCCTGTCGCTCGACGGGTAGACCGGTTGGTAGTTGGTGACGAGCCCGATCTTGGCGTCCGGCACGGTGTCGCGCAGCGCGTCGACGGCGGCCCCGTGGGCGAGATTGACGTGGTGAATCCAGCGATGCAGCTTGTCGTCTGCGCTGCGGTCGCGCACGCCGAACGAACGGCTGAACAGGCTGAAAATGCCGGGTTCGTTGAGAGTGGCGAAGCGCTTCACCCGGTTGCCGTAACGCTGGCCGATGACGCGGGCGTAGTCGGCGAACCAGCTCACGATGTCGCGGTTCAGCCAGCCGCCGCGCTCTTCCAACGCCTGCGGCAGATCCCAATGATACAGGCAGATCCACGGCTCGATCCCCGCGGCTTCGAGCGCGTCGATCAGGCGGTCGTAGAAGGCGAGGCCGGGTTCGTTGATCGGACCGGTGCCTTGCGGGAAAATCCGCGGCCAGGCGATCGAGAACCGGTACGCCTGAATTCCGAGCGCCTTCATCAGCGCGACGTCTTCCTGGTAGCGGTGGTAGTGATCGCAGGCGACGTCGCCGGTGTCGTTGTTGGCGACGTAGCCGGCGCGGCAGTAGACGTCCCAGATGCTCTGTCCGCGGCCATCTTCATTGGCGGCGCCCTCGATCTGGAAGCTGGCGGTCGAGACGCCCCAGACGAAATCCCGGCCGATGTGTGACAGTGCCGGCAGATCCGGCACGGACTCGGGGGACGAAGAGGTGGGCGATGACGCCATGGCGGGATCTCCAATTGCTGGTGTCGGTTGATACGCTCTGGCTCGCAGGGCCGAGCTTGCGCTGAATCAAACAGCGACGTTGTGCCGCCCGCGCGGCTCCGCTTCGTCATCGCAACAGCGAGCAGGAGGCGGTGAGCCGGCGCATCGTCATGGCAGGGTTGCGGCCGGCGCGATGCCGGCCACGCTCCTCAGCTCGGCCAGCCGCCGCTCAAGCCGCCGTCGACCGTGCAGATTGCGCCGGTGGTATAACCCGAGCGGTCGGATGCAAGAAAAGCCATCATGTCGGCAATCTCGCGTGGCTGCGCCGGGCGGCCGAGCGGGAGGTGTTTCTGAAGCTCCAGGTAGCGGTTCTCGTCGCCGAGTTCGGCCGCAGCGCGGCCCTTCATCCGGCCGAGATAGCGGTCGGTGCCGACCGGCCCCGGATTGATGCCGACGACGCGAATGTTGTCGGCGAGGCTTCTGCCGCCGAGCGCGCGGGTGAAGGCCATCAGCGCCGCATTGCCGGCGGAGCCGCAAATATATCCGGCGTCGAGCCGTTCGCCGGCCGCGCCGATGTCGTTGATGATGACGCCGCCGCCGCGCGCTTTCATCTGCGCGTAGATCAGCCGGGTCAGGTCGATGAAGCCGTACACTTTCAGGTCCCAGGCGTGCCGCCAGGCGGCATCGTCGATCGCATCGATCGTGCCGCGCGGAATGTCGCCGGCGTTATTGACCAGGATGTCGATGTCGGTTGCCTGCGCCGCCAGTTGCGTCAGATCGTCCTTGTTGCGCAGGTCGGTGACATGCAACGCGACGTCGACACCGTGAAGCTCGCGCAGCCGCGCGCCGAGTGACTCGAGCGCGTCCTTGTTGCGGGCTGCGAGCCGCAGATGGCAGCCCTCCTCGGCGAAAACTTCGGCCGCAGCGGCGCCGATGCCTTTCGACGCGCCGGTGATGAGGACGCGCTTGCCGCGCAGATGCAGGTCCATCGAGTGCCCTTTGCTGATGTCCGGTCGGCCGGAGTCCGGCGCTACAGATAGCCTTCTCCGGCCTCGGCGGCAAAGCGCGCCGGATCGCCTTCCCAAACGATCCGGGCGTGTTCGAGCACATAGACACGGTCTGCGTGCGGCAGCGCAAAGGTGACGTTCTGCTCGCCGAGCAGCATCGTGATCGACGATGTCTGACGCAGCCTTTCCAGCGCCTTGGACAATTGTTCCAGGATCACCGGCGCCAATCCGAGCGTCGGCTCGTCCAGGATCAGGATCTTCGGCTGCATCATCAGGGCGCGCCCGATCGCCAGCATCTGCTGCTCGCCGCCGGAGAGAGTCTGCGCGAGCTGGCTTTGGCGCTCACGCAGGATCGGAAACAACTCGAACAGCCATTCGATCTGCTTGTCGCGGACGTCGTCGGCGAGATGATAGCCGCCGAGGTCGAGATTCTCGCGCACCGTCATCTCGCCGAACAGCTCGCGCGATTCGGGACATTGCACGATGCCGTCGCGGGCGATCTTGGCTGCCGAAGTGCCGCGCAGCGGCTCGCCGCCGCGTTTGATCGCACCGGTGTAGGGCAGGAGGCCGGAGATGGCATTGAACAGCGTGGTCTTGCCGGCGCCGTTCAGCCCAACCACCGAGACGAACTCACTTTTGTGGACGTGAATCGAGACGTTCTCCAGCGCCTGGGCCTTGCCGTAGAACACGTTGACGTTCTCGACCTGCAGCAGCGGTTCCTTGTCGTGGAAACTGGTTTCCGGCCGCGCCGAGGTTTCGATTGCGCCGCCGAGATACACCCGCCGCACCGTTTCGTTCTTCATCACGTCGCTTGCGGCGCCGGTGCAGATCTCCTCGCCGAGATACATCGCCAGAACGCGATCGACCAACGCTGCGACGCTCTTGACGTTGTGATCGACCAGCAGCACCGCGCGGCCCTCGTCACGGAAGCCGGCGATCAGTTCGGAGAAGGTGCCGACCTCCGCCAGCGTCAGGCCGGCGAACGGCTCGTCGACCAGCACCACCTTGGGATCGCGCGCGATTGCCTTTGCAAGCTCCAGGCGGCGCAGATCGGCGAACGGCAGCGTCGGTGGCTTCCGCCGCATCACCGCGCCGAGGCCGACCCGCTCGGCGATCGCCTCGGCGCGCTCGATCAACGCGCGGTCGTGAAATAGCGCCAGCAGGCTGTCGGGCAGCAGCGCCACCATGATGTTTTCGAGCACGGTCTGCCGGTTTAGCGGCCGTGAATGCTGGAACACCATGCCGAAGCCCTGACGGGCGATCTTGTGGGCCGGAAGGCCGGCGACGTTCTGGCCCTGGAAGATCACTTCGCCCGAGGTCGGGCGCTCGATCCCCATGATCGACTTCATCGCCGTGGACTTGCCGGAGCCGTTCGGGCCGATCAGCCCGAAGATTTCGCCGGCGCGCAGATCGAACGACAGGTTCTTCACCGCGGTGAGGCCGCCGAACCGCTTGGTCAGGCCGCGGACTTCGAGCGTTGGAGCAAAGTTCCCGGAGACTGCGTCCATCACGTCCGGGCCTCGCGCGACATGGCCGCTCCGAGGAAGCCGCCGGGGAAGAACAGCACAACGATCAGCGCGACCGCCGAGACGATGAAAGTGGCGAGTTCGCCGGTCGGGCGCAGGAACTCGCCGGCGACGATCAGGAACACCGCGCCGAGCGCCGCGCCGATCACAGTTCGCCGTCCGCCGAGCACGGCGGCGACGATGACGTTCACCCCGACTGCGACGTCGACCACGGTGCCGACCGAGGCGGTGCCGAAGTAGAACACCAAGAGCGCGCCGGACAGGCCGGAGAAGAACGCGCTGACGACGAAGGCGAACAGCTTGTGTTTGACGATGTTGAAGCCGAGTGCGCCGGCCTGCACCGGATCCTGACCCGAGGCCTGCAGCACCAGGCCGATCGGCGATTGCGATAGCCCGTACAGGACCGCGCCGCTCACGGTCATGAAGCCGAGCGCGAGCCAGTAATTGGCCCCGGCGTTGATGGTGATGACGTCGGGAATGGTGAGGCCGATCTCTCCGCCGGTGAGTTCGGCGAACACCACGATGAAGTTCTGCAGCATCAGCACCGCCACCAGCGTGGTCAGGCCGAAATACGGCCCGCGCACCCGCAACGCCGGCAAGGCCAGAATGAAGCCTGCGACCACCGCCGCCATCGCGCCGATGAAGATGCAGATATAGGGCGACACGCCGTAGAGGTTGTTGATGATGCCCGCAGTGTAGGCGCCAGTGCCGATCAGGAAGGTCGGACCGAAGTTGACCTCGCCGGCGAAGCCGAACAGCAGGTCCCAGGACATCGCGAACACGCCGAAGTAGAACGCTACCGTCAGCAGCCCGAGGATGTAGCCGGAGACGTAGAGCGGCAGTGTCGCGGCGAATGCGATGACGAGAAGCGCGATCCAGAACAGTCGTGACGTGAACAGACCCATCTCAACGCCTCCCGAGCAGGCCCTGAGGCCGCAGATACATTACTGTCACCAGCAGCAGCAGCGCCGGGATGGTCCGATACGCCGGTGAAATCATGTAGGCGGTGACGGTCTCGAGATAGCCGACCACGAAGGCGGCGATCAGCGAACCGGACACGCTGCCGAGCCCGCCGAGCACCACTATCGAGAAAGCACTCGCGGTCAGCGGCCCGACGCTGTAGGACGACACGCCGAGGAACATCCCGAGCAGCACACCGGCGATGCCGGCGAGCACGCCGTAGATGATCCAGACGACGACGTAGATGTTGGTGAGCTCGAGCCCGAGCAGGGTGACGCCGCGCGGATTCATCGAAGCCGCCAGCACCGCCTTGCCGATCTTGGTGCGGTTGACCAGCAGCCAGAGTAGGGCGATCACCAGACAGCACACCAGTGCGGTGAAGATCTGGTTGCGCGGGGTGCGCACGCCGAGGATCTCGACGACGCCGGTGACGATCGGCAACACCGTCTTGGCGTTGTTGGTGAAGAAATAAGCGATCGCTTCCTGGATCATGATGCCCCACAGCAGGGTGCCGGTGAGCACGAAGATCTCCTTCTCCTCGTTGGCGATCCGCCGCGAGCGCTGGATCGGCTGCACCACCACGAAGTAAGTCAGCAGCGCGATCACCAGCGCAGTGACGATGCCGACCAGTGCGCCGGCGTAGCTGCCGATGCCGAATGTGCTCGACGCCGCCCAGGCTGCGACCGCAGCGGCCACCATGATGGCGCCGTGTGACAGGTTGAGCACGCCGGAGACGCCGAAGATCAACGTGAACCCGGTGGCGCCGAGCGCATACAACGCGCTGATGGCGAAACCGTCGATCAGGATTTGCAGGGCGAGCATTCGGGACTTTCAGTTGGCCAAATCCGGGACGTCATTCCGGGATGCGCGCCGCCGGCGTGCAGACCCGGAATCCCGAGCTGTTCTGAGATTCCGGGTTTGCGGGCGTCGCCCGCGCCCCGGAATGACGATGTGGAGAAGCTTGCAGCCTGACGAAAAATGCTCCCGGCGTTTCCGTCCGGGAGCACTGGGCTCATCGTCAGTTCGCGGCGGCCTTGATGAAGGCCGGGAACTTGATCTTGGCTTTGGCCACTTCGGGCGGCCACACCGCGACCTGCTTACCGTCCTGCCATTGCAGCATCAGGCCGGTGAGCAGGCCCTTGCCGTATTTGAGGCCGTGGGTGAACGGATCGTCCTTGCCGTAGAACTGGACGCGCCCGATCGTTCCTTCGTAGTCGGTCTTTTCCAGCGCTTCGACAAGCTTGTCGCCGTCGGTGGAACCGGCGCGCTTCACCGCCTCGGCGATGTAATAGACCTCATCATACGCGGTGTAGCCGGCATAAGACGGATAGTTGCCGTACTTCTTCTTGAAGTTCTCGGCGAACGGCACCGACTTCGGCGTCACCGCGACACCGGGGCCCGAAACGCCCTGATACAGCACGCCGTCAGACGCATTGTTGGTGTCCTTGCCGAAAGTCTCGTTGGTGGCCTGGGACGAGATGCCGAACATCGGAATCGGCACCTGCTGGTTCTTCCACTGCACCGTCGGCTGCACGCCGACATGCGAGATGCCGGTGATGATCACGTCCGGCTTCGATCCCTCGATCTTGTTGAAGATCGGCGTGAAATCGGTGGTGTCGGGGGAGAACCGGATGTGGTCGAGCACCTTGAGTCCGACCTTCGGGAGGCACTCCTGATAGCCGACGTCGAGCGGCTTGGTCCAGGCCGCGTCCTCGCTCATGATCACGGCGGTCTTCATCTGCCGGGCGTCGACCAGCAGGTCCTTCGCGGCATCGCACACCGACTGGGCAAGCTCGCCTGAAGTCAGGTAGCCGTGGAAGGTGTATTTGTTCTTTTCGTAATCCTTATGGATCGCCTTGGTGATCTCGTTGGACGCCGCGCCGGGCGTGACGAACGGCGTTTTCAGCCGCGATGCCCAGGGCATCAGCGCCAGCACCACTTCCGAGATGTAGCTGGCAATCACCGCATTGACCTTGTCCTCGTTCACCGCGCGCTGAAACGCGCGGACGGAATCGGCCGACGAGGAGTGATTGTCGTAGCTGACGATCTCGATCTTGCGGCCGTCGATGCCACCTTTGGCGTTGATTTCGTCAGCGGCAAGCTGGGCTGCCTGCGGGATAGAGGCGCCGGCGATGGCCTGCGCTTCGGCGATCACGCCGATCTTGATCGGATCAGCTGCGAGGGCGGACGAGACGCCGAAGCCGAGCGCGGTCGCGGCGACAACGGCGCGCACCGACCACGAACGGACGTTCGAGGGGGCTGAAGACATGGGGTTTCCTCTTTATTGTCTTTGATGGCTCGTTGGCCGGCGGCTTTTTGATCTGCCGCGGAAAGTGTAACGCGCGTTTTGTCGCAGGCAAGCGCAATACCTGGGCAATACGCGATTCCGCTATGTGCAGCGCAGCGTTGAACGCTGGCGTACTTTGGGCCAGATGGAAGCGCGCGACGCGCGAGACAAAGGGGAACCGACTTGAGTGAGAGCAAAGACCAATATCGCATCGCGGTGATCGCAGGCGACGGCATCGGCAAGGAAGTCATGCCGGAAGGACTTCGGGTGTTGGAGACGGCCGCCAGGAAGCATCGCGTCAAGCTGAAGTTCGATCATTTCGACTTCGCCAACTACGATTACTACGAAAAGCACGGCCAGATGATGCCGGACGACTGGAAGGAGAAGATCGGCGGCCACGACGCGATCTTCTTCGGCGCGGTCGGCTGGCCGCAGAAGATCCCGGATCACATCTCGCTGTGGGGATCGTTGATCAAGTTTCGACGTGAGTTCGATCAGTACGTCAATCTGCGTCCGGTGCGGCTGATGCCCGGCGTGCCGTCCCCGCTCGCCGGCCGCAAACCCGGTGACATCGATTTCTGGGTCGTGCGCGAGAACACTGAGGGCGAGTATTCGTCGGTCGGCGGCCGGATGTTCCCGGATACCGAGCGTGAATTCGTTACCCAGCAGACGGTGATGACCCGGACCGGGGTCGATCGGATTCTGAAATTCGCGTTCGAGCTGGCGCAGTCGCGGCCGAAACGGCACCTGACCTCGGCGACCAAATCGAACGGCATCTCGATCACCATGCCGTATTGGGACGAGCGCGTCGAAGCGATGGCGAAGTCCTATCCCGATGTGAAGTGGGACAAGTACCACATCGATATCCTCACGGCGCATTTCGTGCTGCATCCGGACTGGTTCGACGTCGTCGTCGGTTCGAATCTGTTCGGCGACATCCTGTCCGACCTCGGCCCGGCCTGCACCGGCACGATCGGGATCGCGCCGTCAGGCAACATCAATCCGGAGGGCGATTTCCCGAGCGTGTTCGAACCTGTGCACGGCTCGGCACCGGACATCGCCGGCCAGGGCATCGCCAATCCGATCGGAATGATCTGGTCGGGTGCGATGATGCTCGAGCATCTCGGCGAGAAGCAGGCCGCGGATTCGATCGTGAAGGCGATCGAGCGGACGCTCGGCGAGCGGACGCTGCGCACCCGTGACCTCGGCGGGCAGGCCGATACGGCGGCCTGCGGCAAGGGCGTTGCCGAGATGGTCGAGTAGGCGGCTCGCCGCTGTTCGGTTGCGCTGGTGTCAGCGGTTCGGCGACGAGCCGGCTGCATCGGCGCGGACCACCAGGGTCATCGGCTTGCGCAGGCGACGCCGTTGCCGAAGCTGTGGCGGTTGGCGCAACGGGCGGCGCGGCTTCAACGCGATGGCGCCGCCGGGCTTCCGGCTCGGCAGCGTCGGGAGCGGGCGGGCCGTGATACGGCCCGCTTTGCGCTGGGTGCGCTTGCCGGCTGCCTTGCCGTGGATGCCGCGTGCGGCGGGGCGGCAGTTTTGCAACGGTCGCGGCTTGGTGACGATCCGTGGCCGTGGCGGCACGATACGAACGACCGGCTGCAGCAGCAAAGGACGCGGCTCGGCAACCGGCTGAACCGATACAGGCGCTGGCGGTTCGGTCGCTGAACTTCGAGGCGCCTCGCTCGCCGGCTCTGCTGACAGGTCCCGCGCGGTGCGCGCTGCGACGTCGGCGCCGGCATCGTGAATCCGCACGCCGCGTGGCGGCGGATCGGTGCGGCCGCGATAAATGCCGAAGGCGACATAGGCGGCTACCAGCACAGCGACCAGCAGTGTGATCGGCGCGCCGACGACCAGCGTGCCGGCCATCACGATCATCGCGGTGGCTGCCGCCTTCAAGAGCTTGTCGCTGTCGTCGAACAGCCGCTCCAGCCACAACCAGTTGCTGCGCGTCCAGATCGGTGGATCGATCCGGAAGGCGACGCGGGCGCGGGCCCCGGCGAAGCCGATCTCGCGCGCCGACAACAAGTACCAGGTGACGAAGAACGCCAGCAGGAAGGCGATTGTGCCGGCCAGACCGGCGGCCGAGCCGATAACGATCACCAGTGCCAGGGCGAAGACCGCGTACCAATCCTTCATGGGAAAGTCTCCATGCGATTCGCAAACTATCGCACGGGCGCAGTTCGATCGTTGTTGATGCGGATCACGCCGCGTCGACGGCCGAACGATGATGGCCGTCGATGTTCAGTGGTTGCGGTAGCTGATTGCCGATTTCGACGGATGGTCGATCAGCCGGCGGTCGCAATCCGCCGGCAATGGGCACGGGCAGCGGCAATCAGGTTGTCGCTCGCTTCGGGGGTACGGAACGCCGAATGCGCCGACAGCGTCACGTTGGGCAGGGAAATCAACGGATGGTCACAGGGAAGCGGCTCGATGTCGAACACGTCGAGGGCCGCATGGCGCAGATGGCCGGAGCGCAGCGCGTCGATCATCGCGGCCTCATCGACGAGGGCACCGCGCGCGGTGTTGACCAGGATCGCTCCCGGCCGCATCGCCGCGATCCGCTGCCGCGACAGGAAGCCGCGAGTTTCGTCGTTGAGCAACAGATGCATCGAGACGACGTGGCTGTCGCGCAGCAGCGTGTCGAGATCGACGAACCGCACGCCGTCCACCTGCTTGGCCGAGCGGTTCCAAGAGATCACGTTCATTCCCGAGCCGTGCGCGATTCGAGCGACTTCGGCGCCGATGCCGCCGAAGCCGATCAGGCCGAGCGTCTTGCCGGTGAGCTGCATCCCATCTTCTCGCAGCCAATGGCCGTGCCGCATCTCGCGGTCCATCACTGCGAGATTACGCGCCGCCGCCCACATCAGCGCGATGGTCGCTTCCGCCACCGCGGTGTCACCATAGCCCCGGATCAGGTGCACCTCGATGCCGAGTTCGGCCAGTTCCTCGATATTCATGTAGCTGCGGGCGCCGGTGCCGAGAAACACGACGTGCCTCAGTCCGGCGCACTGCCGCGCGATGCTGGTCGGCAGATAGGTGTGGTCGATCAGCGCAATCGCGGCGTCGGCCAGCACGTCGGGGAGTTGTTCGGGCGTCACGTCGGGATCGCGGTGGATCCGCACGGGCGGGTCGCCTGGCGCCGCAAGCCTCTCCATCAGCTCGGCGAGCGTATCGCTGGCGTCGACGAACACCGCATGCATCGTAATCTCTCCAGAAATTGGCGCCGGTCGTCAGCGATTACTTGGCGACGCCCGCCAGCGACAGCACGGTGTGCAGCAGCACGTTGGCGCCGGCAGCGCAGTCGGGCTGGGTCGCGTCCTCCAGCTCGTTGTGGCTGATACCGTCTTTGCACGGCACGAAGATCATCGCAGTCGGAATCTTGGTGTTCAGATTGCAGGCGTCGTGACCGGCGCCGGAGGTGATGTGGCGGTTGGCATAGCCGAGTGCGTTGGCTGCGGCCTCGACCGCTCCGACCAGCTTCTGATCGAAATGCGTCGGCTTCTTGCGCCAGACCAGATCGAGCGTAACCTCGACCTTGCGGCGCGGTGCGATCTCGGCGATCGCGGCGCGTAGCTTCTGATCGAGCTGATCCATGATCGACGCGTCGGCGCTGCGCATATCGATGGTGAAGGCGATCTCGCCGGGAATGACGTTGCGAGACGGCGAGGCGATCACCGCTTCGCCGACAGTGCCGACCGCGTTGGGGCCGAGTTCGGTGGCGATCTTCTCGACCGCCAGCACGATTTCCGACAGCGTCGCCAGCGCATCGCGGCGCAGATGCATCGGGGTCGATCCGGCGTGGCTTTCGAAGCCGGTGATCTTGCCATCGTACCACAGCACGCCCTGACCGTGATCGACCACGCCGATGGTCTTGCCTTCTGCTTCCAGGATCGGGCCCTGTTCGATGTGCAATTCGATGAAGCCGCTGAACGGCTGAGCGCCGACCGCCTTGTCGCCGCGATAGCCGATGCCGTCGAGCGCTTCGGCGACGCTGACGCCGGCAGCGTCCTTGCGCGACAGCACGTCGTCGACCGTGAAGTCACCGACAAACGCCGCCGAGCCCATCATCGCCGGGGCGAAGCGCGAGCCTTCTTCATTGGTCCAGTTGGTGATGCACAGCGGCAGCTCAGTCTCGATGCCGGCGTCGTTCAGGGTGCGGATCACTTCCAGCGCGGCCAGGGTGCCGAGAATGCCGTCGAACTTGCCGCCGGTCGGCTGGGTGTCGAGGTGCGAACCGAGGCCGATCGGCGGCTTGGTCATGTCGCGACCCTTGCGAAGCGCGAACATGTTGCCGAGCGTATCGACGCTGACGTCGAGGCCGGCCTTCTCGCACGATGCCCGAAACCAGTCGCGAACCTGCTTGTCCTCGGCCGAGAGCGTCAGCCGCCTGACGCCGCCCTTCGGCGTGCCGCCGAACTGCGCGGTGGTGTGGATGGTGTCCCACAGCCGCGAGGAATCGATCTGCAGGTTCGAGGCAGTCTTGGTCATAGTCACTCCGGGAAGTCAGCGCGGACGCGCGAGGCAGGACGAAAGTGTGTCAACTTGGCCGGGCAGGCGTCAACCAATCGCCGGTTCAACGACGTGAGCAATATCGCGGAGCTGCATTGCAGGATCGGGCATGAAGCCACCGGTATGCGCGATTTCGGCTGCGAGTTCGGCGACGCGCTCGATCGCTACTGTGTCGGGGGAGGCGAGCCAGCTGGCGGAGAACCGCAGCGGTGAGATCTTCAGATTAGTCTGCAGCAGGTGCAGCCGCCCTTCGGCGAGTTCGTTCTCGACGATCGCGGTCGGGATCACCGCGATGCCGAGCCCCTCGATCGCCATGTGGATCACCGTGCCGAGCGAGGCCGAAGCGTGCAGGCGGATTGGCGGCAGCTCCGGCTTGTTGAACAGCGAGCGCACGATCTCGTAAGGCTGCGTCTTGCGTGGGAAGGTGATGATTGGGAATTTTGCCAGATCGTCGACGGTCAGCGGATCGTGGCCGAGTCCGAGCGTGGGGCTGGCGAGGAAGCCGATCGGATACTCGCACAGAACGCGGCTGCGCACCGTCGACGCCGTCATCGGCCCGAGCAGGAACGCCAGCTCGATCTCCTGCGCCAGCAACCGCGCGCGCAGGTTCGGCGTGATGTCGACCTCGATCTCCAGCGACAGATTGGGATAGGCGCGGTTCACCTGTTCGATCAGGCGCGGCAGCCAAGTGTGCACGATGGTTTCGGCGACGCCGAGCCGCAGCACGCCCCGCATGCTCGACTGATCGCTGACCGCGGCCATCATCTCGGTGCGCAGCCGGACCAGCTTCTCGGCATAAAGCATCAATTGCCGGCCGCTCGGAGTCGGCGAGGCGACGCGGTGGTCGCGCTGCAGAAGTCTTACTCCGAGCTCGCGTTCGAGCTGTGCGATCCGCTGCGAGATCGCCGGCTGCGTGGTGTTGAGCTTGTGCGCGGCGCCGCGGAAGCTGCCCAGCGTCACGACCCAGATAAATGTCTCGAGCGCTTTGAAGTCCACCATCGGTCGACTCCCTTCGGTCGATAAGTCGATCTTATTGTTTCCGATCAGAAACAAAGATTAGACATTATCTTAGGCTTCGGCTCCACTCCTGTCGAGAGACTAGGCAGGGCGAGTGAATGACTGTTTTTGCGGCAGAGCAGCAGTTCCACGACGCTGAGGCGTCGGTTCCTTCCCACCAGGCGCGGCTGGCGTATCGCGCTGGACTCGCCCAATCCACCGCCGGAATTGCACCGGGCTGCGTCCAAGGCAATTTGGTGATCCTTCCGGAAAGGGACGCCGCGGCGTTCCACCGGTTCTGTCAGCTCAATCCCAAGCCGTGTCCGATTATCGGCATGTCCGACGCCGGCAATCCGATGATCCCGGCGCTCGGCCTGGATCTGGATATTCGCACCGACGTGCCGCGCTACGTGGTCTGGCGCGACGGCGAGGCGGTCGAGGAGCCGACGGATGTCGTCGCGCACTGGCGCGACGATCTGGTGGCCTTCGTGCTCGGCTGCTCGTTCTCGTTCGAGGAGGCGCTGCTCGCCGACGACATTCCGATCCGCCACATCGACCAGAAGGTGCGTGTGCCGATGTATCGTACCAACATCCCTTGCGCGCCGGCCGGGCCGTTCGCCGGGCCGATGGTGGTGTCGATGCGGCCGATGAAGCCGAAGGATGCGATCCGCGCGATCCAGATTACCTCGCGCTTTCCTTCGGTTCACGGCGCGCCGGTACATATCGGCCTGCCGCAATCAATCGGCATCGCCGATATCGATAAGCCGGACTATGGCGACCCGGTACGGATCGAACCCGACGAATTACCGGTGTTCTGGGCCTGCGGTGTCACTCCCCAGGCGGTGATCGCCGCCGCCAAAGTCCCGTTCGCTATCACTCATGCGCCCGGATTGATGCTTGTCACCGACCTGAAGAACAAGCACCTTGCCGTGCTGTAACGCCGAACCGAACCTCTGACCGCTTCACTCCCAACGCTGGTAGCAAAGGAAGACGTCATGAAGATCAATCGCCGTAACCTCGTTCTCGGCAGTGCGGCCAGCGCCGCGCTTCTGCCGTTCGCCACGGCGCGGGCCGAGACCAAGGAAGTCGTCATCGGTGTGATCTATCCGTTGTCCGGATCGAGTGCCCAGATCGGCGTGGACGCTCAGAAGGCATTCCAGACCGCGGCCGACATCATCAACAACAAGTACGATTTCGACCTGCCGCTGGCACGGAGCGAGGGGCTGCCGGGCCTCGGCGGCGCCAAGGTGCGACTGGTGTTCGCCGACCATCAGGCCGACCCCCAGAAGGGCCGGGCCGAGGCCGAGCGTCTGATCACCCAGGAGAAGGTCTGCGCCATCGTCGGCACTTATCAGAGCTCGGTGGCGGTGACGGTCAGCCAGGTCTGCGAGCGCTACCAGATCCCGTTCCTGTCGGCCGACAACTCGTCGCCGAGCCTGCATCGCCGCGGCCTCAAATTCTATTTCCGCGCCGCGCCGCACGACGAGATGTTTTCCAAGGCGATGTTCGACTTCTTCGACGCCGAAAAGAAGAAGGGCAAGAAGATCGAGACGCTGGCGCTGTTCCACGAGGACACCATCTTCGGCACCGACTCCTCCAACGCCCAGCTCGCCCTCGCCAAGGAGCGCGGCTACAAGGTGGTCGCCGACATCAAGTACCGCGCCAACTCGCCTTCGCTCACCGCCGAAGTGCAGCAGCTCAAGGCCGCCGACGCCGACGTGCTGATGCCGTCGAGCTACACCACCGACGGCATCCTGCTGATCCGGACCATGGGCGAACTCGGCTACAAGGCCAAGAACATCGTCGCCCAGGACGCCGGCTTCTCCGAGAAGGCACTGTATGACGCGGTCGGCGACAAGATTCCGGGCGTGATCTCGCGCGGATCGTTCTCGCTCGACCTCGCCAAGAAGCGGCCGATGGTCGGCAAGATCAACGACATGTACAAGGAGAAGTCCGGTAAGGACTTCAACGACTACTCGTCGCGGCAGTTCATGGGCCTGATCGTGATGGCCGATGCGATCAATCGCGCCAAGTCGACCGATGGCGAGAAGATCCGCGAAGCGCTGGTCGCCACCGACATGCCGGGCGATCAGACCATCATGCCGTGGAAGCGCGTCAAGTTCGACGAGAACGGCCAGAACCAGGACGCCGATCCGGTTCTGCTGCAATACGTCGACGGCAAGTTCGTCACCATCTTCCCCGAGCAGGCGGCGGTCGCCGACGCGATCTGGCCGATGCCGTAAGTAACCTCTCCATTCGTCATGGCCGGGCTTGACCCGGCCATCCACGGACCAGAGCGATGCGCTCGCTTCGAAGACGTGGATGCCCGGGTCAAGCCCGGGCATGACGCGGTGGGTGGGGCGAAGCCGCTCCGTTCATCGAGCTCTCATAACCTGTCTGCGGAGACGCTGATTTGACCACAGCCACCATCATTCAGTCCCTCGCCAGCGGTCTGCTGATGGGACTTCTGTACGGCTTGGTCGCGGTCGGCCTGGCTCTGATCTTCGGCCTGATGGACGTCACCAACTTCGCCCACGGCGAGTTTCTGATGTTGGCGATGTACATCACCTTCTTTCTGTTCGCGTTCTTCGCGATCGATCCGATCCTCGCCGCTCCGCTCGTCGGAGCGGCGATGTTCATATTCGGCGCCGCGATCTACCTCTTGGTCGTCAGATTTGCGATGCGGGCCAAGGCCAATATCGGCATGGTGCAGATCTTCACGACTTTCGGCCTCGCCATCCTGATGCGCGGCCTCGCGCAGTACTTCTTCACCCCCGATTATCGCAGCATCAACGTCTCCTGGCTCGGCGGCAGAACGCTGGAGATCGGCGGCGTGTTTCTGCCGGTGCCGCAACTGGTCGGCGCGTTGGTGTCGATCGCGGCATTCGGCGCATTGTACTTCTTCATGAAGAAGACCGATTTCGGCCGCGCGCTGGAGGCGACCCGCGAGGATGCCGGCGCTGTGGCGCTGGTCGGAATCGACAAGAACAAGGTGTTCGCACTCGGCTGGGGGCTGGGGTCGGCCCTGATTGGTCTTGCCGGCGCCGTGATGGCGATCTTCTTTTACATCTATCCCGACGTCGGCGCCTCGTTCGCTCTGATCGCCTACGTCACCGTGGCACTCGGTGGCTTCGGCAGCGTGTTCGGCGCCTTTGCCGGCGGCATCATCGTCGGTCTGGTCGAGGCCACCACCGCGATGATCCTGCCGCCGTCCCTGAAGTCGATCGGCATCTACGCCGTCTATTTGCTGGTTGTGTTCATTCGGCCGCGCGGCCTGTTCGGATCGATCTGATGGACGAGGCTCATCTCAAACGCCGTCGCCGCGACCTGATCGTCGCCGCACTGCTCGCCGTCGCCGCCGCCTGCGCGCCGCTGTTCGTCAAGGACGTCTACGTCCAGAACATCATGGTGCTTACCCTGATGTACGCGGCGTTGTCGCAGGCCTGGAACATCCTCGGCGGCTATTGCGGCCAGATCTCGCTCGGCCACGCGCTGTATTTCGGGCTCGGCGCCTACACCACCGCTCTGTTGTTCACCAAGCTCGGCGTGCTGCCATGGTTCGGTATGATCGGCGGCGGGGTCATCTCGGCAGCGATCGCGCTGGCGCTCGGCTATCCGACGTTCCGGCTGCGCGGGCATTACTTCGTGATCGCCACCATCGTCATCGCCGAGATCGGCTTCCTGTTGTTCCACAACTGGGACTGGGCCGGGGCGGCGCTCGGCATCGACATTCCGGTGCGCGGCGACAGTTGGGCCAAGTTCCAGTTCGCCCGCAGCAAGCTGCCTTATTACTATTTCGCGCTGGTGTTCTGTTGTCTGGCCTGGCTGATCACCTGGTGGCTGCAGGATTCGAAGTGGGGATATTGGTGGCGCGCCGTCAAGGACAACCCCGAAGCGGCCGAAAGTCTCGGCGTGGTGGTGTTCAATTCGAAGATGGGCGCCGCGGCAGTGTCGGCGTTCCTGACCGCGATCGGCGGCGCGTTCTACGCGATGTTCGTGTCCTACATCGATCCTGAAAGCGTGATGACCTTCCAGTTCTCGCTGCTGATGGCGCTGCCTGCGGTGCTCGGCGGCATCGGCACGCTGTGGGGGCCGGTGCTCGGCGCCGCAATCCTGATCCCGCTCACCGAGCTGACGCGGTCGTTCGTCGGCGGCTCGGGGCGCGGCGTCGATCTGATCCTGTATGGCAGTGTGATCGTGCTGATCTCGTTGGCGCGGCCGGAAGGTCTGCTCGGGCTGTTCTCGCGGCGTCCTGCCTCGAAGGGAGCGCCGCAATGACGACGCCTCTGCTCGGGACCCGTGGCGTCTGGCAACGCTTCGGCGGTCTGGTCGCCAATTCCGATGTCTCGATCTCGGTGCAGCGCGGCGAGATCGTCGGCCTGATCGGACCGAACGGCGCCGGCAAGTCGACGCTGTTCAACCTGATCGCCGGTGTGCTGCCGCCGACCCAGGGCTCGATCATTTTCGACGGCGAGGACGTCACCAAGCTGCCGGCGACCGCGCGCTGTGCCCGCGGTATCGGCCGCACCTTCCAGGTGGTGAAGAGCTTCGAATCGATGAGCGTGATCGACAATGTCATCGTCGGCGCGTTGATCCGCACTACGGTGATGCGCGAGGCCCGGCGCAAGGCGCACGAGGTGCTGGCGTTCTGCGGCCTCGACGCCCGCACCGATGTGTTGGCGAGCCAACTCATTCCATCGGAAAAGCGCCGGCTCGAAGTGGCGCGGGCGCTCGCCACCGAGCCCAAGCTGCTGCTGCTCGACGAGGTGCTGACCGGCCTGACGCCGACCGAGGCCGAGAAGGGCGTCGAGCTGGTGCGCCGGGTCCGCGATGCCGGTGTCACCGTGCTGATGGTCGAACACGTCATGGAAATCGTGATGCCGCTGGTCGACCGCGCCATCGTGCTCGATCTCGGCAAGGTGCTCACCGAAGGCAAGCCGGCCGACGTGGTGCGCGACCCGAAAGTCATTACCGCTTACCTTGGGGATCGTCATGCTGTCGGTGCGTGAGGTCACCACCGCCTATAAGGGGCTGGTCGCGATTTCAGAGGTCTCGATCGAGGTCGAGAAGGGCGAGATCGTCTGCGTTGCCGGCGCCAACGGCGCAGGCAAGTCGACGCTGCTCAAATCGATCGCCGGTGCCGAGCGGATCCGCTCCGGACAGGTGTTGTTCGACGGCGAGCGGCTCGACGGCGTGGCGCAGCATCTGATCACGGCGCGCGGCGTCGCCTACGTGCCGGAGAACCGCCGGCTGTTTCCGCGCCTGTCGGTGCACGACAATCTGCGGCTCGGCAGCTATCTGTATCGCCGTAAGCCCGATCGCGAACAGCCGCTGGAGTTCGTGTTCAGCCTGTTTCCGCGGCTGCAGGAGCGGCTGGAGCAGCGCGCCGAGACGCTGTCCGGCGGCGAGCAGCAGATGCTGGCGATCGGCCGGGCGCTGATGACCAGGCCGCGGCTGTTGATGCTGGACGAGCCGTCGCAGGGCATCATGCCTAAGCTCGTCAGCGAGATCTTCCAGTCGGTGAAAAAGATCCGCGACGCCGGCATGACCGTGCTGATCGTGGAACAGCGCATGGCCGAATGCCTCGAGATCGCCGACCGCGCCTACATCCTGCAGACCGGCCGGGTACAGATGCAGGGCGGAGCCGCCGAGCTGATGGACAACCCGGACGTCAGGAAGGCGTATCTGGGGTTGTGAAAGCTGGTTCTCACAGCTCGTGTGGCGTGGTACACTGTTCCCATGAGCATCGAGGACATCGAGAAGGCAGTCGAGCAGCTTCCGGCCGACCAACTCGCGCGGTTTCGCGCTTGGTTCGCGGCTTTTGATGCTGCGCGTTTCGACGAGCGGATCGCGCGAGACGCTGCTGGAGGACGGTTGGACGACTTGGCGGCAGACGCCATTGCCGAACATCGGGGCGGCGGCTCGCGAGAGCTGTGAGGCATTTTGCCGGCTCCCGATTTTGGACGGCTTATCGGGCGTTGCCCCAGCCGATCCGCGCTCTCGCCGACAAGAACTTTGCGCTGTTGAAGGCCGATGCCAGTCATCCATCGCTGCATTTCAAGAAAGTCGGCAATCTGTATTCGGTGAGGGTTGGCCTTGGTTACCGGGCGCTTGCTGTGCCGGTGGACGAGGGGCTGTTGTGGTTCTGGATTGGCAGCCACGCCGACTATGATGCGATGCTCCGATGATGACAGCGCTGCATCAAGTTCGAGTCCGCTAAAGTCAGGTGTCTCCCGAGGATGTCATCCGATGCCGCGCTTCGCCGCCAATCTCAGCCTGATGTTCACCGAGCATGCCTTTCTGGATCGCTTCGATGCAGCGCGGGCGGCAGGGTTCGATGCGGTCGAATTTCTGTTTCCCTATGAGGTCGACCCGGACGCCATCGCCGAGCGGCTGCAGCGCAATCACCTGACACAGGCGCTGTTCAACCTGCCGCCGGGCGATTGGGCCGCAGGCGAAAAGGGCTTCGCGGCGCTGCCCGACAAGTTCGACGAATTGCAGCGCAGCCTGCACACGGCGTTGCCTTATGCGCTCGCGACCGGCGTGAAGCGGCTGCATCTGCTGGCGGGCAATGCCGACAGCCGCGACGGCGCGGCGGCGCTGGCGTTTCGCCGGTCGTTGGCGGTGGCCGCGCATTTCTTTGCGCCGCATGGCATCGACGTGATGATCGAGCCGTTGAATGGCCGCGATGCGCCCGGCTATTTTCTCGACGATGTCGACCATGCCCACACGCTCGTCCGCGAAATGGGCATCCCCAATCTGAAGCTGCAGTTCGACGTCTATCACTGTCAGATCCTGCACGGCGACGTCACCACGCGGCTGCGCGAGATGCTGCCGGTGGTCGGCCACATTCAGATCGCCAGTGTGCCGTCGCGGCAGGAGCCGGACGGCGAGGAGCTGAACTATCCGTTCCTGTTTGCCGAGCTCGATCGGCTCGGCTACGCCGGATTCGTCGGCGCTGAATATCGGCCGCGCGGCAAGACCGAGGATGGCCTCGGCTGGTTTGCGTCCTACCGCGCCGGAACCTGAGGTCGTCCGCAGCGACGCCGTTTGCTGCACCGCAATCAATCTGTCGTGAGCGCTGCGTGGAATGCGGCCAACAACCGTGAACCTTGCAGTTTGCAGCGGTTTCGCCGGCTCGGCGACGCTTGGCTAATTGCACGGCCTTCGGTAAATCAACACAAGGGCCTGTCCGGAAAGGCGGCCTCTCCGCAACAAGAAGATCTGGACGACCCGACGAATGATCGCGCTGGTCCGTATCGCACTGAGCCGGCCGTACACATTCGTGGTGCTGGCGCTGCTGCTGCTGATCGTCGGTCCGCTGGCGGCGCTGCGCACCCCGACCGACATCTTCCCTGAAATCCGTATCCCTGTGATCGGCGTCGTCTGGCAGTACACCGGCCTGCCGCCGGACCAGATGGCCGGGCGTATCACGACGCCGTTCCAGCGCGCGCTCACCACCACGGTGAACGATATCGAACACATCGTGGCGAACTCCTACGGCGGGTTCGGCATCGTCAAGATCTTCTTCCAGCCCAATGTCGACATCCGCACCGCGAATGCGCAGGTCACTGCGATCTCGCAGACGCTGCTCAAGCAGATGCCGCCCGGTGCCACGCCGCCGCTGATCCTGAACTACTCAGCCTCCACCGTGCCGATCCTGCAACTGGCGCTGTCGGGCGAGGGGATGACGGAACAGAGCCTCGCCGACCTTGCGATCAATCAGCTCCGCACGCCGCTGGTCACCGTGCCCGGCGCGGCGATCCCGTGGCCGTTCGGCGGCAAGCAGCGCCAGATCCAGATCGATCTCGATCCCAGTGCGCTGCAGGCCCGCGGCCTGTCCGGGCAGGACGTCGCCAATGCGCTCGCCGCGCAAAACCTGATAACGCCGGTTGGCACCCAGAAGATCGGCGAGTTCGAATACGTCATCCAGCTCAACAACTCACCGCTGAAGATCGAAGACCTCGGGAACCTGCCGATCAAGGCGGTGAACGGCGCGATGGTCTACATCCGCGACGTCGCCTCGGTGCGCGACGGCAATCCGCCGCAGACCAACATCGTGCACGTCGACGGCAACCGCTCGGTGCTGATGATGGTGCTGAAGGCCGGCGCGGTGTCGACGCTCGATATCATCGCCGGCATCAAGCAGAAGATCGTCGACGTCAAAGACGCCATGCCGGAGTCGCTGAAGATCGCGCTGATCGGCGACCAGTCGGTGTTCGTCCGCGGCGCCATCACCGGCGTTGCCGTCGAAGGCATAATCGCGGCGCTGCTGACCAGCGTGATGATCCTGCTGTTTCTGGGAAGCTGGCGCTCGACCATCATTATCGCGGTGTCGATTCCGCTGTCGGTGCTCGGCGCCATCATCTGCCTGTCGGCGATCGGCGAGACGTTGAACATCATGACGCTCGGCGGCCTCGCGCTCGCGGTCGGCATCCTGGTCGACGATGCTACGGTGACGATCGAGAACATCAATTGGCATCTGGAGCAGGGCAAGGAGGTTGAGCCGGCGATCCTCGACGGCGCCAATCAGATCGTGACGCCGGCCTTCGTGTCGCTGCTGTGCATCTGCATCGTGTTCGTGCCGATGTTCTTCCTGCAGGGCGTCGCGCGCTATCTGTTCGTGCCGATGGCCGAAGCGGTGATGTTCGCGATGGTCTGGTCGTTTCTGCTGTCGCGCACGCTGGTGCCGACGATGGCCAAATATCTCCTGAAGCCGCACGTCCATCACGACAGCCTCTCGGGGCGGAAACCGTCGCGCAATCCGCTGGTGCGCTTTCAGCAGGGGTTCGAAGGCGTGTTCGCCCGATTCCGCCATGGCTATGGCGATCTGCTGACGCTGGCGATGGGGCATCGCCGGGTGTTCGTCGCCGGCTTCCTGGGCGTGGTCGCGTTGTCGTTCGCGCTGGTGCCGTATCTCGGCCGCAACTTCTTTCCCTCGGTCGATGCCGGACAGATCCTGATGCATGTCCGCACCCAGGTCGGCACCCGGATCGAGGAGACCGCCAATCAGCTCGCCGAGGTACAGAAGGCGATCCGCAAGATCATTCCGCCGGATCAGATCGAGACCCTGACCGACAACATCGGCATGCCGATCTCCGGCATCAATCTCACTTACAACAACACCGGCGTGATCGGCACCCAGGACGGCGATATCCAGATCAAGCTGAAGGGTGAGCACCGGCCGACCGAGGAATACGTCAAGCTGCTGCGCGAGCAACTGCCGCGGCAGTTCCCGGGCATGACCTTCGCATTCCTGCCCGCCGACATCGTCAGCCAGATCCTGAATTTCGGCGCGCCGGCGCCGATCGACCTGCAGATCCGCGGCGCCAATCTGCCGGCGAATTTCGACTACGCCGGCAAGCTGCTGGCCAGGATCAAGCGCATCCCGGGCGTCGCCGATGCCCGCATTCAGCAGTCGCCCAACAACCCGACCTTCAACATCGACGTCGATCGTACCCGCGCCCAATATGTCGGCCTGACCGAGCGCGACGTCACCAACAGCCTCGTCGTCAATCTCGCCGGCTCGTCGCAGGTGGCCCCGACCTACTATCTCAACCCGGACAACGGTGTGTCGTATTCGATCGTGATGCAGACGCCGCAATATCACGTCGACTCGCTCAGCAAGCTCGAGACTATTCCGATCTCGGCCTCGGGTGCTGCTGCCGCAGGGGCGCCGATTCTCGGTGGTCTCGCCGAGATCAAGCGCTCCGCCGGCAACGCAGTGGTGTCGCAATACGACATTCAGCCGATCGTGCAGATCTTCGCCACCACGCAGGGGCGCGATCTCGGTGCGGTGTCGGCCGATATCCGCAAGGTGATCGACGAGACCAAGGCCGAGGTGCCGAAGGGCTCATCGGTCGTTTTGCTCGGCCAGGTCGAGACCATGAACAGCGCGTTCGCAGGCCTGCTGTTCGGCCTGCTCGGCGCGATCGTGCTGATCTATCTGCTGATCGTCGTCAACTTCCAGTCCTGGGCCGATCCGTTCGTGATCATCACCGCGCTGCCGGCCGCGCTGGCCGGCATCGTCTGGATGCTGTTCGCGACCGGCACCACGCTGTCGGTGCCGGCGCTGACCGGCGCGATCATGTGCATGGGCGTTGCCACCGCCAACAGTGTGCTGGTGATCTCGTTTGCCCGCGAACGCTACGCGGTGCTCGGCGATCCGGTGCAGGCCGCGCTGGAGTCCGGCTTCGTCCGGTTCCGTCCGGTGCTGATGACCGCGCTGGCGATGATCATCGGCATGGCGCCGATGGCGCTGGGGCTCGGCGAGGGCGGCGAACAGAACGCGCCGCTTGGCCGCGCCGTGATCGGCGGACTGCTGTTCGCGACCTTCGCGACGCTGATGTTCGTTCCGGTGGTGTTCAGCATGGTTCACAACAAACAGCCGGCGTCCGATGGCGCGTCTGCTCCGGAGATGTCGCATGCCCACTGATCAATCGCCGCGCAGGTCCCGTCGCGGTCTCGGCATCGCCGGCGTGGTGATTGCCTGCGGCGCGGTCGCGATCGTGGTCACCGGCATCAGCGCGCGCGAGAAGAGCAGCGCGGAGCTGCGGGCCTGGACCGACGAGCAGGCGATCTCCAGCGTCGCGGTGACGCGGCCGGACGGCAAGGTGCCGACCACGACGCTCGATCTGCCGGGCCGGCTGGAGGCTTATTCGCGGGCGCCGATCTACGCCCGCGTGTCCGGCTATGTGAAGAGCTGGAGCGCCGACATCGGTGCCAAGGTGAAGGCCGGCGAAGTGATTGCCGAGATCGAGGCGCCGGATCTCGATCAGCAATTGCTGCAGGCGCGCGCCGATCTTGCCAGCCAGCAGGCGAGCGCGAAGCTGTCGGAGGCGACGCTGAACCGCCGCAAGACGCTGGTGGCGTCGAACTTCGTCTCGGCGCAGGAAATCGACGAGCGCACCGCCGACCTCGCTGCCAAGAAAGCCGCGGTGAATTCCGGCCAGGCCAATGTCGAACGGCTCGAAGCGCTCGCCGGCTACAAGAAGATCTCCGCGCCATTCGACGGCGTGGTCACCGAGCGCAACACCGACGTCGGTGCGCTGATCAACGCCGGCTCGAGCTCTGGCCCGGCGATGTTCGTGGTGTCTGACATCGCCAAGCTGCGCGTCTACGTCAACGTGCCGCAGAACTACGCGCCGCTGGTGCGGATCGGCGGCAAGGCGGTGATCGCGCTGCCGGAATATCCGGGGCGCTCGTTCCCGGCGACGGTGGAAGCCTCGTCGCAGGCTGTGGACGTCGCCTCCGGGACGATGCGGATTCAGCTCGTGCTCGACAATGCCAAGGGCGAATTGATGCCGGGCGGCTTCGCCAATGTGAAGCTGGCGCTGGTCCGCGATTCTGCGCCGCTGCACATCCCGGCGTCTGCGCTGATCTTCAACCGCAGCGGGCTGCGTGTCGCGACGGTCGGCCCGGATGATCGTGTCCAGCTCAAGCCCGTCACCATCGCCCGCGACCTCGGCCGCGAGATCGAGCTGTCCGCCGGTCTCACCGCCGAGGACCGCATCATCATCGCGCCGCCGGATGGCATCGCCAATGGGGAGAAGGTGCGTGTGGTCGCCGATGACGCCGCCAAGGCCGGCAAGCCGACCGCGTCGGAGAAGCAGGACGTGAAGGGGTAGGGCACTTGCGTTCGATCCCCTACCTTTGAGATTGGCCAAGACCTCTCCCCGTTATTGCGAGGAGCGCAGCGACGAAGCAATCCAGCGCGGTGCACGGCGCCCCTGGATTGCTTCGCTTCGCTCGCAATGACGTGGATAGGTGGTCGCTCGGTCGCTCTGAATTCGGAACTAACCGGCGTTGCGCCACTCCAGCACGCCATCCGCCGCCGTGGTGATACGTCCGCGTGTTCCGACCGGGCTTCGATCCATGTTGGTCAAAAACGCCAGCGTCGCCTGATCCTGCGCCGGCACGCGCGCCAGCGCGCGGGCGCCTTGCGATGTGCGGAGCATCACCACGCCGTGCTGCACCTCGCCGCGGCCGTCGTAGATCACGGTGAAACTCTCGACCGTCCCGTCGCCCGACGCCTTGTCGACGAATGGCGGCACCTGGCCATAGGCGGCATCGGCTCTGGCCTGCACACTGACGTTCTCGTCGAGCGGGCCTTGCGGCGGCGTGCGCGAGACGACGAGGGCATGATGCTTGGTGACGAAGCCACCCTGGCCGTAGAGGAGGCCGAGCTTCGCTCCTTCGCGGAGGCGGCGGACCATCGCGCAGGCGGCGTGGGTCATGTAGGTGTTGAGCGGCGCGCCGAAGAAGGTGAGGCCGCCGGTGACGGTGGGCTCGACTTCGTCACCGAACCCCAGTGTCCGCCGCGCCATCTTCGGCACCACCGGGAAGCAGGAATACAGTTCGATCGCGTCGAAGCTGCGGCCGTCGCTGCCGACCATTGCCTTGATGGTCTCCAGCACCGCGTTCTGCGCGTGGCTCTGCACGAACTGATCGCGCGCCAGGTAATCGCGCGGCTCTTCGGCGGAGGCGCCGCCATGGATGTAGATCAGCTTGCTCTCGGGAATTCCGGCTGCGCGCGCCTTCGCCAGCGAGGTCAGCAGCACCGCGGAGCCGAAATTGACGCTCGGATTAGCGACCATCAGCTTGGTGTAGGGCCAGGCGATCATCCGGTTATCGGATGAAGGCGTGGTAATCTCGGTCGGTGTGTAGGCGCGCTTGATCCAGGCGTTCGGATTGCGCGAAGCCGCCGCCGCGTAACGCGACCACAGCACGCCGGATTCGTCGAGCGCCTGCCGCGGTGTCTGGCCCCAATGCGCGGCGGTCGCCGCTTCGTAAAACGGATACACCGTGATCGGCCGCGCGACCCCGAGTGTCGAGGCGATCGGTTGCTGGAATGCCGCGCCGCGCTTGGGCTCGGGCGCGTCGTGAGCGAATGGCGTCCAGGGCAGCTCGATCTTGGCGCGCGCCGCTTTGGTGGCGGTCGATTGCGCCTCGGCGCCGCAGACCACGGCGACCTGCGCGTCGCCTCGGGCGATCCGCAGTGCGGCTTCGTGGATGAAGCGGATCGGGCTCTCGCCGCCGACCGGCCCATAGAAGCAGTGCCGGGGCGCGACGCCGAGCCGGCTCGCCAGTTGCTCGGCGGGCGCGTGATACCGCCAGCTCAGAAAGTTGACGACGTCGAGCGAGTCGATCTGCGGCAGCAGGCTCGCGGCGCTGTCGTCGCCGGCGCGTTGCACGGCGGCTTGAAGCAACGCCAGCGGCTCCAGCCCTTGCGCGATGTCCTTCGGGTGATCGGCAATTTCGCCGATACCGGCGATGACAGGAATGCGTTCGGGCGGGAGCGTGGTCGGCATTTGTTGCTTCTTGTTGCTTGGAAAGGTTGGCGCGAAAGCGTCGTCAGAACGCGGTGTAGCCGCCGTCGATCACGAAGGTATCGGCGGTGTGATACGACGACGCCTTGCTCATCAGATACACCGCGATGCCGCCGAAGTCTTCCGGCTCGCCGAACCGCCGCACCGGAATCCGCGGCATCACATTGGCGACGAACTTGTCATTGCCCATGATGCCGGCGGTCATGTCGCTCTTGATCCAGCCCGGCAGGATCGCATTGGCAGTGACGCCGTGGCGCGCGAGCTCGACCGCAAGCGCGCGCACCAGCGCATTGATCGCCGCCTTGGTGGCTGCGTAGTGCTCGTTGCGCGCGGTGCCGAAGATCGAGGCGAGGCTCGAGGTGGCGACCAAGCGGCCGAACGGATCGCCGCCGGCGGCGCGCTCGGTCATGTGCCGCGCCGCTGCCTGGAACGCGTGGAACACGCCATCGAGATTGGTGGCGAACATCGAGCGCCACTGTTCCTCGGTGCGGTCGATGAAGGCCTGCCGGCCGCCGCCGCCGATGCCCGCATTGGCGAAGCAGCCGTCGACGCGGCCGAACGCTTTCAGCGTCGCGTCCATCGCGGCCTTGACCGACGCCGGATCGGTGACGTCGCAGATCTGCGCTTCGACCTTGCCGGGCATGTTCGCCATGGTGGCCAGAGCGGCCTGGTTCTTGGTCGCGTTGCGGCCCCAGATCGAGACGTTGCAGCCGGCGGTTGCCAGCGCCTGCGCCATGCCGAGGCCGATACCACCGTTGCCCCCGGTGACGACCGCGACGCGGCCGCTCAGATCGAAAATGCTCATCCAGCGTTTCCATTTTTGTTTGTCGCGCGCTACACCCTGCATGCTGGTGCGCGCGCTGTGATCGATGCAGGACCATGGACAAGCGCGTCGCAAAAATCAAATATGCTTTCACGTCGTGAAACCCTTCCACAGCGCGGAATAACCGCGAACCGATAGCGCGAGGAAACTATGCAGTTCAAACACGTCACGCTCGATTTCGACGGCGCCGTCGCGATCCTGAAGCTCGATCATCAGGAAGTGATGAACGCGGTGTCGATCGACATGCTGGGCGGCCTCGGCGAAGCGCTCGACGCGATCGAAGAGAAGCGTGCCGAGGTGCGCTGCCTGGTGATCACCGGCGCCGGTCGCGCGTTCTGCACGGGTGCCAATCTGCAGGGCCGCAACTCCGGCAACAACATGAGCCAAGGCGGCGGCAAGGGGGCCGGCGCGGCGCTGGAGACCGCGTTCCATCCGTTCCTGCGCCGGCTGCGTCGGCTGCATTGCCCGATCGTCACCTCGGTCAACGGCCCGGCCGCGGGTGCCGGCATGAGCTTCGCGCTGATGGGCGACATGATCCTGTGCGCCAAGTCCTCGTACTTCCTGCAGGCGTTCCGCCGCATCGGCCTGGTGCCGGATTGCGGCTCGACCTGGCTGCTGCCGCGTTTGGTCGGCAAGGCGCGTTCGGTCGAACTGTCGCTGCTCGGTGAGAAGCTGCCGGCCGACAAGGCGCTGGAGTGGGGTCTCGTCAACCGCGTGTACGAGGACGCAGAACTGTGGACCGAGACCATGAAGCTCGCCCACGACCTCGCCAACGGTCCGACCATCGCGCTGTCGCTGATCCGCAAGATGTATTGGGACTCGCCGGAGAACTCGTTCGAGGAGCAACTCAACCTCGAATTCGAATGCCAGCGCGTCGCCGGCTCGACCGACGACTTCAAGGAAGGCGTCGGAGCGTTCCTCGAAAAGCGTCCCGCGCAGTTCAAGGGCAAATAGCAGCGGATGTCCCAAGCCGCTTTCGTGGACGCGCTCGCGCGCAGCGTTCGTCGCTGGTGCGCGGGTGCGACGGGAATTCGCGCCGCCGCACAGCTCTCGGGCGGCGCGAGTCAGGAGACATGGTCGTTCGTAATCGAGCGGCCGGACGGCGACATCGCCGCGATCCTGCGTCGCTCGCCGCCGGGCTACGGCAGCGTGTCGGGTCGCGCCGCGGGACTCGATGTCGAAGCCGAACTGATGCGGCTCGCCTACGAGGCCGGCGTGCCGTCGCCGCAGGTGCTGCACGTTCTCACCGAGGCCGACGCGCTCGGCGCCGGATTCGTGATGCGGCGCGTCGATGGCGAAACCATCCCGCGCAAGATTCTCCGCGACGACGAGTTCGCCGACGCGCGGCCGAAGCTGGCGCGACAGATCGGCACGATCCTCGCCGGCCTGCACGGCATCGACAGCGCCGCGCTGCCGCCGTTGCGCACGATCAGTTCGACCGAGGAGATCGGTCTGCTACGCGACGATTATCGCAGCATGGGCTGGCCGCGCCCGGTGTTCGAGCTGGCGCTGCGCTGGCTCAGCCAGAACGATCCGGGCGTGTCGAAGGCGGTCACGCTGGTGCACGGCGACTTTCGCCACGGCAATCTGATCATCGGCGCGGACGGCGTTCGCGCCGTGCTGGATTGGGAATTGGCGCATCGCGGCGACCCGATGGAAGACCTTGGCTGGATCTGCGTGAATTCCTGGCGGTTCGGCGAGATCGACAAGCCGGTCGGCGGGCTCGGCTCGCGCGAAGACATGTTCGCCGGCTACGAGGCGGCGGGCGGCACCGTCGATCCGGACCGGGTCAAGTTCTGGGAAGTGATGGGCACGCTGCGCTGGGGCATCATGTGCTGCGGCATGATGCAGCGCTTCCGTCAGGGGCCCGACCATTCGATGGAGCGCGCGATGATCGGTCGCCGCTCGTCGGAAACCGAGATCGATCTGCTGCGCCTGCTGGCGCCGCGCAGCTAATCAATCAGCGAGGCAGCGATGCAGGACGAACCGAGACCAGACGAACTGATCAAGGCGGTGGCGGATTTTCTGCGTGATCAGATTGCGCCGCAGATCTCCGGCCATGCCGCGTTCAAGCTGCGGGTCGGTATCAATGCGCTCGATCTGGTGACGCGGCAATTGACGCTGTCGGCCGACAGCGACGCCGAAGAACTCGCCAGCCTGAAAACGCTGCTCGGCAAGGACGGTACGCTGGTTGATCTCAATTCCGACCTCGCCGAACGGATCGCCTCCGGCGCAGTCGATCTGTCGACGCCCGGCGTCAAAGATCATCTATGGCGCACCACCCTGGCCAAACTCGCCGTCGATCAGCCGAACTACGCGAGCTATCGGCGGGAGATGGAACAGAAGTAAGCCTCGGCTGAGCGAAGATAACCACGGCATCGCCGCGAGCAACAACCTATCGTTCGTCATTCCGGGGCGCGCGAGCCATGCTCGCGCCCCGGAATGACGAACGAGTGGGGTTCCTTCGTCATTGCGAGCGGAGCGAAGCAATCCAGTCGTCTTGCACTGAATTTCTGGATTGCTTCGTCGCGGCGCTTCTCGCAATGACGACAGAGATTGCGCGGCGAGCGAACTACTTGCCCTGCCAGTTCGGCGCGCGCTTTTCCGAGAACGCTTTCGGGCCTTCGATATAGTCCTGCGACGCCACCATCGCTTTTACCGCCGGATAGTCGCGCTGCTCGGCGATCGCTTGCGGTAATGAGACTTCGAGGCCGCGGCTCAGCGTCTGCTTCGAAGCGCGGATCGACATCGGCGAGTTCTTGCAGATGGTTTCGGCCCAGCGTTCGGCGGCGGCGAGGGCTTCGCCTTGCGGCACCACTTCGTTGACGAAGCCGAGCTCCAGCCCCTCCCGGGCGGGAACATGGCGGGCGGTGAGGATCATGCCCATCGCGCGCTTCAGACCGATCTGGCGGGGCAGGCGGTGCAGGCCGCCGGCGAGCGCGGCGAGGCCGACCTTCGGCTCCGGCAGCGCGAACACGGCGTTCTCAGCCGCGATGATCAGGTCGCAGGCGAGCGCGATCTCGAAGCCGCCGCCCATCGCGACGCCGTTGACGGCGGCGATGATCGGCTTGTCGCAATCGAACCGCGAGGTGAGCCCGCCGAAGCCGCTCTCGCCCCAGCCGCGCTTGCCGCCGCTCGCCTGCCATTTCAGATCATTGCCGGCGCAGAACGCCTTGTCGCCAGCGCCGGTGACGATCGCCACCCACTGTTCGGGATCGGCGGCGAAATCGTTGAACACGCCTTCGAGTTCGAAATGCGCGTCGGTGTGCAGCGCGTTGTACACTTCGGGCCGCGACAGCGTGACGATGGTGATCGGCCCCTTGCGGGTGACGGTGGAGAACTGCAGCGCCATCGGCGTTTCCTTATTTCGTTGAGCAGAATTGTGCGGCTGAAGCGCGCTTGACTTGTCGTGCGCGGCGCATGTTAATCGCTCGCTTAACAAGATCAACAACAACACGAAGACTGTGGGAGCACGCCTTGGATTTCTCTCTGCCGCCCGATCTGGTCGCCTATCTCGCCGAGCTCGATCGTTTCATCGACGCCAAGATCAAGCCGCTCGAACAGGCCGATGACAACATCCGCTTCTTCGATCATCGCCGCGAATGGGCGCGAACTGATTTCGAGAACGGCGGCTTGCCGCGCCACGAATGGGAAGAGTTGCTGCGCAAGGCGAAGGATCTCGCTGACGACGCCGGTCATCTCCGCTTCGCGATTCCGAAGCGCTATGGCGGCCAGGACGGGACCAACCTCTGGATGGCTGTGATCCGCGAGCACTTCGCCGCCAAGGGCCTCGGCCTGCACAACGATCTGCAGAACGAGCATTCGATCGTCGGCAATTTTCCAGTCGTGAAGATGCTCGATCTGTACGGCCGCGACGATCAGAAGGCGATGATCGACGGCTCGATCAAGGGCAAGTATCGCATCACGTTCGGTTTGACGGAGCCAGACCACGGTTCCGACGCGACCCATATGGAGACGCGTGCGGAGGAAGCGACTCGCGACGGCAAGAAGGGCTGGGTGATCAACGGCGAGAAGATGTGGACGACAGGCATGCACGTCGCCACGCATTGCGCGCTGTTCGCCCGCACCTCGGGCAACGACGGCGACGCGCGCGGCATCACCTGCTTCCTGGTGCCGGCCGATGCGCCGGGCGTGAAGGTCGAGGAATATCTCTGGACCTTCAACATGCCGACCGATCATCCGCGGGTGTCGTTCAAGGATGTGTTCGTCACCGAGGACGCGTTGTTCGGCGAGGTCGGCCGCGGCCTGTCGCTGGCGCAGTGCTTCGTCCACGAGAACCGCATCCGTCAGGCGGCCTCGTCGCTCGGCGCCGCGGTGTACTGCATCAACGAGAGCGTGAAATACGCGCGTGAGCGCAAGCCGTTCGGCGAGGAGCTGGCGCGCAACCAGGCGATCCAATTCCCGCTGGTCGAACTGGCCACCCAGGCCGAGATGCTGCGTCTCTTGATCCGCAAGACCGCGTGGGAGATGGATCAGATGACCCAGGCCCAGGTCGAGCACACGCTGTCCGACAAGGTGTCGATGTGTAACTATTGGGCGAACCGGCTGTGCGGCCAGGCGGCCGATCGTGCCATTCAGGTCCACGGCGGCATCGGCTATTCGCGCCACAAGCCGTTCGAGCACATCTACCGCCACCACCGCCGCTATCGCATCACCGAAGGCAGCGAAGAAATCCAGATGCGGAAAGTGGCGGGCTTCCTGTTCGGCTACATGGGTGCGAACAAGCGGTGAGTGCAGCCGGCTTCCTCTCGCCGGTCATTCCGGGGCACGCGCGAAGCGCGTAAACCCGGAAACCCGAGCTGTTGATCGCCGGGTGTTTGCCACCTCGAGATTCTGGGTTCGCGCTACGCGAGCCCCGGAATGACGAGTTTGGTTAGCTCGCTGACGCTCGCGATGGATGCGCGGGTCGAGCCCGCGCATGACGTTTGTCAGGTGGAGTAGGCATTGCCCCGCTTACAAACGTCATCCCCCGCGCATGCGGGGGATCCAGTATGCAAAGGCGTTCGCGGTGCAGGCACCGCAGAGCGACGAGCGCTCTGCGATACTGGGGCGCCCGGACGAGCCGGGCGATGATGACAGTGGATGTGTGTAGCTGAACGCCGCCGCTCAGTTCACCTGCCGGTCCTTGCCGCTCCAATACGGATCGCGGAGTTGGCGGCGCAGGATTTTGCCGGAGGCGTTGCGGGGCAGGGCCGGGATGAAGTCGATCGACTTCGGGGTCTTGTAGCCGGCGATGCGGGTGCGGGTGAAGCCGATGATATCCTGCGCGGTCGCTTCCTTGCCTGGCTTCATTACCACCACGGCCTTGACCGCTTCACCCCACTGATCGTCCGGCACGCCCACCACCGCGACTTCGGCGACGTCCGGATGATCGCAGATCGCGCTCTCGACCTCGGCCGGATAGATATTCTCGCCGCCGGAGATGATCATGTCCTTGATGCGGTCGTGGATGTAGACGTAGCCGTCCTCGTCCATGTAGCCGGCGTCACCGGTGCGCAGCCAGTTGTCGCCGTCGATCGTCTTCTTGGTGGCGTCGGGCAGATTCCAATAGCCGACCATGTTGGAGCCGGAGCGGGTGGCGATCTCGCCGACCTGGCGCGGCGGCAGCGGCTTGCCGTCGGGATCGAGGATTGCGATCTCGACGCCGGGCAGCGCCTTGCCGGCGGAGCGCATCCGCTCCAGACCCTCGACGTGATCCTCCGGCGGCAGCGCCACGATGGTGCCGGTGGTCTCGGTCATGCCGTACATTTGCACGAAGCCGCATTTGAAGACCTCGATGCACTCCTTCAGCAGTGCCGCCGGAATCGGCGAGGCGCCGTACAGCATGTATTTCAGCCGCGAGAAATCGACCTCGCGGGTGCGCGGCTGCCGCACCACGAACTGCATCGCGGCCGGCACCATGAACAGCTTGGTGATGCCGGACTGTTCGAAGAAGTCGAGCACCTTGGTCGGATCGAACTCGCGCGCGATTACGCCCTTGGCGCCGTGATAGACGCCCATCATGCCCCAGCCGGAACCGCCGATGTGAAACACCGGCATCGCCACCAGCGAGACGTCGTCGGGCGACCATCGGTTCCATTCGGGCTTGTTGTCCTGACCGGCGCGAACCAGCGACAGGAAATTGGCGTGGCTGAGCATCGCGCCCTTCGGCTTTCCTGTGGTGCCGGGGGT
>NZ_QUMK01000056.1 GCF_010907035.1 Rhodopseudomonas sp. BR0M22
CTGTTGCGGGGAGAGGGCTGGGGTGAGGGGCGGATGCAAGCACCGACTCTCGGCCTCGCCGAAACGCCCCCTCACCCGGATCATCGCTGCGCGACGATCCGACCTCTCCCCGCGCGCGGGGAGAGGTTCCGCTGTGCTCGGAGAGATGCTGATCGCTGAGCGAGCAGCGTAGCTACTCGTTTCCGCCGCCGTGCCTGCCGAAGCGTTTGCGGATGCGGTGCATCAGGGAGTCGGCGACTTCGCGGTAGGCGTCGAGCTTCTGCTCGCGGTTGCCTTCGGCGCCGGTGGGATCGAAGGTCGGCCAGTATTCGACGTCGATCGCGTGGGTGCGGGTCAGCTCCAGCGCCTTGTGGTGCGCCTCCGGCGACAGCGTGACGATCAGATCGAAGTTCAGGCCTTCGTAGTCATCGAGCTCTTCGAACGTGGTCGGCTTGTGCTTGGAGATGTCGAGGCCGCGTTCGGCCATCACCGCCACCGCGAACGGATCGAGCTCCTGGGTCTTCACCCCGGCGGAGCGCACATACATGGTGCGCGGCGCGATGCCGCGCAGCATCGCTTCCGCCATCGGCGAACGCACGCTGTTCATGCCGCAGGCAAACAGCACCGCGTGCGGCAGGCCGGTCCGCGACGACGGCGTCATCGCAGCCATCCGCCGCTCGGCCCACGCCAGGTTGCCCCGCGCGCGCCGGGCACCGTCAGCCCTTCCAGTGCAGCACGGAGATCAGGGTGAACAGCCGCCGCGCGGTGTCGAAATCGATCCGCACCTTGCCGGCGAGCCGCTCCTGCAGCGTGCGCGAGCCTTCGTCGTGGATGCCGCGGCGGCCCATGTCGATCGCTTCGATCTTGTCGGGCGTAGCCGTGCGGATCGCCTGATAGTAACTGTCGCAGATCATGAAGTAGTCCTTCACGATGCGGCGGAACGGCGTCAGCGACAACAGATGGGTGATCACCGGCGAGCCGTCCTCTCGGCGGATGTCGAACATCAGCCGGTTGCCGGTGATGCCGATATGCAGCGTGAACGGCCCCTCGCCCGCGCCCTCCGGCGCGAACAGGTTCTTCTCGACCAGATCGTAGATCGCGATGGCGCGCTCGTGCTCGATGTCCGGTCCCGAGCGCCCGATCGATTCCTCGTCGAGCGTCACCGCGACGATGCGATTGTTGGAATCATCTGGTTCCGGAGTGCTCATCGCTGATTCAGACGCAGTCCCACCGATCGCGCATGCGCGTCCAGGCCTTCGGCCTTGCCGAGCGCCATCGCGGCCGGCCCGAGCGCGGCGAGCTGCTCGGGGCCGCATTTCAGCAGCGAGGTCCGCTTCATGAAGTCGAGCACGCCGAGGCCCGACGAGAACCGCGCCGAGCGCGCGGTCGGCAGCACATGGTTGGAGCCGCCGACATAGTCGCCGATCGCTTCCGGGGTGTGGCCGCCGAGGAAGATCGCGCCGGCATTGCGCACCTTGGCGGCGAACGCTTCCGGATCGGCCGTCATGATCTCGAGATGCTCGGCCGCGATCGCGTCGGCGAGCGGGACCGCATCGTCGAGCTTGGCGACCTTGATGATGGCGCCGAACTCGTCCCACGAGGCGCGCGCGATCTTGACCCGCGGCAGCGTGGTGAGCTGCGCCGCCACCGCGCGCTCGACATCGGCGGCCAGCACCGCGCTATCGGTAATCAGAATCGATTGCGCATTGGCGTCGTGCTCGGCCTGGGCCAGCAGATCGGCCGCAATCCAATCCGGATTGGCAGTCTTGTCGGCGACCACGACGACTTCCGACGGGCCCGCGATCATGTCGATGCCGACGCGGCCGAACACCAGGCGCTTGGCGGCGGCCACGTAGGCATTGCCGGGGCCGGCGATCTTGGCGACCGGCGCAATCGTCGCGGTGCCGTAGGCCAGCGCAGCCACCGCCTGGGCGCCGCCGATCCGATAGATTTCGGTCGCGCCGCCGAGCTTGGCCGCGGCCAGCACCAGCGGATTGAGCGTACCGCCGGGCGACGGCACCACCATCACCACGCGCTCGACGCCGGCGACCTTGGCCGGGATCGCATTCATCAGCACCGACGACGGATACGCCGCAGTGCCGCCCGGCACGTACAGGCCGACGGCTTCGATCGCACTCCAGCGCCAACCCAGCTCGACGCCGAGCGGATCGGTGAAGCGGTCGTCCTTCGGCAATTGCCGGCGATGGAAGAACTCGATGCGGTCGCGCGCCAGCTTCAGCGCCTCGATGGTCTCCGGATCGCACGCCTTCACGGCATCCTCGACCTCGGCCTCGCCGACCCGCATCCCGGCGGCATCCAGCGTCAGGCGGTCGAACTTCTCGGTCGCTTCGAGCAGCGCGGCATCGCCGCGGCGCGCGACGTCGTCGACGATGGCACGGGTGGCGGCCTCGATATCCGCCGCGACCTCCCGCTTCATCGCCAAAAAGGCTTTGAACTTGGACGCAAAATCGGTGGTGGCGTTATCGAGACGAATGGGCATGTCGATTTGATCCGGCAGGCGGCTGCGGCAGGACAGCCTCTGCTCAATGGCGCGGCGACTTACCGCCGTCAACCCTCATAACCCGCGCGGTTTCGGCGGCCAATGCGGCATCGGTCACAAGCTCAGCCGAGCCCGCCGAGATCGTCCGGCGGCGAACCGGCATCGCCGATCGGGTCGGGGCCGAGATCGGTCAGCGCGCATTCCAGACATTCGACATCGAGCCGCAGCATGCCGCCGCGGGAGAACATCAGCACCACGCTGCCGCCGGGCGGCTCCGGCGCGGCGTAGAATTCGAGGCCGATCAATTCGAGCGCTTCGTCCTTGGCGGTGATGTCGATCGCGCGCGACTTGCAGGCCAGCACCCGATCGAACCGCAGCGCCGCGATCAGCCGTCCCGGCACCGGCTCGCCCGACAGGGTCTGCTCCCAATCCAGCCGGTGCAGACCGATCACCAGGCGCTTGTCGGCCTGGCGCCAGACGATGTCGCCGATTTCGACCCGGGCGTCCTGGACGTGCGCCGAGATCACCGCAAGATCGTCGGGATCGAAGGCAAGCAGCTTGAGATCACCCACGGCCGGTCCCTTTGCGGCATCAGCCGCTGATGCGCTCGATGTTGGCGCCGCAGGCCGACAGCTTCTCTTCGAGCCGCTCGAAGCCGCGGTCGAGATGGTAGATGCGGTTGACCATGGTCTCGCCTTCGGCGGCGAGCGCCGCGATCACCAGCGACACCGAGGCGCGCAGATCGGTCGCCATCACCGGCGCGCCGCGCAGCTTGGACACACCGTCGATGGTGGCGGTTTCGCCGTCCAGCGAGATCTTGGCGCCAAACCGCGCCAGCTCCTGAACGTGCATGAAGCGGTTCTCGAAGATCGTCTCGGTGATGTGCGAGGCGCCCTTGGCGCGTGTCATCAGCGCCATCAACTGCGCCTGCAGATCGGTCGGGAAGCCCGGGAACGGCGCGGTGGTGACGGTGACCGGACTGATGCCGGCGCCGTTGCGCGCGACCTTGATACCGTCGTTGTTGACCGTGATGGTCGCGCCGGCCTCGGTCAGCACGTCGAGCGCCGCCTGCAGCAGCTCGGGACGGGCGCCGGAGAGCTGGACCTCGCCCCCGGCCATCGCCACCGCCATCGCATAGGTGCCGGTCTCGATCCGGTCCGGCAGCACGGTGTGGCGGGCGCCGTGCAGTCTGGCGACGCCCTCGATGGTGATGCGCGGCGTGCCGGCGCCGCTGATCTTGGCCCCCATCTTCACCAGACAGTCGGCGACATCGACGATCTCCGGCTCGCAGGCCGCGTTGTCGATGATGGTGGTGCCCTTGGCGAGCGTCGCCGCCATCAGCGCGACGTGGGTGCCGCTGACGGTGACCTTGGGGAATTCGATCGTCGCCCCCTTCAGCCCGCCCGGAGCCTTGGCGATCACATAGCCGCCGTCGATCGAGATCTCGGCGCCGAGCTTTTCCAGCGCCATGATCAACAGATCGACCGGACGGGTGCCGATCGCGCAGCCGCCCGGCAGCGACACCGTGGCCTCGTGCATGCGGGCGATCAGCGGCGCGATCACCCAGAAGCTGGCGCGCATCTTCGACACCAGGTCATACGGCGCGGTGGTGTCGACGATGGTCTTGGCGGAGATGTGCAGGGTCTGACCCTGATATTCGTGGTCACCCGGCCGCTTGCCGGCGGACATGATGTCGACGCCGTGATTGCCGAGAATCCGCTGCAGCAGCGCGACGTCGGCGAGCCGCGGCACGTTGTCGAGGATCAGGGTTTCGTCGGTGAGCAGAGCCGCGATCATCAAAGGCAGCGCCGCGTTCTTGGCCCCCGAAATCGGGATGGTGCCCCGCAGCTCGTTGCCGCCGATAATCCTGATGCGATCCATGCCGATTCCCGCTGATTTGCTGTGGAATTATACGGCAGGAGCGCCGTCCATGGCAAAAGCGTGGAATTTGAGGCGATTTCAAGGGCTACGGCGGCAACGCGGGCGGCTGCAGGCGGCGCGACCGCCGCCCGCGATCACTTTAGGCTACCAACCCTGGCCGTAGGTGCGATAGTCGCGATGCCGCGGCTCGCGAAACGCCGCGCGCGGATTGACGATGCAGTCGGCCTGCCGGCCCGAGGCCCCGACACGGCACTGCCGGTACGACGCATAGCTGCAATCGCCCGGATAGCCGTAGCCCGGCGAGGTCAGGCAATAAGAAGACACCCGCGCCTCGGCCGACCCGGCTGCGAGCAGCCCGGCCGCAGCCACCGCCGAAGCGAGCGCCATCGCGGCGATCCGCGGCGTCGCGAAGCTGTTCAACATCGATCGCATTGCTGGTTCCTCCTTGATCCGTTGCGACAACCCGCCGTCCGGTTGGTCGTTCCGCTCGCGCACATGGTTCGTATTGCCACGGGACTCATGCAGCGTGGGGGCCCGAACGACACCGATCACGATTTGCTACCGGAGCTCAGCGGAAGTTATCGGCCTGCGGCGCGCCATTCCGGAACGGGCGCGGCCGACATCCGTTGGGGCAACATCGGTGCGATCGCACCATTCACCCGATGGAGGATCCATGACATCTCGCGCAACCCGACTGACCGGACTTGCTGCCGCCGCGTTGCTGGCCACCACGATGGCCGCCTCTGCGCAGAGCCAGACCGATTCGCACGGCAATGCGATGGGCTCCAAGAAGGTCGGCAACGGCGCGCCGCACACCGGCACAATGGCCCCCGGCAACAAGATGGCGCCCGGCACCACCACCGGCATGGGCGGCAAGCACATGAACAGCCCCACCCATCCGGCCCCGTCCGCGAACCAGGGCGATGTCGGAACGGGCGGCAGCGCCAACCCCACCGGTGCGCCGAGCGGCAGCGTCGGCCGCTGAGGAACGACCGATCGGACGAGAGAGCCCTGGCTTCGGCCGGGGCTCTTTTTTTGCGCAGAGCCTCAGCCCGCCAAATAGCTGTGCAGTGCCGCCACCACCTGGGCGCCCTCGCCGATCGCGCCGCCGACGCGTTTGACCGAGCCGGAGCGGACATCGCCGACCGCGAACACGCCGGGTACCGAGGTCTCCAGCGCCTGTGCCGGGCGCGGGGCATCATCGGCCGAGGGGGCGCCGGTGACGACGAAGCCGGCACGATCCAGCATGACCCCGCAGCCGTCGAGCCAGCCGGTGGCCGGATCGGCGCCGACGAACAGAAACAGATTGCCGACCGTCATGCTCCGGTCCTCGCCGGACAGCCGGCTGCGCAGCGTCACCTGCTGCAGACCGGCGTCGGGTGAACCATCCAGCGCGGCGATCTCGGTGTTGAACACCAGTTCGATGTTCGGCGTCGATTCGATCCGCTCGATCAGATAGCGCGACATGCTGGCGGCAAGTCCGCCGCCGCGCACGACCATGTGTACCCGCGCCGCATGACCCGACAGGAACACCGCGGCCTGCCCGGCCGAATTGCCGCCGCCGACCAAAATCACGTCCTGCTCCTTGCACAACCGCGCTTCGATCGGGGAAGCCCAATAATACACGCCGCGGCCCTCGAACTCGGCGAGCCGGTCAATCTGCGGCCGGCGATAGCGGGCGCCGCTGGCGACCACGATGGCGCGGGCGCGCAGCTCGCCGCCGTCGTCGAGCGTCAGCTTGAACGGGCCGTCGTCGCAGCCGCAGGCCAGCGCCTTCACCTCGGTCGGGATGAGGATGTCAGCGCCGAACTTCTGCGCCTGATTGTAGGCGCGCGCGGTCAGCGCCATGCCGGAGATGCCGGTCGGAAAGCCGAGATAGTTCTCGATCCTGGCGCTGGCCCCGGCCTGGCCGCCGAACGCGCGCTGATCGCACACCGCCACCGTCAGCCCTTCGGACGCGGCATAGACGGCCGTCGCCAGCCCCGCGGGGCCGGAGCCGACGATCGCGACGTCGTAGAGCTTGGAACGATCGATGTGGCCGTTCATCTGCATCGCCCGCGCCAGTTCCCGCTCGCTCGGGTTGCGCAGCACGGTGCCGTCCGGCGTCACCACCAGCGGCAGCTCGCGCGGGGCCGGCGAATAGCGCGCCACCAGCTCGGCGGCGTCGTGATCGGTCGCCGGATCGAGCAGATGGTGCGGCCAGCCGTTGCGGGTGAGAAAGCCCATCAGCCGCACCGCATCGGAGGCGAACGCCGAGCCGATCAGCACCGGGCCGCCGCTGCCGCCCTGGATCAGATTGACCCGGCGCAGGATCAGCGCCCGCATGATCCGCTCACCGAGATCGGCTTCGGCGACCAGCAGGCCGCGCAGCCGGTCGGGACGAATCAGAAGGCATTCGACCTCGCCTTCGGCGATGCCATCGACCAGCGCGACGCGGCCGGACAATTGGCCGATCTCGGCCAGGAACTGGCCGGGCCCCTGCTCGGCTACCGGCGTGACATGGCCGAGGCCGTCGTGCTGGGTGATGGCGACATGGCCGGACAGCACCACGAACATCCCCGGCCCCGGCTGCCCGGTCTCGAACAGATGCGCGCCGTCGGCATAGCGCCGCAGCTCCCCGAACCGGCGGATGCGGTCGATCTCGGCTGCAGTCAGCACCGGGAAGGTCTGATCGTGGCGGGGAACGCCGCCGCCGGCGGGCGGCACCTCCGGCCGGTCGTCCACAGAGTTCGAATCCGCCATGCTGCTCCCTCGTTCGGTCGTCGCCGGAGGTCAGTCTCCGCCACGATCAGGATCGTGGCGCCGGTCGGCGGTATGATGACCATCGCGATCCGGCATGTCTTGCACGTTCGCGGCAGGCCGCGCGGCATCCGGCTCGGCCCGGCCGCGGGCCTGCGCCTTGCGTCGCTTCAGATTGGCGCGCAGCGCCTCGGCCAGCCGCTGGTCGCGGCGCGAACGAGGCGGCGGCGGTGCATTGTCGATCTCGGCCATGTGAATTCCGCTGAACTTTTGAAGCTCTTGTCCGACATAATGGTTTCGGCATGAAGCCACGCGAGAGAGACCGATGACCCATGTTGCGACGGCGTTGGCCCCTGGCCCGCAGCGAACCCTCGCTGCTTGGCACGAGGTTTTCGTCGGCCGGAATCAGGAGCGGATGCGCGAGCTGCTCGCCGACGATGTTGTGCTGCATTCGCCGGTGGTGCAATCGCCGATCCACGGCGCGACCGCAGCCATCCTGGTTCTGACCACGGTGGGGGAGACGTTTCGCCGGTTCCAATATCGCCGCACGTATGTCGGCAGCCGGCTCGACGTCGCGCTGGAATTCAGCGCCGTGATCGACGGCTGGGAGCTGAAGGGCGTCGACCTGATGCGCTTCAACGACCACGGCGAGATCGTCGAATTCGAGGTGCTGGTGCGCCCGCTCCGCGCGCTGTCGGCACTGGGCGAGGAGATCGGCCGCCGGATTGGCCCGCGCCTGATGCAAATCAAGCGGACCGGCGCCTTCGTCCCGCGACCGAAGGAGATTTGAGAGGGCCCAGGACCATTGCCCCCGCCCTCTGCGACCCATTCGCACGTTTTCGCTGGTTTTTCCCGCCCTTCCGGCGCGATGCGCTTGCGCCGGCGGATGCCCTGTGGCAAGGAACGGCCGCGCCGCGCGGGAGCCCACTGGCCGATTCCCCGCCCGGTCGATGCTGCCGTAGCTCAGTGGTAGAGCACTCCCTTGGTAAGGGAGAGGTCGACAGTTCAATCCTGTCCGGCAGCACCAGCGATTTCCCTGACTGATCAACATCATACTGGATGAGTCGAGCTTTTTCGGCTGCGCCTGCTATCATCAGCATTCCCCTCAAGACTGCGGATCGCGCCGCCGCGAAGGCGAGGTTTGCTCAGGTTGCCGCCGAGGTCTGCCTGAAACGGCCCATGAAGCTCGCTATGATTGCCGGGAGCTGAGGTTTGAGTCACCCAGAAGCAGAAGCTCTCTTTAGAAAGGCCTGTATTCCGTTTGAGCCCGAGCCTGGCTGGATTGCCGAGGGACGCAAGCCGGACTTCTACTGCCGAGGCAAGCATCCATTCTGGTGTGAGGTCAAGAACCTCGAACGGCTGGAAGACACACGGCGTCTTGGTGAGGCCTTCAACGAGCTCAGCGCCCGGACCGGCAACCTCGAACTGACCGGCCAAGGCTTCGCCCATATTCATCCGAATTTTTCGCACCGTGACGCAAAAACTGTCGTCCATCTCCTTAAAAGGGCGCTGAGGCGCTTAGCCGACCGCGACGCGCCGGATACCGTGGTCGCGTTAGTCCCGCTGAATCCTGATTACCGGGAATTTGTTAGGTTCGCGATCTCCACGAAGATGCACGGCACCGTCGAATTCCATAGCTGCACCTCGCCGACCGGAACGTATGGCAGCCCGGACGGCATCTATGCCGAGCCGTATGAGCAGCGAACGAGGCTGCGGTTTTCAACGGGTGCAGAGAACACGTTCCTCGCTGGCAGAGTGGTCGCCCCCTCGCAGAGCTTCCTTGTGGCCATCGTTGCTCAGAAACATCCTGAAAAATTCACGCTGATGGCGGCTGCCTCCGCAGGGACAGTCAAGCGACTCCGCAATCCGGAGCGGATCAGGAACGTGCTCAACGATGCGAACGACCAATTCAAGAACGGTCTTAAGTACAAGACGGCTCCTTGCCTGCTTGCGATCTTTCATGAAGGCCTGGACGTTCCGGACGACACTATCATCAAGAGCGCACTCTACGGTGATCTGAAGTTTTCCTTCCCTAAGGGCAACCCAGGAGGAGGCAGGCTCATATTGGATAAAGACGGCGCATGGAATCCGGAGAAGAACCGAACGACCAGTGCCCTACTGTACACCCGAAACAACGCAGAGCCTCTTCTCGTTCACAATTATTGGGCTGAACACCCGTTTCCGCGCGGCCTCTTTGCCTGCAGGGAGGTTTCAGCGCAGGCCGACGGGACATTCCACGAAGAAGATTTTGCTGGCACGACTACGTCGCTGAGGGGCCGTTGGCAAAAGCTGGTGCACATCCTCTTGCAGCTGTTCGGACGCTAAGTGTGCTTCGTCTCCGAATTTTGCCTGCTCTCGGCGTTCAACATTGCCACGATACCAGCTCGAAACTTGGAACAAAATGCGGAGTGAGAATAAGCGCCGCACTTTTGACCCCCATCGGCATTCAACGCTGACCACACGAGATCATTTTCCGAAGATGGTTCAAAGGTGCCGGCAGTTGCTGCCAGGGTCAACCTTCGCCGCCGTTAGGGGCAACAACAACTCGCCGAATTACAGCTTCCCGGCCCCACCCCCACCCGCCGTCGTTAGAAGGCGCGTCACGGGACTCTCCGGAGGTTTGTGGCGTGTTGATGGATGACAACGACGGAAAGTGATCCCGGATAGTTGGCGCCGTGGTGCGAAAGAGCAGTTTGAAAGATGCCGCCCCGGCGGTTCCCCTGCCGGGGCCACCATTTCAACGCTGCCCGGGGACCGCGCAGCGCAAGTCTGTTGAGCCGTCAGCTATAGAAAATGCCGCCGTCGACGTTCAGCGCCTGGCCGGTGACGAAGGCGGAATCGTCGGAGGCGAAGAAGGCGACCGGGCCGACGACGTCTTCCGGCTCGCCGAGACGGTGCAGGTCGGTGATCTTCTCGAAATACGTGACCCGCTCCGGATCGCGCAAATTGTTGCGGCCCATTTCGGTCTGGATGATGCCGGGGCACACCGCATTGACGGTGATGCCGTGGCCGCCGAACTCCATCGACGAGACGCGGGTGAAGCCGACCACGGCCGACTTCGACGCCGCGTAGTGCGACTGGCCAGGGCCGCCGGTGCGCGCCGCCAGCGACGCGATGTTGACGATGCGGCCGTAGCGCCGCTCCTTCATGTGCACCACCACCGCCTGGGTCATCTGGAACACGCCGCGGACGTTGACCGCAAAGGTCTGATCCCAATGCTCGGGCGTAGTCTCGTCGATCATGGCGAGACGCAGGATGCCGGCATTGTTGACCAGCACGTCGACATGACCGAGCCCAGCGACTGCCTCCGCCACCGAGCGCTGGCAATCCTCGATCTTGCTGACGTCGGCGAGGATCGGAAGGCACTTGCGGCCGAGCTGCTTCACCTCCTCGACGGTCTCGCGCAGCACGCTGTCCTGCGGCGCAATATCGGTGAGGGCGAGGTCGTAGCCGCGCTGAGCAAGGCCGAGCGCGATGGCGCGGCCGATGCCGCGGCTGGCTCCGGTGACGATGGCATGTCTGGTCATGAGGTGTCCTCGAAACGGTCCGATCCGGATTGATGGTCAGTGGGCGCGGGCGCCGCGCACCGGCAGCGTGTTCATCGCCTTCACCGTTTCCTCGAACGACACGAGGTTGGCGCCGGAGCCGAGGCCGGTGGCGACGATGGCGGCCGTGGCGGTCGCCAGCCTGGCGCAGTCCTCGAGATCCCAGTCGCGGACCAAGCCGGCGATGAAGCCGCCGGTGTAGGAATCGCCGCAGCCCGAAGTGTCGCGCACGGTGATGTCGAACGCCGGCACGGTGAACTGCCGGCCGTCGCGCGTCATCACGAACGAGCCGTGCTCGCCGAGCGAGATCGCGCAGGCGCCGGCGCCCTTGCCGATGAAGTAGCGCGCGCAGGTCGCCGGATCGTCGCTGCCGATCAGCGCGTGGGTTTCGTCGATGCTCGGCATGAAGAAGTCGGTGTAGGGCATCAGCGGCTCGAGCAGCGGCAGGGTTTCGCTGCGCGCCTGGATCAGATCGACCGTGGTGATGCAGCCGGCCGCCTTGGCGTCGCGCAGCAGCGACACCGTCGGTTCGCCATCCATCGCCAGTAGCGAGCCGACGCCGCCGAGATGCAGCACCTTGCTGCCGCAGGCGACCTTCTGGGCTTCGGGCGAGATCTTCCAGCGCGCCGAGGCGCCGCGCGCGTGCAGCACCGGCCGCGAGCCATCGGGCCGGATCGGCAGGATGGTGGCCGAGGTCGGCGCGCCGGCGATCTTCTCCATCACCGAGATGTCGATGCCCTCGCGCTGCATCGCGCCCAGCACCCAGTCGGCCTTCTCGTCGGTGCCGACCGCGCCGACCGCGAGCGCCTTCAGGCCGAGACGGGCGCAGGGCACCACGGTGCCGCCCGCCGTGCCGGCGACGGTGAGACGGATTTCATCGATCAGCGCGCGGCCGCCGCCGGCCGGGATTTCGGTGACCGGCACGCCGAGAATGTCGAGGATGTAGGTGCCGCAGACGCTGACGTCGTGGGGATGGGCCATGGAGCAAGCCTTGCGCAGGTTTGGTTGTTGTCAATTGGAGGTCTTCGGAGCGCGGTCGCTGTCGCGCAGGCCGTATTGGCCCCAGCGCTTCAGGATGCTGTCGACCTCGTCGTCGGAGAGCAGCGGCGGCGTGCCGATCTGCAGGCAGCCGTGATACTGCTTGGCTAGCACTTCGACGGTGCCGGCGAGCCACAGCGCCCGGCGCAGGTTCGGGCCGATCGCGATCAGGCCGTGATGCGCCATCAGGCAGGCGCGGCGATAGCGCAGCGCTTCCAGCACGGTCTGCGACAGCTCGGCAGTGCCGTACTGCGCGTAGGGCGCGCAGGGGATGTCGTTGCCGCCGCCGGCTGCGATCATGTAGTGGATCGCCGGAATCGCGCGGTTCATGATCGCGATGATGGTGCAGAAGATCGGATGTGCGTGCACCACCGCATGGGCTTCCGGCTTCTCGCGCAGAATGTCGAGATGGAAGCGCCACTCGGTCGAGGGCACCCGCCCCTCCGGCGCGGTCCACGAGCCGTCCCACTTCATCGCCACGATGTCTTCGGGCTGCATCAACTCGTAGGGCACGCCGGACGGCGTCACCAGGATGCCGTCCTCGGTGCGGACGCTGATATTGCCGGAGGTGCCCTGGTTGATACCGAGGGCCGTCATCTCGCGGCAGGCGTCGATGATGGATTGCCGGGTCGCAACGTCTGCAGCGCCGGGAAGCGTCATGGGTGGGTTTCCTCAAAGGTTGGCCGCTGCGGCTCTTGCCGGCCGCTGCGCATCGTCGCGGAATTTACGAACGAGGCGCGTCAGCGTCCCATCGCATAGAACTCATCGTTCGGCCGCATGCTGGTGACGTTGGCGAGGCGGTTGGACATGCCGAAGAACGCCGCGATCGCCGCGATGTCCCAGATGTCTTCCTCGCTGAAGTCGTGGCTCTTCAGCGTTTCGATGTCGGCATCCCCGACTTCGTAGGCCTGAGCCGAGACCTTCATGGCGAAGTCGAGCATCGCGCGCTGCCGCGGGGTGATATCGGCTTTCCGATAGTTCACCGCAATCTGGTCGGCGAGCAGCGGGTTCTTGGCGCGGATGCGCAGGATAGCGCCGTGCGCGATCACGCAATACTGGCACTGGTTGGCGTTGCTGGTGGCGACCACGATCATCTCGCGCTCGGCCTTGGTGATCGGGCCCGGCTTGTCCATCAGCGCGTCGTGATAAGCGAAGAAGGCGCGGAATTCGTCGGGGCGATGCGCCAGCGTGAGAAACACGTTGGGCACGAAGCCGGACTTCTCCTGCACCGCCAGAATGCGTGTGCGGATGTCCTCCGGCAGGCTGGCGATCTCCGGAACCGGGAAGCGGCTGATGGCGGGCTTGGTCATGGCGCTGTCTCTCTTTAGGCGGTCGCGAGGGCGACCAGCTTGTCCTGATATTCGTCGAAAGCGTCGCGTTGATCTGCGATGTGCGGCTCGGCACGGACCAGGCAGGTATGTGCCGAGCAGCCCTGGCCGAATTGCGATGTGCCGATGTCGAGCGTCAGCACGTTGGGATTGCCGGCGACTTCGAGGCCGTTCTCGTCGCGCGGGGTGAACCAGGCGCCGGTCGGCAGCACAAGTACGCCGGGGCGGACCGCGTCGGTGACGGTCGCGGTCGCCAGACAGGCGCCGCGGGCGTTCCAGATCCGGATGGTCTGGCCGTCCTCGATGCCCCGCGCCGCCGCGTCCTGCGGATTGAGCTTGGCCTGTTCGCGGCCGTTGCGCTTGGCCGCCACGCTGGCGACGCCGGTTTCGATCTGGCTGTGCAGCCGGCCGACCGGCTGATGCGAGATCAGATGCAGGTCCGGAGCTTCGCCCTTGCCGAGCCACTCGGCCGGCTCCAGCCACGCCGGGTGCGGCGGGCAATCGGCATAGCCGAGCTGGGCCAGCGTGCGGCTGCCGAGCACGATCTTGCCGCTCTCGGTGGCGAGCGGGTGAGCCGCGGGGTTGGCGCGGAACTCGGCCAGGAAGGTGTGCTCGGCGCGCACCGGGCAGCGGGCGTAGCCGCGCTCCCAGAAGCTGTCGAAGTCGGGCATCTCGAATCCGTGGCGTCCGACCGCGTCCTGCCGCACCTCTTCGTAGAGATGCCGCACCCAGCCGATCTCGTCGCGGCCTTCGTTGAAGCTGTCGGCGACGCCGAGCTTGCCGGCGATGCGATCGAAGATCTCGAAATCCGGCAGCGACTCGCCGACCGGCGCGATCGCCCGCTTCATCGCGATGACGAAATCGGAGCGGCGATTGCCGGCGATGTCGTTACGTTCGATCGACGTCGTCGCCGGCAGCACGATATCGGCGCGCTGCGCGGTCGCGGTGAACATCGGATCCTGCACGATGATGGTTTCCGGCCGCGTCCACGCTTCGGCGAGCCGGTTGAGATCCTGATGGTGGTGATACGGATTGCCGCCGGCCCAATACACCAGCCGCGTATCCGGATAGGTCTGCGTCTTGCCTTCGTAGGTGAAGGTGCCGCCCGGATTGAGCAGCATGTCGCTGATCCGCGCCACCGGGATGAAGCTGTCGATCGGTCGCGTCAGTTGCGAGATCGCCGGCGACTTGCCGATGTTGAACGGCGAACCGACGCCGCCGAGCGACCCGTAGCCGAAGCCGACGCCGCCGCCCGGCAGACCGATCTGGCCGATGATCGAGGCGAGCCCGATCGCCGCCCAGAACGGCTGTTCGCCGTGATGGGCGCGCTGCAGGCTCCAGCTCGCGGTGAGCATGCTGCGGGTCTCGACCAGCCGCCGCGCCAGCTTGCGGATGGCCTCGGCATCAAGACCGCAGATCTCCGCCGCCCAGGCCGCGTCCTTGCGGACGCCGTCGGCCGAGCCGTCGAGATAGGCCAGCAGTTGTTCGGCACCGCTGGTGCAGCGATCCAAAAACGCGCGGGCGTGGCGGTCCGCCAGCACGATCTCGCCGGCGAGGCCGAGCATCAGCGCCGCATCGGTGTTCGGACGGATCGGCCACCACTCGGCGCCGACCCACTCCGGCATATCATCCTTCAGCGGCGAGACGTGCACGATGCGGATGCCGCGATCGACGATCTTGCGCAAATACGACTCGACCCGGTGCACCCCGATGCCGCCGGCTTCGGTCTGTGCGGTGCGCGGCGACAGAGCGCCGAACACCACCAGCGTCTCGGTGTGGTCGGCGATGGTGTCGAGCGTGTTGGCACGGCCGTCGCAGGCATCCGAGCTGCCGAGCGTATGGCGCAGGATCACCGGGCCTGCGGCGATCGAATAGGTATCGACGTGGCGGGTGAAGCCGCCCACCAGATTGAGCATCCGCTTCAAGAGCGACGAGGCGTGATGCAACCGGCCCGAATTGGTCCAGCCATAGGAGCCGGCGAAAATCGAGGCGTTGCCGTAAGTCGTCGAGACGCGGCGGATTTCATCCGCCACCAGCGTGGTGGCTTCGTCCCAACTGACTGGTACGAACTTCTCGGCGCCGCGCTTGCGCCGGTCGCTGTGCTCACGCTTGTCAAGCCAGCCGGCACGCACCATCGGACGCAGCACCCGCCGCTTCGGATTGGCCCATTCCGGCACCGAATGAATGATCGGCGACGGCGCCGGATCGTGCGCGAACGGTTCGACGCCGACGATGCTCCCGTCCTGCACCAGCAGCGTATAGGCGCCCCAGTGGCTGCAATGCGGGATTCGCTCGATCTCACTCACACGCCGTCTCCGTGGGATTGCTCGCCGATCGGCTCAGGACGCATGGGACAGCGGCTGAGCGATCTCGCGCCGCATCTGGGCGGCGAAGTCCGGATAGGTCTCTGCGACCTCGTCGTAGACGCGCTCGCGCAGCAGCTTCAGGACCTGGGGATCCGGCAGCGCGGTCTGCGCCGGCGTCTCATCGTGGGCGAACTTGAAGCCGGTCGCCTCCTTGATGGCGGCAAGATCATAGCCGGGATGAACGCTCTGCAGGTCGAAGCCGCGGCGGTCCTTGTCGAAGCGGAACAGCGCCTTGCTGGTGAGCAGCGCGATCGGCCCGCCGGGCCGATACACGCCCTCGTCGCTGAGGCCGGGCGCACTGATGAAGTCGACCTTCTCGACCATTGCGCGCGGGGTGTGCTCCTCGCGGAACAGGATCACCCGCGGCACCACGTAGTACAGATAGGCCGACCCGAACGAGCCCGGCCAGCGCACCTGCGACTGGGGATACTCGCCGGCCCCGACCAGGTTGATGTTGCCCTGGCCGTCGATCTGGCCGCCGCCGAGGAAGAACGCATCGATGCGGCCCTGGCCGGCGCAGTCGAACAATTCGGCCGAACCGTTGGTGAAGAAGTTGTGCTCGACCGAACCGAGGATCGAGATCCGTGGCCCGGTCTCGCCGGCCTGCTGTTTCAGCGCCCGCAGCAGCATCGCGCCCGAGGCCGGGATCGGCGAGGAGGCGCCGACCGCAACATGACGAACGCCGTCGAGCAGCTTGGCGATGGTGCAGATCAGGATCTCGCGCGGATGAATGTCGGTCATCAGGCGGGCTCCATCTGCGTCGTCGCCATGTAGTCGGCAAAACCTTCGGCGGTGCGCGCCGCGCGGGCGTAGCGAACCAGTTCCTGGGTGTCGGCCGGATATTCGCCCCACAGCCCGTAGGGCCGGGCGCCCTTCGGCGCCAGCGCGACCTCGGTGACGTAGATCGCCGGCAGCACGCCGGCCGCGGTGATCTCGTTGGCGAGCAGGCTCTCGTCAACGATCCGCTCGACGGTCACCAGGGTGATCGCCGACGCATAGGCCATCGCGGCGAGCTCGCGGCGGCGGCCGACCCAGACGTTGCCGAAGCGGTCGGCCATCGGGGCATGGAAGATCGTCACGTCCGGCTTGATCGCGGGGATCAGCACCACCGGGTCGCCGCCGTCCGCCAGCGGATTGTCGATCACGCGCCAGTCCTTGCGATGCCGCAGGATGTCGCTGCCGATCAGGCCGCGCATCGGCATGAACGGACTGCCCTTCTGCGCCGCCATCAGGCCGGCGTGGATCGCCGGGCAGGTCGCGTCCATCAGCTTGATCGAGCCGTCCTTGACGGCGGCGTTGAACCGCGGCGCGCCGCCGGCCTCGCCGAGCGTCACCGCGCTGGTCTCGACGGTGCGGACCAGACCGGAGCCGATCAGCTGATCGACCTGAAGGCCGCCGGTCGGCACGCAGATGAGATGGAGATTGCCGGTGTTGCGTTCGATGATCGGGCGGGTCATCGCCATCGAGACGCCGGCATAATCGACCGGCAGCCCCAGCCGGATTCCCGGCTCCACATACTTCGCCAGTCCGCGAAGATCGCTCGCCACGATCCACCTCCCGATTTGTTGTTCTATATTGTAGAACGTCTTTCCAAATAAAATTAGTCGCGCTGCCAAGCCTCTGTCAATGCCGATCGTGCCGCCGCGCTGCGGGATGCGGCCGCCGGCTCGCACCACCGCGTCACAGCACGCGGTCCCCGACTTGACAACGCGGAGACGGCCGCCAAGAATAATTGGAATAGCGTTTCATAATATAGAACGACGAAGTCGGAACTGATCAGGGAGGGAACGATGGCCGAGCCAGTGGCTCTGCGCGCAGGGAATCTCGGCGCGCGAGGTGCAGCATCGCAGGCAGCGCAGGCGCGGCAGGTGATCGGCTCCAGCATCGCGGTGCGCGAAGCCGAGAAGCGCTACGGCCAGTTTCACGCGGTCGACCGCATCAGCCTCGATATCGAGCCCGGTGAATTCATCACGCTGCTCGGCCCCTCCGGCAGCGGCAAGACCACGCTGCTCAACCTGCTCGCCGGGTTCCAGACGCTCGACGGCGGCGAAATTCTGGTCGACGGCAAGCCGGTGCACAACGTGCCCACGCACAAGCGCGGCTTCGGCATGGTGTTTCAGAGCTACGCGCTGTTCCCCAACATGACGGTGACGCAGAACGTCGCGTTCCCGATGCGGATGGCCGGCGTCGATCGCGCCACCACCGCGCGGCGCGTCGCCGAGACGCTGGAAATCATGCGGCTGTCGGCGCACGCCGACAAGGCGCCGTCGGAAATGTCCGGCGGCCAGCAGCAGCGCGTCGCGATCGCCCGCGCCATCGTGATGCGGCCCAAGGTGGTGCTGATGGACGAACCGCTCAGCGCGCTCGACCGCCGCCTGCGCGAGTCGATCCAGATCGAAATCCGCGACCTGCATCAGACCATCGGCAGCACCATCCTGTTCGTCACGCACGACCAGGGCGAAGCGCTGACCATGAGCGACCGCATTGCTGTGCTCGATGCCGGCAAGATCGTGCAGATCGGCCGGCCGCTCGACATCTATCGTCATCCCGCCAATCGCTTCGTGGCCTCGTTCGTCGGCGAGAGCAATCTGATCGAAGCCGAGATCATGCAGAAGCGCGGCACCACGGTGACGCTCAAGAACCGGTCCGGCTACGTGTTCGACGCCGAAAGCCGCGACGCCATCGACGTCGGCCGCGTCACCGTGCTGGTGCGGCCCGAGCGGATCGCGATTGCGGACGAAGCCACCGCGAACTCGACGCCGGTGACCGTGACCTCGGCGATCTTCCTCGGCGAGACCCTGCGGATCGAGGCGCAGATGGAGAGCGGCGAGACGCTGCTGGTGCGCTGCCCCGACAGCGCCAAGCGGCCGCTGCCGAATATCGGCGATCGTCTGCACGTCAGCTGGGGCCCGGAAGACTGCTGGGTGCTGGCATGACGACGCTTTCGCTGACCGACGAGCCACGGCGGCAGCCGACCTCCAGCCTGGCGATGAAGCTGAAGAACCCGGCGCTGCTGCTGCTGCCCGCGGTCGCATTTTTGGGCTTCATCTATCTGCTGCCGTTGATCGATCTGATCCGCATCAGCATCAGCGGCCCGAGCTGGCTGACCTATTTCGAGCGCGTGTTCGCCGTGCCGCTGTACTGGGAATCGCTGGTCAGGACCATGCAGATCTCGGTCACGGTGGCGTTCCTGTGCCTGCTGTTCGGCTATCCGACCGCGCTGCTGATTCATCGTACCCGCGGTCTGACGCGTGCGCTGATCGCCACCGCGATCGTACTGCCCTACTTCATCGCGATCCTGATCCGCACCTATGCGTGGATGGTGCTGCTCGGCCGCACCGGACCGATCAACAAGCTGCTGGTGGCGATCGGCGTGCTGGGCGAACCGGTGCAACTGCTGTTTCATCGCGGCACCGTGCTGCTCGGCATGACCGCCGTGCTGCTGCCGCTGATGGTGCTGACGATCTACTCCAGCGTGTCGCGGCTCGATCCCGGCCTGACCCGCGCCGCGCTCGCCTCCGGCGCCGGCCCGATCGCGGTGTTCTGGCGCGTGCTGCTGCCGCTGACGCTGCCCGGCATCGGCGCCGGCTTCCTGCTGGTGTTCGTCGCGGCGATCGGCTTCTTCATCACCCCCACCCTGCTCGGCGGGCCGGGCGATCAGATGTTCGCCATGCACATCACCCAGCAGGCGGATTCGGTGACGTCCGAAGGCTTCCTGCAGGCGCTCGGCGTGGTGCTGCTGCTGATCACCCTGGCGGTGGTGGCAATCGCCGGACGCTTCCTCGGTCTCGAATTCATCTGGGGCGGCCGCAAGTTGACCGAGTCGAATGCGGCGAGCACGACGCGCGCGGCTGCCGATGATCCGACGCGCCGCTCGATCGGCAGCAGCCTTGCCGACACGATCGGCTGGCCGCTGCTGCGGCTGGTCGGCATGCTGCCGGCCAGTTTCGGCACCTGGACGGTGCGACTGATGGGCGGCCTCGTCGTCGCCGTGCTGATCCTCCCGATTATCGTGGTGATGGTGATCTCGTTCAGCAGCGCCAGCTATCTGACCTTCCCGCCGCCCGGCTTCTCGCTGCGCTGGTACGAGCAGTTCTTCTCCGACACCAACTGGATGCGGGCGTTCTGGACTTCCGCGATGATCGCCTCGGTCTCGGCCATCATCGCGGTCGGTCTCGGCACCTGCGCGGCGCTCGGCATCGTCCGCGGCGATGTCCGCGGCAAGTCCGCCATCATGCTGCTGCTGGTCAGCCCGATCATCGTGCCGCCGGTGGTGCTCGGCCTGTCGCTGTACACGCTGTTCCTGAAGTTCGATCTGATCGGCTCGGTGTTCGGCCTCGCAGCGGCCCATGCGATCGGCGGCCTGCCGATCGTGGTGGTGATCCTGGCGGCTGCGCTGCAGGGCGTCGACAAGCGGCTCGAACAGGCCGCCGCGGTGCACGGAGCCTCATCGCTGACCGTGCTGCGGCTGGTGACGCTGCCGGCAATCGCGCCGGGTCTCGCGGCGGCGACGTTCTTCGCCTTTCTGCATTCGTTCGACGAACTGGTGCTCACGCTGTTCCTGTCGAGCGCCCAGCTCAAGACGCTGCCGCTGATGCTGTGGGGCGACATCAACTACCGGCTCAATCCGGTGCTGGCGGTGGTCTCGACGCTCGAAGTTCTGCTGGTCGTGGGAGGGCTGTTCCTCGCCCGGCCGGTGCTTGCAACCTCGCAAAAAGCGAGCTGACGACAAACGATCAAACCACGAGGGAAACGCAGGATGTTGGGATTGAAACGATTCACCTTGCCGGCCTTGGCTTCGGCGGCCTTCATCGCCCTGGGGGCGGCGACCGCCACGGCCCAGAGCAACGTCGTGATCATGCAGGATCCGGGCGGCGGCTACGGCGATGCGCTGCGCAAGGTGATGTACGACCCGTTCGAAAAGGAAACCGGCATCAAGGTCGTCACCGTGCAGGAAGCCCGCAGCGGCCCGCGCATCAAGGCCCAGGCCGAGGCCGGCAAGGCGCAGTGGGATCTGACCTTCATCTTCGACCAGGAAACCAAGCTGCTCGGCGATTGCTGCCTGGCCGACATCGATTATTCGAAGCTGTCGGAGTCTGCGCACAAGACGCTGGCTGCGATGCCGGACAATCTGAAGCGCAAGAAGGGCGTCGCGCTGCAGGTGATCGGCGTCGGCCTCGTCTACAACAAGGAAAAGTTCAAGGGCGACAAGGCTCCGCAGACCTGGGCCGACTTCTGGGACGTGAAGAAATTTCCGGGCCGCCGCTGCATGCCGGCGTGGCCGCGCTTCACCTTCGAAGCCGCGCTGATGGCCGACGGCGTCAGCAAGGACAAGCTGTACCCGATCGACATGGACCGGGCGCTGAAGAAGCTGAAGGAGATCAAGCCGCACGTCGTCAAGTGGTGGACCACCGCCGCGCAGCCGCCGCAGCTGCTTCTCGACGGTGAAGCCGACATGTGCCTGGCCTACACCGGCTCGATGAGCAAGCTGGCGCTCGAAGGCGCGCCGATCGACCTCACCTTCAACCAGGGCTTCGTCTATTACGACTTTTTCTCGATTCCAAAGGGCGCGCCGAACTACGACAATGCGCTCAAGCTGCTGTCGTGGCGGCTCGATCCGAAGCGCGCCGCGCAACTGACCTCCACCTTCCCGGTCGCGCTGCCGTCCAAGGTCGTGTTCGATGCGGCGACCGACAAGAACATTGCGCGATATTGGGCCAACAACCCCGACAACGTCGCCAAGGCGATCGAATGGAGCCCGGATTTCTGGGGCGCCAAGTCGCCGGCGGGGAATTCAACCAATGAAGAATACGGACAAGAAAAGCTGAACGCGATGCTGGCCCAATAAGGCGACTCGCAGCAAACTCCGACCGGCAGTCACGACTGCCGGTCGTTATTTCCAACAAAGAGATATTGCCCGGCCGCCTGAATGGACAAAGCTTTCATCAAGGGACTTCGACTGCTCGAGACCCTTGCGCTCAGCGATCAGCCGCGCGGCGTCACCGACCTCGCCAACCAGCTCAAATTCACCAAGAGCAACGTGCACCGGCTGCTGGCGACTTTGCAGTCGCAAGGCTATGTCCGCCAAATCCCGCCGCACAGCACCTACGAGCTGACCACCAAGCTGTGGGAGCTCGGCCATCACGTCATCCAGCGCATGGATCTGGTGCGGATCGCGCGGCCGGCGATGACCAAGCTGGCCGAGGTCACCGGTGAAACGGTCCACCTGTCCGTGCTCGACGGCACCGAGGTTCTGTACGTCGACAAGATCGAAAGCGCCCATCACATCCGCGCCCACACCAGCGTCGGGATGCGCGCGCCGGCCTTCACGGTCGCGACCGGCAAGGCCATGCTGGCGCAGATGCCGGACGATTATCTCGAGATCCTGCGCCCGCATCTAAAGCGCTATACGGATTCGACCCGCACCACGATCGAGGAGCTGCGCGAAGACATCCGTACCATCCGGGCGCAGGGCTATGCGTCGGTGCTGCACGGCGAATGGCGCGAAGGCATCGCCGCCTGCGCCTGCGCCATCATCGGCCGCTCCGGCGAACTGATCGGCGCGATCGGCATGTCCGGCCCGGACATCCGCGTCAAGCGCAAGCAGATCAAGGAATACTCCGTCCACGTCGTAGAAGCCGCCCGCACCATCGGCATCGCGCTCGGCCATGGCGCTGCCAAATAGGGCCCTGGCGACGCGGCGCCCCGCTTCCGTTGGCCCCGCTTCCACTCGTCCCGCTTCCACTTGCGCCAAAGAGGCAACGAGGTATTCTTCCGTATGACATCCAGAGCGCGCTTCGATGTAGCAGCGTGCTCGGTCGGCAGAGATTGCCACAATCCCATTTTCAGGGACGGTCTCTGTCGCGCCTGTTTGCCGCTGGCCTCCGTCCCCTGCTTGGCTTGAGGAGGAGTGCATGGTGCTCGACGCCTACCGGATCGCAGCGGAACCGTTTTACCAGCCCCAGGGCGACGAAATCGAGATCTTCACCGCAGCCTATACGGAACGGCTGCCGGTGATGCTGAAGGGCCCGACCGGCTGCGGCAAGACCCGTTTCGTCGAGCATATGGCATGGCGGCTCGGCCGGCCGCTGATCACCGTGGCGGCGCACGAGGACATGACTGCCGCCGACCTCGCCGGCCGCTATCTGCTAGAACCACAAGGGACCGTCTGGCACGACGGACCGCTGACCCAGGCAGTGCGCCACGGCGCGATCTGCTATCTCGACGAGATCGTCGAGGCCCGGCAGGACACCACGGTGGTGATCCATCCGCTCACCGACGCCCGCCGCATCCTGCCGCTGGAGAAGCACAACGAGATCGTGCCGGCGCATCCGGATTTCCAGCTCACCATCTCCTACAATCCCGGCTACCAGAGCGCCGTGAAGGACCTGAAGGAGTCGACCAAACAACGCTTCCTGGCGATCGACTTCACCTATCCGCCGCCGCAGATCGAAAGCGCGATCGTGGTGCGCGAGAGCGGTGCCGACAGCGCGCTCGCCGACGTGCTGGTGGCGATCGGCCAGCGCTCGCGCAATCTGCAGGGCCACGGCCTCGACGAAGGCGCCTCGACCCGGATGCTGATCCACGCCGGACGTTTGGTGCGCGGCGGCGTGCCGCTCGGCGCCGCGGTGCAGTCCAGCATCGTGCTGCCGATCACCGACAATCCCGACGTCCGCGCCGCATTGCGCGCGGCGATTGAGGCCTGCATGCCGTGAGTGCAGAGCAGACGCGAACAGCTCTGATGCGCGCCGAGCCGCTGCCCGACAGCGCGACGCGCGAGCTGCATCTGATGATGCGGCAGCGCGAGTCGTTGCGCGCGCCGTTCCGCACCGCCTGGGACGACCTCGCAACGCGCTGGAACGAGGCCGATCTCGACGCCTGGTCGGCCGCGGTGCTTGAGCTGGTCAACATCAATGCCGGCCCCGGTTGCCTGATCGCCTTTTGGGACATCAGCCGCAGCGAGCCCGGCAACGACATCGCTGCCCTGCTCGCCGCCGCCGGCGCCGCGGCGGAGATCTGCCGCGAGGCCGGCGCGCGCGCCGCGGCGCTGAGCCTCAAATCGCTGCCGATCGCCCGCAATGCTTTCGCCTCCGCGCCCGAACTGGCGCGGTGGTGGCGCGCGTTGACGCAATTCGCCCACGACGCGCCGGACGCGGTCGAGCCGGTGGCGCAGCGAATGTCGACCATCCTGGCGCCAGGCTCGGTGGAGGCATTCGAGAATTTCATCGCCTCCGGACTGAAGCTCGCCGGCACCGACCGACGCGTCCGGCGCAATTACTTCACCCTGCAGCACGAGCTGGCCCAACGGTTGATCAGCCGCGACTTCGGCGGCGTCGATTTCGCCGAGACCGAGCGCCATCTCAAAGTCTTCGTCACTGCGCTGTGGGGCCGGGTGCCGCTGTTCCGTGCCCTGCCCTGCGGCGACACCGCCGTGGCGCGGCGGTCGGCCCTCGCCGGCCCGCTGATCCGGCTGCCGGAGGTGTATCGCGGCTTCGAGGGCGACGAGGCGTGGCGGCTGTATCGCGCCGCCGCCGCTCATGCGCAGGCGCATCTGGTGCTGGGCAGCGGCCGCTTTCCGGTCGGCAAGCTCAAGCCGCTGCAGATCGTGCTGGTCGGACTGATCGAGGACGCGCGGATCGAGATGCTGGCGATGCGGCAACTCCCCGGCCTGCGCCGGCTGTGGGCGCCGTTTCACACCGCAAAGCCGGCCGGCATCGCCACCGCGCAGGCGCTGCTGGCGCGGCTCGCCCGTGCGCTGTTCGACGACGGCTACCCCGACGATCACGGCTTCATCGAGAAGGGCCGCGCACTGTTCGCCGCCGCGCAGACGCGGCTGGACGATCCGGCGATCGCGCGCGAGATCGGCATGCTGCTCGGCAACGATCTCGGCCAGATGCGGCTGCAGTTCAACGCCAAGTCCCATGTCGTCGAACCGGTGTATCGCGACGACAATCTCGGCCTGTGGGATTTCGACGAGGCGCCGCAGGCCAATGCCGACATCTTGGAGATGTTCGTCGACGCAGCCAGGCTTGAACGACAGGAGAACGATGGAGCTCCGCCGGACGATCAGCAGCCATCCGGCAGCGATGCCGGAAAGGCGCGGCCGGTCGCGCCGGACAGCCGCGGCACGGCGCTGGCGACCTATCCGGAATGGGACCGCCGCCATGGTATCGAGCGGCCGGAGTGGACCACGGTGCGCGACGTCGCCGCGCTACGCGGCGATCCGCGCCGCATCGTCGAGGCGCTCGACCGGGCCGATGCGCTGCGCGGTCGCGTCGCACAACTGGTGCGCGGCCTGCGCATCGGCCGCAGCATCCGGCTGAGCCGCCAGCCCGCCGGCCACGATCTCGACCTCGACGCGGTGATCGACGCCGGACTGGCGCTGCGCACCGGCCAGGAGCCCGACCCGCGGGTGTTCCGCTCCTCGACCTCGAAGCACCGCGATCTCGCCGCGCTGCTGCTGATCGACACCTCGCAATCGACCAGCGACCGCCTGCGCTCCGGCGCGACCGTGCTCGATGTCGAGCGCATCGCGGTGGCGGTGTTGGCCGAAGCGATGCAGAAGCTCGGCGATCCGTTCGGACTCCTCGCCTTCGCCTCCGACGGCCGCGACGACGTCAAGCTGACATCTGTGAAGGCTTTCAACGAGCCCTATGGCACTGAGGCGATGGCACGGCTCGACGGCCTCGCGTCCGGCTATTCGACACGACTCGGGACCGTGTTGCGCCACGCCGGTGCGGTGATCGGCGACGCCCGCAGTTTCCGCAAGCTGGTGCTGGTGCTGACCGACGGCGAGCCGTCCGACGTCGACGTCGGCGATCCGGCAGACCTGATCGAAGACGCGCGCCGCGCCGCAATGGGCCTGCACGCCCGCGGCATCGACGCCTTCGGCGTCGTGCTCGGCAGCCCGGGCATGACAGCCGCCGCGCGCATCTTCGGCCGCGGCAACACCATGCTGGTGCACCGCGTGGAGGATCTCCCGGCACGGCTGTCGGAATTGTACTTCCGCCTGGCCCGGCGATGATGGAAGCACCGCACTGACTCCTCATCCTGAGAAGCCTCGGCATAGCCCGCAGGGCGTAGCCGGGGCGTCTCGAAGGATGAGGACGCGGGTGTCTGCGGCCATGGTTCGAGACGGCGCTGCGCGCCTCCTCACCATGAGGAGGTACCCTTTGTGAACGCTCCAATGACCGAAGGTTCGCGCCGCTTACTTGCGCCGCACCGCGAGCGGCACGCCCAGCGCAGTCTCCGCGATGACATGAAACGCCGCCGTCAACCCACGCGTCAAACCACCGCCGTCCGGCGCCGTCATTCGCACAACCAAGCCCGCATCGTTCGGCGCCGCCGACACGCCGGCGAAGCAGCCGGCACGCTCCGCCGCGGCTTCGATGGCCTCGGCCGCCGGCAACCGCTCGGCGGGCGCGATGACGATCACCGATCCGCCAGCGCCAGCGCCGCCGAGCGCATCGTAAGGATTGCCGAGATCGCCGCCGCGCAGCGCAGCACGATCGAGCAGCAGCAGGCTTCCGTCCGGCCGCGTGACACGAAGCTCGCTGGCGAAACGCTTGAAGGTGCCTTCGAACCGCGCCGGCCGGTGTGCGCCGAAGCCATCGGCGAGAATCAGGACTCCATCGGAATCGACCACTGCGCTGGTCGCAAGCGACAGCTCGGCCTCCGGAAACAGAATGTACGGATCGTTGGTCAGCGCGGCGAAGCCGCCGTTGGCGACGTGGACACGCTGGCTCAGCGAGGCGGCGGCATCGCGGCACGCGTGCACCAAGGTCGCCGCCTGGGTGGTGAGATGCAGCGCCGCACCGGTCCCGACTTCGACATCGAAGCTGAGCTCGTCGCCGGCATACATCCCACCCGAAGCCGACTGGAGATACAGCGTCAGCAGATCGGGCTTGGCGGAATCGAGATGGAAGCCACGACCGAGATGCCACGGATAGCCGACCTGCTGGCGGCGCAGCATGGTGCGACCGCCGGCGAATTCGGCGGCGAGCCGCGCGACGCTGACGCGGGCACGGTCAGGAGCGAAACAGGACGGCGGCACTAATTGCATCGGCGACGGCGTCCACGCCCAGCCCGGAGCGCGCATTGGTGGCGATCACCGGCTTGCCGGCGCGCACCCGCTGCGCCTCCGCCAGCATCGGCTCCAGCGCGACGCCGACATACGGCGCCAGGTCGACTTTGTTGACGACGAGGAGGTCGCATTTCATCACACCCGGTCCCTTCTTGCGCGGGATGTCGTCGCCGCCGGCGACGTCGATGACGAAGATCCACCAGTCGACCAGATCGAGCGAGAAGGTCGAGGCCAGATTGTCGCCGCCGGATTCGAACAGGATCAGTTCGAGCCCCGGAAACGTCGCCTCCAGCGTATCGCCCGCTGCGATATTGAGCGTCGGATCCTCGCGGATCACCGTATGCGGACAAGCGCCGGCCTCGACCGCCGATACCCGCGCCGGATCGATCAGCCCGGAGCGACGCAGCCGTTCGGCGTCTTCCTTGGTGACGAGATCGTTGGTCACCACCGCGAAATCGACGCCGCGGGTCTGCAGCACCGGAATCAGCGCCTCGATCAACGCGGTCTTGCCCGAGCCGACCGGACCGCCGATGCCGATGCGCGCGGCGACGGACGGGTTGGCGTCCGCGCTGGTCGTCAACGACGTGAGCTGCAATCCCATGATCACCTCAACATATAGCGCCGCGCCAGCGGCAGCTCGGTAGCAGGCTCGCAAGTGGCGAGTTCACCGTCGACGAACACGTCGAAGGTCTCCGGATCGACGGTGATCTTCGGGCAGGCGTCGTTGTGCAGCATGTCACGCTTGCTGAGCTTGCGCGTACCCTTCACCGGCAGCAGCGATTTCGACAGCCCGAGCTTGCCGGCCAGATCGTTCTGGATCGCCAGCGGGTGGACGAAACAGGCCGACAGCGCCGACGGGGCGCGGCCGAACGAGCCCCATTGCGGTCGCATCAGCAAGGGCTCGCAGGTCATCAGCGAAGCTGCGCTGTCGCCCATCGCACCCCAGGCGATGAAGCCGCCCTTGATCACCAGCTCGGGCTTGATTCCGAAGAACGCCGGCCGCCATACGACGATGTCGGCGAGCTTGCCGTCCTCCAGCGAACCGATGTGATCGGCGATGCCGAAGGTCTTGGCGGCGTTGATCGTGTATTTGGCGATGTAGCGCTTGATGCGGGCATTGTCGCCCATGCCGGGTTTGTCTTCCGGCAGCGCGCCGCGCTGCTGCTTCATCTTGGAGGCGAGTTGCCAGGTGCGGCAGATCACTTCGTGAATGCGGCCCATGCCCTGGCTGTCGGAACCGAGCATCGAGATCGCGCCGATATCGTGCAGCACGTCCTCGGCCGCGATGGTCTGCGCCCGGATGCGGCTCTCGGCGAAGGCGACGTCCTCGGGGATCGCCGGGTTGAGATGGTGGCACACCATCGTCATGTCGAGATGTTCGTCGAAGGTGTTGACCGTGTAGGGATTGGTCGGGTTGGTCGACGACGGCAGGCAGTGCATCTCGCCGGCGACACGAATGATATCCGGAGCGTGGCCGCCGCCAGCCCCCTCCGTGTGATACATATGAATGGTGCGTCCGCCGATCGCCGCCAGCGTATCCTCGACGAAACCGGATTCGTTCAGCGTGTCGGTGTGGATCTGAACCTGGTAGTCGTAGTCGTCCGCGACACGCAGGCAGCAGTCGATCGCCGCCGGCATCGACCCCCAATCCTCGTGCAGCTTCAGTCCCATCACGCCGGTTTCGAGCTGTTCGACCATCGGCGCGGCGACGTGGGAATTGCCGCGGCCGAGGAAGCCGAAATTCATCGGCCAATGCTCGGCGGCCTGCAGCATCTTGCCGGTGTTGAACGGGCCGCCCGAATCGATGCCGACGGTGATCGGGCCGAGCGAGCCGCCGATCATGGTGGTGATGCCGGAAGCCAGCGCATGCTCGACCAGACCGGCACTGTCGAAATGCACATGGACGTCGATCGCGCCGGGCGTCGCGATCAGACCCTCGCAGTCCCGCACCGTCGTGCCGGTCGACACGATCAGCCGCGGATCGACACCGTCCATGATCTTGGGATTACCGGCCTTGCCGAGGCCGACGATACGGCCGTTCCTGATGCCGAGATCGCCCTTGACGATGCCGAGCACCGGATCGATCACCGTGACGTTGCACAGCAGGAAATCCAACGCCCCCTCGGCCGAGGTGATGCCGGACATGCCGATGCCGTCGCGCAGCGTCTTGCCGCCGCCGTGCAGACACTCGTCGCCGTACACCGCGTAGTCCTTCTCGACCACCGCTTCCAGCGCGGTGTCTCCGAGCCGCACCCGGTCGCCGGTGGTCGGGCCGTACAGCGCCGCGTAGTCCCGTCTTGCGATCGTCGTCATCACGCCCCCCTGAAACCGCGTGCCTTGGCCCGCGCCAGTGCGGCTTCGCGGACCAGCGGATCGGAGCCGAGCCCCGCGGTGAGATTGTTCAACCCGGTGAGCTCGCCGCTGCCGCCGAATTCGACCAGCGTCACCTCCTTGGTGGCGCCAGGCTCGAACCGCACCGCAGTGCCCGCGGGAATGTCGAGCCGCATGCCGAAGGCGGCAGCGCGGTCGAATTCGAGCGCTCGATTGACTTCGAAGAAGTGATAGTGCGAGCCGATCTGGATCGGCCGGTCGCCGGTGTTGACTGCAGTCAGCTTCAGGCGGCGCCGGCCGGCGTTCAGTTCCAGCGTTCCGGGCGCCGCAGTGATCCGACCCGGATGCTCGAGATCGGCCTCGCTTCCCGGCGCCGGACGGATCGGCTCGTGCACGGTGACCAGCTTGGTGCCGTCCGGAAACACGCACTCGACCTGAATCACGTCCATCATCACGGCAATCCCCGGCATCACGTCGGCGGTGGTCAGGATGGTAGAGCCGTAGCCGATCAGGTCGGCCACGGTGCGGCCGTCGCGCGCGCCTTCGAGGATGTCGTCGGTGATGATCGCCACCGCCTCGGGATAGTTGAGCTTCAGCCCGCGCGCGCGGCGGCGACGCGCCAGCTCGGCGGCATTGAAAATGGTGAGGCGTTCGAGTTCGGTGGGGGTGAGCAGCATCCAGGCCTCTCAGTTGGCGAAGAGTCGAAGGTCGGCCCGCATGTGGCGAGCCGCGACGATGTCGACGAACGGAACGCAGCTCGACGGCTCGGCATCATCGTCACCGTTCGTCACCAACTCATCGATGATCGGCAGCGCGCTCTGCAGCGCCGATTGCGCCTGCAGCGCGCCGATCGCGCCGAGACGCACTGCGGCTGCGACCATGCCGGACGCCGTGATGTAGCCGGAGGCGAGCTGGGCCGACGGCGCGTCGAACTGCAACGCGCGCCAGACGGCGCCCTGCATCGTCGGCAGATGCCCGATGCACGCGCCCGCCGCGATGGCGTCGCGCAGCCGCGCCGCGACCGGATTGCCGAGCCGCGCATGCGCCGCGATGAACGATCCACCGTTACGCCGCGAGCCGAGCCGGTGCGGCTCCAACAGCGACATCGCCTCGCACAGCCGGTCCAGCTCGGCGAGGCAGGCGAGATCGTTCCCGGCGCGGAACGCACGCATCATCAGAACCCGGTCGAAACTCGCCCAGCGCTGCCGCAACACCGACTCGATCAGATCGGCGAGTGATCGCGGCGACAGCTTGCCGCGCAGATCGGCGATCGCTTCGAGGCCGTAAGAGAACGCGAACGAGCCGTTCGGAAATCCGCTGTCGGCCTGCCAGATCGCGAGAAGGGCGGAGCGCATCGTCAATGATCTTGATCGTGGCCGTGATGATGGCCGTGACCGTGGAGATGGTGCCCCCCGACATGCGGCGCCTCGTCTTCGCGCCGTCCCGACTCGCCGCTCTCTTGGTCGATGATCGAAACACCGATCCGGCGGCTGGCGATCAGTTCGTCGAGGCGCGCGATGTAATCTTCGGTACGCCCCTCCAGCGCGACGAACAGCGCCTCTCCTTCGAACCGCACGCGCCAGTGCAGATTGCCGGCCTGGTAACCGAGCTCGATCGCGTCGGCGATCGAGCGCGGCTCGGGCCGCAGCCAGCGCTCGGTGCCGGCGCGGACCACGATCGCCTTGTCGGCGTCGATGAAGAGAACCGCACCGTCGAACAGCTTCTCGTGACGGGGCAGCGCGATCGCCAGCTCGCGGCCGCCACGCGTGGTGGCGAGCAGCCGGCGGCGGGAAAGATCCGCCACCGGAATGCTGACGACGTCGACGCCGCCGCGATGCTCGAGCCGGTGCAGATCTTCCGAGAAGCTCGGATCGATACGGCTGCCCAGAACATGATCGATCCGCAGCATTGGCTCTCCTTTCGTTTCGATCGAAGGCGACCGCCCACGGCATTCGCCGGGGCGATCGTCGCGGCGTCGTCAGCGATGCGCGACCTTCTTGTTCGGAATGCCGTCGATCGGACATTCTTCAGTGCCGATAGTGTCGCGCGTGAACGATTCCACCATCTCGCGGGTGCCTTCCGGATCGGCGATCCACTTCGAATAGAAATCGTAGGGGCACGCCGCGACGCCCTTGTCGCCGTCGCCGGAATTGATCATCCCGGTGTAGCCGCGATGCACCAGCTTGAAGAGGTGGTTGTTGGACTGGCCGTTCTTGCGCGCGTCGCGGATCAGCGACTTCGACAACTGCGCGAACTGAATGCCGTATTCCTCCTCGCCGCATTCGCCGAGGGTGCGGCCATCGAAGCCGACGATCGCCGAATGGCCGAAATACGAATACACGCCGTCGAAGCCGGCGGCGTTGGCGACCGCCACATAGACGTTGTTGGCCCAGGCCATCGCCTTCGCCATGATCACCTGCTGATCCTTGGCCGGGTACATGTAGCCCTGGCAGCGCACGATCAGCTCGGCGCCCTTCATCGCGCAGTCGCGCCAGATCTCCGGGTAATTGCCGTCGTCGCAGATGATCAGCGATACTTTGAGGCCCTTCGGGCCTTCCGACACGTAGGTGCAGTTGCCCGGATACCAGCCCTCGATCGGCACCCACGGCATGATCTTGCGATACTTCTGAACGATCTCGCCCTTGTCGTTCATCAGGATCAGCGTGTTGTAGGGCGCCTTGTTGGGATGCTCCTCGTGCCGCTCGCCGGTCAGCGAAAACACGCCCCACACCTTCGCCTTGCGGCAGGCTTCGGCGAAGATCTCGGTCTCGTCGCCCGGTACGGTCGAGGCGGTCTCGTACATCTCCTTGGAGTCGTACATGATGCCGTGGGTCGAGTATTCCGGGAAGATCACCAGGTCCATGCCCGGCAGACCGACCTTCATGCCGGCGATCATGTCAGCGATCTTGCGGGCGTTGGCCAAAACCTCGGCCTTGGTATGCAGCCGCGGCATCTTGTAGTTCACGACAGCGACGCCGACCGTATCGTTGCTCGATCCAATATCACCGTGAATCATCTCGAACTCCTCGTTGCTGAGCTAGGTTCAATTCGGGTTGAGGCCGGCGCATCGGTGCGCCGCAGGGTATTTTCTCGCGCTCACACCGCCATGTGCCGGTGCACCATCTCGTCGGTGAGGTCGCCGATCGCGCCGGCTTCGACGACGCGCCCCTTCTCCATCATGGCGAAGCGCTGCGCGGCACGGCGGACGAACGGGATGTTCTGCTCGACCAGCAACACGGTGAGGCCGAGGTCGCGGTTCAGCCTGACGATGATCGCCTCGATTTCCTGAACGATCGACGGCTGAATCCCCTCGTTCGGCTCGTCGAGCAGGATGATCTTCGGGTCCGCCGCGAGTGCCCGCGCAATCGCGAGCTGCTGCTGCTGGCCGCCCGACAGCACGCCACCGTTGCGGTCGAGATTCTGCATCAGGTACGGAAACAGCTCGGCCACCAGCGGCGGAATCTCGCGCTTGCCGTCGGTGCGCGCGAACGCCCCCATCAGGATGTTGTTGCGGATGGTGAAGTCCGGAATGATTTCGCGGCCCTGCGGCACGTAGGCGATGCCCGCCCGCGCGCGGCGGAACGTCGGCAGCATCGCCAGATCGTCGCCCTCGAGCCGGATCTGGCCCTCGCTGCGATCGGTCAATCCCATCAGCGTCTTGAGCAGCGTGGTCTTGCCGGTGCCATTGCGGCCGAGGATCGCAGTGATCTGGCCGGTCGGGATGTCGAGGCTCACATCGTGCAGGATGTGGCTGCGATCGTAGAAGCTGTTGACGTTGGCGAAGGTCAGCATCAGGCGATCCCCTGTGCGCCGAGATAGGCTTCCTTGACCCGCGGATCGTTCTCGATCTGAGCGACGCTGCCTTCGGCCAGCACCTGGCCGAGATGCAGCACGGTGATGCGCTCGGCGATCTCGCGGACGAACGCCATGTCGTGCTCGACCACCACGATGGTGTGGCGGCCCTTGAGGTTGTTGACGATCTGGGAGGTCTTGTGAGTCTCGGCCTGCGTCATGCCGGCGGTCGGCTCGTCGAGCAGGATCACCTTCGGATCCTGGGTGATCAGCAGGCCGAGCTCCAGCCACTGAGTCTGGCCGTGGCTCAGATAGGCCGCCACCCGATCGGCCTCCTCGGTCAGCCCGGTCAGTTCCAGCACCTCGTCCACTCGCTTGCGCGTCGCGGCGGAAAAGCCGAAGCCGAGATTGGCGAGCACGCCCGGATTCTTGCAGCTCGCCACTTCGAGATTGCGGCGGACGGTGAGCTCCTTGAACACGCTCGGGATTTGGAATTTGCGGCCGATCCCGGCGCGGACGATCTTGTACTCCGGCCAATTGGTGATCTCGGTGTCGTCGAGAAACACCCGTCCCATTGTGCTCTGGGTCTTGCCGGAGATCAGGTCCATCAGCGTGGTCTTGCCGGCGCCGTTGGCGCCGAGCAGCACCCGAAGCTCGCCCTCGCCGATCGTCAGCGACACGTTGTTGACGGCCTTGAACCCCTCGAAATCGACGCCGAGGCCGTCGATGGTGAGCGCAACCTTGTTCATCACTCACTCCGCCAGTTGCGATGCGCCGGTCGCGTCGCCGACCCGCACCGTGTCGGCCGGCGTGCGCCGCCGAAGGCGATCGAGCAGATCGTGCGCGATCCCGGCGAGGCCGCGCGGCAGATACAGCACCACCAGCACGAACACGAGGCCGATCACCACCTTCCAGCCCTCGGCGAAGCCGGCGGTCTCGCTCACCGTCGCCGAGATGGTGTTGATCAGGATGGCGCCGAGGCAGGCGCCGAGGATCGAGGCACGACCGCCGACCGCGGCCCACACCACCATGGTGATCGAGAACTGCAGATCGAGGAAGGTCGGCGAGGCGAACTCGGAGACGACGACGTAGAGCATGCCGGCGAAGCCGGCGATCAGCGCCGAGACCGCGAAGAAGAACGTCTGGTAGGTCGGCACGTCGAAGCCGAGATAGCGGACGCGGTTCTCGTCGTCGCGGATCGCCTGCAGGATCAGCCCGGCGCGGGTTTCGACCAGCAGCCGAGTGCCGATCAGCACCACCGCCAGCGAGATCGCCACCAGATAGTAGGTCTGCACGACGTAGGGATCGAATTCGAAGCCGCCGACATTGAGCCAGCCGAGATCAGTCAGACCATTGAAGCCGTTTGTGATCGGCTGCGCATCGATCACCACCAGCCGCACCAGCAGCACCACCGCCAGCGTGATGATCGAGACGAACACCCCGGAGATCCGCTTGCGAAACACGATGGTGCCGATCACTCCGGCGATCGCCATCGGCACCACCAGCCCCATCAGCACGCCGAACCACTGGCTCTGGAACGGCAACCACAGGAACGATGCCTTGTTGATGCAGCACAATTCGGTCGGAGCGCCGGGCTCTGCGTTCCACATCATGAAGTCGGGCACCGGCTTGTCGGAGCCCTGCTGCAGCGAGGTCGCGCTGGCGAGCTTCAGTGACATCGCCAACATGTAGGCACCGGCGCCGAAGAACAGCCCCTGGCCGAGATTGAGAATGCCGGCGTAGCCCCACGACAGCGCGACCGCGATGCCGAGCATGCCGTACACCAGATATTTGGCGACGCGGTTGAGCCAGAACGAATCCATCACCAGCGGAGCCGCCATCGTCAGCACGATGAACACGGCGTAGATCGCCCAGATAGTGTGACGCTTGGAGAGCATCGTCAGCGCCCCTTCAGGGCGAACAGGCCCTTCGGCTTGAGAATGATGATCGCGATCACGATGCCGAACACCACGGCGCGGGCCAGAATGTCGTTGGTGACGGACGCCACCAGGCCGTTGATCTCGCCGAGGATGCCGGCGGAGAACACCGAGCCGAGCAGGCTGCCGACGCCGCCCATCACCACCACCAGGAAGCCGTCGACCACCATCGGCGTGCCCATGTCGGGAAACACCGTCTTGAAGCCGGACACCATCACCCCGGCAATTCCGGCGAGCCCGGAGCCGAACGCGAAGGTCAGCGCATTGACCCGCTCGACGTCGATGCCGCAGGCCGCCGCCATCTTGGGATTACGGATGATAGCGCGAACCTGGGTGCCGATCGGCGTGCGATACATGATCAGCCAGGTCAGCAACGCCAGAATCGCCGTGACCAAGATGATGAAGGCGCGATAGCGGTTGATCTCGGCGCCGCCGATGCTGAACGCACCCTGCAGGAATTCAGGCACCGCGACGTTCTGCAGGCCAGGCCCGAGGCCTTCGATATGGATGCCGAAGAACGACAGGCCGAATTCCAACCGCACCGCCTGCTGGATCAGGATCGCAATGCCCCAGGTCGCGAGCAGAGTGTCCAGCAACCGGCCGTACAGCTTGCGCACCACCAGCTTTTCGATCAGCAGGCCGAGCAGCGCAGTGACGATGAACGCCAGCGGGATCGCCACGAAGATGTTGGCGCCGAGCCAGATCCCCGAAAGCACCGTGACATAGGCGCCGACCATCACCATCTCGCCGTGCGCCATGTTGATGACGCCCATGGCGCCGTAGGTGATCGCCAGACCGAGCGCGACCAGCAGCAACACCGACCCCAGACTGAGACCGATAAACAGAACTTCGAGCATCGCAGATCCTCGTGCAGCCCTCGTAAGGAGCCGCCGCCACGCTGATCGCGCGGGCGGCGGCTCGCGTGTCAGAGCTTGAGCTTGGCGCTGTCCAGGCCCTTGGCGGTGCAGAACAGGTTGGACTCGGTTTCGCCGTAGGCGACGTAGGGCAGCGGGAACACCGGCTGATCGTAGGCATTGACGATCTTGCCCTGGCCGTCGGCCTGCCACTGCGCGATCCGCGGCGTCAGCGCGGTGTGTAGGTTCTGCGCTTCGACCGTGACCTTGCCGCCGGGCGCGTCGAAGGACTGACCGCCGATATTGGCGACGATCGCCTCCGGGGTCGCCTTGCCGGCCTTCTCGACCGCCTGCTTCCACAGATAGACCTGGAAGTACGAGCACTCGAGCGCGTGATGTGTCACCGCCTTGGGGTCGTTGACGAACTTGCGGTAGCGCGCGACGAAGTCCTTGTTGGCGGGCGTGTCGATCGCCTGGAAATACGGGAACGAGGTGTAGCTGCCGACCGCGTATTCCGGCCCCATCGCGGCAATCTCGATCTCCGACGTCACCGTCGCACAGATCGGCAGCTTGTCGTGGGTCAGCCCCTGATTCTTGAATTCGCGATAGAACGCCACCACCGAATCGCCGACGACGTTGGAAAGCACCACGTCGCAACCGGAATTCTTGATCTTGTTGACCATCGAGCCCCATTCGGAATGGCCGAGCTCGAGATACTCGTCGGCGATCCATTGGCCGCCGTTCTTCTCGATCAGGATCTTTGAAACCTTGGCCATTTCCCGCGGATAGATGTAGTTCGATCCGACGATGAAGAACTTCTTCTTACCGAGCGTCTTGATGATCCAGGGAATGAAGTTGGAGAGCTGCTGGTTCGGCACCGCGCCGGTGTAGACCACGTTCTTCGAGCACTCGAAGCCTTCGTAGTAGGTCGGGTAGAACAGCAGATTGTGCCGCTTCTCGAACACCGGCAGAACCGCCTTGCGGCTCGCGGACGTGTAGCAACCGAACACGGTCGGGACGCGATCCTGGATGACGAGCTTCGAAGCCTTCTCGTTGAAGGTCTTCGGGTCGGACGCGCCGTCTTCGGCAACGGCGGTGATCTTCATCCCGTTGACGCCGCCCTTTTCGTTGATCTCGCTGATCGCCATCATCGTCGCGTCGTGCAGCGACTTTTCGACGATCGACAGACCACCGGTGAGGCTGAACAGCACGCCCACCTTGATCTCGCCTGCGGCCTGCGCACCACTCGAGAACACCGCCGGCGACGTCATCGCCGCGCCCGTCGCGAGCAGACCGCCCTTGATGAATTTACGCCGATCAATTGCCATACTGTTCCCTTTCATCGGACATGACTCGTCGTTCACGCCCGAGCGCGCTGTTTCGACCCAAAGATGACCTAATCGTCTGCCGCCCGGCGGAGCGAACCCACGCCCACCGGAACACGCCAGCCGCAAAACAAAAAAGCCCGACAGATCCTCGCGGATCTCTCGGGCTACACAGCCTGGTGCCGAACCAGCTTCATCGATGGTGCGGCTGCATCACTAACAAGCAGCGCTTGCGTGACGACTAAAGACTAATCATCTTTCGCACGGTACTGCAAGAGCTCATTTGCGTGAATGATAGCAGAAGCCATGTCGTCCATTGATACGCGCTTCGACATCGCCTGACGACGGATGCTCTCGTAAGCCTGCGCCTCATCGAGACCTTGTCCTTCCATCAGAATGGTCTTCGCCTTCTGAATGCGCTGGATGCCGGTGAGCTTGCGCTCCAGCTTGCGGATGCGCTTGGTGGTTTCGCGGCGCTCCAACCACAGGCTGCGGGCGATCGTCAAATTCGTCAGCAAACCGAACGGCCTGATCGGCCGCTCGATCACCGCGACGGCGCCGGCTTCAAGTACAAGTTGCAAGGTCGAAGGATCTTCGTAGCTGACGACGGCGATCAGCGTCGGCCGCGCGGCGCCGTCGGATTTCAGCAGCTTCAGAATCTCGGCCCGAACATCGTGTTCGATCGCGAGGATCACCACGTCGGTTCCATCCGGCCACGCCGCAGGTACCGGCCATTGCGCCTCCACCATGCAGCCGATGCGCCGCAGATGTTCGACGAGTTGCACCCGCTCGACATCGGCAGGGTGGACGACGTGAACCCGCAGGCCCCGCAGGTCTCGGAGAATTTGGATCGTCACCCGTCAGCTCCGTGCCCGAGGTTCATGTCGTCGATGCATGGAGTTCGTCTGCCGACCAGTCGTCGAGGCTCTGCACGACACAATACGGATCCGGCTTGATCCGAACGCCGGGATTCCAAACGGTGCGGAACCGCCCCTGACCATCGACGCGAGCGATCCGCGGCCAGAGATACGTGTGGTTGTTCTCGTGATCGATCCGAACGCGCCCCTGCGGAGCGTCGAATTCCGCGTCGCGTAATTCGAGCAACACGCGCTCCGGATCGTCCGAGCCGCATTTGGCGACCGCCCGCATTGCCAGATGAACCTGGAAATACGCAGCTTCCGCGCTCGCCGTCACCGGCGCGTCGGGCCCGAAGCGCTGCTTGAACTGGGTGACGAAACGACGCGCCGACGGCGTCGACAGCGTATCGAAGAACGGCGCCGCCGTGATGTGGCCTTCGGCCGCTTCGTTGGACATGTCGGCCAATTCGGCTTCGCTGGTCGAGAGGCTGGCGATCGGCATCTTGGCGGGATCGAAGCCGGCCTCGCGATACGCCTGATAGAACATCGC
>NZ_QUMK01000057.1 GCF_010907035.1 Rhodopseudomonas sp. BR0M22
GGAAACTTCCGGGACTGCGCGCGGCAACGACCGGCCGCGTCCGAAAATGATCGCTGCGGCGGTCGCGGTGGTTGCGATCGGCGTCACTCTCGCCGCCACAATGTTGATCCAACGCGCCTCCGCTCCGGAGACGCGGACGATTGCTGTCCAGCCGTTCGAGACCAAGACGTCCGACCCGGCGGTCGCGGCGATGGCCTCGACTGTCGCCGATCGCCTCACCGACGGCCTGTCGAAGATCGGTAATGTGCGGGTGTTGGCGCCGGAGGCGCAGCCGGTCGTCGCCAACATCGCAGCACCGCCCACCGCGAAGGCTGATCTTGTCGTGCGCGGTGAATTGCAGCGCGAAGACGATCAATGGCAGCTGCAGGCGCGGCTGATCGACTCGCACACCGGTCAGGTGCAGTGGGCCGGCGGCATCCGTGTCTCAGTCAATACGATCAGCGAACGTTTGCAACAGAGCCGATTGACAGCGGGCATCGGCGCCCCGCTGGCGCTGCGTATTAATGCGCTGACTCAGCGTGCGATGCAGCCGGAATCCAAGATCATCGCCGAACAGGCCGCGGCGTTTCTGAATCAGACCAATCGCGAGCGCTTCAAGGTCGCTCAAGAGCTGCTCGAGAAGTCGCACGCTGCCGCACCAAATGACGTCGAAATATCGGCGGCGCTGTCGGCCCATTTGATGCGCGGCGTGGCGATGGTGTGGTATCCGCCGGACCAACTCGAAGGAATCGAAAAGCGCGCCAGGGATCTGCTCCGCGATGCGGTGAAGACCGAGCCGAGTTACATCCCTGTGCTTCAGGCCTATTGCCGGCTGCTGCAGAACACCAACCAGTTTGCTGAAACGCTGGTGGCCTGCGAGAACGCGCTGCGGTTCGATCCGTGGGACGGTCTGGTGATGTTCCAGATCGGCATGGCCCAGCTTCGCCTCGGCCGCTATCAGGATGCGCTGGCGACCTTCGAGCGGGCCGACGCCGCCGATACACCGGAAGTGTCTCGCTGGACCTGGCTGCTCGGCGCCGGCCTGACGCTGACATTGATGGAACGCTACGACGATGCTCTGACGTGGCTGCACCGGTCGCGCGCGATCACGCCGGCAACCGGACGCACCGACTTCATGATCGCGACCTGCTATCAGGCGCTCGGTCGTTACGAAGAGGCGCGCGTTGCCGTCGCCACCGGCCTGCGGCTGCGGCCGGGCACGACAGGCGAAACGGTCGGCCTGCCGCCCAAAAACGAAAGCCCGCGCTTCCTCGCCGATTCGGCGAAGGTTCGGGAGTTACTGGTAGCGGCGGGATTGCCGCCGAAATAACAAGCTCAACCTATCAACTCGTCATTCCAGATTCGCGCCTTCGGCGCGCCGCAAAAATGAGACTGTCCAGGGCTTGTAGTTGACTACGAATGGGGCTAGCGCCGCCCTCCCCTTCCGCTTAGGCCTGTCCGCTTCTGGCCCATAGCGAACATCGTCCCGCGCTCACAAACGCCCGCTTTCCGTGTGAAGCAGACCCGCCGACGTTGACAGGGTTGGTGGGTATGGATGCCAAAACCGACCCGGGTTAATAATTCAACCGCGGCGTTGACCGCACGCCGCTATGATTGGGCAACCCAGCTGTCAAGCCTTCGCTTCAACGATGGCATCGTTCGGAAACAACCTCGACCTCTGCTCCGCCGGGGTCGGGTTCAAGTATCGCATCAGCACCGCGACGGTCTTGTGGCCGCTCTGCCGCATCAGCGTCTTGAGATCGGCGCCGCGCGCCGACATGCGGGACAGGGCTTCGTGCCGCAGATCGTGGATCCGGAGATCCGGACATTGCGCCGTGATACGAATCTCATTTCGCCACGCGTTTTCGGCGACCCAGGACGAAGACCTGAACACTTTGCTGTCCGCCGGCTCCCGGTCGGTGAGGTCCAGCAAGCCGGCGTAGGCACGATCCGAGTTCGCCACGTGGCGCGCGCTGCTGTTCTTCGAGTCCGGAATGACGACGAAGCCGGGCTCCTGCCGAATCCATGCGCACTCGATCGACATCGCCTCACCGAGGCGCATCCCGGTGTCGAGCAGAAGCGGAAACAGAGCCTTCCACTGCCGGCCCGCGGGGCCGCGACTAGACCCGCGATGGCCTCGCTGATGGCCCTCTCCTCGCCTTGGCGCAGCCGTCGTTCCCGATGGCCGGAGGGTTGCGGCACGCCGCGCCGGCACTTCCCACCGCCTGCGCGGTGCCCTCAAGGTTTGCGGATTTCGGGCAGCTCGAAGTCGCAGCTCTTGAGCATTCAGTACGGCTTGAATGCCACCTACGAACTGGCGGCGTTGTCGAGCGCCGCGATCGAACTGACAATTGCGTCCAGCAGCGCAACGCCGCCGCGAAAGCCACCGATGCCGGTGGTCAGGCCAAGCCTGTGGGTCGGCGCGGCGCACTCGATCAGCGGCACGCCGAGCCGCGCGGCCGCCGGACGCTCCAGAGCGCTGCCGAAGACGAACTCGGCGCCGCTACCGGCGATCAAGCGCGCGATTTCGTCGGCGTCTTCGCTGTAGTGCGCCGCCGCCAGATCCTGCTGCATCGCTTCGCGGGCACCGAGTGGCGGATCATCGGTGACAATGATCGTCGCCGGCGACCAGCCCAGCGTTTCGATCAGAAACCGGGCAAGGCCGGCAGCATACAGACTCGGCACCGCCACCGCAAAGCTGCGCGGCCCCCCCTGACTGTACAGCGTTTCAAGCAGATGCTCGAGGCAATAGGCCTCGCGCCGGCGCTCCACCTCGATGAAGGCCCGTGCTGAACTGTCGTCGACTTCGCCGACCGAGGCGGCAACGCGTTCGAGGAGCTCGGTGGTAGTGATCGCCCCGACCGGCAGACTACCGCTGTCGATGAATGGAATGCCGAAGCCTTCATCGAGCGCCCGGGCCGCCGCAGCACCCCAGGGTGAGACCGACAGGCTGAGCTCGGCCTGTGCCACCGCGCGCAGGCCGGCCACGCCGCCAAGCGGGCCGAACAGCGGATTGGGCGTCAACCCTACTCCGGCGATCAGCCGCGACAGCTCCTCGATCTCGGCGAGCCAGAAAGCGTCCTGATGCGGCACCAGACCGAACAGATTGACCACCCCAGCGCGGCGTGTCTCTGTCCCGGTCGCTTTGGCGATTGCGCCTTTTAGAAACGATTCGTAGCCGTGATAGGCGGAGCCGCGAAATCCCGCCGTCGCCAGGTCGAGCACGTCGTCGCCGGCGTCACGGGCTTCCTGCGCCATCGCCTCGACGTCGTCGCCGATCATTTCCGCCGGACAGCCGGTCATCACCACCGTCAGCTCACCGCGCAGAATCCCGCCTGTGTTCTTGATCTGCTCGCGCAGCCGTGACGCTCCGCCGAACACGATGTGCTTCTCAGACAGGTTCGACGTGGCCCAGCCGCCGGATCCGCCGCAGCCGCTGCGGCGCTGCCAAAGCCCGGCCTGCAGACCGCAGCCAGGGGTGGCATGGACCAGCGGCGTCACACCATCGATCGCCGAGGCGGCATACAGCGCACCGTGCAGCGCACAGCCGGCCCGCGGCCGCACCAGGGACGCCGCCATCATCTCACCTCGCGTTTGATGTGCCAGTCGGGACTACGCTTCAACCATCCCGGCAGATAGTTCGCCGTCGGCGAGACAAATCGCCGCTTCAGTGCCTCGCCGTCGAGCAGGCGCTGCAGCCGCGACGCCAGACGCGCTTCACCGGCAGCGCCGAGCAGATCGTCGGCGCCGACCGCGACCGCGGCGATGCCCGCGCGGGTGGCGGTTGCGGCGGTCGCGGGCTTGCCGATCACCACCTCGGGCTTGATCCGGCCGAGCCAGTTCATCAGTTCGAACGGCTGTCCGGCGGCGACATGAAGGGGCAATTCGGGATGTGCCGCGGCGACGGCCCGAAGGCCACCGAGATGCAGACTGTCGATCCAATCGACGCTGAGGCCGGCAAGCTCGCCGCCGAACCGATCGACCAGGTCGACGACGGCCAGGGCTTGCGACGGCGGCAGTGCTACGACGACACGGCGGCCGTTCAAAATCCAAACGTCCTCACCGGTTGCACCCGACGGCGGCGCGGGCCGTTCGGTCGCAGCCGCGATCGCTGCGACAAAGCTTCGGGTCGCCTCCGCACCGACGGGCGGCGGCAGCCGCAGGAACGGCACGCCGTGCAGCCGGTCGAGTTCGCGTCGAAGCGCGTCGGTTTCGTCCTCGAACACCGCAACGCTGAGGGCGGCCTGGGCAGCCTTCGCGAACGCCGTCGGTCCAGCATCGACCGGAAACACGTTGACCTCGAGGCCGAGGCTCTCGATCGCTTGCGCGACGCCGACCAAACCCGGCCCGTGTTCGAACGCCAGCAGATTGATCAAATCGCGGCGGTGCGGCTGTCCCGGCTGCACGAGCGCCGCGATCGCCTGCGCGGCGACGTCGAAGCCGGTCGCCGCCACGCGGGAGCGGAATCCGTCGGTCCGCAGTTCGATCACCGGAATCCCGAGCTCGTCGCTCAGTTCTTCGGCGACTGCCTGGATGTCGTCGTTGTTGATCGCCACCACCGGCGTCGCCACCACCACGATCGCCCACGGCTGGTGCCGACGATGTAGCTGCCGCAATGTCCGTGCCAGAGCGCCATCGGCGCCGAGGATGGTGTCGCGCTGATCGAGATTGGTGACCGCCCAAGGGCGGTCGGCGCGCGCCGCGGCCAGAGCTCCCGCGCATCCACGGGCGCCGTGAACCACGATGCCGAGCCCGTCAATCTCGGTCAAAACCTGCAGCGCGGCCGAAACGTCGTCGACCGCGACTTGCGAGAAGGTGCGGATCCGCGTCACCGGCGGACCGTCCTCGAACTCGGCAATCAAAGACGTGACATCACCAAGATAGGCGCTGAGCGCGTTCAGCCGCCGTTCGCGCGTCGGCAGTTGCAGCGGCTTGGTCACCTCACACCGCCTCGACCAACGGCCGGCCCGCGCGTACACCGAACACTCGGTCGCCCCATTGCTTGGCCCAGTCCTTCAGGGCCGGCCCGTCGAGCGGCTTCGGGATCGAGACCGGATGATCTCCCGCGATGTGGCGGGCGAGTTGGCGATAGACATCTGCCTGCTCGGATTGCGGCGCCGCCTCGATCACGGTCTGGCCGTATAATTCGCTCTGCGCCACGGCGAGCGAGCGCGGCACATAGCCGACAACTTTAGTCCCGGTCCGCGCCGCAAAATCGTCGATCAGCGACGACGCGTAGGACGTCTGGATGCTGTTGGCGATCACACCGCCGAGCCGCGCACCGCCCGACGGCGCGTATTTGCTGATCGCCTTGAACAGATTGTTGGCAGCGAAGATCGCCATGAAATCCGAAGAGGTGACCACGAAGGCGGACTCGGCGATGCCGTTGCGGATCGGCACCGCGAAGCCGCCGCAGACAACGTCGCCGAGCACGTCATACAGCACGTAGTCGGGCTTGAATTCCTCGAACAGCTTCAGTTCGTGCAAGAGGTCGACCGCAGCGTTGATGCCGCGTCCGGCGCAGCCGACACCGGGCACCGGCCCCCCCGCCTCGATGCACAGCACTCCGCCGAAGCCGGTCGCCGACACATCGGCGATGCTCGGCCGCCCGCTGTCGCGCAGGCTGTCGAGCACTGTCGGCAGATCCTCGCCGCCGCGCAGGATGGTGGTCGAATCGCTCTTGGGATCGCAGCCGATCTGAACCACGCGGTAGCCGGCCTCCGCCAGCGCGGCGCTGATGTTCGACGTCGTGGTCGACTTGCCGATGCCGCCCTTGCCGTAGATCGCGATGTGCTTTGGCGCTACGCTGCTCACAAATCCTCCGATCGTTCTCTATCGCGTGGGCTCTACGGTCTATTCGGCCGGCTCGAGGCGCTTGGCGGTCGCGAACACCGGCAGCAATTCGTCCTCGATCCGGTAGATGTCGTGCTGCAAGGTGTCCGACGAAGCGTTACTGTCGAACACATGCTCATAGGTGATGCCGTTCCTCCTCCAGATCGTCACCAGCTTGTGCGCGAGATCGAGATACCAAGCCGGTACCGGCGGGCGATGGCCTTCGAGCTCGGAGCCCGGATTGGGGCACCAGACTGCGAAGGTGCCGACCACACCCTTGGATGCGAGATATTCCAGTCCCGCCAGCGTCGAGCGTTTTGGCTCGATGCCGGCGACGATGTTGGAGCGCACTCGACCGTGACCGAACACCTTGACGGCATATTCCAGGGCTTTGACCCAGTGCTCCCAGCCGCCACCTCCGCGCGCCTTGCCGGGGCAGATCGCATCGTAGATGCCCTTGTCCCAGATCTCGATGTTCATCGCCGTGGTGCGATAGCCGGCTTCCTTGAACCGATCGAGATTCCGAAGGTCCAGCGGCGCCGCGATGGTCGCGGTGCCGTTGAAGTCCTGACGGCCAGTGTGCTGCTGGATGGCTTCGGCGACGTCGAGATAGTATTCGAGTTCGCGCCGTTCGGGGATGACGCCGCCGCTGACAGTGAGATGGTCGATGGCGCCGTCATTGTACGCCCGCGCCGCGGTCTCACCGATCTGGCGGGCGTTCTTCCAGAACGCCCCACCCTTCTCGCCGTAGACGTCTTTGGTGTAGTTGATATTGCAGAACAGGCAGTCTTCGCCTTTCTCCTTGTAGGAGCACTCGTTGCTGTAGACGACGAAGAGATGCCGGTCGGCGTAGTGGGCGCCGATCTGCGACATGTCGATCCCGTCGGACGTCTTGGCGCCATAGAATGACGGCCGCTCGCGGAATTTGACCTCGGCGACGACCTCACTGCGGTCGATGATGACCGTGCGATCGTCGATCAATTCGATCCGGTAACTCGATCTCGGATTCCAGCGGAACGGCACGCAGAGGCCGCGAGGCAGATAGAAGTGCGACGGCAGCTCGACGTCGTGGGTCTCGAAATCCATCTCAAACAGGCAATGCACCTGTTCCTGAGCCTTGACACCCGGCTGAACGAAGTCGAGCGCGTCGCTGCTGATAGCGATGCCATTGATACCAAGCTCCGCCTTCAGAGCCAGCTCCCGCCAAAGCCCGTCCTTCAGTTCACTCACCGTCGGCATCTGTCATCGTCCGTCGCTGCTCAGCGCGCGACCACCGCGCGTCTGAGGATCATCGGCGAACGGGCTCCCATCGACAATTCTGAAGATCGCCGATGTTGGAGAGGATTTCGGGCGGCGACAGCGGCATCGGAAGCATGGCGCCATCGTCGTGGTAATTGATTGCAGCGTCGCCCGCTTTCGACTTCGGCGCGTGACGCCGCCCCTTGCTAATCGCCCGCGAAATCCAACATATCCGGACGCTGACCTCGGTCACGGACGCGTGACTTCATCCATCGCGACGGAGTTCCGCAGCGTTCGGGGAGAACAGCAACTCCACTCCATCGTTCATCGGAGTAATTTATCACTCTGCATTTCGGCGGACACAGGACTGACATTGCTATTTTTCCCGGTGTCTCGACAGCCCCCGCCGCACTGCCCATCATCCCGGTGCGATTGGATTGCATCGGGATCAACAGCGGGGCGTCATGAAGCGTCGGGATTTTCTCACTCTGTCGGCCGGCGCGGCACTGCTGCCCGGCTTCGCCAGGCGCGCATGCGCCCAGCCCGCGACGACCGAGATCCGGATCGGCTATCAGAAGAATGGCGTGCTGGTGATCGCGCGCCAGCGCCGCACGCTCGAGGATCACTTCGGGCCGCAAAACATCGGCGTAAAGTGGGTCGAATTCTCATCGGGCCCGCCGATGCTGGAAGCGATGAATGTCGGCAGTATCCATTACGGCGCGGTCGGCGACTCTCCGCCGATCTTCGCTCAGGCAGCCGGCGCCGCGATTGTGTACGCAGCAGGCCAGCCGATCACCAACGGCCAGGGCATCCTGGTCCCTCAGAGTTCACCAATTCGAACGCTAACTGACCTCAAGGGCAAGCGCGTTGGCTTCACCAAGGGATCGAGCGCGCACAACGTCGTATTGTTGGCGCTGGCGAAGGCAGGCCTGAGCTACGCCGACATCACGCCGGTGTATCTCACTCCGCCCGATGCAGGTCCCGCCTTCGCGCAGGGCAGCATTGACGCCTGGTCGATCTGGGATCCGTATTTCGCTATCGGCGAGCTGAAGCAGAACGGCCGGATCCTGCTCAATGCTTCCGACGTCGGCCGGACTCATTCGTTCTACATCGCCAATCGCGAATTCGCCCAGCGGAACCGGCAGATTCTCAAGCAGATCATCGACGTCACCAGCGCCACCGCGCAGTGGGCGGAGCAGCACCGTGACGAGGTCGCGCAGTCGCTCGCCGCGGTCACCGGCATCGCACTCGACATCCAGACCATCGCCGCGAACCGTTCGTCGTTCGCGGTCGGGCTGATCACCGACGACATCATCGCGACACAGCAAGGCGTCGCCGACCGCTTTCATCAGCTCGGCCTGATTCCGCGGCCGATCGTAGTGCGCGACGCGGTCTGGACTCCGACCCAGGCTTGATCGCGGCGGACCGGCTGGAAGCGGCACAACGACCAAAACAAGGGAGAACGCGGATGAGTTCGATCCACACACCGGGCGCCAATTTCCTCTGGTTCCTGCCGACCCATGGCGACGGGCACTATCTCGGCACGAGCGCCGGCGGCCGCGAGGTCGATTTCGGCTATCTGCGCCAGATCGCACAGGCGGCCGACCAACTCGGCTATTTCGGCGTACTGTTGCCGACCGGGCGGAGCTGCGAAGATTCCTGGGTGGTCGCCTCCGCGGTGGCGCCGTGGACCGAGCGGCTCCGTTACCTGGTCGCCGTCCGACCCGGCCTGCAATCGCCCAGCGTCGCGGCCCGAATGACGGCGACGCTGGATCGCCTGATCGGCGGCCGGCTGCTGATTAACGTCGTCACCGGCGGCGATCCGGTCGAGAATAAAGGCGACGGCGTGTTCCTGTCCCACGACGAGCGCTACGAGGTGACGCGCGAATTTCTCAACGTCTATTCGGATCTGCTATCCGGCAAGACCGTCAACGTCGCCGGCAAGCACATCACCATCGAGGACGGCCGATTGCTGTTTCCGCCGGCGCAGAGCCCTCGGCCGCCGCTGTATTTCGGCGGATCGTCGGACGCCGGCATCGACGTCGCCGCCGACACCGTCGACAAATATCTGACCTGGGGCGAGCCGCCGGCGCAGGTTGCCGACAAGGTTGCCCGCGTTCGCGCTGTCGCGGAGCCGCGCGGCCGCAAGCTGTCGTTCGGCATCCGGCTGCATGTGATTGTGCGCGAGACCAACGAGGCCGCCTGGGCCGCCGCCGACGACCTGATCCGCTACGTCACCGACGACACCATCGCGGCGGCGCAGAAGGTGTTCGCGCGGATGGATTCGGTCGGGCAGCAGCGGATGTCGGAACTGCACGGCGGGCGACGCGACAAGCTGGAAATCAGCCCCAATCTGTGGGCCGGCGTCGGCCTCGTCCGCGGCGGCGCGGGCACCGCGCTCGTCGGCGATCCGCAGACCGTGGCGGCACGGATCAAGGAATATCAGGAGGTCGGCATCGATACCTTCATCCTGTCCGGCTACCCGCACCTGGAGGAGGCGTATCGCTTCGCCGAGCTGGTGTTCCCGCTGGTGAAGCCGCAGCACGAAGGCAACGTCACCAGGCTGCGCGCCAACACCGGCCCGTTCGGCGAGACCATCGCCAACGAACACGTCCCCCAAGCCAAACAGGCAGCCAAACCATGAGCCTTGTCGAAACGCTCGCCCGCCCGCGCGCCTGGCGCCTGCCGCGCCCCGACGGCCTGATCCAGTGGATCGTGCCGCTGCTGATCATCCTTGTCTGGCAGGCCGCCTGCATGTTCGGGCTGGTCTCGGCGCGGGTGCTGCCCGCGCCGACCGACGTGGTCGTCGCCGGGTGGAAGCTGCTGCAGTCCGGCGATCTGGCAAAGAACATCTGGGTCAGCTTCTGGCGCGCCTCGGTCGGCTTCGCTATCGGCGGCGCGATCGGCTTCGCCTTCGGCCTTGCCAACGGCCTGTCCAGCCTCAGCTCGAAGCTGTCGGACACGACGCTGCAGATGGTCCGCAACGTGCCGCATCTGGCGCTGATTCCGCTGGTGATCCTCTGGTTCGGCATCGACGAGCAGGCCAAGCTGTTCCTGGTCGCGCTCGGCGTGTTCTTCCCGATCTACCTGAACACGCTGCACGGCATCCGCACCGTCGATCCGCAACTGATCGAGATGGGCCGGATCTACGGCATGAGCAATCTCGAGCTGTTCCGCCGGGTGATCTTCCCAGGCGCCCTGCCCTCGGTCTTCGTCGGCGTCCGCTTCGCGCTCGGCATCATGTGGCTCACGCTGATCGTCGCCGAGACCATCGCGGCCTCGTCCGGCCTCGGCTACATGGCAATGCAGGCACGCGAATTCATGCTGATCGACGTCGTGGTGCTCAGCATCTTGATCTACGCCCTGCTGGGCAAGGCCGCCGACAGCGCCTCGCGCCTGCTCGAACGCCTGACCCTGTCCTGGCATCCGGCGTTCCAGAAGAGCTGAGGCGGGCGATGTTGGAAGCGCTTCACTACATCCTCGCCGACAGTCGGGCCACCGAGGACGACCGGGTGGACACCGTGTCCGCCCCGACTGCGGCGCGCCGGACCGGCGATGCCGCGACCCGCGGCCTGTCGCTGACTATCCGCGGGTTGCGCAAATCGTTCGGCGACAACGACGTACTTCGCGGCATCGACCTGCACATTCCTGCCGGACAATTCGTCACCATTGTCGGCAAGAGCGGTTGCGGCAAGAGCACACTGCTGCGGCTGATCGCGGGACTCGACGCCCCCACCGGCGGCAGCATCGCATTCGGCGAGCAGCGTCAGCAGGGCGATGTCCGCGTCATGTTCCAGGAGCCGCGGCTGCTACCGTGGGCGCGGGTGCTGTCCAATGTCGAGGTCGGACTCGGCGCCACCCGCAACTCGCCCGACGCGCGCAACCGCGCCGACGCCGCACTGATCGAGGTCGGTCTGGACGACAAGCGCAGCCAGTGGCCGGCGGTATTGTCCGGCGGCCAGAAACAGCGCGTGGCGCTGGCCCGCGCGCTGGTCAGCCAGCCGCGCGTGCTGGCGTTCGACGAGCCGCTCGGCGCGCTCGATGCGCTGACCCGCATAGCGATGCAGCGGCTGCTCGAACAGGTCTGGACGGATCAGGGCTTCACCGCGATCCTGGTGACGCACGACGTCGCGGAAGCGGTCGCGCTCGCCGACCGTGTGCTGGTGATCGAGGACGGCCGGATCTCCAATGACATTCTGGTCGACCTTCCACGTCCGCGCCAGCGCGGCTCGGCGCAACTCGCGGCGCTCGAAGGCGAGATCCTCCGCGATCTATTGAAGGGCTCCGAGGGAGCCTTCGAACTGTGAGGCCGCGATGACTCTCCTATGCCGCGGCGACAGCTTCAAATCAGCTGCGCCGGCCGATTTCGCCCAAGCGATGCGCCAGCTCGCCAGCGGCGTCAGCGTGGTCACTGCCGGCGCGGGCAGCGAACGCATCGGCATGACCGCGACCGCTGTCACCTCGCTATCGGCAACGCCGCCGTCCGTCATCGTCTGCCTGAATCAGCGCTCGTCAGCGGGCCCGCTGCTGGCACGGAGCCGTACCTTCGCGGTCAATATTCTCGCGGCCGATCAGATCGAGATCGGCGAACGCTTCGCCGGCAAAGGCGGACTGAAGGGCGCGGCGCGGTTCGCCGCCGGCGTATGGAGCACGGGCGTCTCCGGCGCGCCAGTGCTGAGCGGATCGCTGGCGACGATCGAGTGCGAACTCGAGGAACTCCTCGAGCGCCACACCCACGCGATCCTCATCGGACGCGTCATCCACACCGCGACGCTGCCGCGAAAATCCTCGCTGACCTACTGGCAGGGCGGCTACGTGGCGATAGACCGCGACGAAGACTTGCTGCGGCTCGCCGAAGTGAGCGTACCGAGCCACAAATACGACTGACGGCTCGCGACACGAAACTACGCCCGCATCGGCTTCGCGTTTCGCACGGCACGACGCTGACCTCACCCGGCTCAATTCAGACACGAAATACCCGAGAACGATTCAACTGATCGCGGAAGGCGTAAAGAATAGTTTGTACTTGGTCAGGCGATCTTTGGAATTCACGCGGCCGATGTTCCCGCCTCTAATAATTGCCCATCAACGGATCGTCGGAGCCATCACATGATCACATCGCGCAGATCGCTGTTCGCCCTCGCCTTCGCCGCCTTCACCGCATCCGCTGTCGCGCCGGTAGTCGCGGCCGAGCTGAGGGAGGTTCGGATCGGCTTTCAGAAGGCGGGCATTCAACCCGCGGTCAAGGAACGCGGGATTCTCGAAGCGGCGCTGAAGGAGAAAGGTCTCACGGTGAAGTGGGTCGAGTTCGCATTCGGCCCGCCTTTGCTCGAGGCCCTCAACACCGGCAATATCGATTTCGGCTACACCGGCGACACTCCGCCGATCTTCGCGCAGGCAGCCACCGCCAACCTGCTCTACGTCGCGGCGTTGCCGGGCTCCGGCAAGAACGAAGGCATCGTCGTGCCGGCAAATTCGCCGATCAAGACCGCCGTCGACCTGAAGGGTAAGCGGCTCGCGATTCCGAAGGGCTCGAGCGCGCACAACACCGCCGTAGCGATCCTCGAGAAGGCAGGGTTGCAGTTCTCCGACGTGACCCCGGTCTACCTCGCACCGGCCGACGGCACAGCGGCTTTCGCGGGCGGCACCGTCGATGCCTGGTCGATCTGGGATCCATATCTGGCGCTGGCGGAAAAGAGCGGCGCGCGGGTCGTCAATTTCGCCGGCGACGCACATGAGTCGATCGGCTTCTTCCTTGCCAATCGTGAATTTACCAACGCGCATGGCGACGTCGTCGCGCTGCTGAATCAGTCCTTCGCCAAGGAATCCGAATGGGCCAACGGTCACCGCGACGAGATCACCAAATCGCTCGCCGCCTCGACCGGCGTCGATCCGGCCGTGGTGAAGATCCTGGTCGATCGCTCGAACTTCGAGGTCACTCCGGTGTCCGAAAAATACATCGAGGAGCAGCAGAAGACCGCCGACCGGTTTCACAAGCTCGGCCTGATCCCGAAGCAGATCAACGTCCGCGACATCGTCTGGAAGTGGTCGCCGGCGTCCTGACCGCCGCGGCAAGCGCACCCACACCGCTCAGGCAACAAATACAAACGGCCGGACCGATTGAGGTCCGGCCGGTTGCTTGTGCCGATGGGCCGCCGCCGCAGAGGGCAAGGCGCCGTCAAACGCAATCGGCGGCGCTGTAGCGCCGCCGATCCCCCTTCCGCCCGATCCGGCCCGACGTCACGCGCTGTGGCTGACGACCGTGCTGTAGATCCTCTCGAGCAGCGACAGCGCGCCGCGATAGCCGACATAGCTGCGCGACAGAACGACCTCGTAGGACGCCGGAAACCCGACCTCGATCAGCGAGCCCTTCATCTCCTTGACCAGATCGCGCTCCCAGGTGGTCCCGAAGATGATCGGCGGCTTGTGGCCGAAATCCGCCTTCCGGATCGCATCGTGGATCAGATAGCTGTCCTCGATGAAGTCGATCTCGACCGAGACGTCGTGATCGATCGCACGGAACTGCTCGCGGATCGAGTCGCGGTGTTCGACCGGCGGATCCTCGGTGACGATCTGCTTGGCCGGGATCAGGCCGAGCTGGGTGACCAGAAACTTCGTCAGCGCCAGATTGTAGGCGCTGTCGCCGATCACCGCGAACCGCGCCGGCAGGCCCCACCAATACTCCGAATAGAAATCGGTGAAGCCATCGATGTAATTGTAGTACCGCGTCTCTTCACGCACGATCACCTGTTCGACCGGCTCGGCCGGCAGCCCTGCGAACGCGGCGACCTGACGCAGGAATTCGCCGCTCTGGCGCGCACCGATCGGCAGCACCGGAAGATGCAGGAACGGCTGGTCGTAGCGTTCTTCCAGCAGTTTCGCGGTCGCGAGCCCGAGCCACGGCGAAAGCACCAGATTGAACTGCGCCCGCGGAATGTCACGCCATTCGCTCAACCCGGCAGAGTCCGGGCCGAACAGCACGTTGACCTTGAGCCCGATGCTCTCGAGCAGTCGCTTGATCTCCTCCAGGTCGCCGCGCCAGAACGTGTTCTGGTACGGCAGCAGTGACCACAGATTGACCAGTCCCTGCTCGCGCACGCCGTCCCACGGCCCGAGATACTGCTCGATGATTGCCCGCGTCACCGCCTCGTGGCCGGTGAAATTGTTGCCACGAAAGCCACCCGTCTCGGCATAGACGATCGGCACGCCCTTCTTCTGGAAATCGCGCACCACAGAGCCGACGTCGTCGCCGACGAGATCCGGGATGCAGCCGGTCAGCACCACGAACAGGTCGGCGTCGAGCACGGTCTGCGAGGACTCGATCAGCTCGCGCAGCCGGTCGGCACCGCCGAAGATCACCTCACGCTGCGACGCGTTGGTGCTGGGCACCACAGGGCCGCCACCGTAGCCGCTGCCCTGGAAGCCGTTGTAGAAGGCGAGGTTCATGTACTGCTTGTCGGCGCAGCCGGGACCGCAATGGGTGATCGGCACGACCCGCGGGATGGCCGCGGCACTCTGCATCGCGCCGATCGCACAGACGTAGCGCACCAGTTCAATCGGGCCAGATTTGTCGGCGTCCGGCGTGATCTCGGTCGGGCGCGACTTGAGAGCGAGTATGGCCATTAGGTGTCCTCTAGGCGACGGCTGCGCGAGACAGCGCGAACGGGTCCGTCTGCGCCAGCCAGGATTGCTTGTAGGGAAGGCTCACACGCCGCGCGATGTCCTGATGGAACTTGCGATGCTGCAGCGCCGCCAGGATCGACTCGCCGAGATTGACCATGCCCTGATAGCCGAGCGCATGATGCTCGTCGCCGAGCGGAATCGCCGGAATGCCGAGACGGGCAGCCAGCGGCGCAAGGCCGTTGTGGCGAATGATGATGAAGTCCGGCTTGACCCGCTGCAGCAGATTGTAGAACTGGTACTGCTGCCGATTGCCGACGGTGAAGTGTCTGACGTCGCCATAGTTCTCGACCAGATGGCCGAGCGAGTCCTGGCGCGGATCCTCGCTGTCGTAGACCGGGTCGTGGTGGAACACGAGCGAGCCGTCGACCTCGACGCCGATCTCGCGCAGCACGCCGATCAGCCCGTGCGAATAGGCCGAGCCGGTGGCGACGTAGCCCTTGAGGCCTTTCAGCTTCGGCCGCAATTCGTCGAGCAGCGGCTTCACCCGCGCGTGCTCACGCGCGATGTAGTTCTCGGCCTGTGCCTCCCGGCCCGTGACGCGGGCGAGTTCGCGCAGCCAAGCGTCGGTTCCGGGAAAGCCGTAGGGCTGCGGCGCCTTGATCTGCTCGACTCCGAAGTCCTGCTCCAGCGCGGTCGCCAAATATGTCCCGAGCGTGTAGCAGAAGCTCACGGTCGCCCGCGCCTCCGACATCTGCGCCAGTTGCTCCACGGTCGACATATCGACGACGTAGTTCACCCGCAGCCCGAGCTCAGCCAGCATCGGGGTGAACACGTCGGTACCCCACAGATTGATGACGTTGATCAAATCGTCCTGACGCTTCTCCGGATTCTTGCGCACGATCTGCCGCAGGATGCCGTGCTGCGTGGCGTCGAATCCGGTCGACCAGTGCTTCGACTTGAAGCCCTCGCAATGCAGTGGGATCACCGGCACGCCGAACTCGGCTTCCAGCGCGCGGGCGACGCTCTCGACGTCATCGCCGATGATGCCGCTGGCGCAGGAGGTGGCGATGAACACCGCGTTCGGCTGGTGCCGTTCGAACGCGGCGCGGATCGCGACGGCCAGCTTGTCCACGCCGCCATAGACCATGTCGCGCTCGCGCAGATTGGTCGAGATGAAGCGGATGTTCTGCACCGGCAGGCCACGCATCGCCAGACCGTTGCGGTAGATCGAATTGTAGATCACCTGCCCGGCTCCGCAGCCGATCGGCGAATGCTGGATCAGCACGGCGTCGCGGATGTTGCCGGCCTGGCATTCGACCATCTGCTCGCTGCACACCGATCCCTGGGTGAAGGGACCTTCCAGCTCGCAGATCCGCCGCGCCTTGGAGCCGCACCCACCGCAGTCGCCACGCGAAAATGCCGATTCATCGGCGAGCTTCGATGCCGTGCCGTCCCAGCCGATGATGGTGCCGAGCCGCTGCTCGCGGGTCTCGACGGTCGAGGTCTTGAGATTGAGCGTCATCCCGGATGCTCCGCAGGTGATGGGAAAAGGCTGATGGTTTGTGCCCGATCGCGGACTAGGCGATCTCGCGGCTGCGCTCCGCTTCCGCCCGCTCGGCCGCGACCAGATGATCGGCCCAGCGCGCCGACCACTCCCGCAGCTGCTGTGGATTGAGCGGCGTCGGCACCTTGGACTCGGTATGGTCTGCTATGCGCTTGGCGAGCTGCCGATAGACGTCGGCCTGTGCCGACTGCGGCGCCGCCTCGATCGTCGTGCGCCCGCTCAGCTCGGCCTGCGTGACCGTCAGCGAGCGCGGCACATACTGCACGATCGGCGTATCGGTGCGGGCGGCGAAATCGTCGATGATCTCGCGCTGGAACTCGGTGTTGATCGAATTGGCGATGATGCCGCCGAGCAGCGCGCCACCCGAGTTCGAAAATCGCTCGATGCCGCGGAATAGGTTGTTGGCGGCGTAGATCGCCATGAAATCCGACGACGACACCGTGAAGACGTGCTCGGCGATGCCCTCGCGCACCGGCACGGCGAAGCCGCCGCACACCACGTCGCCGAGCACGTCGTAGATCACGATGTCGATGTTCAATTCCTCGAACACGCGCTGCTGTTTCAGCAGTTCCACCGCCGTGATGATGCCGCGGCCGGCGCAGCCGACGCCGGGCTGCGGACCACCGGCCTCGACACAATAAATGCCTCCGAAGCCTTCGAAGATCGCCTCATAGGCATCGACGCGCCGCCGCTCCGCCAGGAGATCGAGCACCGAGGGAATGTATTCGCCGCCGCGCAAGGTGTTGGTGGAGTCGGCCTTCGGATCGGCGCCGAATTGCATCACCTTGTAGCCGGCCTCGGCCAGCGCGGCGCTGATGTTGGAGGTGGTGGTCGACTTGCCGATGCCGCCTTTGCCGTAGATCGCGATCTGTTTCAGCTTCCTGGCCATGTGGCTTCTCCAGTTGGATGTCGGACGAACGGCTTCAGCCGTGTGAGAAAGTCGGCTCGGCGCTGATGCCGTCGCCGTAAAGCTGGGCGGCGTAGTCGCTGACACCGGGAATGCCGCAGGCGTCCGCGCGGCAGCGCTGGCAATGCGTGAACACCCGCAGATGCCGTTCGGCCGCGCGGCGTGCGGCGTGACGCATCAGCATTCCGGGTGCCGGCAGACCTGCGAAGCCGTGTTGCGGGATCAACGGGATGATGTTGATCAGATGCGCACCCGCGGCGGCGACCCGTTCGGCGACCGCCCCGATGTGGTCGTCGTTGAGGGTTGGGATCAGCACGGTGTTGACCTTGATGGTCAGACCGAGCGCCGCAGCGCGGGCGATGCCGTCGAGCTGATTGGCGATCAGCCTTTCGGCGGCGGCGACGTCGTCCAGGCGCTTACGCTGCCAAGCGATCTTCGGTGTGATCCGCGCCTGGATCAGCGGATCGACCGAGTTGACGGTGACCGTCAGCGTCCGAACGCCGACCGCGGCGATGTCGTCGATCCGCTCCGGCAGCATCAGGCCATTGGTCGACAGGCACAGCACCAGATCCGGCCAGCGCGCGTGCACACCCGCGAAGGTGCGCAGCGCATGCGGCGTCGCCAGCGGATCGCCCGGCCCGGCGATGCCGACGACGTTGATGGTCGGACACAGCGCGAGCGCACGGTCGACGATGTCGACCGCCTGCTCCGGCGTCAACAGGCGCGTCGCCACGCCCGGACGCTGGTCGCGACGATTAAAATCGCGAATGCAGAACGCGCAGTCGATGTTGCAGCCGGGGCTGACCGGAAGGTGCAGCCGCGCGCTGCGTGAATGACCCTCAGCCGTGGTACTGAAGCACGGATGGCGGCCCTCCAGTGCGGGAAACGCCGGCGTCGACGCCACCATGCGCATCGTCTGCGCCGGACAGGCACTTGCGCCCCCGACCGCATCTGGGACGATGTTCGATGTACTATCCATCTGTTACTGCGCCAATTCCCGTTTCTCGTCCGCACAACAATAGAGCGATCGCTGCACGACGCCACGACATGACACCTGACTCGTAGCTCAAACTTCCGAGGATTGGCTTTCATAGTTGGAGCGGATGCGTGCGGGGTTTTCTGCTTCAGTGGAGTACGCGACGCATCGATGCTATCACCGTAGCTACACGGTATGTACTTGCCGCTGATCCCGGCAGCGGCGTCCGACGACGATCACGAGCCGCGCTTCGCCGCGATCACTGCCAAGCTCATCGACGTGAGCCCCAACCTGATCCAGAACGCGCCCCACCAATCGGCGGCAAGCTGGACCGGATGCGGGCCCCGGCAAAGCACGCTGGCGATTTCGCAGATAGTGGAGCGCGCGACCAGACAGGCGGCGACTCCGGCGGGCTGAGATGGGCGTATCGCAATACGTCGTCCCTCCTACATGCCGACCGGGGCATCGGCGCAACGAATCTACCGCGCCACGAAGCCTCGACGACACCCGAGGTCGGCCAAAATGCGTGTCGACACGAAGCCGCAACAGCAATGATTGCAACGAGCCCGCCGGACGCATCGACGATGCCGTGGATCGCCGTCCCACTGCGAAAATAGATTGTCGCCGACGACGACCTCGATGCAATTTCGTACTGGCCGGCCGGGGTGCAAAAGTGGTTGCTACTTATTTTTCCAAACCTCTTGCCGAGTCCGCTTCATCCAGGCGACTCTGCAATTCATCAGGCACACTAATTTGCAACGTCAGTTTTCCCGTGACTCGACTTGGTGATGTCATCACGTTCCAACGTTCACCGGCTGGCTGTCGCGCTGGCGCGGACGGTCGCGCTCTATGGCGCAGCAGCCCGCGCATCAAGATCCCGTCCTCGGCGGCACGCGGATTCGCCTTCGTCTGGACTCACGAGGATGGCCGGACCGCGAGCACGGCGGCGCACGTCGCCGTGACATAGGCGGATCCGCATGGTGTACGCGCCCGTTCCCGACGATCCGAGCCTGCCGCCGATCCGGATCAACCTGTTCTCGGATACGCAAACCCGGCCGTGTCGCGCGATGCGGCAGGCGATGGCAGATGCCGAGGTCGGCGACGAGCAGCTCGGCGCCGATCCAACGGTGAACAGCCTGTGCGATCGCGTCGCCGCGCTGCTCGGCAAGGAAGCCGCATTGTTCATGCCGTCGGGCACGATCTGCAACATCGCAGCCACGCTGGCGCACTGCCGGGCCGGCGACGAGATCCTGGCGCACGAAACATCGCACATCGTGTCGCTCGAAGGCTGCACCCATGCGGCACTCGGCGGGGTGCAAATCAGGCCGTTGCCCGGATCGAACGGGCAATTCACGCCCGACGATCTGAGCAAGGTTCTTCGTCCTCCCGATCGACATCTGGCTCGACAGACGATGGTGAGCGTCGAGCACACTACCAATCTCGGCGGCGGCACGATCTGGCGGCAATCGACGCTCGATCGGATTGCAGCGCTGGCGAAGGCCAACGGTCTCGCCACCCACATGGACGGCGCGCGGCTGCTGAATGCGAGCGTCGCCAGCGGTCTCAGCCCACGGGAGATGGTCGCGGGCTGGGACTCGGTCTGGATCGATTTCAGCAAAGGCCTCGGCGCCCCGCTCGGCGCCGTGATGGCGGGATCGCGCGGCTTCATCGACGAGGTCTGGCGCTGGAAACAGAGGCTCGGCGGCTCGTTGCGGCAGGCCGGCATCTGTGCGGCCGCCTGCCACTACGCACTGGATCACAACATCGATCGCCTCGTCGACGATCACATCCAAGCCCAGCAGCTCGCCGCAGGACTGTCGCGATTGGAAGGCATCCACGTTCAACCGCCCGAGACCAACCTCGTGTTCTTCGATGTCGCCGGCACCGGCATCTCCAACGAGGAATTCGCGGCCGGGTTGCGCCGGCGCGGCGTGCTGATGTCGATCATGGGAGGCCGGATGCGGGCCTGCACCCATCTCGACGTCGACGCCGCGATGATCGAGGAGACGCTCGACATCGTGCGCGACCTGCTTCAGCAGCACGCCGCCGGCGTCGATGACGAGAGGCCCGTCTACTCGGTCGCCGGTTAGCCTGCGCGGCGCCCTACCCCATCGTGCTGGCCCGAACCACCGTCGTATATGTGCGCTCGATCAGCGCCAGAGCGCCGCGATAACCGACATAGGCCCGTGACAACACAACCTCGTCGGTGCACGGATAGCCGATCTCGACCAGCGGCGCCCCGATCGCGTCCGCCAGCGCCGCCTCCCAGGTCGAGCCGAAAACAATCGGCAGCTCTCCGGTCAGATCGGCTTGCCGGATCAGGTCGTGAATGCGGTGGCCGTCCTGTTCGAAGACCGCCTCGTTACCCGCGCCGTCGGCGAGTGATCGATATTGTTTCTGGATCGTCTCGCGAAAATCCACCGGCGGGTTCTCGCTGATCACCATCGGACCGGGATTGAGACCGAGCTGCTCGACCAGGAAACTCGCCACCGCGAGATTGTAGGCGCTTTCGCTGACCACGATCGCCGTCGACGGCAGCCGATACTGGCTGGTGCAACCGGCGTAGAACGAGGCGAAGTCGCGAAGATAGACGTAGTACTCCCTCTCCTCCTGCGTGATGAACGCCTCCGCGCGCTCGCGATCGAGGCCGGCGAAATCGACGACTTGGCGCAGGAATGCGCTGGTCGCTTTGGCGCCGATCGGAATCGTGGGTACGTGCAGGAACGGCTGACCGTAGAGGTCTTCGAGATGCGCGGCCGTGGCGAGGCCGAGCCAGGGCGACAGCACCAGATTGAACTGCGCCCGCTGAATGGCGCGCCACTCCTCGACGCCCGCCGACGCCGGGCCGAACAGGATATTGACCTCGAGCCCGATGCCTTCGAGGATCCGCTTGATCTCGGTGAGATCGCCGCGCCAGAACGGATTCTGATACGGCAGCAGCGACCAGACATTGACCAGGCCATGCTGCAGCGGCGCATCGTTGGCATCGACGAACTGATCGATGATGGCGCGGATGATGGTTTCGTGGCCGGTGAAATTGTTGCCGCGATAACCGCTGGTCTCGGCGAACACGATTGGAACGCCCTGCCTCTGATAGCTCCGCACGACGCTACCGACGTCGTCGCCGACCAGCCCGGGAACGCAGCCGGACTGCACCACGAACAGATCGGCTTGCATCACCTTCAGCGTCGACCGGATCAGTTCGTCGAGGCGATCAGCACCGCCGAAGATCACTTCCTGATTGCCGATATTGCTGCTCGGCACATGAAATTCGCCGCCCTGATAGGCGTTGATGCCGGACAGCGCATGGAACTGCTTGGTGGCGCAGCCGGGTCCGCAATGCGTGATCGGCACGGCGCCGGGGATGGCAATCACGCTCGCCAGCGCGCCGAGACTGCAGCCGTAGCGGACTTGCTCGATCGCGCCCGGCGAACTGCAGAATGTGCCGGAGGCGTCGAGATTGTCGGTGACAGGAGACAGCATGGGTCGATCTCAGGCGGGTTCGGCGATGGGGGCATAGGGATCGGTCTGTGCCAGCCACCACGATTGATACGGGAAGGAGCTGTTCGCGGCGACGTCGTCATAGAACCGCTTGCGCGGCAACACGCGCAGGATGGCGCGGCCGATCGTGAGCAGGCCTTCGTAGCCGAGACCGTCGTTGGAATAGAAGATCGGCAGTACCGGAATTCCCATTCGCCCGGCGAGCACCGCCATGGTGCCGGAATGGCGGCAGATGACGAAATCCGGCCGCGCACGCTGCAGCGCGGCGTGGGCCTGGAAATGCTGGTCGGGACTCACCGTGTAGTTCGGCACGTCGCCCCAGACGTCGACGAGGTGACCGAGCGAATCCTGCTTTGGGTCGCCGCTGTCCGTGGTCGGATCGTGGTGGAACGAGAACGCGCTGTCGACTTCGACGCCGAGTTCGCGCAGATCCGCCAGAAGGCCGTGCGCGAAGGCCGCGCCGGCAGCGACGAAGCCGCGCTTGCCTGTCAGCGCCTTGCGCAGCCGAGCCAGCTCCGGGGCGATCCGCGCCCGTTCGCCGGCGATCACCGCCTCGACCTTGTCGTCGTTGCCGGTCAGTCGCGCGATGTCGCGCAGCCAGTTGTCGGTGGCGTCGAGCCCGTAGGGCAACGGCGCCTTGACCTCGGGCACGCCGAACTCCTGCTCGAGGCCGGTGGCGAGATAGGACAGCACGAAGCACATCGTCACGGTCGCGGCCGCCTCCGACATCTGCGCCAGCCGCTCCAGCGTGTTGCCACCCATCACCAGATTGACGCGCAGCCCGAGCGGACCCAGCAACGGCGAGAACACATCCGGTCCGCCGAGATGGATGACGTTGATGAGATCCGGCTGGCGCTGCGGCGCGTGCGGCACCAGCCGCCGCAGGATCCCGTGCTCGATCACGTCCCAGCCGCTCGACCAGTGCTTCGACTTGAAGCCTTCGCAATGCAGCGTCACCACCGGAATGCCGATCTCGTCCTCGACCCGCTTCGCCGCGCCGTCGACATCGTCGCCGATGATGCCGGTGGCGCAGGAGGTGGCCACGAAGATCACGCGTGGCTGATGCCGCTCGAACGCGTCGCGGATGGTCTGTTCGAGGCGCTCGACCCCGCCGAACACCATGTCCTGCTCGCCGAGATTGGTGCAGATCGATTTCGGATCTTCCAGCGTCCAGCCGCGCCGCGCGGCAAGATCACGATAGTAGCGCGCGGTGAACGACTGGCTGGCGGCGCAGCCGATCGGCGCGTGCTGCACCACCACCGATTCCTGAATGATCGTGGCGTTGGTCACGGCGATGTGCTCGGCGCACATCGAGGCCTGCTGGAACGGGCTCGACTGCTCACACAGCCTCCGCCCGCCATTGTCGCAACCTTTGGAACAGCCATAGGTGAAGGCGGAGTCGCGAACCAGCTGGTCGGCGCGACCATCCCACTGGGTGATGGTGCCGAGCCGTTGGTCGCGGGTTTCCACCTGCGGATTTTTCAGATTGAGCGCCATGGCGCGCCTCGCTCGCTGCGGTGTCGGATCAGGCTTGGTCGAGCGCCTGCGCGATATCGGCGATGATGTCGTCGACGCTCTCGATGCCGACCGACAGCCGGACGTAGCCCGGCGTGACGCCGGCCGCGAGCTGCTTCTCCGGCGCGAGCTGCGCGTGCGTGGTCGACGACGGATGGATCGCCAGACTGTGCGCGTCGCCGATATTGGCGACGTGAAACAGCAGCTTCAGCGCATTGATGAAGCGACGGCCGGCGGCAAAACCGCCCGGCAGTTCGAAGCCGACCAGCGCACCGTAGCCGCCCTTCAGATAGGTGTCGGCGCGCTTTCGCGCCTCGCCGCTCTGCAGGCCGGGATAGATCACGGTTTCGACCTTGGGGTGGCTCGACAGATACTCAGCGACACGCGCGGCGTTCGCGGTCTGCTGACGGATGCGCAGCGGCAGCGTCTCCAGCCCCTGAATCAGTTGGAACGCGTTCTGCGGCGACAGAGCCGGGCCGAGATCGCGCAGCAGACCGGCGCGTGCCGCGAAGGCGTAGGCCACCGGGCCGAAAGGCCGCGCAATGTCCGGCCAGTTGCGGCCGTTGTAGGACGGATCTGGGCCGGTGATGAGCCGGTGCCGCTCGCCGAACTCCTCCCACGGAAACTGCCCGCTATCGATGATGACGCCGCCGATCGTGGTACCGTGACCGCCGATGTACTTCGTCGCCGAATGCACCACGATCGACGCCCCATGGTCGATCGGCCGCGCCAGCAGAGGCGCCGCTGTGTTGTCGACGATCAGCGGGATACCGAAGCTGCGGCCGATCTCCGCGACTTCGCGGATCGGAAACACATTCAGCTTCGGGTTCGGCAGCGTCTCGCCGAAATACAGCCGAGTGCGGTCGTCGGTCGCCGCCCGGAACGCTTCAGGATCGGCCGGGTCGACGAAGCGGGCCTCGATGCCGAATTGCTTCAGGCGATTGGCGAAGAAATTCCAAGTGCCGCCATAGAGGTCAGTGCCTGTGACGATGTTGTCCCCGGCCTGCACCAGTGTCAGCACCGACAGCGCTACCGCCGCCTGCCCCGACGCCAGCGCCAGCGCCGCAGCGCCGCCCTCGATCGCCGCCAGCCGTTCCTCCAGCACATGAGCGGTGGGATTGCCGATCCGCGAATAGACGAAGCCGAACTCCTCGAAATTTACCAGGCGGTCGGCCCGCTCCGTGCTCTGCAGATCGAACGAGGTGCTCTGATAGATCGGCACCTGCGTCGCGCCGGTGGCCGGGTCGGCGCGAAACGAACCGCCGTGCAGCGCGAGCGTATCGATGTTGCCGGGATGAAGCGGTTGGACAGTTTGCAGCGACATGGTCGATGTCCTTCAGGTGGGCGGCGATGCGTGGCGGTCAGGAGGTCGATCGCTTGCCGCGGGCGATCCGATGATTGACGGCGCGTGCCGCTGCATCGCCGAGCAGTTGGACGCTCTGGACGATGGTGACGAGAACGATCACCACGGCGATCATCACTTCCGGCATGAAGCGCTGATAACCGAAGCGCACCCCGAGGTCGCCGAGCCCGCCGCCGCCGACGGTGCCGGCCATCGCCGAATAGCCGATCAGGCTCACCAGCGCGACAGTCTGTCCCGCCACAATGCTCGGCAGCGCCTCGGGAACGATGACGCGGAGGATGATCTGCAACGGAGAGGCGCCGATCGCTTCGGCCGCCTCGATCAGGCCGCGATCGACTTCCCGCATTGCCGTCTCCGCAAGGCGCGCGAACAGCGGCGTGATCGCGACCGTCAGCGGCACAACCGCCGCGCTGGTCCCCACCGAGCTGCCGGCAATCACCCGTGTGAACGGAATGATCGCCACCATCAGGATGATGAAGGGCGTCGAGCGAACCAGATTGACGGCCGTGCCAAGGATCCGATTGAAAACCGGCAGCGGAAGGATATGGCCGGGCAACGTGACCACCAGCAGCACGCCGAGCGGCAGGCCGAGCGCGGTGGACACCACCGCCGCGATCGACACCATGTAGGCGGTCTGCTTCAGCGACTCAAACAGCAACGCCGTGACGGCAGGTGACAGCAGATCGAACGGCATGACCAATGACTTCCACGAATAATCCAAGAGAAGCGAGGCGTGACAGCACGGCCGGAAGCCGCGGACCGGCGCCGCCGGCGACCAGCGTCAGCACGCCGAGCGGCCTGTCGCCGACATAATCGATCCGGCCGTGCAGGATGTTGGGGACGATCTGGAACTGCGACACCAGATCGGCGACGATCGGGTCGTGCGCCGCCTCGCCGGTGAAGACGATGCGCAGCACCGGATCGCTGCCGGGGACGGCTTCGGGCAACAGCCGCGCGGCGACCAGTGGCGGCAGCTCGTGCGCCACCAGGCCGGACAGGAACGAGCGCGCCACCGCGGACTTCGGAAACGCCAATACGTTGAAGGTCGCCCCCTCCTCCACCAGCCGGCCGTGATCGAGCACGGCGACGCGCGTGGCGATGTCGCGCAGAACCTGCATTTCGTGCGTGATCAGCACGATGGTGAGGCCGAGCTTGCGATTGATGTCGCGCAGCAAAGCGAGAGTCTGTTCGGTCGTCTCCGGATCGAGCGCCGACGTCGCCTCGTCGCACAGCAGCACCGACGGATCGAGCGCGAGCGCCCGCGCGATACCGACCCGCTGTTTCTGGCCGCCGGACAGCTCCGACGGATAGGCGTCCGCCTTGTCGGACAGCCCGACCAACTCCAGCAGCGGCGGAATCCGTCGCGCGATCTCCGCGCGCGACAGCCCGGCCACCTTGAACGGCAGCGCCACGTTGCCCGCGACCGTGCGCGACGACAGCACATTGAAGTGTTGGAAGATCATGCCGATGTCGCGCCGCGCAGTTCTCAGCGCACGGCCGCGCAGGCTGGTGATCTCGCGGCCGGACACGAACACCCGTCCCGCGCTCGGCCGCTCAAGCAAGTTAATGCAGCGGACCAGCGTGCTCTTGCCCGCGCCGGAGCGGCCGATGATGCCATGGACCTCGCCACGCTGGATCGTCAAGGAGACGTCATCGAGCACCGGCCCCGATGCCTTTGAAAAGGTCTTCGACAGCCCTTCAATGCGCACGGCGGGCACGCCGGCCGGACCGTCGTCTCCGGCCGGTCTGGCGCTGAACTCCGAGATGGCCAAAACCGCGTTCATCCGACCATCACCACGCCGCGATGATGTTGCCGCTGAACTTCTTCTCGATGAACTCCTTCACCTCCGGAGACTGATAGCTGTCCACCAGGGCCTTGACCCACTCCTGGCCCGCATTCTTGCGGGCGACACCGATCAGACAGACATAGTCGGACTGCTGGCTCTCGATCAGCAGCGCGTCCCGGTTGGGAACCAGCCCCGCGCTGAGCGCGAAGAACGAGGTGATGACGGAGAAGTCGACGTCGTCGAGCGAGCGCGGCAGTTGCGCCGTCTCCATCGCCAGGATCTTCACGCTCTTCGGATTATCGGTGATGTCGAGTTCGGTCGCGCTGAACGTACTGCCTGGCGCGAGCTTGATCACACCGCCCGCTTCCAGCAGCTTCAATGCGCGGCCCCCATTGGTCGGATCGTTCGGAATCGAGATCTTCGCGCCGACCGGCAGATCGGCCAGGGACTTGTGCTTGCGAGAATAGCCCGCCATCGGCAGCAGGATGGTGCGCCCCACCGATACGACGTCGAGCCGGCGGTCGCGGTTCTGCTGGTCCAGATACGGCGTGTGCTGAAACGCATTGGCTTCCAGTTCACCCGCGTCAGTGGCGACGTCGATCAGGGCGCCGTCGGAGAATTCGACCAGCTTGACGTTCAGGCCTTTGGCCTTCGCCACCGGCAGCAGCGCCTCGGCGATCTGCGCGTGAGGCCCGCTGGTGACGCCCAGGCGGATGGTTTGCGCGGCGGACGGCGCTGCCGCACCGATCACGGCGACCACCAGGGCACAGAATAGAGTCGATCGGCTCCACTTAATCCCCTCGAACTGTTTGGTGATAACCGATGCTCTCTTCATCGCCGCCCTCTTGACCGATCAGATAACAGCATTCGCGACTACCACGACAATGCTAGGGAGCGTGCACAGCTTTGGCAATCAGCACGGCGAGAAGGACCGTCCAAATTCAATGCGCATTGGGAAATGAGATTCGAAATTTCCGGCACTCTCGTTATTTGTTCGATCCGCCGGTAGATTCGCGCTCTACATGGCCTGCTATCAGCTTGATGATCGCAGCCGCGTCGTCGGACTGCCGCATGGCGGCCACGCCACAAATGGTCAAAGCCTGCGGAATGGTCATCCATCCGCACCTCAGCCAGCGACACAAACTAATCGTTTCACCATGCCGACGCAGAACGCACGATGCTATTTTCGCGAACGGCTCGACAGCCGGGTGGACCGCAATCATCATTTGCGCGATCGTCCAAACAGGAACAGACCGATGCCGAATTCAGTCAGAACGCTTCCCGTCCTCGACCTCGCCAGATTCGACAAGGAGCCGGCGCAACGCGACGCGTTCCTGCGCAATGTCCGCGATGCGGCGTTCGGCCCGGGCTTCTTCTATCTGGTCGGGCACGGCATCTCCGACCGGCTGATCCGCGACGTGTTGACCGCCTCGCGCAATTTCTTCTCGCTTCCCGAAGCCGACAAGCTGTCGATTGAAATGGTGAACTCGCCCCATTTCCGCGGCTACACCAGGGCCGGGCGGGAATTCACGCGGGGCGCAGCGGACTGGCGCGAACAGCTCGACGTCGGCGCCGAGCGCGAAGCGTTTCCGTTCAGCCGGGCGGCGCCGGCCTGGACACGTCTGCAAGGTCCGAACCAGTGGCCGAGCGCTCAGCCGGAACTCAAGCCTCTGCTGCTGCGCTATCAGCAGGAGGTCACCGCGCTGGCGATCAAGGTGCTGCGCGTGTTCGCCGCGGCGCTCGACCAGCCCGAGGATGTGTTCGAACCGATCTATGCGCCGTCGCCGCACCAGCTCATCAAGATCATCCGCTATCCCGGCCGCGCCGCGACCGAGAGTGATCAAGGCGTCGGCGCCCACAAGGACTCCGGGTTCGTCACCATTCTGCTGCAAGATTCGGTCGCTGGCCTGCAGGTCGAGACCGACGACGGCTGGATCGATGCGCCGCCGCTGCCAGGGTCTTTCGTGGTCAATATCGGCGAGATTCTCGAACTCGCCTCCAACGGAACGCTGCGCGCGAACGTCCATCGCGTGGTGTCGCCGCCGGCCGGGACCGACCGGCTGTCGGTCGCCTTCTTCCTCGGCGCCCGACTGGACGCCAGCGTGCCAGTTCTGCAGCTGCCGCCCACTCTCGCGCCGCATGCCAGGGGCATCACGCAGGATCCAAAGAATCCGCTGTTCCGCGAGGTCGGCCGCAACTACCTGAAAGGCCGGCTGCGGTCACATCCGGACGTCGCCCGGCGCCACCATGCCGATCTGCTCGAGGATGCCGTCAACGAACCGGACCTCGCGTCCGCCTATTAGCGGGGCGGAGCCTGCAGATCAAAGCACCGAGAGGGCCTGTTCGAGATCGTCGATCAGGTCCTCGGCGTCCTCGATCCCAACCGACAGCCGGATCAAATTCGGCCGGATGCCGCGAGCCAGCCGATCGGCCTCCGGCAGCGACGCATGGCTCATACTCCAAGGCTGGCCGACGAGGCTCTCGACCGCACCGAGGCTTTCCGCCAGGGCAAATAGCCGGAAACGGCTGAGCACCGCCACGGTCCGCTGGTCGTCGGCGTCGAGATAGGCCGCGACCATTCCGCCGCCGCCGTCCATCTGCCTCGCCGCCAGTGCGTGCTGCGGATGGCTGGCGAGACCCGGATAGATCACCCCCTCCACCTTCGGATGCGATTCGAGCCAGCGCGCCACCGCCAGGGCGTTGGCGCTGTGCCGCTGCAGCCGCAACGGCAGAGTCTTGATGCCGCGCAGCGCCAGGAAACTCGAGAACGGATCGAGGATGCCGCCGGTGGCGTTCTGCAGGAACTGCAGCCTCCGAGTCAGCTCGGGGTCGCGCACGACAATGGCGCCGCCGACGATGTCGGAATGGCCGCCGATATATTTGGTGACCGAATGCACGACGATGTCGATGCCATGCTCCAGCGGTCGCTGCACCGCCGGCGAGGCGAAGGTGTTGTCGACGACAGTGAGCACCTTGTGCTCGCGTCCGATCGCTGCGATCGCCTCGAGATCGGACAGCCGCAGCGTCGGATTGCTCGGCGTCTCGATCCAGATGAAGGCGGTGTTCGGCTTGATCGCCGCGCGGAGCGCATCGAGATCAGCGGGATCGACATGGTCGATGGTGAGGCCGGCCGAATAGCTGCGCACGCGATGGAACAGCCGCCAGCTCCCGCCGTAGAGATCATCCGAGGCAACGATGTGGCTCCCCTGTGCGGCCAATTCGAGCAGCGCGGCTTCCGCCGCGAGCCCGGAGGCGAATGCGAAGCCGGCGGTGCCGCGCTCGGCATCGGCGATCGCCGCTTCGAACGCGGCCCGTGTCGGGTTCTGCGAGCGCGCGTATTCGTAGCCGCTGTGCACGCCTGGGGCCGATTGAACGAATGTGGAGGTGGCGTAGATCGGCGTCGTCACCGCGCCTGTCGACGGGTCGGGATGCTGCCCGCCGTGCACGGCCCGGGTGTTGGCGCCTCGCGTCCGGACGTTGGTCGACTTATCCATTTCAGTGAACCTTGCTGCGGAGGTGGTTGATCAAGTCGATCCTGGTAATCAGACCGAGAAAACGAACGCCGTCGACGACCACGACGACATGGCCCCGGTTGAAAACCGGCATCAGGCTTTCGAACGGCGCCGAGGCCTGCACGGTTTCGACGCGCTTGCTCATCGCCAGGTGCACCGGCTCGGCGAACTTCGCCGGATTGCCGATCGTCGCCATCAGCAGATCGGATTCGTCGATGATTCCGACCACCTGATCGTCGACCAGCACCGGGAGTTGCGAGATTTCGTAGAGCTTCATCCGCGAATAGGCGAAGTTCAACGTGTCGTCGGGGCCGACCGTGATCGAGGCCCCCTCGTCGTGGCGGCGCACGATCAGATCGCGTAGGTCGCCGTCGTGGCGGCGTTCGATGAAACCTTGGTCCGCCATCCAGGTGTCGTTGAACATCTTCGACAGATATTTGTTGCCACCGTCGGGCAGCAGCGTGACGACACGCTTGGGACGATCCTGCTCGCGACAGTAGCGTAGCGCCGCCGCGAGTAGCGTTCCGGACGACGAGCCGGCCAGGATTCCTTCGCGACCGAGCAGTTCGCGAGCGGCATGAAATGATTCCGCATCGGTGACGGTGTAGCCGCGCGTGATCAGCCGCAAATCCGCATTGTCCGGCACGAAATCCTCGCCGATGCCTTCGACCAGCCAGCTTCCGACTTCGCCAGGCTTCCGGCCTTCGGCAACGTCGACCAGCACCGAACCTTTCGGATCGGCGAGAATGATTTCGGTCGACGGAGACGCCCGCGCGAAGAACCTGCCGATTCCGGTCAGTGTGCCGCCGGAGCCGATGCCGCAAACCACGGCGTCGACCCGCCTGTCCATCTGCTCCCAGATTTCCGGTGCGGTACCGGATTCATGCGCCAGCGGATTGGCCGGGTTGGAGAACTGATTGACGAACACCGCGCCGGGCGTCGTCGCGGTGATCGTCTGAGCGAGATCCTGATAGTAGGCCGGATGTCCCTTGCCTACATCGGACCGGGTCATCACCACCTCGGCGCCCATCGCCCGCAGATGCAGCACCTTCTCCCGGCTCATCTTGTCCGGGATCACCAGAACCAGCCGATAGCCTTTGAGGGCTGCGATCAGTGCGAGTCCAAGGCCGGTGTTGCCGGCGGTAGCCTCGACCAAGGTCCCGCCGGGGCGCAATTCGCCGCTGCGCTCCAACGCTTCGATCATCGCCAGCGCCGGACGGTCCTTGATCGATCCGCCCGGGTTCTGACCTTCCAGCTTCGCGAACAGGCGGCACGGACCGGTGTCCAGCCGTGTGAGCTGAACCAGAGGGGTGTTACCGATGAGGTCGATCACTCCTTTCGGCACGCGATCCGTCCGTCTTGCGAATTCTGCCAAGCTCACGATCCGTCCCTCGATCTTTCGCGCCAGCTGGTCGTCACGTCACGACCGACGAAGCGCAACCTGATCCTTCGCCCGAAGCGCCGTCAATACACCCGGCTGAGTTCAGCAAAACGCCGCCTCGCCCTGGACAATCGCAGTACAGTTGTTTCAACGACAGACCGCCGAGAGAAACTCGCTTCTCAATCGGCGCGCGGCCGGAATGTGACGATCACATCCACTCACAGGCATGACAGAGTCGCTGCCGCGATCCCGCCGTCACTACCTGTGCCATCCCAGTCGTGCGCGTGCCGGCTCATTCTACGAGTAGCATCGCTCTCCATGATCAGACCGGATCGCAGAACGCATCGCCCGACGACCTGCCGACAATGAAAGCCAATCCTCCTGCAGATGCGCTACAGATCGGACATTCGCGGCGCGAATGATTAGTCCGGATCCGGTTCAGAGATTGCGCGGTGCTTATGGATTCGCCGAACCTTCCACCTCCGCCGATCAAGGTGGCGATCGCGACCGGTAACGGCGTCACCGTGACCGAACATTTCGGCTACGCCACCCAGTTTCAGATCTGGAATTTCTCCGACGCCCCACCCCGCCTGCTCGAAACGCGGACCAACCAGCCCGCCTGCGGCCCCGGCCGCCGCGAGGCACGGCGCGAACCGATGGACGTTTCGGTCGAGCTGGTCGCCGATTGCAAGGCCGTCATCGTCGCCCGGATCGGCGAATGCGGCATCGACCGGCTGACGGCGCTCGGCATACTGGCGTTCGAAACCGAGGATGCGGTCGACACCGCGGTGCGCGAGCTTGCGGACAGTGGCCTGCTGCATCGGAGCGCCGTGTCATGACCGAGGGCAGCGGCGGCCTGTTACAAGCGGCCGAACCGCTGCCCTATCCCGTGCCGGGCTTTCATCCTCGCGAACCGCAGCGATCGGCACACTTGGTGGCGCAGGTCGCGCGACTGCATCTGCCGGTCAGTCCGGCCTGCAATATCGACTGCGCGTTCTGCGGCCATGCGTTCGATCAGCCGGACCATCGCGCCAAGGACACCGCCGTGCGGCTGCTCGATCCGGCGCAGGCGGTCGAGCTGGTCGAGCGGGTGCGCGCCCGCTCGCCGGCGCTGACGGTAATCGGAATTGCCGGTCCCGGCGAGCCGCTGGCGACTCACCACGCGCTCGACACCGCTGCACGGGTGCACGAACGCTGGCCCGACCTCGCGATCTGCCTCTCGACTAATGGGCTTCTGCTGCCCGAACTGGCCGACCGGATCGCCGCGGCGGGCGTAACGACACTGACGGTCACGGTGAACGCGGTCGATCCCGCGATCCAGGCACGGATCACGCGGACTATTGTCCGGGACCACCGCAGACTGCACGGATACGCCGCCGCCGCGCGGCTGATCGACAACCAGATGGAAGGCATCGCGCGGGCTGCGACGCTCGGCATCGCCATCAAAGTCAACACCGTACTGATCCCGACCGTCAACGAGGACCACATCAGCGACATCGCCGAGCGCGTCGCGCAAGCCGGCGCTGACGTCATCAACATCATCCCGCTGCTGCCGCAGCACCGCTTCGCGCATCTGCCCGCGCCGGGATTGATGAAACGCTATGTCGCGCGCGCCGATGCGGAACGCCACCTGCGCGTCTCGAACCACTGCCAGCAGTGTTTCGCCGGCGCCTGCGGGGCAGCACCGGGCGGTGACGCCAACGCGTCGCTCTGCGACGTCGACCTTCGCACCAAACAGACCTATTCGCACGGCTGAGACGCCCCCCACGCGTTCCCGCAGCGTTGTGGTAAACCGAGGACCACCACATATGGCTATTCTGTTGTTCGAAGACGGACATCAAGCGACCGGCGAGGACATCGCGCGGCTGGCACAAACCCATCGAATCGTCGTCGAACATCATCCGGTTCCGGAACAGCTTGCGCCACTGCTGAATCGGCCGCTGCTTGATGCCTCAGCGGAGACGGAGGTACTTGCTGCGGTTCCGCCGCGTCCAGCGTTTCCGGCACGCGATCTGATCGCGCTTCATCCCGATCGCTCAGACTACGAACAATTGGCGACCAAATTCGAGAGTTGGCACCGGCACGGCGGTGACGAAATCCGTCATATCCTCGACGGCGCCGGCATCTTCGGTATCGTCGTCGACGGCCGGCGCGCCGACCTCCATGTCGGCCCCGGCGACTTTGTCGTGGTGCCGGCCGGGCTGGAGCACAATTTCCGGCTGACCAGCGCCAGGCGGATCAAGGCGGTGCGCTATCTCAGCGACTCGGTCGGCTGGGCCGCGGAGTTCACCGGACGCGCGGCGTAGTACCCCACGCGTCAGGTGATCTGCACACCATGTGGCGCCGAGCTTGGCCCGGCGACGCCGCACTACGCGTGAGTTCGAAAATGATCACCTCATCAACCGCATCGCAAGGAGTGAGACATTCTCCGCAGGACACCTTGCAGGGAAGGTGATTTCAAACTGTTTGCAAGCCGTTGTGTTTGATCCCGCGGCACCGTTAGATCGCGGGCACCACCCCGCTGCACCCATGCACGTCGCATCTGCGTGGCAGGTCACGCGGCCTTGATGTCAACCGATCCCAGGTAATCGACCGACATGTCCCGACCGCTGGATGCCATCGACCGCAAGATCCTGCAGGTGATGCAGGAAAATGCGTCCCTCTCGGTCGCGGAGATTGCCAGCCGCATCAGTCTGTCGTCGACGCCGTGTTGGAAACGGATGCAGCGGCTGGAGATGGACGGTGTCATCACTGGCCGCGTCGCACTGGTCGATCAGGCCAAGATCGGCCTCGGCCTGTCCGTGTTCGTGTTTGTCGAAAGCGGCGACCATTCCAAGAGCTGGCAGGCGCGCTTTTCGCAGAGTCTCAGCGCCATGCCGGAGGTCGTGGAGATCTACCGGATGGCCGGCGACGTCGACTACGTGCTTCGTGTGGTCGCGGCCGATATTAAGAGTTTCGATAGTTTCTACCGAAAACTGATCACCACGGCCTCACTCAAGAACGTCACCTCTCGGTTCGCGATGGAAAAGATCAAGTCCGTCACCGCGCTTCCGGTCCCGATGCCCGAATAATCGCGCGCGGCAATTTCCACCCTTCGCTCAAACGAAGGCGCCGCTGCGGGCCCCGCCATGGCTGCGGAAGCATACACAGCGTCGGCAGATAGTGGCCGGGCCCGTTCGATGAGACGGAGGGAAAACGCTTCCCCCTATGGGTGGTGAATTCAAGAGTAACTTCAGTCCAAACGTGTCTTCATCCGCGTAACGAGCAGGTCGGCGACCATTCGGCATGACGGCGACATGTTGCGAGACGCGAGCCGCACCAGCGTCACCTGGGTCGCTTCCAGCCGATTATCCCGCAGCGGCACGGCCACCAGCCGGCCGGCCTCGATAGCCGGCATCGCGGTGTCGCGTGGCAGGAACGTCGCCAGGTCGGTGCGCGAGGCCATCATCTGCGCGAACGCCAGCGAATTGGTCTCGCTGCAGACCTCGAGCCGAACCTTGGCGTTGGCGCAGGCGCGGTCGATCTCCTGCCGAATTCCGAACGACGGATCGGGCATCACCGTCCGAAGACCGGCGAGCTCCTTCACCGTGCAGCTCCGTCGGTCTGCCAGCGGGTGGCGCGGCGACACGATCAAGCACAGCGACTGCCGCATTCGTGCCAGCTCGATCAGGTCGCGACGCGGTGCCCGGCCGAACACCAGACCGAGATCGACCTCGTTCCGCCCCACTATCTCGGCGACCGTACGCGAACCGATCACGGTGATGGACACCGAGATCCCCGGGTAGTCGTGCGACAGCCCGATCAGAAAATTCGACAGAAAGTTGGAGAGCATGCCCTCCACGGTCGCGAACTTGATCTGGCCGCGGCGCATCGTCTCGAATTCCTGCACCTTGGCGCGGATGCTGTCGAGCTGGCTGCGGTTGTCGACTGCATAGCGATACAGCAGACGCCCGGCATCGGTGAGCACCATGCCGCGGACACCGCGGTCGAACAGCTTGACCGACAGTTCCTCCTCGATCGCCTGAATCTGGCGGCTGATCGCGCTCGGCGCGATCCGCAGCGCTACGGCGGCCTGCTTGATCGAGCCGGCTTCTGTCACCTCGCGGAAATAGCGGATCGCGGCGGATTCGATCATCGGCAGGTCCTCCGGCCGACACTGCCCAGAACCGCGGCAGCGCCCGACCATCGTTCGAATTATTCGATCCGACACCTCGAATTTCAATGCTTTTATTCGAATACATCGTTTGGCAGGATCATCCCCGTCCAAGCGCCAAGGAGAAACAACAACATGCATCACTCGTGGATTGCTCGCTGCGTTCGCCTCCTCTGCGTCCCGCTCGGTGGGCTCGCGCTCGGATACGCCGGTCATGCCAGCCCCGCCTCGGCGGACGACGTCATCAAGATCGGCGCGCCGCTGCCGATCACCGGACCGCTGGCGCCGGAAGCCGTGAAGCAGCAGCAAGGCTACAATCTGTGGGCCGAGCAGGCCAACAAGGCCGGCGGCATCTCGGTCGGCGGCAAGAATTACAAGGTCGAAATCGTCTACACCGACTACCAGTCGAACACGCCCCGCGCCGTCCAGGCGACCGAGCAGCTGATCACGCAGAGCAACGTCAACTTCATGTTCGCGCCGTTCGGCTCGGGCGCCGCCAAGGCGGCGAGCACCGTGTCGGAGAAATACAAGGTGCCGACACTGGCCGCGACCGCATCGTCGGTCCAGGTCTACGACCAGAACTACAAATACCTGTTCGGCACCTTCACCCCGAACGACACCCTGACCACCCCGCTGACCAAGATGGTCAAGGAGAAGGTCCCGGAGGTGAAGAAGATCGCGATCCTCGCCCGCAACGACCTGTTCCCGCTGGCGATCGCGCAGGAGATGGAGAAGTCGGCCAAGACCGGTGGCTTCGAGGTGGTGTACTTCGAGAAATACGCGATCGGCACCCTCGACCATTCCGCCGCGCTGTCGGCGATCAAGGCGCTGTCGCCGGAATGGATCTTCGTCACCGGCTATACCAACGACCTGCTGCAGATCCGCAAGCAGATGGCCGACCAGCAGATGAAGGCCAAGGTGGTGTCGATGATCGCCGGCCCGGCCTATCAGGAATTCATCGATGCGCTCGGCAAGGGCGCCGAGAACGTCTCGAGCGCCGCCTGGTGGCATCCGGCCGAACAATACGACGGCAAGGACATCTTCGGTTCGACGGCGAACTTCGTGAAGCTGTTCAAGGCGAAATACAACGCCGAGCCGGACTACGCCCATGCCTCGGCGGCGCTGTGCGGAGCGCTGTTCCAGATCGCGATCGAAAAGGCCGGCTCGCTCGACCGCGACAAGGTGCGCGACGCGCTGGCCTCGCTCGATGTCGTCACCTTCTTCGGCCCGGTGAGGTTCGGCGCCAACGGCCAGATCAACTCGCTCGATCCGCCGGTCTTCCAGATCCAGAGCGGCAAGCCGGTGGTGCTGTTCCCGCAGGCGATCAAGCAGGGCGACCTCAAGATCGGCGTCGAGTAAGTCGCTCGGGATCCGTACTCTCCAAATCCCTCGACCTCCGTCATTGCGAGGAGCGCAGCGACGAAGCAATCCAGCTCCGTGCACTACGCTCTAGATTACTTCGCTGCGCTCGCAATGAGGGGGCAAATGCCTCGTTAAACCAACCGACCCGGCGCCCTTGTGCCGTTTCTTCCAAGCGACCGCCCCTGGCCTCCAACCAAGCAAAACCGCACTCATGCAAGCCATCCAGATCCTGATCAACGCGCTGGTGCTCGGCAGCCTGTACGGCTGCATCGCGATCGGGTTCTCGCTGGTCTGGGGCGTGCTCAACGTCATCAACCTGATCCACGGCTCGTTCATCGTGCTCGGCGCCTATCTGGCGTTCGGACTGTACCAGAGCCTGCATCTGTCACCGTGGTACGCGATCGTGATCGCCGCGCCGCTGTTCTTCGCGCTCGGCTATGTCGTGCAGCGGCTGATCCTGAACCGGGTGATCACCGCCCCGGTACTGGTGACGCTGACGCTGACCTTCGGGCTCGACCTGATCCTCAACAACGCGATGCTGTATTTCTTCACCGCCGACTATCGCAAGCTGACGCTGACGCCACCGCTCGGCTCGGTGTCGCTGGGAGGCGCGGTGGTGCCGGTCGACCGCCTGATCGCCACTGCAACCGCGCTGCTGCTGACCGGCCTGTTGTATCTGCTTTTACGGCGGTCGCGGGTCGGCCGCGCCATCGTCGCGGTGCGGCTCGATCGCGACGCCGCCGTGCTGATGGGGGTCGACGTCAAATCGATCTACGCCGTCGCCTTCGGCCTCGGCGCCGCGCTCGCTGGCTGTGCCGGCGTGCTGATGGCCCTGATCTTCCCGATCTCGCCGCTGACCTCGTCGACCTACCTCGGCAAGGCGTTCGTGGTTTGCGTCCTCGGCGGTCTCGGC
>NZ_QUMK01000058.1 GCF_010907035.1 Rhodopseudomonas sp. BR0M22
AGCCTGCCCCTTGGCATCGCTGCCATTCGCCTCCCAGTCCGGCCCTTTCGATCTCGGCCTCTCACCCCCAGATAAGCGCCCATGACCTCACAAGCCCCCGATCCGACCTCCCCCGAGATGCCCCCCGAGCGCGCGCCGTCGGCGGTGCCGATCGACGACAGCGTGCTGCCGTTTGAAGTCGGCCCGCTCGATCTGCGCGGCCGGCTGACCAAGCTCGGCCCGGCGCTCGACGAACTGCTCGCCAAGCACGCCTATCCGACCCCGGTCGCCAAGCTGCTCGGCGAGGCGATCGTGTTGGCGACGCTGCTCGGCTCGTCGCTGAAGTTCGACGGCCGGTTCATCCTGCAGACCCAGACCGATGGGCCGGTGTCGTTCCTGATCGTCGACTTCCAGGCGCCGGACCGGCTGCGGGCCTATGCGCGCTACGACGAGGCCCGGCTCGAACCCGGCCTCAGTTCCGGCGCGCTGCTCGGCAGCGGCCATCTGGCGATGACCATCGACCAGGGCCCGGACATGCGGCGCTACCAGGGACTGGTGGCTCTGGACGGCGGTGGGCTGGAAGAAGCCGCGCATGAATACTTCCTGCGCTCGGAGCAGATTCCGACGCGTGTCCGGCTCGCGGTCGGTGAGGAATGGCGCGGCGGGGAAGGCGGCCGGCACCATTGGCGCGCCGGCGGCATGCTGCTGCAGTTCCTCCCCAAGAGCCCCGAGCGCGCCCGTCAGGCCGATCTGCATCCGGGCGATGCGCCGGAAGGCACCGTCACTCACACGGTCGAGGAAGACGATGCCTGGGTCGAGGGCCAGTCGCTGATCGCGACCGTCGAAGACGTCGAACTGATCGATCCGGATCTGTCCGGCGAACGGCTGCTGTTCCGGCTGTTTCACGAGCGCGGCGTGCGCGTATTCTCGTCGCTGCCGATGCGCGCCGAGTGCTCCTGCTCGCGCGAGGCCGTCGCCGGAATGCTGTCCCGCTTCGCCCCTCAGGACCGCGCCGACATGGTCAAGGACGGCAAGGTCGTGGTGACCTGCGAGTTCTGCTCATCGGTGTACGAGTTCACGCCGCAAGAGGCGGGGGTGGAGTAAGCCGTAGGATGCGTTGAGCCGCAGGCGAAACGCATCCTCACTTCGTGCAGAGTCTCTCCTGGTTTCGCTCCGCTCAACCCAGGCTACGAGCGCACGATCAATTGAGCGTCCGTTTCCCTTCCGGGCTGTCCAGCGAGAACGTCGGGACGTCGATCTCGAAAGTCTCGCCGGTTTCGCTTTCCATCTGGTAGCGGCCGGCCATGAAGCCGGAGGCGGTGGGGAGGGGGACGCCGCTGGTGTATTCGAAGCGCTCGCCGGGCGCGAGCACTGGCTGTTCGCCGACCACGCCTTCGCCGCGGACTTCCTGAGTCCGGCCGGAGGCGTCGGTGATCACCCAATGCCGGGTGCGGAGCTTGACGGTTTCCTCGCCCGAATTGGTGATCACCACCGTGTAGGACCAGAAATATTGTCGGTTCTCCGCCGAGGAGCGCTCGGGCAGGTAATTCGGTTCAACGGTCACTTCGATCCGGCGGGTGACGGCACGGTACATGGCTCGATTTCCAGCTCTTGCCCCAAATATAACGAAAATCAGCGTTGAAACCAGTCGTCCGGACCGAACTTCCAGGGTGTCGGGTTGACGCTTCCGCGGTTTCAACATCGTTCGGCGCTAGCCCGCCTCGGTTCCGGACCTGCAGCTTTTGCGGGCTGCGTCAGAGTGCCGGCCGTGCCGCGAGCCGCTTCGCCGGTGGCGCGCAGGCTGCTATAGCAACGACAAGCGCGCAGCGCGCCATCGCGGAGCCACATGACTCCTCCCGTCACCACCATTGCCGAACCGGTCACCGGTGCGCCGCCCGCAGGCGGGCCGCCGCCCGAGCCGGCTGAGCTGTCACCGCGGCCCGCGCCCCTGCCGTCGCACAAGCCGGTGCCGAAGCGGGAATTGCGGCTCGATCTGTTCCGTGGCCTCGCGCTGTGGCTGATCTTCATCGATCATTTGCCGGCCAACGTGCTGACCTGGTTCACGCTGCGGAATTACGGCTTCTCCGACGCCACCGAAATCTTCATCTTCATCTCCGGCTACACCGCCGCGTTCGTCTACGGCAAGGCGATGACCGATCTCGGCTTCGTGGTAGCGGCCGCGCGCATCCTGAAGCGGGTCTGGCAGATCTACGTCGCGCATGTGTTCCTGTTCACGATCTTCCTGGCCGAGATCTCCTACGTCGCCACCAGCTTTCAGAACCCGTTGTATTCCGAGGAAATGGGCATCCTCGACTTCCTCAAGCAGCCCGATGTCACCATCGTGCAGGCGCTGCTGCTGCGGTTCCGCCCGGTCAATATGGACGTGCTGCCGCTGTACATCGTGCTGATGTTCTTTCTGCCGCCGATCCTGTGGCTGATGCGGCGCTGGCCGGATGTCACGCTCGGGCTGGCGACGCTGCTGTACGCTGCGACCTGGCAATTCGACCTGCACCTCACCGCCTATCCGAGCGGCGCGTGGGTGTTCAATCCCTATGCCTGGCAACTATTATTCGTGTTCGGCGCCTGGTGCGCGATGGGCGGGGCGAAGCGACTGTCGCGGGTGCTGGCATCGAAGGTGACGCTGTGGCTGGCTGCGGCCTATCTGGTGGCTGCGTTCTACGTCACCCTGACCTGGTACACGCCACAGTTGTTCCATACCCTGCCGAAGTGGCTCGAGCAGTGGATGTACCCGATCGACAAGCCCAATCTCGACGTGCTGCGGTTCGCGCATTTCCTGGCCCTGGCGGCGCTGACGGTTCGGTTCATTCCGCGCGACTGGCCGGCGCTGAACTCGCCATGGTTGCGGCCGTTGATCCTGTGCGGCCAGCATTCGCTGGAGATCTTCTGCATTGGCATCTTTCTCGCCTTCGCCGGTTATTTCATCCTGGCGGAGGTCTCCGGCGGCGCGGTGCTGCATTTCTTTGTCAGTGTGACAGGGATTTGCATCATGTCTGCCGCTGCGTGGCTGTTCTCGTGGTACAAGAATGTGGCAAGCAAGGCCGGGTCACGGACACCGCCGGACGCTGACCTTGCTGGAGGCGATGCAGCATGAAGGCCGTGGCAAAGGCCGGCTTGGGGTGGATAGCGGCCGCGGCGTTGCTGACGGCGGTCGGGCTGTCGTCTCCGGCGGTTGCGGACCCGGACGCTCCCGCCTGCGTGCCGCCGGCCTATCTGCTGGCTACCGAGGCCAAGCTGAAGGGGGTCGCCGCAGCCCTGAAGACCACCCGCAAGCTCGACATCCTGGTGGTCGGCAGCCGTTCCTCGACCATCCAGTCGGCCGAGAACAGTTCTTATCCGGGCCGGCTGCAGGCGCTGCTGCGAGAGCGTTTCCCGGGGGTGACGGTCAATGTCACGATGGAAATGCGCCCCAAGCGGACCGCCGGCGACATCGCCACCGGCCTCGGGGCCCTGGTCGCCGAGCGCAAGCCGACACTGGTGATCTGGCAAACCGGAACCTACGACGCGATCCGATCGATCGATCCGGATGAGTTCCGCACCGCCCTCGGCCAGGGCATCGATGCGGTGAAACAAGACGGCGCTGACATTATCTTGATGAATTTGCAGTATAGCCCCCGCACCGAGACGATGATCAATCCGGCGCCCTATCTCGACGCCATGCGGGTGGTGGCGCAGGAACACGACGTTCCGTTGTTCGATCGCTTTGCTCTGATGCGCCACTGGAATGAAACCGGCGAGTTCGATCTGTTCAGCCCCGCGCCGGGGATCGATCTGGCGTTGCGCGTCCACAATTGCCTGGCGCGCGCGCTGATGGCGCTCGTGATCGAGGCCGCGCAGACCGATCCGGCGGAGGTAAGGACCCAGCGTTGATGAGAGTTTCCGGCCCTTTGCGATCGGCTGCCGTCGCAGCGTTTTTGGCGACGGCGTTCCTCCTGATCGCTTCTCCGCAAAGCTTCGCGCAGACCTCATCGGAGCCCGCCGCTGAGGCGGCCCCGATGGCCGCACCCGGTGAGGGCGAGGTCGATGTATCTACGCCCGACCGCAAGAAAACCGTCGCCGGGGCCGCGCTCAACAAGATCAAGGATGTCGCCAAGCAAGCCGGTGACATCCTCGGACGGGTGCCCTGCCTGCCGCCGAAGGGCGGCGCCAAGTCGATCGGTGCCTTGCCGCGGGTCGCGCGCAAGCTGGCCGATCACCGCCCGGTGGTGATCGTGGCGTTCGGTTCGTCCTCCACCCAGGGCTACGGTTCGACTTCGCCGGCCTTCAATTATCCGAACCGGCTGGCGGCGCAGCTCCGCCGCCATTATCCGGGCTCCGACATCACCGTGGTCAACAGCGGCAAGGGCGGCGAAGACGCGCCCGAAATGATGCGGCGGCTGAAGTCCACGGTCCTGGATGCGAAGCCAGATCTGGTGATCTGGCAGGTCGGCACCAACGCTATCCTGCGCAACCTCGATCCGGCCGACACCGGCAAGCTGGTCGACGACGGCATCAGGGCGATCCAGACCGCCGGCGCCGATATCGTGCTGGTCGATCCGCAATACGCGCCGCGCGTCAACGAGCGCGGCGAGAACGCCGGCAAGATGATCAAGGCGCTCGGCCGACTGGCCGAGCTGCGCCGCGTCGGCATCTTTCCGCGGTTTGAAGTGATGAAGGAATGGCACGAGCAGCAGGCCATCCCGTTCGACAAGTTCGTCATCGCCGACGGGCTGCACATGAACGACTGGGGCTACGCCTGCTTCGCACAGCTGCTCGGCGACGGCATCATCCGCTCGGTCGATCAGATCAAGCTCGGCACCACCGCCGCGCCGGGTGAGGTCACGGCTTATCGGCCGATGTGAGCCGCGTCGCCTCCCTGCTTTGAGGCGGTTTCTGCACGCGGACCGCTTTTCCCGTCGCTCGAAAGCGCTCTATCGCACGACGACCTTGGCGCCTTTCGGCACCCGGCCATACAGATCGATGACGTCCTGGTTCAGCATACGGATGCAGCCGGACGACACCGCGTGTCCGATCGTCCAAGGCTCGGTGGTGCCGTGGATCCGGAACAGCGTGTCCTTGCCGTTCTTGTAGAGATACAGCGCCCGCGGTCCGAGCGGATTGCTTTCGCCGCCCTCCATGCCTTTGGCCCACTTGCCATAGCGCTCCGGCTCGCGTGCGATCATGTTCGGGGTCGGCGTCCAATGCGGCCATTCGGCCTTGCGGCCGACCTCGGCAGTGCCGGTGAATTCAAGCCCGGCTTTGCCGACGCCAACGCCGTAGCGCAGCGCCCTGCCGCCCTCCATCACCAGATAGAGGAAGCGCTTGCGTGGATCGACCACCACGGTGCCCGGTGGTTCGTTGGTCTTGTAGTCGACCAGTTGCCGCACGTAAGCGGGATCGAGATCGTCGGCCGCAACGCCGGCGATTGGATATCTTTCGGTGTCGATCGCGGCATAGCGCGCCGCCACAGTGTTGCTCACGGCGGCGGTCGGCGAAGGAATTTGCGAATTAGTCACGCAGCCGCCGAGTGCGACGGCGGCGATGGTCAGAACCAGTGCAGAGCGAAGGAGCATTTGTTGCAATCAGCCTCGCTCACTTCTTGGTCTGGCGGCCGCGCGCCTGCGCCACCACTTTCTTGAAGGCATCGGCGTCGAGCGCAGCGGCCACCTTGTAGGGGCCGATCAGATATACCGGCGTGCCCTGCAGGCCCATCGCGTCGGCCTGCGACAGCGTCCGTCGCAACAGCGCCGTGATCGCGTCGCCATGGGCGCTCAGATCGCTTTGCAGCTTTGTCATATCGATGCCTGAGGCCGCGACGGCATCGCGCATCTGATCCTTGGAGATGCCGCGGCCGGGTATCGCCATCAGTGCATCGTGGGCCGCCTGGTACTTGCCCTGATACTTCGCGCCCAGCGCCATCTGCGCGCCATAGACCGAGGCTTCGGTCAGGATCGGCCAGTCCTTGTAGACCAGCCGGATCTTGCCGTCGCTGTGCACCACCTTCTCGAGGTCGGGCTCTGATTTCTTGCAGTACGGGCAGTTGTAGTCGAAGTATGCCACGATGGTGACGTCGCCTTTCGGGTTGCCGGCCTCCGGTGCGTCCGGATCGCGCAGGATCGCGTCGACGTCGACCCCCTCGGCCCAGGCCTCCGGCGCGCCGAAGTACTTCACCAGCGGCGCCGCCGTGAGTGCGCCGAGGATCAGCAGGGATTGTCTGCGATTCATGTCTTCCTCCTGTCGGATAGTGGTCAGGATCGCGCGTCGAGACGCTGCAGGGTCCGGGTGAAGTCATCGACGGAAACTTCGCCGGTGATGCGGGCCGCGGCGATCTCGTCGCCGCGGCGGGGATCGAGAAACACCAGTGTCGGCGGTCCGATCACATCGAATCGTTTCATCAGCGCGGCGGTCTCGGCGTTGGTCGCGGTCACGTCGGCGCGGATCACGGTGAGCCCGGCGAGGCGTCGTTGCACCTCCGGAGCCGCGAACAGGTTGCGCTCCATCGTTTTGCAGGCGGTGCACCAGTCGGCCGAGAAGTCGATCATGATCGGCTTGCCGCGGTCACGAGTGTCGTCGATCGCGGCGTTCAAGGATTGCAGCGACGACACCGTGCGGGTCTCGATCGCCGGATCCGCACGCCCCTGGCCGAGCGTGGCGAGCGGACGCAGTGGATCGTCGGCGCCCGCTGCCGCGCCGACGATCAGCGCCGCGCCGTAGACGAACAGCGCCAGCCCGCTTGCTTTGGCCAGACGCGGCGCCGGGCCGTGTCGCCGGCTGAGCCGGTCGAAAGCGCCGACAAACACGGCGCTCGCGATCGCCAGCGCCGCCCACAACAACAGGCTGACAGGGCCGGGCACCACGCGCCCGATCAGGACGGTTGCGGTGGCCAGAAAAACGACGCCGAACAGCTTGCGCACTGTCACAAGCCATGGTCCGGAGCGCGGCAGGATGCCGCCGCCGAAGATGCCGACCAGGATCAGCGGAAAGCCCATGCCGAGGCCGAGCGCGAACAGCGCGGCGGCGCCGCGGACGGTGTCGCCGGTCTGCGCGACGTAGAGCAGGGCTGCGGCGAGCGGCGGCGTGACGCACGGCCCGACGATCAGCGCCGAGGTGAAGCCCAATGCGGCTGCGCCGAGCAACGGACCCGCACGTCCGCTGATGCGCCCGCTCAGCGCGTCGCCGAACCGGGCCGGCAATTGCAGCTCGAACAGGCCGAAGCTCGACAGAGCCAGCGCGACATAGATTGCCGCCATCGCCGCCAGCGCGGCCGGCGTCTGCGACGCAGCCTGCAGATTCTGTCCCGACCAGGCGGCGGCAACGCCGAGCGCCGCGTAGGCGCTGGCCATCGCCACAGTGTAGGTCAGCGCCAACGCAAAGCCTCGAACCGGCGAGATGTCCCGGCCGGCGCGTGTCAGCATGCCGGCGACGATCGGCACCATCGGCAGCACGCAAGGCGTGAATGCCAGCAGCAGGCCGAAGCCGGCGAAGGCGAGCAGCAGCGGCGCCCAGCCCTCGGTCATCGACGGCAGCATCGAAGGCGCAGGAGCTTCAGCCGGTGCCGCTTCTGCCGCTATCGACCGGGCGGCGGTCTTATTGAGCGCCGGGGCGTCCGGCCATTGGATTTGCGGCCTGGCGCCGGCCGGATCCGCGGGCGTCACGGTGTCGCTCGCAAAGTCGACGGTCGCGGTCGCCGGCGGGTAGCAGATGCCGCGCTCGGCGCAACCTTGATACCCGACCGTCAAGCGGGTGGCGCCGTTCAGCGCCGCGGTCGCAATCGTCGCGGTGACGCCGCGGTGATAGACCTCGGTCAGGCCGAAGTTCGGATCGTCCTTGGTTTCGCCGGCAGGCAGATCCGGCACGACGGGGTCGCCCTGCGGCGTTCGCACCACGATCTTGTCGCGGTACAGATAGACGCCCGGCTCAATCGTCCAGGTCACCGCAACGCCATCGGCGGCCGATTGGACGCTCAGCCGGAACGGTGGTTGCTTCGGCGCTGCAATTGCGGACTGTGTTGCGGCGAGGACGCCGACGAAGGCGAGAAGGCGGAAGAGACGGGCCATGGTTCCCCGATCGCTGGGTCGGATGCCGGCAGTCTCGGCCGCCAGCTTAAGCCAGCCTTAAGGCTGGCCTCGCAAGTCGTGATCCGAAAGGTGATGGATCGATGCGGGTCTTGGTGGTCGAGGACGATGCGATGATTGCGGACGGCATTCGTGCCGGCCTGTCGCTCGCTGGCGCCAGCATCGATTGCGTCGAGACTTGCGAGGATGCGCGCAGCGCACTCGCCGCCAACAATTTCTCCGCAGTGGTGCTCGACATCATGCTGCCCGACGGCAGCGGCATCGATCTGCTGCGCGACATCCGCCGTCGTGGCGACGCCACGCCGGTGCTGCTGCTCACCGCACTGGATGAAACCGCCGACCGCATTGCCGGGCTCGACGCCGGCGCCGACGATTATCTCGGCAAGCCGTTCGATCTCGACGAGCTGTCGGCGCGGCTACGCGCGATCATTCGCCGGCGCGACGGCCGGGCGACCACCTGTCTGGAGCACGGGCCGATCTGCCTTTACCCAGCCGAAGGCAATGCCACGCTCGGCGGCGCGCCGGTCGCGTTGTCGCGGCGCGAATTTGCGGTTCTGCATGCCTTGATGGAGCGCCCCGGCGTGGTCCGGTCGCGCGCCGAACTCGAAGAACGACTGTACGGCTGGGGTGACGAGGTCGACAGCAACGCGGTCGAAGTTCACGTCCACAATCTTCGCGCCAAGCTCGGGCGCAGCGCGATCGAGACGATCCGCGGCCTCGGCTATCGGATGGCGCCGTCATGATCGGCTCGCTGCGGCTGCGGTTGTTTCTCGTTCTGCTCGGCGCCACCGGCGCGGTGTGGATCGCCGCAGTGACGTGGATCTATGCGTCGAGCCAGCGTGAGCTCGAACACGTCCTGGACACGCGGTTGCAGGAGGCGGCCCGGATGGTGGTGTCGCTGGTCGGCAGCATGGAGGGGCACGTTCCGGAAACGCTGCCGACATTGTCCACTCCGCCGTCTCCCGGCAATTACGAGCGCCAGCTCTCCTGCCAGGTGTGGTCGGTGCAGGGCCGGATGATCGCGCGCTCGGGCGGCGCGCCGGAGCAGAAACTCAGCGATCAGGTGTCGGGCTTCTCGGAGCGACAGATCGACGGCGAGGCGTGGCGGGTCTATGCGGCGGAGGACGCCGAGAAGGGATTTCGTGTTCTGGTCGGCGATCGGCTCGGGCTGCGCGACCGGCTGGTCACCGACCTGATCAAGGGGCTGATGTGGCCGGCCCTGCTGATCGCGCCGGTGCTCGGCCTGCTGATCTGGATCAGCGTCGGGCGCGGTCTTCGGCCGCTGCAGACCATCGCGTCGGATCTTCGCTGCCGCGACGCCGACGACATGAGCGCCGTCGATGCCAGCCGGACGCCGTCGGAGGTGAAGCCGCTGACCCAGGCGCTCAACGCATTGTTCGACAAGGTCGCGCTGGCGCGGCGGCACGAGCGGGAGATCACGGCGTTCGCCGCGCACGAGCTGCGCAGCCCGCTCACCGCCTTGAAGACCCAGGCGCAGGTCGCGCTCGCCGCCAACGATCCGGCGGTGTCACGGGCGGCTCTGCAACAGATCCTGCTCGCGGTCGATCGTGCCACAAGGCTGGTGCGGCAACTGTTGACGCTCGCCCGGCTCGACACGCATGCCGAAGTCGACGACCGCGCGCGGGTGCCGATGCGCGCCCTGATCGAGGACGTGGTCCGCGCCACACCGCGCGCCGACGACATCGAGGTCACGATCGACGACGATCTCCGCCACGTTGTGTGGAGTGGTAATCGCGAGTGTCTCGAGCTCGCGATCCGCAATCTGCACGAGAACGCCGTGCAGTACATGCGGGGCGCAGGCCAGGTGAGCTGGCGGACCGGCGACACCGCTGCCACGGTTCTGGTCGAAGATACCGGTCCTGGCGTGGCCGCGGACGAGCTCGACAAGATCGGTCAGCGCTTCTTCCGCGGCCGCAACAAATCCGTGGTCGGCAGCGGCCTCGGGCTCGCGATTGCCTCGCTTGCGGTGGAGCGCAGCGGCGCCGGCCTGCAGCTCGCCAACCGTAGCGACCGTTCAGGCTTTCGCGCCGAGATTACGCTGCGGCCCGATCGATAGCTTCGACGCCGAGCGGCCTCGTTGCGAGCGCAGCGAAGCAATCAGGGCATTGCGTAAGACGCCGGATTGCTTCGTCGCTTCGCTCCCCGCAATGACGACACGGGGGCTTGATCGCTCACGCTTTGTCGAGTGCGGCGAGCAGATCTTCGATCAGGTCGTCCTTGTGCTCCAGGCCGGCGGACAGCCGGATGAAGCCTTCGCTGATACCAAGTTCGGCGCGCGCTTCGGGCTTGAGCCGCTGATGCGTGGTGGTTGCCGGGTGGGTGACGAGGCTCTTGGCGTCGCCGAGATTGTTGCTGATCTTCACCAGCTTCAGAGCATTGAGGAAGCGGAACGCCTCGGCCTTGCCACCCTTCACCTCGAAGCCGACCAGGGTCGAACCGGCGCCCATCTGCTTCTTCACCGTTTCGGCCTGCGGATGGTCGGCGCGGCCCGGATAGACCAGACGCGGCACCTTCGGGTGGCCGGCCAGCGCGTCGGCGATCGCCGCCGCATTGGATGTCTGCTTCTCGACCCGGATCGCCAGCGTTTCCAGGCCCTTCAGCAGCACCCAGGCGTTGAACGGCGACAGCGACGGGCCGGTCTGGCGCAGATACATCTGGATGTGTTCTTCGATGAACGCCTGCGACGACAGCACCACGCCGCCGAGACAGCGGCCCTGGCCGTCGATGTGCTTGGTGGCGGAGTACACCACGACGTCCGCGCCGAGCTTCAGCGGGCTCTGCCAGATCGGCGTGGCGAACACGTTGTCGACCACGAGTCGTGCTCCGGCCGCATGCGCGATCTCGGCGATCGCGCCGATGTCGAGCACGTCGAGTGTCGGGTTGGTCGGGCTCTCGAGGAAGAACGTCTTGGTGTTCGGCCGGGCCGCCTTCTGCCACTGGTCGAGATCGAGGCCATCGACCAGCGTCGACTCGATGCCGTAGCGCGGCAGCAGGTCTTCGACGACATAGCGGCACGAGCCGAACATCGCCTTGGAGGCGACGACGTGATCGCCCGCGCGCAGCGGCGCCAGCATCGCAGCGGTCACCGCCGCCATGCCGGTGGCGGTCGAGCGCGCCGCTTCGGCGCCTTCGAACTCCGCCATCCGCTGCTCGAAGCTGAACACGGTCGGGTTGGAGAAGCGCGAATATTGGAAGCCGGCGTCGTCGCCGGTGAAGCGTGCCTCGCACTGCTCGGCGCTGTCGTAGACGAAGCCCTGGGTCAGGAACAACGCCTCGGAGGTTTCGCCGAATTGCGAGCGCAAGCTGCCGGAATGCACCAGGCGGGTCTCGCGGCGGAAATGAGCGGTAGCAGGGACGGGAATCGTCGGTTTGGTCTCGGACATGTGGTCTCCAGCGTGCCCACATCGGGACGATGGGGGCACAAAAAAACCGGCCTGGGGATCAACCCTCGGGCCGGGACCACAACGTCCCCGGCCTGTTTAGCGACTTGTTTAACGTGGCTGCAAGCCGGCCGGCTCAAATCACCACGGGATAAGTCGGGCTCTTAATCCTCCGTACTCTTCCCGTCAAGCCGGGCTTCGGCTAGCGGTTGAGGCTCGTATCTGAGTTTCCCGGAGGGCATGGCTTGCCCTCCGAAGGACCAACATCGTGCCGTTCACTTTGCCGCCCGACGCCGACGGAATTCTGCCCGACCGCATGATCGCGGCGATGACGGAATCGGGCCTCATCCTGCCGGAATACCCGTTCGTCGAGAGCCAGATCCAGCCGGCCAGTCTCGATCTGCGGCTCGGGCCGATCGCCTATCGGGTCCGCGCCAGCTTCCTGCCGGGGCCGGACTGCACCGTCGCCGAGCGGATCGACGAGCTGAAGCTGCACGAGATCGACCTGTCGGACGGCGCGGTGCTCGAGACCAACTGCGTCTATATCGTGCCGCTGCTCGAAAGCCTGGCGCTGCCGCGCCACATCGTGGCGGCCGCCAATCCGAAAAGCTCGACCGGCCGGCTCGACGTGTTCACCCGGGTAATCGCCGACGGTACCCGCCGCTTCGACATGATCGGCGCTGGCTATCACGGCCCGCTTTATGCCGAGATCAGCCCGAAAACCTTCCCGGTGCTGCTGCGCGAAGGCTCGCGGCTGTCGCAGGTCCGCTTCCGCGTCGGCCAGGCGACGCTGGAGCAGGACGAACTCGACGCGCTGCACGACGCCGAGCGGCTGGTCGATGCCGACGACGCCGACCTCGCCGGTGGCGTCGCGCTCAGCGTCGACCTCTCGGGCGAGAATTCCGAGGGCTTCGTGGGCTATCGCGCCAAGCGCCACACCGGCGTGGTCGATATCGACCGTCGCGGCGGCTATGCGGCCGGCGAATTCTGGGAACCGATCGCGGCCCGCCCGGACGGCACCCTGATCCTCGATCCCGGCGAGTTCTACATTCTGGCGTCGAAGGAAGCGGTCCAGGTGCCGCCGGACTACGCCGCCGAGATGGTGCCGTTCGATCCCTTGGTCGGCGAATTCCGCGTGCACTATGCGGGCTTTTTCGATCCCGGCTTCGGCTACGAAGGCGCCGGCGGCTCCGGCGCCCGCGCGGTGCTGGAAGTGCGCTCGCGCGAAGTGCCGTTCATTCTCGAGCACGGCCAGATCGTCGGGCGCCTGATCTACGAAAAGATGCTGTCGCGCCCCGACGCGATGTACGGCCAGCGCATCGGTTCGAACTACCAGGCTCAGGGCCTGAAGCTGAGCAAGCATTTTCGGGTGTAGCGCAGATCACTGCTGCGCGCCCCGCATCGTCTTGGCGGTGCAGTGACCCGATGGTATCGTTTCCAGATGAAAACATCGCCCGCCGCAAAGGTCAGCGCCGAGCAGTTTCTCGCCTGGGTGGCCGGGCAGGAGCAGCGCTACGAACTGGTTGAGGGGGAAGTGGTCGCGATGGCCGGCGCTGGCCGCCGCCATGACGCGATCGTGGTGAACCTGACGGCGGCGGTCCATGCCCAGGTCCGCGGCGGCCCCTGCCAGACTTTCACGAGCGACACTTATGTTGCGACGTCTCCGACGACACGTCGGATGGCGGATCTCGGCGTCGATTGCGGCAAGCCGGACGACAGCGCGCTGGTTGCCGAGAGGCCGACGCTTCTCGTCGAGGTGTTGTCGCCAACCACCAGTGGCTTCGACGTCACCGTGAAACTCGCCGAGTATCAGGCGCTGCCTTCACTCGACTACATTCTGTTCGTCGACACCGAGATGCCGAACGCTCATCTGTATGTCCGCGGCGACGATCGGCAGTGGACCAACCAAGTGTTCAAGGGCTTCGATGCAGCGATCGAGCTGCCGAAATTGCAGGTGCGGCTCACGCTCGCCGACATCTATGACGGTCTGCAGTTTCGCGACCGGCCGCGATTGGTTTCGGACGCAAGTCCACCCGACGGAATGAGCGGGCTTTCCCAATAGCGCAAGCCTCCCCGGGCCGTACTGCCTGTTGAAAAGAGCCTGTGCTTCACGATCTTCTCCGCTAGTCTGCTCCCAAAAATGACAACAGCCAGGGAGCGACGATGCCCGCCTTCGACGCGCAAGCCGAAACCAATCATTCGGTCACGCAGCAGTCCAATCCGCAATGGCGCGGCGTCGCGGATCTGTATCATGCGCTGTTCACCGGTCTGATCCTCACGCTGGTCAGCCGGCGCGGCACGGCGGACGCTGCCGAGTTCGTGTTTCGGGTGTTTCGCCGTCAGCAGCAGGAGCGCTTCGTCGCCGGCCTTGCCAAGCTCGGCCTCGACCATCTGCCGCCAGCGGTCGCGGCGGCGCAGTATCATTATCTGTCGAATTGGATCGGTGGCGTGCACGTCGAATACATTTACGAAACCGATCGCAAGGCGTGGATCCGCTATCCGCCGCCGCGCTGGATCTGGCGCGGCACCGCGATCTGTGGCGTGCCTTCCGAAGTGTCGAAAGCGATGCTGCGCGGCTGGCACGCCAATAATGGCGTCGCGCTCGGCAATCTCAAGCTCGGCTTCGTCTGCACCAAGCAGAGCGTCGACGGCCAGGACGGATTGGAAGGCTATTACTACGAGGCCGACGAGCCGCTGGAACTGGATCAGCGGCTGCAGTTCGCCCGGCATCTCGAGGCGCCGCTGTTCGATCCTGCCGCCGCGCCTGCGCTGCCGGTCGAGAGCTGGCCAAAGCCGCGGCTGGAGAAGGCTCACCGCAACTACGCGATGGAATATGTCCGCACAGCGGCTCCGGTCCTGGTGCAACTGTTCGGTCCGCTCGATGGCGGCTACTTGTTGCATCTCACCGGCAAACTGATCGGGATGCAGTCCTACGACGATCTGGCGCGGGCCCTCGGCATCACCGGCCGCGATGCCGCCGGCTTTGCCGCTCTGTTGCGAGCGCTGCTCGACGCCCAGGGTGACGAGGTCGAATTGCGCGACTCTGGCGGCAGCTTCGAGCTACGACAAACCGGCTGGGGCCTGATCGACGGCGTCGCCGATGCCCATCCGGCCTGCCTGCGTGTGCTCGAAGGTCTGGCCGAGGGGCTGGCCGCCGGCTGCGGCCGGCGGATCGTTGTCAGCCTGGCGGGCGATCACCGCACCATGCCGCTGCTGTGGACGGTGCGCTGAGCCCGCGCTCCGACCTGTTCGCGGGCGGCCATGCGCGGTGTGAGCATCGCGCCCGCCGAGAACGGTGATAGGAAGGCTGGTGCCCGGCTGAAGATCGGGCCTCGGGGGAAACACATGTCCGATATCGCCGTGGCGGAGCTGCCACCGGTCGCGCAGCCCGCGCCGGCTCCGCCAGCCCCCACGCCACCGCCGCCGAAGAATCCGCTGCTTGACGACGGCATCCTGCGGACGTTGTTGCGGCTGTCGTGGCCGAACGTGGTGGCGCTGACCGCCGGCACCTGCGTCGCCGTCGCCGAGACCTCCTATATCGGCCGGCTTGGCACCGAGGCGCTGGCCGCGATGGCGCTGGTGTTTCCGTTCGTGATCCTGACCATGACGATGTCGGGCGGCGCGATGGGCGGCGGCGTCGCGTCGGCGATCGCACGGGCGCTCGGTTCGGGCGACGACGACCGCGCCGCGGCGCTGGCGATGCACGCGCTCTTGATCGGGCTGTGCTTCGGCCTGGTGTTCACGGTCGGAATGCTGACCTTCGGGGAGCGGGCGCTTGAGTTGCTCGGCGGGCGCGGTGCGGTGCTGAGCCAGGCGGCCGGCTATGTCCACATCTTCTTCGCCGGCGCGGTGGTGCCGTGGCTGATGAATACGTTCGCGGCGATCTTGCGCGGCACCGGCAATATGAAGTTGCCGTCGGCGATGATTCTCAGCTCGGCGATGCTGCAGATCGTGCTCGGTGGCGTGCTCGGCCTCGGCTTCGGGCCGATTCCGCGGTTCGGCATGCCCGGGGTTGCCGCCGGCACGCTGACGGCGTTCACGATCGGCGCCTCGGTGATGGCCTGGGTGATCTTCTCCGGACGCGCCGGCGTGAAGCCGCGGTTGGCGGGATTGCGGATCGAGCGCGGAATGTTCTTCGACATTCTCAAAGTGGGCGCCGTGTCGTGTTTCTCGCCACTGCAGTCGGTGCTGACCATCACGATCTTCACCCACATGCTGGCGCATTTCGGCACCGCGGTGCTGGCCGGCTACGGCATCGGCGGCCGGCTCGAATTCATGCTGACTTCGATCGCGTTCGCGGTGGGGATCGCTTCGGTGCCGATGATCGGCATGGCGATCGGCGCCGGCCGGGTGCAACGGGCGCGGCAGATCGCCTGGACGGCGGGGCTGGTGTCGTTCGTGTTCGTGGGGGTGGTCGGCACCGGGATCGCGATCTTCCCATATCTTTGGATTGATTTGTTCACCGACGATGCGGCGGTGCGGCTCGCCGGCGAGCAATATCTGCGCGCGGCCGGCCCGATGTATGCGTTCATCGGGCTGGCGATCTCGATGTATTTCTCGGCGCAGGGCGCTGCCCGGGTACTGGGCCCGGTTCTGGCGCAGACCGGGCGGCTGCTGTTCGTCTGCATCGGTGGATGGCTCCTGATCCAGCACCACGGCAGCGCCGGCAACTTTTATCTGCTGGCGGCCGGCTCGATGGTGTTGCTCGGTGTGACGTCGGCGCTCAGCGTGCTGGTGACGCGGTGGGGCCCCAAGCCGCCCGTCGCACCGCTCATCGTCTAACGGTCGGCTTGCCGCGGGGCGAACGGCAGCAGCACGTCGAACAGGGTCGGGCCGCTGCTCGCCAAGGCGCCTTCGAGCGACAGAAGACGCCGCCGGGTGATGACGCCGCCATTGGCACAAGTGCCGCTGGTGTCGCCGGCGGCGGCCAGAACCCGGTGGCACGGCACGATCAGGGCGAACGGATTGCGCCGGATCGCCTGACCGACCGCATGCACCGCGCCCGAGGCGCGAAGCTGCTTGGCGATATCGGCAAAGGTGGCGGTCTCGCCACGCGGAATGGCGCGGACCGCCTGATAGACCCGGCAGTCGAAGGCCGGGATGCCGCCGAGATCGAGGACGACGTCGGAGAAATCCCACGGTTCGCCCGACAAAGCTGCAGCGATGCCGTCGATGGCCGGCTGGATCCAGGCCGCGGGCCTGCCTTCACGGGCGTCCGGGCAGAGCCGCAGCAGCCTGCGGCGGGTGTCGATCTCGCGGCTTTCAGCAAGCTGCACGGCGAGCACGCCCTCGACGTCCCATGCGATCCCGCATCGGCCCATCATGGTGTCGAAGATGGTGTAGGCAGCCCCCGCCATGCGGAGAACTATACCAGCGAAAGGCTGGACGGCATCTGGAAAGTGAACAGATCATTAATCGCCCAAAGCGCGATTTTGCAGTGCGGGAGCGTGGCTGCGGCGTCGTGCATGACGCGCTGTCGACGATCGCCCCTTGGCGGCGCGCCCGGTCTCGGCTAGATCAGGGCGTGTCGCCGCGCCAGCGCGGCGCCCGGCGCGGGCGTAGTTCAATGGTAGAACGGCAGCTTCCCAAGCTGCATACGAGGGTTCGATTCCCTTCGCCCGCTCCAAAAGCTCTCCCCCGGCGACGTTCCTCTCGATTGGTTTAGCCGCCGCCGGGCTGGGAAGCGGACGCGGCGAGCGTCGAACCCAAGTCGATCTGTACGCTATCGCGCGGCCTGCTGCCGGTTGGGCCGCTTGCTCTGCGCGCCGCGCACGGCAGCCCGCACCTGGCGTGTGCGCTGGTTGATCGGCGTCAACGCCGCCACCCCAGATCGGCGCGAAGCTCAGTCACTGCCTCATTGCAGGGGGATACGGCGATGACGAGCACCATGATGACTTTCGACATCCTGCTGTTGGCTGCGGCCGCGGCGTCGACGGTGCTGATCCTGTTCGGCGTAGTAATCGCGAGTGGTCATCAGGACGTGCATCAGCACGCCAAGGCCGGCATGATCGCGCGGCACCACGACTGAGTGCCGTGCCGTCCCGGCCAAGTAGCTAAGGCTTGCTGACGGCGCCGCTCAGGTCGCGCTTGATCGTCTCCAGGAGCGATGCCAGCACGTCCTGGTGCTGCTGGGGCGTATGGGCTGTGTCGGTCGGCGGGCTCTGCTCTCGACCGAACAGCGCCAGTAAACGTGTCGGCTCCCTGGTGTGTGCTCCCGAGGTGTGTGCTCCCGAGGTGCGTGGTCCTGACACTGCAGGTTCTGATCCCGCAGATGATGGCTGCATTTGAACCTGAGATGCCTGCACCGGCGCTGCCGGTTGCGTTGCGCCTGCATTTGCAGCGGTTGGAGCAGCGGACGTGTGCTGAGCGATCGCTGGCAGCGCCGCCGGGCGGCGTGGCGCATCGATCCTATCGACCGCAGCGATGACTTCCGCAGGGCTGACGAAATCGCCGTACAGCACATCCCGGTGACGGCTCACCCACCACAGAACCGCGCAATACAGCAGCGCCAATCCGATCATGCCAATCAGCCCGAGCTCCAGCATCGGATGCTCCCGTGTTCGGCTAGGGCACGGATCGTTCGGTCTTGCTCGGCGGCGCCAGGGCGGTCGAGCGACGGTCGTTGGTCACTAGAAATCGGGCAGAAGCATCCGCGCAGAACAATACAAACTGCATCACAGCCTCCAGAACTAATCGATTGATTCCGGAAGTCTGCCGCACCCGCAAGTCGTTTCAGCGCACTGCCGCGCTTGCCGCAGCGCAAAAAAAGGGAGCGCCGTTTAATCCGGCGCTCCCGATCTTGCGTCGTCGCGGTGAGAATATGCGCGGCTCAGTGGCCGGCGAGCACCGGCAGGCCGAGCATCGACGAGAACGGCGCCGGGCTGTTGATGAGCTGAGCCGAAGCCTTCTGATTGCTCGCCAGCGACGACCAGGCGTCCTGGCTCTTGGTGAGGGACGACCACGGCTTCTGGCTCGAGGCCAGCGACGACCAGGGCTTCTGCGAAGCCGACAGCAGCGGGCCGAACATCGACGACAGGAAGAAGTTCGGGCTGGTCAGCTCGGGGAAGATCGCCCCCAGCGTGGTGCGCGACTCGGTCAGCCGCGGCGCGCCGGTCAGGCGGGCGGACGAATCCACCAGCGAGGCGCTGCCGCCGTGATGGCCGGAAACGTCGCGGATCGCGCCATGGCGATTGAGGATCGCGTCGGCCTGACCGCCCTTGCCGAACGGCGGGTCGACCGTGACCACAGTACCGTTCTTGTCGCTCGAGACGATCTCGGCGTTGCTGAACGAAGCGGCCTTCAGCTCCGCCACGGCCGCCTGCGCCTTAGCCGCATCCTGGTACAGTTTGATGATCTGCGTCATTCCTACCTTCCTCTATAGCCAAGTATTAGTTTGAATTTCGGACTTTGACCGACAATCCTCGGCAATCCTTCCGGTTCCCAGCTTGGCAGAATATTGCGGCGCGGCAAGTCTCTCAAGCATTGGGTTACCGGCGGCATCGCGCCGCAGCAGAACCTGCGCGTGTGCAGTAAACAATCACTTGCGATCAAGACAGTTCATTCGTCCTGAGCCGGCTGTTCAATTCACGAATGCGTTGATCGGTAATCGGGTGTGTTGTTGGACCGACAGGAGGATCCCGCACCCAGCGGCGAGCGGCCGCTGGTGTCGCTTTTGAGCCGTCGGTGGCGCGCGCGGCGTTCACGCCGCTGACGCATCGCCGTGCCACGACAGCGGCTGGATTCGGCCGCGCCGGGAACAAAGCCCTGCCTTGTCGCGTCTGAGACCGACATGGGAGAGACGTGAATGGAAACCGTTGCGAGCGCGCCGTGGTGGACGGCGGGTGTGCTGTATCAAATCTATCCGCGCTCATTCCAGGACAGCAACGGCGATGGCATCGGCGACCTCCGCGGCATCATCGATCGGCTGGGCTATTTGTCCGACCTTGGGGTCGATGCGATCTGGTTGTCGCCGATCTTCCCGTCACCGATGGCGGATTTCGGCTATGACGTCGCCGACTATGTCGGCATCGATCCGATCTTCGGCACCATGGATGATTTCGACGCACTGGTGCTCACCGCGCATGCCCGCGGCCTGAAAGTCATTGTCGATCTGGTGCCGAACCATTCGTCCGACCAGCATCCCTGGTTTATCGAGAGTCGGTCGTCGCGCCACAATCCCAAGCGTGATTGGTACATCTGGCGCGACCCGGCTCCGGACGGCGGGCCACCGACCAATTGGCTGTCGGAATTCGGCGGCAGCGGTTGGGAATACGACGACGCCACCGGCCAATATTACTATCACGCCTTCCTGAAGCAGCAGCCCGATCTCAACTGGCGCAATCCGGAGGTGCGGGCCGCGATCTATGATGCGATGCGGTTCTGGCTGCGCAAGGGCGTCGACGGCTTCCGGGTCGACGTGATCTGGCATCTGATCAAGGACGATCAGTTTCGTGACAATCCGCCCAATCCTGATTTCAAGCCCGGTATGCCGCCACACGCCGCGCTGATCCCCATCTACTCCGCCGATCGGCCGGAGACGCTGGAGGTGGTGGCCGAACTGCGCAGCGTGGTCGAAGAGTTCGATCATCGCCTCCTGATCGGCGAGATCTATCTGCCGGTTGAGCGGCTGGTGGCGTATTACGGCGCCGAGCTGAAGGGCGCGCAGTTGCCGTTCAACTTCGCGCTGCTGTCGGCGCCATGGCGTGCGCGCGAGATTGCCGCGCTGATCGATCGTTACGAGCAGGCGCTGCCATCCGGCGCTTGGCCCAACTGGGTGCTCGGCAACCACGACCGGCCGCGGGTGGCGAGCCGGGTCGGGCCGGCGCAAGCGCGCGTCGCCGCGATGCTGCTGCTGACGCTGCGCGGCACCCCCACGATGTATTACGGCGACGAACTCGGCATGGAGCAGGTCGAGATCGCGCCCGAGGACGTCCAGGACCCGTTCGAGAAGAATGTGCCGGGGATCGGTGTCGGCCGAGACGGCTGCCGCACGCCGATGCAGTGGGACGCCTCAGCGAACGCCGGCTTCTCCGATGCCCGGCCGTGGCTGCCGCTGGCGCCCGACGCCACCCAGGACAACGTCGCCAATCTGCGGGCGGACGCACAGTCGATCCTCAATCTGTATCGCGCGCTGCTGCGGCTGCGGCGGCAGCTGCCGCAGTTGTCGCTCGGTGATTATCAGCCGCTCGCCGCGGAAGGCGATCTGTTGCTGTATCGCCGGCATTATCAGGGGCAGTCGGTGCTGGTGGCGCTCAATCTCGGACCGGATCCGATCTCGGCCGCGTCGGACGCCATCGGGCTCGATGGCGAGGTGCTGCTGTCGACCATGCTCGACCGTACCGGCGAACGGGTCGGAGACACCCTCGATCTCCGCGGCAACGAAGGGATCATCGTCGGCCGCGCGCCTGAGCGAGTGGTGTAACCGGCTGAGAGGCGCCCGACCTCATCCCACAGCTTCTCCGTCATTGCGAGCGAAGCGAAGCAATCCAGAGTTTCGGGTACTGAGGTGCTGGATGGCTTCGTCGATGCGCTCTCCGCAATGACGATTTGAAAGGTCGTCGATGGTTCAGGCCTTTGCGCGTCCGCCGCCGTCGACTTCGGTCCGGCGCAGCAGATAATCGAGGCCTCCGACCCTGAACCAGCGATAGCCGTAGCCCTCGATCAGCAACTTGTGCCGGCCGCGGGTGGCGTGGCTGTGATTGTCGCCGAGCAGGTCGATCAAGTTGTCGCCTGCGCCGTCGTGCAGGCCGACGGCGAACGACACCTCGCGCGGCTGCTCGTCGAGATTGTGCACGAACAGCACCGAATTGTTGCGCCAGTCGTAGCGCAGGATCAGCACCGCGGGATCGCGCGCGGCGATCACCTTGAAATCGCCCCAGCCGATCTCCGGCACTTCCTTGCGCATCCGGATGATGCGCTCGGTCCAGTTCAGCATCGAATCCGGATCGCGGCGCTGCTGGGCGACATTGACGTGCGCGAAACCGTAGGCACCGTGGTCGATCACCGGAATCTCCGGCTTGTCGCTCTTGGTGAAACCGCCGTGCGGCTCTGTCGACCATTGCATCGGCGTGCGGGCGCAGCGCCGCTCCGGCAGCGCCAGGTCGTCTCCCATCGCGATCTCGTCGCCATAGCGGATCACCGGGGTGCCCGGCAGCGTCATCATCAGGCTGTAGGCGAGCTCGAGCCGGCGCTGATCGCCGCCGAGCATCGGCGCCAGCCGACGCCGGATGCCGCGGTCGTAGAGCTGCATATTCTTGTCCGGGCCGAATGTCTCGAACACCGCCTGACGTTGCGCCTTGGTCAACCGTCCCAGATCCAGCTCGTCGTGGTTGCGCAGGAACAGTCCCCATTGCGCGGTCGCCGGCCGCGGTTTGGTGTCGGCCAGGGCCTTGGCCAGCGGGCCGGTGTCGGCGGAAGCCAGAGCGTAGAACAGGTGCTGGTTCACATGAAAGTTGAACATCATGTGCATGCGCTCGCCGTCATCGCCGAAATAGTGCAGGTCGTCGTCGGGGCGGACATTGGCTTCGGCGAGGATGATGGCGTCACCTTTGCGCCATTGCAGGAATTCGCGGAAGGTCCGCAGCATGTCGAACTGTTCGACAGGCTTTTTGACCTTGGGCCCTTTGGTGGCGATCACGAACGGCACCGCGTCCATCCGGAAGCCGGATACGCCGAGCTGGATCCAGAACCCCATGATCTTCAGGATCTCTTCCTGCACATAGGGATTGGCGGTGTTGAGGTCGGGCTGGAAATCGTAGAAGCGGTGAAAGTACCAAGCCTTAGCCTGCTTATCGTGGGTCCAGGTGGTCTTCTGCACGCCTGGAAACACCATGCCCTGATCAGCGTGAGCGGGCTTCTTGTCCGACCACACATACCAGTCGCGATAGGGCGAGTTCGGATCGGCGCGTGCTTGCTTGAACCAGGCATGTTGGTCGGAGGTGTGGTTGACGACGAGGTCGATGATCACCCGCATGCCGCGCTGCTTGCAGCCGTGGGTGAATTCGACGAAGTCGCCGAGCGTGCCGTAGCGCGGGTCGACGCCGTAATAGTCGGAGATATCGTAGCCGTCGTCGCGATAGGGCGAGGGTTGAAACGGCATCAGCCAGATCGCCGTGACGCCGAGCCCGTGCAGATAATCGAGCCGCCTTGTCAGCCCTTTGAAGTCGCCGATTCCGTCGCCATTGGCGTCCATATAGGTCGCGACCGAAAGGCAGTAGATCACGCCGTTCTTGTACCAGAGGTCGTCGATCATCGGCGCTCGGCGGTTTGGGGGAGGTGGTTGGTGGCGCCATTGCGAGGAGCGAAGCGACGAAGCAATCCAGGAGGCTCCGTGCACAGCGCGTCTGGATTGCTTCGCTCCGCTCGCAATGACGCTGCGGTCAGGTCAGCGCAACGCCGTAGTAATCGTCGACCTGGCGTGTGCCGCGCCAATCCCATTCGGAGCCGCGACCGTATTTCGGCGCGCGTTCGAGCTGGTCGACGGTGACCATCACCTGATAGCCGCCGAGCTCGACGTTGTATTTCAGCGCAGGCCAAGGCAGCGGATAGTGATCGTCGCCGATGCCGAGGAAGCCGCCGAACGACAGCACCGCGTAGGACACCCGGCCGCTGACCTTCTCGATCATCACCCGCTCGATCGAGCCGATCTTGTCGCCGTCCGGCCCGTACACCGCGGTTCCCTGCACCTTGTCGCTGCCGATCAACTTGTGGGTTTCGCTGGCTTCTGGATTCATGCTGGCCTCCCTGTGACGCTAAACCAACGAGCGGAGCGGAAACCTGTTCCGTGTCCGAGTCTCGCGTCATCGCCTCTTCACAAATCGAAGAATCGTACCTATCCTCTCTTCATCGGAAACAACGGAAGGAGGTGGTCCAGTGTCTCTCTCGAAACGCTGTCACCTCGCTGGGGACGCCCGCTGAGGTTGGCTGACTGAGCATCGTTGCGGCGGGCACGAGACCCGCTCGCCGGAACTGATGCACCAGCAGTGAGCCGCTCGGCCGAGGCGTCTCGCAGCGCCTGGGAACCAGCGAGTTACGAGGCGCGCGTCGGCGTTCACACGCCGGCGCGCGTTTGTCGTTTTAGTGCCTTCGATCGACCGGATACAGCGAAGAAATCCGGGTCTTTGTCTGCGGCTTCCCGCATTCCGCTGCGCTACATTCAGGCTACGGCGCATGCGGGCGACGGCGTCAGAACGAGCCCGCCAGCGTCAGCCGGACCGCCAGCGGTTCCACCGGATGAACGTGGCGGTCATTGGTGCCGCCCAGCGGCTCGCCCGGCAGTCGCGACAAGTAATAATATTCGATCTGGTTGGTCTTGGCGTTGAACAGGTTCAGTACGTCGAGTTGCACCCGCACGCCATTGTCGAAGCGATAGCCGGCGCGGGCGTTGAAGATCAGCGACGACAGCGAATGCACGCTGTCGTCCTCGATCAGCGGCCGCGGGCCGAAGTAGCGGCCCTTCAGTGCGCCGAACCAGCCGCGCTGCTCGCCGAGCGTGATGCCGGCGCTCGCCACCCAGGCCGGTGCGCCGGGAATGAAGTCACCGGCGGGATCGAAGTCGGTGAATCGGGCGCGGGTGTAAGCAACGTCGAGATCGACGCCGAGCCAGGACAGCGGACGGTACTGGCTGGTCCATTCGACGCCGACGCGGCGGCTCGGCCGGCTCGGCTCGGTGGTGCCGGCATCGCCGACGAACAGCAGCTCGGAGTCGAAATCGAGCACGAACACCGCGAGTGAGGTCGTCAGCCCCGGGATCGATTTGTTGCGGATACCGAGTTCGGCGCCCTTGGAGCGCACCAGCAGCGGCACGCGGTTCACCGGATCGCCGGAGTTGGGATCGACCGTGATGGTGGCGCCGCGGATATCGTTGCTGTGCAGCCCGGTGCCGGCATTGCCGTAGAACTCGGTGCTGACCCATGGGCCGAGCACGATGCCGAGCTTCGGGCTGGTCATCGATGCCGAGGCGTTGCCGGAGTTCGCCGGATTGTCGCTGATCACCCGCCCGGTGAAGTAGTCCTGCCGCACGCCTGCGGTGGTGCGCAGCCAATCGCTCCAACGCACCGTGGTGTCGGTCCACAGTCCGAGCGACTGCTCGGAGACATCGTCGGCCCGCACCGTCGACAGCCAGTCGCGTCGCAACGTCTTGTTGAGCCCGAGATCGATATTGTCGGCGCGGCTCTGCAGCCCAATTCGTGTCTCGACCGGCAGCCCGGCGAACCGATAGTCGAAGCGCTGCGTGCCGTTCAGCCCGAGCACGGTGCGGCGGTCGTATTGGTTGAACTGGTCGCCGTTCACCGGATCGTCGAGGAAATAGGTGAAGTTGTTGTAGAGCTGCAGCGACGAGCGGATCACATAGGCATTGATGTCGGTCTGGCCGATGTCGCTGGATTGCGCGAAGCGGCCGGACAGGCTGTAGCGGCTGGAAATGCCGCCATCGGTCGGATCGAGCGAGCCGTAGCGGCCGATCAGGCCCTGGTCGATCGCGCGCTGCGCCACCTGATCGGTCGAGGTCCAGCGGTTGGAATAAGCCATGCCGGTCAGCGAGAAGCCGTCGGTCGCGGTGCCCTGGCTGTAGCGCAGCACGCCGTTCAGCTTTCGCACATCGTCCGGCACGTCCCAGGGACCGTTGTAGGTGTTGGCTTCGAACGCGGCGAGCCAGGTGCCATCGCCGACGCGGGTCGAGCCGGCGCCGAGCAGCCGGCGATAGCCGAAACTGCCGACCGTCACCTCGGCGAGATTCTTGGGCATCGCCCGCAAGTACTCGATGCCGAGCGCGCCGGCCGAGCCGAAGTCGCCGACGTCGGCGAAATACGGCCCCTTGCGCACCGTCATGCTGCCGATCAGCTCGGGGATCAAAAAGTTGATGTCGGCATAGCCCTGGCCGTGGCCATGGGTCGGCATGTTCACCGGCATGCCGTCGACCGTGATGGCAAGATCGGTGCCGTGATCGAGATTGAAGCCGCGTAGGAAATATTGGTTGGCTTTGCCTTCGCCGGAATGCTGGGTGACCACCAGTCCGGGCGCGGCTTCCAGCGCCTCGCCGGGCCGCATGAACGGCAGCGCGTTGATCTCGGCGCCGGTGATGATGCGGCTGCTCGCGGCCTGATTCTGCGGCGCGCCCATGGCATCAGTTGCAGCGCTCGTGCCCTGCGCTGACGACGATGATGGGGAGACGGATGGCGATGTCGCCGGGACCGCGCGGCCTTCGCGCGCAGCAGTCGCGGGCGTGTGCCGCCGCGGCGGCTTCGGCTTCGCCTCGGCCGGGGCATCAATGGTAACCTGCGGCAGCGCCTGCTCGGCCCGCGCCGTCCCGCTCACCACAGTAAAACTCAGCACGATGCAACCGGCCGCACAGCCGTGCATCATTCCTTGCCGGACCCTCGTCACGCACACCCCCTCGTGTCCTGCATCGCTGCAAGACGCGTCCACCCCAAATCTGTTATCGCAGGCGGTCCCGGCAGAGCGCCCACGACTGCAGCCTGCCCGGCCAGTATGACGAAGTCAACAGAACTTCATACTGACAAGCGGCTAACCACCAAGGGGGCTATCGATGCACCGCGTCACCATCACGCTCGACGACGACCTGATGGAGAAGCTCGACGCGATCATCGCGGCGCGCGGCTACCAGAACCGCTCCGAGGCGATCCGCGATTTGGCCCGGATCGGGATCCAGCAAACCTCCGCGGAGACCACAAGCGGGCACTGCGTCGGCGCGATGGTCTATACCTACGATCACTCCAAGCGCGACCTGCCGCGCAAGCTGACGCAGAGCTTCCACCATCATCACGATCTGTCGCGCGCCACGATGCATGTGCATCTCGACCACGATCAGTGTCTGGAAGTGACGATCCTCGACGGCAACGCCAGCGAGCTGCAGCACTTCGCAGACCACATCTTCGCCGAACGCGGCGTCCGCTATGGAAGGCTGGTGACGATCCCGGCGGAGCCGCCGGCAGAGGGGCACGACCATCATCACGAGCACGACTCGTGATCTTGAACGGAAGCCTTCAGCGTGACGGCGACTTCCGAGCGCGAGGCGTCTTTGCCGGGGCTTTCTTCGCCGCGACTTTCGCCGCCTTGTCGTCGCCGATCACGCCCTCGCGCCGCTTCACCGCGTGGTAATAGGCCCACCACAGATGCGCGGCGGCGCCGCGCAGCGGGCGCCAGGGTTCGGCGAGCGGCGCCATCTGCTTTCCGGTCGGGCGCGCTTTCAGGCCGAGGCCGATCCGCATCGCCTCCTGCACGGCGAGGTCGCCGGCCGGCCAGGCGTCGCCATGGCCGAGGCAGAACAACAGATAGATGTCGGCGGTCCACGGCCCGATGCCGTGCAGCGCGGTCAGCGTGGCGTGGGCGGCGTCGGCGTCTTCTTCGGCCAGCACATCGAGGTTGAGCCGTTCGGCGGCGAGCTCCTTGGCGAGCGCCTTCAGCGTCTTGATCTTTGCGGTCGACAGGCCGAGCCGCGCGAGCCGGTCGCTCCGCGCCCGCTTGATCGCGTCGTGCTCGAACGGCTCGAACGCCGCCGAGACCCGGCCCCAGATCGCCGCCGCCGACGCGGTCGAGAGCTGCTGGCCGCAGACGATCGCGGCGAGGCCGGCAAAGCCCGGCTCGCGCCGGCGCAGCGCCGGCATGCCGGCAACCTGAAGCACCGGCTTCAGCCGCGGGTCCCGCTTCACCAGCGTGGCGATGGCGTCCTCGAGGTCGGTCTGGGAGTCGAGGTGAACGGTCATCGGGTGGTTCGGCTTTCCGGCGTCATGCGCGGGGTTGACCCGCGCATCCATCCGCTATCGTAAAGGAGTCTCTCATCCGATGGCTTGCCGGATCAAGTCCGGCAATGACGTCAGGGGTTCAATGCCGCCACCCGTTTTCCGATTTGCCCCGAGCCCGAACGGCTATCTGCACCTCGGCCACGCTTTTTCGGCGCTGCTGAATGCCGATCTGGCGCGAGCAAGCGGCGGCCGGCTGCTGCTGCGGATCGAGGACATCGACCGCACCCGTTGCCGGCCGGAGTTCGAACAGGCGATCTACGAAGATCTGGCCTGGCTCGGCATCGCCTGGGACGGCGAGGTGCGGCGGCAGTCGGATCATCTCGAGGTCTACCGCGCGGCTGTCGCGCGGTTATCCGCGAAGGGGCTGATCTATCCGGCGTTTGAAAGCCGCGCCGAGATCGCCCGGTTGGTCGCAGATAAGGACACGGTGGCACCGTGGCCGCGCGACCCCGACGGCGCTCCGCACTATCCGGGGATCGGTAAGCAGCTCTCGGCCGAGAAGCGCGCCGAGCTGATCGCCGCCGGCGTGCCCTATGCGCTGCGGCTGGATATGGCGGCCGCCCTTGCGCTGGCCGGCGAATTGAGCTGGCAGGAATCCGGCTGCGGTCCCGAGGGCGAGACCGGCAGCATCGCGGCGCGGCCGGAGGCGTGGGGCGACGTGATCGTCGCGCGCAAGGAAACGCCGACCAGCTACCACCTCTCGGTGGTGATCGACGACGCCCTGCAGGGCGTCACCGAGGTGGTCCGCGGCGCCGATCTGTTCTGGTCGACCTCGGTGCACCGGCTGCTGCAGCATCTGCTCGGCCTGCCGGTGCCGGTGTATCGGCACCACGATCTCGTCCGCGACGCAGAGGGGCGCAAATTGTCGAAATCGACCGGGGCCACCGGCTTGCGGGAGCTGCGCGCCGCCGGGGTGTCGCCACTGGATATCCGGACCATGGTTGGGCTTGCCGCTGCCGTCTGAGTGTCGCCTGATGCAGCCGTTTGGTGTCATCGGAGCGGGACTTCGCGGCGTGACTCGACGGCCTCGGACGTGGCATTGTCGCCTGGACGGTTCGGGGGACACATGGCGGTGAAATCGCGCGCGTTGCGCAGCGGGCGGACGCAGGTCAAGCGGACGCCGCCGAAACGCGTCCGCCGCAAGAAGCCGGCTGCTTCCGGCATGATCGAGACCGCGCTGGCGACCTTTGCGCATGAGGTCCGCACCCCGCTCACCGGCATCCTGGCCGTCAGCGACCTGCTGGCGACCTCCGATCTTGGCGAGCGCGAACGGCGCTGGGTCGACACCATCAAGGCCGGTGCCGAGCACCTGTCCGGCCTGGCGACATTGTTCGTCGATGCCGCCCGGCTCGGCACCACTGGGCTCGGCCTGCGCTCGGAGTTCTTCGATCTGCGGGCGCTGGCCCGCCATGCCGGCGACTCGCTGTCCGGCCGCGCCGCCGCCAAAGGCCTGCGCGCGACGGTGACGATTTCGCCGCGGCTGCCGGCTTTCGTGATCGGCGACGCGGTGCGGCTTCGCGCGGCGCTGGAAAACCTGATCGACAACGCGGTCAAATTCACCGAGCGCGGCGATGTCGCGCTGAAGGTCACGTCAGCCTCCGCCGGCCGCGGCAAGGCTCAGGTCTCGTTCGCGGTCTCCGACAGCGGCATCGGGCTGTCGCTCGCCGAGATCAAGCGGCTGTTCCGGCCGTTCTCGCAGGCCAATGTCGGCATCGCCGCGCGGTTCGGCGGTGCCGGTCTCGGGCTGTCGTCGGTGCGGCAAATTGCCCGGGCGCTCGGCGGCGACGTCACCGTGGCGCAGCGGCCGCGCGGCGGCACCTTGTTCACCCTGACGGTGGTGTTGGAGCGCGCCAAGCCGCCGCAGGCGCCGATCGCCGAGGGCAGGGGGCGCGCAGAAGACGCCCGGCCGCTCCGGATCCTCAGCGTCGAAGACAACCCGTTCGGCCGCGTGGTGCTGAACGCGATCCTGACCGAGCTCGGCCATTCCTGCGAGTTCGTCGGCAGCGGCGAGGCGGTGCCGGAGCGGCTGGCCAGGGGCGAGTTCGATGCGGTGCTGATGGATATGGTGCTGCCGGGGATCAGCGGCATCGAGGCGATCGGGCGCGTGCGCGCGCTGCCGCCGCCGCTCGGCACGGTTCCGATCATCGGCGTGTCCGGCCGCGATCAGGACGAGGCTGCGGCCCGCAAGGCGGGAGCGGGCGGCTTCCTGCTCAAGCCGGTTTCGCCCCGGGCTCTCGCAACTGCGCTTCTTGCAGTGTCGTCCCCTCGGGCAGCCGCGACTTGATGATGGCGGCGTTCAATTCGCCGCCGAACACGAAGATCGCGGCGATGAAATACAGAAACACCAGCGCGATGATCACCGAGGCGAGCCCGGCATACATCGACACGTAGTTGTTGGCGAATCGCGCCAGATACATGCCGAACGCGATGCCCGAGATCAGCGAGGCGGCGATGGTGAAGACGATGCCCGGCAGGATTTGCTTGAACGACCGCCGCCCCGCCGGCAGATAGGCGTGCAGGAGGAACAGCGCCAAGGTCAGTGCGCCGATCGCGATGCCGTAGCGGGCGATCGTCAGCAGCGGTTCGTTGTTGTGTACCAGCAGCGGGACGTACAGCCGCGCGGTCGCGAGAATCAACGGCCCCAGGACGATCAGAAATCCCATCGCCAGCGCCGTGAATGCTGCCACGAGCGTGTAGCCGATCGACTCCAGCCGAAGCAGATACCAAGGCCGCGGCTCGATCACCGCATAGGCGCGGTTGAGCCCGACCCGCAGGCTCTCGACACCGTTGGAGGCGAAGTACAGCGCCAGCAGCAGGCCGATGGTCAGCACCCCGCCGCGGGTGGTGGTCAGCACATCGTGGATTTCGCCCGACAGCGTGCTGGCGACCTGGGCCGGCCAGACGTCGAGCAGCAGTTCGGCCGCGCGATCGGCGAGCTCGCGGGAGCCGACAAAACCGGCCAGCGAGGTGAGCACGATCAGGAACGGAAACAGCGCCATCAGGCTCGACAGCGCGATGTGGCTGGAGATCGCCCATCCGTCGTCGGCCAGAAACGTATACAGCGCATCGACGATGACCGCATAGGCGTAGCGGATCTGCCTCACGGGTCACCTTGTCACGAGTTGCGGCCGGCGGCGGGGTGGCGAGACCTTAGCATTCGATACTAACCGGCTCCAACCGGGATCGTTGCACCCGGTGCAATTGCAGGGATAGCGCTGCATTAGGGGCGGTGTTATGAAACCTGGATGGCAACGTTTCTGAGTTCAATCGCTCTGCCGATCGCGCTCTGCGCCGTCGCGCTGGTGCTCATGCTCGGTCTGATCAACATGATGCGGGGCGGCTCGCCGAACCGGTCGCAGACCCTGATGCGCTGGCGGGTGTTGCTGCAATTCGTCGCCATCGTCATCACCATGCTTGCGGTCTGGGCGCTGGGCCGTTAGCTGCCCACCACGTCCCGCTTTACCAGACCCCGGCTCACCAAGTCTTCCGCAGCAGGAATCCCGCGCGATGGTCGTGCTCAATCGAATCTACACCCGCACCGGAGATGACGGCACCACCGCACTCGGCAGCGGCGAGCGCCGGCCGAAATACGACCTGCGGATCGCGGCCTACGGCACCGTCGACGAGACCAACGCTGCGCTCGGCGTGGTGCGGCTATATTTGTCCGAACTGCCGGAACTCGACGCCATGATCGGGCGTATTCAGAACGATCTGTTCGACCTCGGCGCCGACCTCGCGGTTCCCGAGCGCGAGGGCAAAGCCGAACGGCTGCGCGTCCTGTCGAGCCAGGTCGAACGCCTCGAGCGCGATATCGATCAGCTCAACGAAGCCTTGGCGCCGCTTACGTCGTTCGTGCTGCCGGGCGGCAAGCCGGCAGCCGCTTACCTGCATGTGGCACGGACAATATGCCGCCGCGCGGAACGCGCGATGGTGGAACTCGGAGCCCGGCCCAACGAGACGATTACCCCGGCGGCCGTCCAGTACGTCAACCGGTTGTCCGACTTCCTGTTTGTCGCCGCCCGCACGGTGAACGACGGTGGCGCCCGCGACGTGCTCTGGGTGCCGGGCCAGAACCGCTAGGGAACAAGGCGGTTTTTGGCTTTGCCGCGTTGACCGCGGTTAGGAGGGGCTTTAGGTTCCGCCGCCACAACAAACAATTACCCACCGCAACACGAAAGAGGATCGATGAAGGTTCTGGTGCCGGTCAAGCGCGTGGTCGACTACAACGTCAAGATCCGCGTCAAGAGCGACGGGTCGGGCGTTGAACTCGCCAACGTCAAGATGTCGATGAATCCGTTCGACGAGATCGCCGTCGAAGAAGCGCTGCGCCTCAAAGAGGCCGGCAAGGCGACCGAAGTCGTCGTGGTCTCGATCGGACCGGCGCAGGCGTCGGAAACCCTGCGCACCGGCCTCGCCATGGGCGCGGACCGCGGCATCCTGGTCAAGGCCGACGGCGTCGTCGAACCGCTGGCGGTCGCCAAGATCCTCAAGGGCGTTGCCGACGAAGAGAAGCCGGGACTGATCATTCTCGGCAAGCAGGCGATCGACGACGACAGCAACCAGACCGGCCAGATGCTGGCCGCGTTGCTCGGCTGGGCGCAGGCGACCTTCGCCTCCAAGCTCGACGTCGACGGCTCCGACTTCACCGTCGCGCGTGAAGTCGACGGTGGCTCGCAGACCGTCAAGCTCAAGGGGCCGGCGATCGTCACCACCGATCTGCGGCTGAACGAGCCGCGCTACGCCTCGCTGCCGAACATCATGAAGGCCAAGAAGAAGCCGATCGCGGAGAAGACCGCGGCCGACTACGGCGTCGACGTTTCGCCGCGCCTGGAAGTTCTGAAGACCGTCGAGCCGGGTGGCCGCAAGGCCGGCGTCAAGGTCAAGGACGTCGCCGAACTGGTTTCGAAGCTCAAGAACGAGGCGGGTGTACTCTGATGGCCACGCTGCTGATTGCCGAACACGACAATTCCCACCTCAAGGACGCCACCAACAAGGCGATGACCGCCGCTGCCGCGCTCGGCGGCGAGGTGCATATCCTCGTTGCCGGCCAGGGCTGCAAGGCCGTGGCCGATGCGGCTGCCAAGCTGCAGGGCGCCGGCAAGGTGCTGCTCGCCGAAGCGCCCGCCTATGAGCACGATCTCGCCGAGCCGCTGGCCGCGCTGATCGTCTCGCTCGCCGGCAGCTACGACGCGATCGTCGCCCCGGCGACCTCGCGGTTCAAGAACGTGATGCCGCGCGTCGCCGCTCTGCTCGATGTGATGCAGGTGTCGGAGATCATCAAGGTTGTCGCGCCCGACACCTTCGAGCGTCCGATCTACGCCGGCAACGCGATTCAGACCGTGAAGTCGAAGGACGCCAAGAAGGTCATCACCGTCCGCACCTCGACCTTCCAGGCGACCGGCGAGGGTGGCAGCGCGGCGATCGAGACCGTCGCGGCGGCGGCCGATCCGGGCCTGTCGAGCTTCGTCGGCGAGGAAGTCGCCAAGAGCGATCGTCCGGAACTGTCGTCGGCCAAGATCATCGTGTCGGGTGGCCGCGCGATGCAGAGCCGCGAGAACTTCACCAAGTACATCGAGCCGCTCGCCGACAAGCTCGGCGCCGGTGTCGGCGCCTCGCGCGCCGCGGTCGATGCCGGCTACGCGCCGAACGACTGGCAGGTCGGACAGACCGGCAAGGTTGTGGCGCCGGAGCTGTACATCGCGGTCGGCATCTCGGGCGCGATCCAGCATCTCGCCGGCATGAAGGACTCCAAGGTGATCGTCGCGATCAACAAGGACGAAGACGCGCCGATCTTCCAGGTCGCCGACTACGGCCTGGTCGCCGACCTCTACCAGGCGGTTCCGGAGCTGACCGAAGAGCTCGGCAAGCTCGGCAAGTAAACGCCTTCACGGCGGACGAACCCGGCCCTCGGGCCGGGTTCGTTGCAGAAGCTTTAAGCGTTCACCGGCTAACTGTCCGGGCGCCGAACCACGGACAGCGGCGCGGGAATGTGCGAAGATGCACCGGCCGCGCGACGCGGCTGTGCTCCGAACGAGATGAGAGATGGCGGCAGCAATCAAAAAAGTCGGCGTAATCGGCGCGGGGCAGATGGGCAACGGGATCGCCCACGTGGCCGCTCTCGGCGGGTTCGACGTGATCCTGAACGATGTCTCCGCCGACCGGCTGAAATCGGCGATGGCTACCATCAACGGCAACCTGTCGCGCCAGATCGCCAAGAAGCTCATCACCGAAGACGCCCGCAAGCAGGCCCTGGCGCGGATCACCGCGACGGAGAAGCTGGACGGGCTGTCCGACTGCGACCTCGTGATCGAGACCGCGGTCGAGAAGGAAGAGACCAAGCGCAAGATCTTCAACGAGCTGTGCGCGGTGCTGAAGCCGGAGGCGATCGTCGCTTCCAACACCTCATCGATCTCGATCACCCGTCTGGCCGCCTCGACCGATCGGCCGGAGCGCTTCATCGGCATTCACTTCATGAATCCGGTGCCGGTGATGGAGCTGGTCGAGCTGATCCGCGGCATTGCCACCGACGACGCCACCTTCGAAACCTCCAAGGCGTTCGTCGCCAAGCTCGGCAAGCAGATCGCGGTGTCCGAGGACTTCCCGGCATTCATCGTCAACCGCATCCTGCTGCCGATGATCAACGAGGCGATCTACACGCTGTACGAAGGCGTCGGCAACGTCGAAGCCATCGACATGGCGATGAAGCTCGGCGCGCATCATCCGATGGGCCCGCTGGAGCTGGCCGACTTCATCGGCCTCGACACCTGTCTGTCGATCATGCAGGTGTTGCACGAAGGGCTCGCCGATTCCAAGTATCGGCCGTGCCCGCTGCTGGTGAAGTACGTCGAAGCCGGCTGGCTCGGCCGCAAGACCCAGCGCGGTTTCTACGACTACCGCGGCGACAAGCCGGTCCCGACCCGCTGATCGCGGGAGCCGCGCGGTATCGTAGTTACTTCCGTCATGGCCGGGCTCGTCCCGGCCATCCACGTCTTGGCCCCGGCTCTCTCCGCCTCAGACTTGGATGCCCGGGCATGAAGAGTTGTCTTCACACAATCCCCGGCACGCCCCGGATCTGCTCGGCCAAAAAATCGATCAGCAGCCGCACGCGGGCGATGCCGGCGCGCTCCGGCACGATCAACAGATTGAGCGGCACCGGCGGCAGCCGATACTCCGGCAGCAGCACTTCGAGCCGGCCTGCGGCCACCAGATCGTCGACCAGCCAGCGGTGCGACGCCGCAATGCCGCGCCCTGCGATCAGCGCTTCGCGCGCGGCGAGCCCATGGTCGACCCTGAGCCGGCCGCCGAACGGCACCCGGTGGGTCTCCTGATCCGGCCCCTGCAAGACCAGCATGTCGCTGCCGGCGACGTTCACCATGCGCACCCCCTGATGGTGCGACAGCTCCTGCGGCGATGTCGGTCTGCCGTTCGCATCCAGATAGTCCGGCGAGGCCACCAGCAGGCGATGGCTGTGGCCGAGCGTGCGCAGCTTCAGTGAACTGTCGGCGAGCGGGGCCAGCCGGATCGCCAGGTCGACGCCTTCGCGCACCAGATCGACCCGATGATCGGTGAGGCCGAAGTCGATCGCGATCTCCGGATAGCGATCCTGGAACGCGAAGATCAGCCGGCTGGCATGCAGCACCCCGAACGAGGCCGTGCAGGAGATTCGGATGGTGCCGGCGGGCGCCCCCGACGCGCCGAGCGCCTCGTCGCTGGCCTGGTCGAGCAGACGCAGGATCTGAATGCAGCGCGCGTAATAGCGGCTGCCTTCCTCGGTCAGCGTCACCCGGCGGGTGGTGCGGCTTAGCAGCGGTGCGCCGACCGCGGCCTCGAGCTCCTGCAGCTGCCGGGTGACGGTGGATTGGCCGACATTGAGATCACGCGCGACCGCCGACAGGCTGCCCCGTTCGGCAATGCGAACGAAGGTGCGGATGCGCTCGATCGTGACGGCTGATCTATCCATTTTCCGGAATAATCATATCGATACTCCGCGGCTACTGGAATAGTTGCCGCGGGGGTACCTGCAGGGTCTGATCATCACTGCAGGGAGCCTGGCCGTGAAAGTCCTTCTGGTATTCGCCCACCCCGAACCGCGCTCGTTGAACGGAGCACTGCGCGACGTCGCGGTCGCGGAGCTGCAACGCCTCGGCCACGAGGTGCAGGTCTCCGATCTCTATGCCCAGGGCTGGAAGCCGGCAGTCGACCGCGCCGATTTTCCGGGCCTGGCACCCGGCGAGCGGCTGCTGCCGACCGTGGCGTCGAAGGCGGCGTTCGACGCCGGAGAGCTGACCCAGGACGTCCGCGACGAGATCGACAAGCTGCTGTGGGCCGACGCCGTGATCCTGCAATTCCCGCTGTGGTGGTTCACCATGCCGGCGATCCTGAAGGGCTGGGTCGAGCGGGTGTTCGCCTGCGGTTTCGCCTACGGGGTCGGCGAGCACAGCGACAAGCGCTGGGGCAACCGCTACGGCGAGGGCGTTCTGGCCGGCAAGCGCGCGATGCTGATCGTCACCACCGGCGGCTGGGAGCAGCACTACGGCCCGCGCGGCATCAACGGTCCGATCGACGACCTGCTGTTTCCGATCCATCACGGCATTCTGTTCTATCCGGGCTGCGAGGTGTTGCCGCCCTACGTGCTGTATCAGGCCGGCCGGCTGGACTCGGCAGGGTTCGAAGCCGCGGCCGAACAGCTGCGGGAGCGGATGCGCACGCTGGCCGAGACGCCGCCGATTCCGTACCGGCGCCAGAACGGCGGCGACTATTTGATCCCGACCATGGAGCTGCGGCCGGAGCTGGGCCCGCCCGGTGCCGAAGGCTTTGCGGTCCACCTGAGCAACGGGGCTGGCTCCACGGCCTGACCGTGGCCGTCCAGGTCGCGGCGCGCTCGATGCAATTTCATCGAATGCGCGCCGCCTCGCTTCGGATTGTTAACGGTTTGCTGCCAGACTACCGCGATGGACATGAGCATGATCAGCGCGGCGCTCGCCATGCAGGCCAGCAGCACGCAGATGCAGATCTCGACGACGATTCAAGCGTCGGCCGCCCGCACCGAGCGTGAGACGGTGCAGACGCTGCTCGGCATCGGGCAGGGCGGCTCGCCGTCGCTCGCCAATGTCGGCCCCGGCGTCGGCGGCAACCTGAATATCAGCGCGTAATCCGAGCCCGTTAGCAGTCATCGCCATTTAGCAGTCATTCCGGGGCGCGCCGTCAGGCGCGAACCCGGAATCTCGATGTGATGGAAACGGCCGAGTGCTCAACAACCTCGGGATGCCGGGGTCACGCGCTCGCGCGCGCCCCGGAATGACGCCGAGGGGGCTATGGCTTCCCGGCCGCTGCCGGCTTCACCGCCGCTTTGATCAGCGTGGTGGCGTCGTTGCTGTCCCACTCGGCCGGACCGGCGATCGTGGCAATCTCACAGCCTTCGCGGTCGACCAGCACGGAGGTCGGCATCCCGAGCGCGCGGCCGACGGCCTTCAGCTCCTGAAACACCTTGGCCGAAGCGTCGGTAAACACCGCCAGGTGCGTGAGCTTTTCGTCGTCGAGGAACTTCTTCGGCTTGGCCGGGTCGCGGGTGTCGATGTTGATCGCCACCACGTCGAAGTCGGGGCTGCCGAGCTTGGCCTGAAGATTGTCGAGCGCCGGCATCTCCTTGCGGCACGGCACGCACCAGGTCGCCCACAGATTGACCAGCACGGTGCGGCCACGGAAATCCGACAGCTTCTTGGGCTGGCCGGCGTCGTCCGTGAACGTCAGATCAGGCAGCCGCAGCGGCGCTGCCGCCGGTGTCAGCGCCGCGACCTCGCCGCGCAGCAACGGCTTGAGCTGCTGCGCCAGCGCCACAGCCGGCCGGCACACCGGATCGCCGCCCGCATTGCGCTGCAGCCCGGCAATCCCGTATACCCCGGCGGCGCCAGCGACGACGAGCACGGCAATCGTGGCCAGGATGATGGTCAGGCGGCCGGCGCGGCGCGTCGGGGCGGGATGGGGC
>NZ_QUMK01000059.1 GCF_010907035.1 Rhodopseudomonas sp. BR0M22
GTACTTGGCCTTGCCGCTGAGCAGCTGATCGACCAGCTCCTCGCGCGAGGCGCCCAGAGTTTCTGCGGCGGCGTAGAGATACAACCCGTGGCCGCACTCGTCCTGAACCTTTGCGAGCAGCGCCGCTTTCCGGCGCAGCGTCGGTGCACGGGTGATCCAATTGCCTTCTGGCAGCATGCCGACGATTTCGGAATGCGCGTGCTGGGAGATCTGACGCACCAGAGTCTTGCGGTACGCGGCCGGCATCCAGTCGTTCGGCTCGATCCGCTCCTCGGCATCGATCCGCGCCTGGAACCGCGCGGCGCGGGTCGCGTCCTCGATGTTCCGCTCGTCACCGTCCGACACGTTCAGTGCCTGGGTGTACATGGCGATCTCCTCCGGCTTTGTTGGAAATATAATTGACCAATTGGACGGTCAATGCAAGTGTCGGAACCGAACACCGATGGTGCGTCGCAACGCACTGTCCGCCAACAGGATTCCGACCGCCCATGGCGCGCACGCGAGCCACCGACTACGACGATAAACGCCGCGGCATTCTCAGCCGTTCCGCGCGGCTGTTCGCCGAACACGGCTACACCGGCACCTCGATCACCATGATCGCCGATGCCTGCGGCGTGTCGAAGGCGCTGATGTATCACTACTACCCGTCGAAGGATGCGGTGCTGTTCGATCTGCTCGAAGATCACCTGCAGCACCTGGTCACGGTCGTCGACGCCGCAACGCAGGGCGAAAGCACTCCGAGCGAAAGATTGTTTGCGATTTCGGCGGCGCTACTCGAAGCCTATCGCGGCGCCGACGCCGAACATCAGGTGCAGATCTCCAGCCTCAAGCTGCTGCCGCCGGAGCAGCAGGACGTGTTGAAGGCGCTCGAACGCAAGCTGGTGGTGTCGATGTCGGACGCAATCGCCGCCGCGATCCCGGCCGCCGCCGCCAAACCGGAGCTGCTCAAGCCGCTGACGATGTCGCTGTTCGGCATGCTGAACTGGCACTACCTCTGGTTCCGCGAAGGCAAAGGCCTGTCGCGCGAGACCTACGCGAAGATGGTGACCGCACTGATGATCGCCGGCGCCGAACAGGCGATCGGCGTGATCACAACCACGCCGGCCAAAGCTGAACGGGCAGCGCCGCGGAAGAAGAGCGAGCGGGCCGCGGTGGCGCGGCGAGTGTAGGTCGAAGGCCCCTCCACCCGTCATTCCGGGGCGCGCGCAAGTGCGAACCCGGAATCTCCGCAACACACAACAACCTCGGGATTCCGGGCTCGCGAGCTGATCGCTCTCTACCCGGACTGACGGGATGGGACGCCAGATAAAAGGACGCCCAAAAAGAAAGGCCCGCGTGAGCGGGCCGAGGTCGGGAGGAACAGCGAGCCTCGAACGCGAGGCTCGGGGTCGACAGCAGCGGCGCTTAGGCCGACTTGCTGAAGGTCTTAGCGAAGTTGTCCTGCACCGTCTTGGCGCTCTCGCTGGCCAGCTTGCTGAAGTACTCGGTGGCGGACTTGGCGCGCGACACCAGCACTTCGCCCTGCGAGCGGGCAAGATCAGACTGGATCTGGAACGCCTCGTTCACCGACTTCGCCGACGCAAGCCTGTCGAGGCCCGTGAAGAACGCCTGGGTGTCCTGATAGATCGCCTGCTGGATATTGCGGGTGATCTTGGCGGCTTCGCTCACCGAATTGGCGACGGTTTCCTCGATCACCGAGGTCACCTTCTCCGAACCGGCGTGGAAGTCCGCGGCCTTCTCCTTGGCAGTGCCGGCGGCACGCTTGACGAAGTCGCGGGCGGCTTCCGGAACCTCGAGGGTCTGGAAGTTCTTGAACGCGTCGGTCACCGGCTGGAATGCCTGCTTGACGCTATCGGCCACCGTTTCGGCCGCTTGGGTGAAGCTCTCGTGATTAGCAGCATCGGTCATTTCAAATCTCCATCCTCGTGCCTGAGCCATGGTCTTCCCGTCCGACCAGCGGCCCGGGCCAGACAAATATGACACAAGCGATATTGCGTTGCAATGAAATTGCTGCAATGCAATACAAAATCTATGTTAAGGGATTGATATAAAAGAATATTCTACAAACATTAACACAATCAGCACGTGCTTTTCGAAGCATTACACTCGTAAATCTACGAGCCACCGCCCGAGCCTTTCGGCTTGGCTGACTTCGCCGGATGGACAGCAGCCGCCAGTTCGTCGAGCCGCCGCTCAACCTCCGCGAGCCGGGCGTTGAACTCCTGCATCTGCGCGCGCGAAGGCAGATTCATACCGGCAAGATATTTGTCCATCATCTCGGCGAACTGCTTGTGCGCCTCGGCAGAAACGCCGCCGACCTGCTGCGCGACTTTGCCGAGCTCCGGCGACGCCAGCGCCTGATTGGCGAACGCAGCGAATCCCTTGCTCATTTCCCCGAACATCGCCTGCCAAGCGGCTGCGGGATCGTTGTCCTTGTCGGCCATTGCGGTCTCCCCTCGTTGTCCTGCGCGGCACGCCGCGCGAAGACCTTTTACCGGCTCGGCACCGCGTAGGCGAAGGCAAATGGACCGGAGCGATCGAACGGGGTGAACTCGCCTTCCGGCTGCGCCAGCCGGTCGGCGATCGCCCACAGCACGGCGGCGTTGACGATCAAGCCGATATGGCTCGCAAGCACGACCTCGATGTTCTCGGCGCGCGGCGATGGCTGCAAGCGCGACGTGCGCCAGTTCACGATGCCGTCGGTGCGGGAATAGATCGACGTGGCCGGCACCGGCATCTCCCCGCCGAGCGGCTCGAGGTCTTCGAGGTGAACCTCGGTCAGCTCTTCGCCCGACAGCCTTTCGTAGATCCGTTTGGCATGGGTGGCGGTGACGTCGCCGGTGAACGGGCTGCCGAGCGTGATGATGTCGCGCACCATCTCGGGCGCATGCAGCGCCAGATCGCGCGCATAGACGCCGCCGAGGCTCCACCCGACCAGACTGACCTTGCGGCCTGTCGCGTCATGAACCGCGGTGAGCCGGTCGCGCAGACGGGCGCGCATCCGGTAGATGCCGCCGAGATTGCGGCCCAGCTCCCAGGCGAACACCTGATAGCCGAGGAGCCTGAGATAGCGCCGCATCGGCGCGGTCGACAGATCGCTGGCGAGCAAACCGGGTAGAACCAGCACCGGATGACCATCGCCGCGTGGCGCGCGCAGCAGCAGCGGCGACAGCAGCAGGCTGGCGTTGAACTCGAAGAAGCTGCGCGCCTCGGCGAGCAGCAGCGCGACGCTCGGCGGCTTCAGCCGATCGCGACTCTCGCCGGCGCCGCGCTCGTCAGGCATCGCATCTCCGATGGTTACTTCTTGTCCTTGGTCAGCGCGCCGCCGAGCCCCGTCATCGTGATGAACATTTCGCCGAATCGCTCAGCGAGCTTCGGATCGAAAGTGAACCAGGTCTTCATCAACGCCTCGGGCGACACCTTCTCGATGTTCGACAGCATCTGTTCCTGGAGCTTGTCCATCACCGCGGTCTGCATAGGCTGCACGTCGGGAAGCCCGAAGAACTGCCGTGCTTCTTCCGGCGTGCAATCGATCTCGACGTTGACTTTCATGGCCGCTCCACAGTCCTGCATTGACGCATCGAGCAGTATCGCCGCGACTGGCGTCGCGATGCAAGCGATCCAACGCAAAAGCGTGAGGCTTCAACCGAAGCGTTCGGCGGAGAAGGGACGCGGATCGGTGAGCGGCTGTTCGCCGGTCATCATTTCGGCGAGCAGCCGGCCGGTGACCGGCCCCAGCGTCAGGCCGTGATGCTGGTGACCGAAATCGAACCACAGGCCGGGATGGCGCGGCGCGCGGCCGATCAGCGGCAGCATGTCGGGCAGGCACGGCCGCGCGCCCATCCATGGCTGCTGCTCGATGGTGTCGCCGAGCGGAAACAGCGCGCGCGCCATCGGCAGGGTCTGCGCGACCTGCACCGGCGAAGGCGGCGCGTCGCGGCGCGCGAATTCGGCACCGGTGGTGAGGCGGATGCCGCGGTTCATCGGCGCCAGCAGATAGCCGCGATCGGCGTCGAGCACCGCGTGCTGAAGGCTGGCGTTGCCGCGCGGGGCAAGATGGATGTGATAGCCGCGCTTGACGCCGAGCGGGAAGCGGTAACCGAGCGGCTTGAACACCAGATCGGACCACGGCCCCATCGCCACCACCGCTTCACGCGCCGTGACGACGCCAAGCTCCGTCGCAATCCGCCAGCCGGCCTCCTCCTGCTGCAGCGTGCGCGCATCGCCTTTGACGAAGCGCCCGCCGCGCCGGGAGAACAGCGCCGCATAGGCTTTGACGAGCCCGCCGGGATCCGGGATCGAACCGGGCTCCAGCCAGTGGATCGCCCCCGTGAAATCGCCGGTGAGGTTCGGCTCGCGTTCGGCGATGCCGCGTTGGTCGAGCACGTCGGCGACGACGCCGAACTGCCGCGCCCGTTCGAGATCGCCGAGCGCCTTGCCAAAGCTGTTCGGCGAACGGAACAGCTTGATCCAGCCGGTCTTGCGCAGCAGCTCCGGCACGCCGGCTTCGGCGATCAGCGTCTCATGTTCGAGCAGGCTGCGCCGGATCAGCGGCAACGCCGCCTTGGCCGTCTCGGCGGCGCGGCGCGGCGACGAGGCGAGAAAATAGCGCACCAGCCAGGGCAGGAATTCGGGAATACCGGAGACCTGATAATGCGCATCCGCCGAGCCGTTCACTGCGTAGCGCAGCAGATGGCCGAGATCGCGCGGAAACATGTAGGGAAACACCGAGGCGCATTCGATCAACCCGGCGTTGCCGTAGCTGGTCTCGTCGCCCGCGGTGCCGTTGCGATCGACCAGCACCACATCGCGCCCGCGGCGCTGCAAATGTAACGCAGCGCAGACACCGACGATGCCCGCGCCGAGCACCACGACATCGGTCTCGTTCCGCTTCATGGACTCAAGTTAAGCGCATCGGCCCGCGATCGCCAACGCCAAACCGTGTTTGCAGGGGTGCCATAACGGCGCGTCGTGACTGCGGCAGACCGCTGCCGAGAGCCTCGTCATCGGCAGCTCAAACGCCGGGCAGCTCGCTGCATTCGACATCATTGCGACGATCACAATCGTCGGTCTGCGAATCCGGATGACGCGACGATGACGAATCGCACGCGCCGAAAACAAAATGGCGGGCCGATCGGCCCGCCATCGTTGTCGGAAAATCGCAGGGCTTCGCTCAGCTCGGCTTCAGCGCCGGCGAGCCGTGCTCCATCTCGTAGTCCTCGATCTGCTTGGCGCGATCGGACTCCAGCGCGGCACGGTGATCGGTGCCGATCGCCACATACACCGCCGGCAACACGAACAGCGTGAACAGCGTACCGATCATCATGCCCGAGACGACGACGAGACCGATGGAGAACCGGCTGGCCGCGCCCGCGCCCGAGGCGGTGAGCAGCGGCAGCAGGCCGGTGACCATCGCGGCGGTGGTCATCAGGATCGGCCGCAGCCGCACCCGCGCCGACTGCTCGATCGCGGTGCGCTTGTCGAGCGCCTCCTTGATCTGCAGCTCGCGCGCGAACTCGACCATCAGGATGCCGTGCTTACTGATCAGGCCGACCAGGGTGAGCAGACCGACCTGGGTATAGATGTTGATCGTCGCCACGCCGAAGAACAGCGGGATCAACGCACCCGAGATCGCCATCGGCACCGAGATCATGATCACCAGCGGGTCACGCAGACTCTCGAACTGCGCGGCCAGCACCAGGAAGATGATGATCAGCGCGAAGCCGAAGGTGATGGCGAGCTGGTTGCCTTCCTGCACGTACTGCCGCGCGTCGGCGAGGTAGTCGTGGCTGAAGCCGGACGGCAGGTTCTTGGCCTGCTGTTCGAGGAAGTCGACCGCCTGGCCGACGGTGACGCCCGGCATCGGCACCGCCTGGAAGGTGGCGGAGTTGAGCTGGTTGAAGTGCGTCAGCGCGTTCGGGTCGGTCGCGGTCTCGATCTTCACCAGCGTCGACAGCGGCACCTGCTGCCCGCTCGCGCTCGGCACGTAGAAGCCGTCGAGCGATTGCGGTGTCAGGCGGTCGGCACGCGGCACCTGCGGGATCACCTGATACGACCGGCCTTCGAGGTTGAAGCGGTTGACGTAGTTGCCGCCGAGCAGCGTCGCCAGCGTCGAGCCGAGCCGCTGCATGTTGATGCCGAGATCGCTCGCCTTGGTGCGATCGATCGTCACCCGCACCACCGGCTGGTTGAAGTCGAGGTCGCTGTCGGCAACGATGAACAGACCGCTCTTGCGCGCAGCGTCCTTCAGCTTGACCATCTCCTCGTAGACCGCGCGGAACCCGGCGGTCGAGTTGATCACCATCTGGATCGGCAGACCGCCCGGACCGCCGGGCAGCGGCGGCAGGTTGAAGGCGAAGGCGTTGACGCCCTCGATCTTGCTGAGCTCGGCCTGCACCAGCGGCTTGAGCTGCATGGCGGTGCGCTTGCGCTCGTCCCACGGCTTCAGCAGCATGCCGGCGATGCCGTTGTTCGGTCCCGAGGTGCCGTTCAGGATGAAGCGCAGATCGGTTTCGGGGAAGCTGGCATAGGCCTTGTCGAGCTTCTCGCCATAATAGTTGGCGTAGTCGATGTTGGCGTATTTCGGCGCCTTGGTCACCGCGAACACGATGCCCTGATCTTCTTCCGGCGCCAGCTCCTTGGACGTGTTCATGTACATGAAGCCGACCAGGCCGAGGATCACGACCGCGAACAGGCCGGTGATCGGCCGATAGTCGAGCGAACGGTCGAGCTGACGGCCGTACCACCGGGTCACGGCGCTGAACACGGAATCGACCTTCTGGGCGAACCAGCCCTGGCTCTCCTGGTGCTTGAGCAGCACCGAGCACATCATCGGCGACAGCGTCAGAGCGATGATGCCGGAGACGATCACCGAGCCGGCGAGCGTGAAGGCGAATTCGCGGAACAGCGCGCCGGTGAGGCCACCGAGGAAGCCGATCGGGGCGTACACCGCCGCCAGCGTGATGGTCATCGAGATCACCGGCCCGACGATTTCACGGGCGCCGATCAGCGAGGCCTGAACCGGACTCTTCCCCTCCTCCAAATGGCGATGGATGTTCTCCACCACCACGATGGCGTCGTCGACCACAAGACCGATCGCCAGCACCATCGCCAGCAGGGTCAAGAGGTTGATCGAGAATCCGAGCGCCAGCATCGCGGTGCAGACGCCGATCAGCGACAGCGGGATCGTCACCACCGGGATGATCACCGACCGCAGGGAGGCCAGGAACAGGAAGATCACCACGATGACGATGCCGACCGCTTCGATCAGCGTCTTCTCCACTTCGTCGATCGACGAGCGGATGAACTTGGTCGAGTCGTAGGCCACCTTCATGTGCATCGACGGCGGCAAATTGCGCTCAATATCCGGGAACAGCGCGCGCACGCCGGTGACGATGTTGAGCGGGTTGCCCTGCGGTGTCGCCTGCACGCCGATGAAGATCGCGCGTTCGCCGGAGAACGCCACGCTGGAATCGGTGCTCTGTGCCGCCAGTTCGACGGTGGCGACGTCCTCCATCCGCACGAATCCGCCGTCCTTGGCTTTGACGATCATGCGTTTGAATTGATCGGCGTTCTGCAGGTCGGTGTTGGTGGTGATGTTGGAAACGGTCAGATAGCCCTTGGTCTGACCGGCCGCCGCCTGGAAGTTGTTGGCCTGGATCGCCGCCGTGATGTCGTTCGCCGACACGCCGCGCCCCGCCATCCGGATCGGATCGAGCCAGATCCGCATCGCGAACGTCTGGCCGCCGAGAATATCGGCAGAGGCGACGCCGTCGACCGTGGACAGCACCGGCTGCACCACGCGCGTCAGGTAGTCCGAGATCGCCGAGCCCGACAATTCGTTGCTCGAGAACCCGATATACATCACCGCCGTGGTCTGGCCGGTGGACTTGACGATCACCGGGTCGTTGGCTTCCTTCGGGATCAGGTACTTGACCGAGTTCACCTTGGCCATCACCTCGGTAAGGGCCTGGTTCGGATCGAAGTTGAGCTTGACGTAGACCGTGATCAGGCTTTGCCCCTGGGTCGACGACGAGGTGATGTAGTCGACGCCTTCGGCCGAGGCGACCGCCTGCTCCAGCGGCGTGGTGATGAAGCCCTGCATCAGATCCGGCGACGCGCCAGGATACGCCGTGGTGATGGTCACCACGGTGTTGGACAGCTTCGGATATTGCCGGATCGGCAGCGTCATCGCGGCGCGAAAGCCGATCAGCAGGATCAGCATGCTGACCACAAGCGACAGCACCGGGCGCTTGATGAAGATGTCTGTGAGGACCATACGGACGCTCCGTGGCGCACACCCGGCGCGCCTTGCGCGGCCGTGCTGCGGTTGAGTTGTCCCCGGACGGCGACGATCGCCGGCCGGACCTATTCAATGGCGAACGAGCCGCGCCCCTGGGCGCGGCCGACGCTTCGGCTGTTAGTAGCGCGGCGGCGTCTTCGGCTGCGGCGGGGGCGGATCGGTCGAGATCGTAACCGCGGCGCCCGACTGCAGCTTGAGCTGGCCGACCGCGACGACGCGATCGCCCGGCGTCACCCCGCTCAAAATGACGGTGCGGCCGTTGATCCGGTCGCCGGTACGAACGAAGGTCCGCACCGCCGACAGCTTGCTCTTGCCGTCCTCGCCCTTCTCGTCCTTGATCAGGAAAACGGAGTCGCCGTACAGCGTGTAGTCGACCGCGGTCTCCGGCACGGTGACCACCGCCGGCTTGTCCGGCAGCACCACCGTGGTGGTCGCGAACATGCCGGGCCGCAGCACATGCCCGGGATTGTCGAGCGTCGCCTGCACCCGGATGTTGCGGGTGTCGGACGAGATCTGCGGCTCGATCGTTGTGATCTTGCCGTCGAACACCCGGCCCGGATAGGCGTCGACCGTCACACGCACGGACTGGCCGACCGCGAGCGTGCCGGAATCCTTTTCCGTCACGGTGAAGTTGGCGTAGACGCGCGACAGATCGGTCAGCGTCACGATCTGCGTGCCGGCGGTCAGATATTGGCCGACTTCGACGTGACGAACGCCGAGCACGCCGTCGAACGGCGCCCTGACCAGCTTCTGCGAGATCAGCGCCTCGGTCTTGGCGATGCCGGCATTGGCCTGGTCGAACGCGGCCTGCGCCGAATCCACCGTCGCCTGCGGCCCGAACTGGCGCGCCGCCAGCTGCTTGGCGCGATCGAGCGACAGCTCGGCGACCTTGGCCTGGGCGCGGTAATTGGCGAGATCGGCCTGCTCGGTCTCGTCGAACAGCTTCACCAGCGGGGTGCCCTGCTTCACCTCGGCGCCGGCCTGAAACAGGATGTCGGTGATGCGGCCCGAGACGTCGGAGGTGACGTTGACCTGATGCACGGCCGCCAGATCGCCGACCGCGGTCAGCAGATTCGGCAGCACCTCGCTCTTCGCCTCGGACACCGTCACAGTAATTGGCGGCGGTTTGTTGTTGGCGAAGAACTGCGCGATCATATGATTGCGGAAGGCATTGAAGCCGACCAGCGCGCCCACCAGCAGCGCCAACAGCAATCCGACGATGATGAACCAGCGAACCTTCCGCACCGGGCGCGGGCGCGGCTTCTCGCTGGAGCTCCGCGCCGACGGCGGAGTTTCTGTCGCAAGCGTCATGTCATGCACTTTCTGTCGTTTCCGCCTGCATCGAACCTGCCGAAAACTCGCGGTCGAGATGGGCGTCAATTGCGGCTTCGTTCAAACCAATTCCACGTAGGATGAATTCACAAATCTGGCGCGCCACATCGACAGGCGCGCCGTAACTCAGGCACGGCACCGACGGCAGCCGGGTCAGAGCCGCCATCAGCAGCGTATGATGGGCGAACCAGAACAGGTTCATCGGGTCGTGCCCGATCCGGACCGCGTCGCCCGTCTCGACTGCCTTCTCCAGGGACATCACGAATGTCCGCCCGATCAGCCCGGCGATCTTCTCATAGACCAGACGGGCAAACTCGCCATCGTCGAGCTGGCTGGACACCAGGAGCCGCAGCCGCTGCTCCTCGTCCTGGTCAGGCTGGTCGCAAGCGTGCAGGAAGTGCTGCACCATCTCCCGGACCAGCACCACCAGCGTCTTGGTCGAAGGTGGGGCGCCGCGCAGATCGCTCAACGCCGGATCAGCCTCGCACTCGCAAGCCAGAATCTCGGCATACAGCACCGCCTTGCTCGGGAAGTGCTTGAACAGCAACCCTTCCGAGATCGACGCGGCGGCCGCGACGCTCTTGGTGGTGGTCCCTGCAAAGCCGTTCCGAGCAAAGCAACGCTTGGCTGCGCTCAGGATCAATTCCCGGCGCAGGTCACTGGTCATGCGGAGTGAAGTCATTTTGTGAGTAAACACTCACCTTTGCAATTGTCAATCAAGAACGCCGAGAAGCAATGAATCGTGAGGGGAATGCGGCCGACAGCGCAGTCCGGCGCTCTGCCACCCCATCCGATCCACACACCGGCCGTCGCCTGACATGCGTCGGGCCGGTTCCATCCGCAAGACCTCGGCGACGGATTTCTCGACCGTTTCGGCAACGTCGTAAATCGCCTATACACGCCAAAAAGCGGAAACGACATGGAAACGTCCCCAGCACAGCTCGCGGAAGCGTTCGATCTCGCACGTCTGACGCCTGATTTTTATGACGATCCCTACCCCACCTACCACGCTCTGCAGGCGCATCAGCCGGTCAAGCGGCTGGCGAGCGGCGGCTATTTCCTGACCCGCTACGACGATCTGATCGCGGTCTACAAGAACACCGTGCTGTTCTCCTCGGACAAGAAGCGCGAATTCGCGCCGAAATACGGCGACTCCCTGCTGTTCGAGCATCACACCGCCAGCCTGGTGTTCAACGACCCGCCGTCGCACACCCGCGTCCGCCGGCTGATCATGGGTGCGCTGACGCCGCGGGCAATCGCCGGCATGGAGCCGGATCTGATCGCGCTGCTCGACCGGCTGCTGGATGCGATGGCGGCCAAGGGTCGGGTCGATCTGATCGAAGATTTTGCCGCCGCGATTCCGATTGAGGTGATCGGCAATCTGCTCGGCGTGCCGCACGACGAACGCGCCCCGCTGCGCGGCTGGTCATTGGCCATTCTCGGGGCGCTGGAGCCGGTGATCGGGCCGGAGGCGTTTGCGCTCGGCAACCAGGCGGTACAGGAATTTCTCGGCTATCTGGAAACCCTGATCGCGCGTCGCGCCGCCGCGCCGGGCGATCCGGAGCGCGACGTGCTGACCCGGCTGATTCAGGGCGAAGCCGGCGGCGAAAAACTCACCGCCAAGGAGCTGCTGCACAACTGCATCTTCCTGCTCAACGCCGGCCACGAGACCACCACCAATCTGATCGGCAACGGGCTGGTCACGCTGGCGGCCAATCCCGATCAGAAGCAGCGGCTGATCGCCGAGCCGGGCCTGATCAAGACCGCGGTCGAAGAAATCCTGCGCTACGAAAGCTCCAACCAGCTCGGCAACCGCATCACCACCGCCGAGGTGGAGATCGGCGGCATCTCGATGCCGCCCAACACCTCGCTGACGCTGTGCATCGGCGCAGCCAACCGCGATCCGTCGCAATTTGCCGACCCCGACCGGTTCGACATCGCACGCAGCCCCAACCGGCATCTGGCGTTCGCGTCCGGGCCGCATCAATGCGCCGGGATGGCGCTGGCACGACTGGAAGGCGCGATTGCGATTGCGCGCTTCCTCGCACGCTTTCCCGGTTACATCCTGGATGGGTCACCGCAGCGTGGCGGCCGGGTCCGATTCCGGGGTTACCTCAGCGTCCCGTGCCGGCTGGCCTGACACTGCGCGAGCCCCCATCGTCCGACCACACTCGCCTGCGATGGCTCTACGCTGTCCGGGCAGATCGTCGCAGCGCCACTCGGCATGCAACCGGTGGCGGCGCTCGCGGATTTCGAACAACATGGGCTGGGATTCGTTCGCTCGAGGCGAGCGTTACTTTCGAAAAGCGAGGCGCAGTGAAGCGAGCGACGATCAAGCATGGCGCCTTGCGGCGCTTCAAAGCGCCGGCCCTCCTCGGTCTGGCGACGCTGCTCGCAGTGGCAACACCGACCTTCGATGCCAGCGCCAAACGGGCGCGCCCCGCGGCGACGACCGAAGCGGTCGCGCCGCGCGAGGCCGGCGAGCCGATCATGGCGATCGTGTCGATCAAGGGCCAACGGGTAACGCTGTACGATTCCGAAGGGTGGATCTATCGCGCACCGGTCTCGACCGGCACCACCGGGCGCGAGACCCCGGCCGGCGTGTTCGCCGTGGTCGAGAAGGACAAGGACCACCGCTCGACGATGTACGACGACGCCTGGATGCCGCATATGCTGCGCATCACCTGGAACGGCGTTGCGCTGCACGGCGGGCCGCTGCCCGGCTATCCGGCGTCGCACGGCTGCGTGCGGATGCCCTATGGCTTCGCCGAACAGGTCTTCGACAAGGCCAAGATCGGCATGCGGGTGATCGTGTCGCCCGCGGACGCCGCCCCGGTCGAGATCAGCCATCCGGCATTGTTCTCCCCGACCGCCGATGCGCTCGCCGCCGCGCCGGCGCGGGCCGAGACGACGACCCGCGAGGCCGAGCAGGCCGCCCAGGCTGCCGACGAAGCCAAGGCCGCCGCGACCGCCGCCGCCCGCGCGGTCAAGCCGCTGAAGGGCGAACTGCGCAAGCTGGAGCGCGCCAAGGCGCGCGCCGAAGCGGCGCTGAAGGCGGCCGACCAGGTGCTGATCGCCGCCAAGACCGACGAAGCCAAAGCCAAGGCGGAAGAGCGACAGCAGAAGGCTGCGCAGCAATTGGGCGAGGTCGCGACCCAGCTCGAAACCGCCAAGGCCGATGCCGACGCCAAGCAGGCCGCGGTGACCGCCACCAAGGATGCCGCGAAAACCGCCGCGGCACAGAAGGCCGAGACCGCGAAGCTGGCGACCGACGCCAAGCTGGCGCTGGAACCGGTGTCGATCTACATCAGCCGCGCGACACAGAAACTCTATGTCCGGCGCAACACTCATAAGCCGCTCCCCGACGGTGGCGAGCTGTTCGATTCCTCGATCGAAGTCCCGGTGACGATCCGCGATCCGGACCGGCCGATCGGCACTCACATCTTCACCGCGATGGCACGCGCCGACGCCGGCCTGCGCTGGAGCGTGGTAACGATCGAGAACGCCGATGGCGCCAAGAATGCGCTCGACCGCATCACGATTCCGCCGGAGGTGCTGGAGCGGATCGCCCCAACCGCGCAGCCGCGCTCCTCGATCATCATCTCGGACGAGCCGCTGAGCGCAGAGACTAATTACCGCACCGAGTTCGTCGCGGTACTGAGCGATCAGCCGCAGGGCGGCTTCATCACCCGCAAACCGACCCGCGAAGTGCCGGTGGCGAGCGATGACGGCTGGGGCGACGGCGGCTGGGACAACAACAGCGGCTGGGACAATGGATGGTCGAATGGCGGCTTCCCGCGCCGCATGGAAAGCCGCTCCGAACCCCGCCGCCGCGGCGGCTATTACTATCAGCCGCAATCGAGCTGGTGGTAGGGCGCCGGCTTTTGCTTCGCCGATGTCGACGCTGGAGCGTTAAGGGCGAGTCGAGAACCGGCTCGCGCGAAGAAATCGCGCCAACGCAAAAGACGAGAGTGCCGGTTCTGCTGCGACCGGAGCCGGACCTGCGCTAGGCCAGCGTCCGCTGCACCAGCAGGGTCGGAATCCGGTGCGTGCCGCTGCGCACCGTCACGACGCGGGTGTCGGCGTGACGACCGGCCCGCGACGAAGTGACCGTGAGACCTGCAGCCAGCAATCGCTCGCGTGCCGCCTCGACGTCGTCGACGCGCCAGCCCATGCCCCACAGCTTGTCGTGCTCGGCGTCCGAGCCCGCCACCGGCCGGTGGACGACCTCGAGCCGTAGATCGCCGCAGTGGAACGACATCAGCCGCCCCCAGTCCTGCTGCGAGCGGTCCAGCGCCATATCGAGTCCGAGCCGCGCACCGTACAGCGCCGCGGCACGGTTCGGATCGGCGGTCGAGATCACCAGGTGATCCAATCCAACGACCGGCGCCGGCCCCGTCACCAGCGAATGCGGCCGCTCGGAGCCGAGTTCGAGGAAGAACAGCCGCACCCCGCGGGTTGTCTCGGTCGCGGTCCGGGTTCGCTTCCACGTCAGCGTGGCACCGGTCGTCCGATCGCGGCCCTCGACCTCGGCGACCGGCGTCGGCTGCAGCGCCACCCGCTCCAGCCGATGGCGCGCCGCCGCGGCATCGGCGACGCGGAAGCACAGGCTGGCGATGCCCTCTCCCTCAAGTTTGATCAGCGTGCGCAGCCGCTCGGCGATCGGTCCGCTGCCGGACGGCGCCATCAACTCCAACGACATGTTGTCGAAGGTAAACAGAACGTTGTCGGAGCCTTCGTCGCCGCTGCGCCAGGCCGGCGCGCGGGCGAGCAGCGTCTGGTAGGTCGCAACCGCTTCGTTGAGATCGCTGACCAGGACGACAATGTGATCGATCGCGGTAATCATGGACGTTCCCCCGCACGCAAATCGCCCCATGCGGTGATTTGCTTCACGATGCTATCGGGTTTGTCGCTTCGGTTCATCGCCACGCCATCCCCGGACGATAACGAGGTGGCGCCACCAACCGGCCGCACCACGCGCCGCTCGCTCGCCTGCGACCGCCACCCTCTCCTCCCTGACCGCGGCTGCCCGGAACAAGGCAGCGCGCGCGCCGTTATGACCGGATTCTCGGCGAAAACGCAGTCGTATCAGTTGCACCGCTGCGAAAAATTTTAGCGAATGCGCCGCGAACGGCAATGCTATGCTGAGAGCGCCGGAACCGGTCGCAGCCTCGGGACTCTCATGCACGCACTCTTCATCGGACAGACCTACATCGACGTCACCTTCATCACCGACCACATGCCGACCGGCGACGAGAAGCACGTCGCGTCCGACTATGCAGTGTCGTTCGGCGGCAATGCGGTGACCGCGGCGTTCTGCTGCGCCAAGCTCGGCATCGTGCCCGACCTGATTGCCACCGTCGCCAACGACTGGCTCGGGCGGATGTTTCAGGACATGAGCGCGAAATACGGCATCGAAATTCATCCGCGCAAGGTCGCGTCCTCGTCGCTGTCCTTCATCATGCCGAAGGACGGCAAGCGCGCCATCGTGCGCTGCCGCGACGACGAACACATCCATCCGTTTCCGCTGCTTAATCTCGGCCCTTGCCGCGCCCTGCACGTCGACGGCCACCAGCCCGACGCGGCGATCCATTACGCCAAGCTGTGCCGCGAGGCCGGCATCCTGACGTCGCTCGACGGCGGCGGCCTGCGTACCAACACCCACGAGCTGTTGGAATTCATCGACGTCGCGATCGTCGCCGAGCGGCTGTGCGAGCAGATGGACATGACGCCGGAAAAGATGCTCGACTATCTGAAGTCGCGCGGCTGCCGGGTCGGCGGCGTCACGCTCGGCGAGCGGGGGCTGTATTGGTACGACGAAGCCGGCACGGTGCGGACCATGCCGGCGCTGCCGATTCCGCGCGAGCGGGTGATCGACACCAACGGCGCCGGTGACGTCTTCCACGGCGCCTATGTGTTTTCCTATCTGAACAATCCGGCGCAGAGCTGGCAGCATCACTTCGAATTCGCCCGCGCCGCCTCGACCTACAAGATTCAGAAGCTCGGCAACGAAGCCGGCCTGCCGACGGTGAAGGATATCGAAGCAGTGATGCGCGAATTCGCAGCGGCGGCGGAGTAGAGGATTTCCGGCTCTGATGGGATCAGAGCCGGAGCGCCGCCTGTTTGTTCTGATGCGCTTTCCTCGCGCGGACCGGCTTCCGCGTCGCCGGAACACGCTTTCGTGCCGCCGATTGCAGGCTGCCTAGAAATCCACGCTCATGTTGGCCAGGAAGGTTCGAGGAGCCCCCTGAACAAGGTAGTTCGCTCCTGGATACCCGCCCACCGAGGCCCAATACGATTCGTTGGCTACATTCAGCACGCGCAAACGATAGGTGACGCGCGTCTTGTTCCAGGCCGTAGCGTAGCGCAGCCCCAGATCCAGACGCATCCAGCTGTCGACCTGATTGATGTTCGCCGCGTCGGTGTATTGCTTACCGGTGTAAATCAGCCGGCCGTCCACCGTCATGCCGGGAATAAAGGGCAGATCCCATTCCGCGCCCAGATTGCCTTGCAACCGCGGCACGCCGACAGCGTAGTTGCCGTTGTAGAGGCCGTCCTGGGTGTTCTGAAGCTTGGGATCTATGCCGGTGACGCCGCCGAGAAGCCTCACGCCCTTCACCGGCTCGCCGTAGAAGGACAGTTCGACGCCCCGATTCTGCTGCTCGCCGGCTGCCTGGTAGATCCGGTTCTCGACGATCGCCTGCTGCTGGGTGATCGAGAACAGGCTGAGGGTCGCGCCGAAGTTTCCGCCGTCGAACTTGGCGCCGACCTCGTACTGCTTGCTGACGTAGGGACTGAGCGTCTCACCGGCATTCAGAATGACCTGTCCGCCGCTGGTCGCCGGCGCAATACCACCGCGCTGAAGTGCCTCCGCATAGTTGGCGAAAAGCGACACTCCGCGAAGGGGTTTCAGCACCAGCCCGACCACCGGTGTGACCGCAGATCCCTCGGCAGCAGATCCGAGCGCACCTGTATTATAGTTGAACGTGTCCTGAGATACTTTCTGGTAGCGACCGCCGAGCGTCAGCAGGACGCTCTCGCCGAGAAACGAGAGCGTGTCGGCAACGGCGAAACTCGACGTGCGCGTCTGCTCCGTGATCAAAGGATCGGAAAGAACGCCGCCCAAAAAGTAGTTCGCCGCGGGCTGCGCGACACCGACGGGATTGTAAAGCGTGCCCGCCGAGAAGCCCGCAAAATTGGAGAACGCATACGCGTTCTTGGAATCGAGCGTGGTTCCGGCCCCCGACACGACCACACGATGACTCACCGGGCCAGTGTCGAAGGTGGCTCGCACACCGGCATCGCCCGAGAAGGCCGTGTCTTTTCGAACGTTATCGAACCGATAGGCGCTCAGGCTGCCGGTCGATGTCGCAGTGGGATTAGCGAGGACATTGTCTTCGTCGCCGAACCTAAAACCACCCGAAGCCCACGCAGTGACAGATTCGGTAAGATCGACCTCTCCGCGCGTGACGAAGAAGAGGTTACGGTCGTTCGCATAGGTCCAAGGCTGCGCATAGTTCTGGTCGGCCTTTGGCGGACTGGGCGGCGCTCCGGCCAGTCCGACTTGGGGCCGCGGACTGTCGAGGTGACGATCCTGATAGCCGAGATCGGCACTGAAACGCGCGTTCTCTCCGTTGTAATCGACGTCGAGGGACGCGGCCCCGAGCTTTCGATCCTGTCCGTCGACCGAGGTCTCTCCTGTTCGCCCGGTCGCACCGACACGAACGCCCCATTCTTTGAAGTCGCCAAACCGGCGCGCCACATCGATCGTGCTGAGAACCTGACCCGAGCTCTCGTAGCCTATGGTGAGGCTGTTCAGGTCGTTCAGCGGAGCGCGCTTCGGAACGAGATTGACCGAGCCACCGACGCCGCTGTTGCCGGGGGCAGCTCCGTTGACGAACGCACTGACGCCACGCAGAATCTCGACCCGTTCGACCAATGGCGCTGCGACGAACTGACGGGGCACGATGCCGTACAGCCCGTTGAGGGCAAGATCGTCGCCGTAGAGCGGAAAGCCGCGGATGATGTAGACCTCGGCGAAATTACCGAATCCCTGCGCAACCCGCACGGTCGGATCGTTGAGCAGCACGTCGCCGACGCTGGTGGCTTGCTGATTCCTGATCAGTTCGGACGTGTACGAAACACTGCTGAACGGGGAATTCGCGTAGACGAGATTGCCGAGAACACCGACTCGGCCGCCGGTCGCGACCTGTCCGCCGGCGTAAGCGGGAGGCGGGTCACCAACCGTGTGCGTGGTTCCCACCGTGGCGGCCGGCCTGGGCGCCGGAGGCCGTTCGGCGGATTGTCGTGGCACGACGCGGCTGGTGCGCTTCGGCGCGGCCGATCGCGTGCGAACCGTCGTCGCGCGTTCGCGCTGTCGAGGCGGATCGACAGAGACCGGCGGCAGCGTGGTCGATGCTGCCGTCTGGGCTCGGCTGAGAGAGGGGACGCTGCAGAACCAAAGCGACGCGATCGCGGTCGCTGCGCCGAGAAGCAGGTATCGTCGATGGTTGATGATGATCATAGGGTCCCCCGATATCGCCGCTGTGGCTAGATAACGGGGGCGGTTCCGGCAATAAGGCGGAGTTCAGATTCGATCTAATCGCAGGGGTTGCGCCCGAGAAGCCGGACAGTTTGCTTCGCCGGCAATCGGTTTCTCGACGGCTCAGCAGTCCGATACAGACTTAAACGCGACGATATTGGTGAAAGCGACACGCGGACAAATCAAGCGCAGATGGCTTTTAAGAAATCCTCTAAGATGAATTCTGAAGTGAGTTGCTTGGTTCGAAGCGAAACGGCCCGCACGAACACACTCACAAGCCCGCGGGCCTGCTTGTTGCTTTCCCATCGGACCCGCCCGCAGTCGTTGATCGGTCGAAGTCCGGATACAGGACGAGGACCACGCGGCACCGTGATGAAGCCGTGTGGCATCAAAAGAGTAGCGCCGATCTACGCCACCGCCTTCTTCAGGTCGAAGCTGAGATCCGCGGCCTGCTCCGGCGTCACCGACTTGTCGAGCGGCAGGATCTTGCGGCCGAAGACGTGGTCGGCGGCGCGGTTGACGGACTCGATGCCGATCAGCTTGCCGGCCTTGTAGCAGAACGCCGAGAACGAGCGTTCGGCGACGCTGCCGCGGATCACCACCTGATCGAAACCGGCGGTGAGGCCGACGATCTGCAGCTTGTCGTCGCCCTGATCGGACCAGAACCACGGATAGCCGTCATAAGGTTTGGCGTCGCCGGTGAGACGCGTGGCGACGCAGCGCGCCTGATCGGTGGCGTTCTGCACCGACTCCACCCGCATCGTCTCGCCGAACCGGACGCTGTCGAACAGCGCGCAGTCGCCGATCGCCGAGATGTGCGGATCGCTGGTGAGAAGCTGCCGGTCGACAATGATGCCGGCGGCGGTCGGCAGCCCGGCGGCGGCGGCGATCTCGACGTTCGGAATCACGCCGACCCCGACCACGACGAGATCGCAGGGCAATGTGTTGCCGTCGCTCAGCACGACTCCAGTAACGCGGTCACCCTCGGCGGCGATTTCGGTCGCACGAACGCCGTAGTGCATCCGGATGCCGGCCGCGCTGTGGCGGTCATGGAAGTAACTGGAGATCTCCGGCGTCACCACGCGCGCCATCACCCGCGGCGCCAGTTCGACGACGTCGACCTCGAGTCCCTTGGCCCGCGCCGTGGCGGCGAATTCGAGACCGATGAAGCCGGCGCCGATCACCACGACATGCTTCTTGTCCGGCATCCGCTGCCGCAGCACTTCGCTCTCGTCGAGCGTGCGCAAGTACAGCACGTCCGGCAGCGACGCGTTGGGCACGTCGAGCATCCGGTTGCGGGCGCCGGTGGCGAGCACGAGGTGGCCGTACTCGATCGCGGTGCCGGAGGCGAGCAGCAGCTTGCGGCCCTCGCGATCGATCGACACCATCCGGTCGGAGATCAGCTCGATCGCCTGATCCTGGAAGAACTTTTCCGGGCGGAACATCAGCGAGTTCGGATCGCCGTCGCCCTTCAAGTAAGCCTTCGACAATGGCGGCCGCTGATACGGCAGGTGCTTCTCGTCGTTGATCAGCGCGATGCGCCCGGCGTATTTCGCCTGGCGCAGCGATACGGCGACCTGAAATCCGGCGTGTCCGGCTCCAGCAATCAAGACCGTGTCGTTCATTGTTGAGCTCGTCGTGTTGGGGAATGGCGCGGCGGACGCGCGGGAGGTGGGGATCGACCCCAGCCTGTAGCATACTCGGCCACCGCAGGTCAGCAGGTTTGCCGGGCGGCACCGCCGCCGCGTCAGTAGATCGGCGGGCGCTCGTCGAGGATCGGTCCCTTCGGCTCGGACAGCTCGTCGAGCGGCACTGCATCGACCAGCAGCGGTCCACGCGAGCGGGTGACGGCCCCGACGCGCTCGATCTTGGCGAAGGCTGCCTGCAGGTCCGGCCGCGCCGCGGCGTTGTCGACACCGACCAGCAGCAACGGTCCCGCGAGTTGCCGGGCTGTCGGTGCCGGCGCCGCGAGCCAACGGAACCGCTCGCCGCGCTGAACCACGCAGGTGCCGGGCGGCAGATAGAACTCCAGCCAGCCGGTGGTGCCGTAATCGTCGGTCAGCACGCAGCTCGCGCCGATCCGCCTCCGCACCTGGTCGATCTCCGCCACCATCTGCGGCACACCGACGCCGACCGAGCGCACCGTGGCGTCGCGGCGATAGCCGGTCAGCGCGCCGGTGTTGACCTGAACCACCACCAGCGCGAACAGAACGGCGCCGGTCGACACCGCCCAGCGCCGGCACACCGTGACGACGCGCGCGATGCCCGGGGTCCAATGCGGATAGGCCGCCCCCACCGCCGCCGCGAGCGCGAATGCCGGATACAGCGGGCTGAGCCAGTTCGCCTCGACCCGGTCGTGCAGCGCCTGCCAGGCGAAATACAGCGCGATCGTCCACACCGTCGCGGCGACCAGAACGCGCGAGGCCGCCGGCCCCGTGCTGCGCTTGCCGAGCGCAATCAAGCCCATCACCCCGAGCACGAACACGAACGGCGTCGCCAGCACGAACTGGGTCGGGATCAGCTCCGCGAGGAAATGCGGCTCGAACCCGCCGAGCTTGGCGCGGCCGAACTGTTTGACGAAGGAAATCCAGTCGTGCTGCGCATTCCAGACGACCACCGGCGAGAACAGCGCGAACGCGATCACGCCGCCGAGATACGGCCACGGCGACAGCAGCCAGCGCCGCATCGCCGGCACCCACAACAGCCAGATCAGGATCGCCGGACCAAAGAACAGCGCGGTGTATTTCGACAGCAGCGCCAGCCCGACCGCAACGCCGACGGCGAGCCACCACACGCCCCTGCCAGTCGCAGCGACCTGCGCCAGCGCCAGCAGCACGAAACTCGATGCCACCAAAAGCGGCGCATCCGGCGTGACGATGGTGGTGCCGGCCGATACCATCATGGTGGCGTTGAGCAACACCGTCGCGGTCGCGGCGATCTCGGTATCGTCGAACAATAGGATCGCGGCTCGCCACACCGCCCAGCTCATCGGCAGCGCCAGCAGGATCGACACCAGGCGGACGCCGAGTTCGGTATCGCCGGCGATCAGCGTGCCGAGCTTGATCACCACCGCGACCATCGGCGGGTGGTCGAAATAGCTGAGCGCGAGATTCTTCGACCAGGTCCAGTAATACGCCTCGTCGAAGGTCAGCGGCGTCACCGCAGCGGCGACCAGCCGGAGCGCGACCAGCCCGACGACGACCAGGATCGTGGCGACGGGAAGTCGCCGTATCGTGCCGCTCATCGTTTGCGCCAGACGAACAGGCCGGACATCGCGTAGTTCCACACCACGCCCATCACCGCGCCCGCCGCGCCGGCCAGCCACCAGGTGACGTGCTCATTGTAGACCGCGAAGGCGACGCCGACATTGGCGAGCAGACCAACGCCGCACACCAGATAGAACAGCAACAGGCCACGCAGGATCGCGAAGCCTTTGAGCCGCTGGTCGCGATAGGTCAGGAAATTGTTGAGGATGAAGTTGCTGGTCATCGCCACCAGCGCGGCGGCGCCCTGCGCCTCGGCGAACGGCTGTTCGAACACCTTCAGCACGACGAACAACGTGACGAAGTGCACCACCACGCCGGTGGAGCCGACCAGCGCGAACAGGATGAAGCGCAGCGACAGCACGTCGTGGCTGAATTTCGCCAGCACCAGGCCGAGGAAGTCGAGCGCCACCATCGAGTCGAGCTTGCTCTCGCCGTGCAGCCGCGAGCCGAAGGTGAACGGCACCTCGACGATGCGCAGGCTGCCGCGCGCGGTCGCGATGACGTCGAGCAGGATCTTGAAGCCCTGGGTCGAAAGCTGCGGCGCGAGCTGTTCGAAGCGGTCGCGGCGGATCATGAAGAAGCCGCTCATCGGGTCGGCGACCTCGATCTTCAGCGCCTTTTGGGCAACCTGGGTCGCGAGCGCACTGATCCCGGCGCGCTGCTTGTTGAAGCTGTCGGCGCTGCCGCCCTCGATGTAGCGGCTGCCGACCACGAGGTCGGCGGCATTGCTCTCCAGCAGCGACAGCATCTTGGTGAGCTGGGTCTCGTCGTGCTGCAAGTCGGCGTCCATCACCGCTGCGAACGGCGCGCCGGATGCGAGGATACCTTCGATGCAGGCACCGGACAGGCCGCGACGACCGATCCGGCGCAGGCAGCGCACGCGGGAGTCGCGCTGCGCCATATCGCGGACGACCTGCCAGGTGCCGTCGGGAGAATTGTCGTCGACGAAGACGACCTCCCACGCCACGCCGGCGAGTGCCGTCTCCAGTTTGCGGAACAGCAGCTCGACATTGTCGCGCTCATTGAAGGTCGGAACGACCACGGAGAGCTGCAGCGGAAGCGCAGCAGGCTTGGCACGGGTCGCAACTGCGGCAGGGCTGGCATCGATCATGGGGCCATGCCTATAGCGACCGTGCCCGGCGATGCCAAGGCGAGCACCGGCCGATCGGGATCAGAAATGTAGGGAAATCGGGTCGATCCGGCGCCCAAAAAGGTCAACGACCACGAACAACAGGTGCGCGTACATCCGGAGCTCCCTACTATTCAGTGGTCGTCTCGGCGTCGCACGCTCCTTTTCGAAGCATCGACGTCGCCGTTGCAACCAAGATAGGAACGGGATGCGACTTTCGCAAGGGGGAGAGATGACCAAAGCTCGGGCAGGCAATATCCGGATCGGGATCGGCGGCTGGACCTTCGAACCGTGGCGCGGGGTGTTCTATCCGGACAAGCTGCCGCAGCGGCGCGAGCTGGAATACGCCGCATCGAAGCTGACCTCGATCGAGATCAACGGCACGTTCTACGGCTCGCAGAAGCCTGAGAGTTTTCGCAAATGGGCGAGCGAGGTGCCGGCGGATTTCGTGTTCTCGCTCAAGGGGCCGCGGTTCGCGACCAACCGCAAGGTGCTGGCGGAAGCCGGCGACAGTATCGAACGCTTCTACAATTCGGGCGTGCTCGAACTCGGTGATCGGCTCGGCCCGGTCCTGTGGCAGTTCGCGCCGACCAAGAAGTTCGACGAAGCCGACTTCGGCAGGTTTCTCGAACTGCTGCCGCGCGAACTCGACGGCCGCAAATTGCGCCATGTCGTCGAGGTCCGTCATGACAGTTTCAAGACGCCGGCCTTCATCGCGCTGCTGCGTGAACACAACATTCCGGTCGTGTACTCCGAACACGCAACCTATCCTGAGATCGCCGACGTGACAGGTGATTTCGTCTATGCGCGGCTGCAGAAGGGCCAGGACGACATCGCCACCGGCTATCCGGCAAAGGCGTTGTCGGCATGGGCGAAGCGCCTGCAACTCTGGGCCGGCGGTGGCGAACCGGACGATCTACCGAAGGTCGATGCGGCACGCGCCAAGTCCCACAAGCGCGACGTGTTCGCCTATGTGATCCACGAAGGCAAAGTACGCGCCCCCGCCGCCGCGATGGAACTGATCAAACTCGTCGGCTAAACTGCGGCAAACACGGCCGAGTGAGCCGACGTGACGCGCGACATTGCGTCACCGCAAAGTGTTGCGGCCGATCAATGGGATGATAGGAGCCGCCCCATAGGCTCGGGCGCATGCACTACCTCAACAAAAGGGTCCGATTTCGGATGGACAAGATTGACTTCATGAACGGGCAGATCAAGGCTCTGCTCAATTTCGCCAATGCGCTGATCAAGTCGCATCCGTCGCCGACGATCCTGCGCCATCACTTCGAAACAAAGGCCCGCGCCGCGCCGAACGCACCGCAAGGCCTGTCCCTGTCCGAGGCCTATATCGACGGCATGGCCGATATCAATCGGCAGCTCGCCGTCGAACTCGAACACGCGATCGCGCGTCGCGACGAGCACGAACCGCAACCGGATTAATTCCAAAGCACCGTCTCGGCTGGACAACCCCAACAACTCAGAGTTATACACATATATAATTCTAGTAAACGTTGTTGTGTTTGGGTGGCTGGACGGTGCGTTGCGTGGGCTGGATCGGAGCGTTGAGCCTGATCGCGATCTCGATCGCACCATCTGATGCCGCCCAAGCCCAGGCTTTCCAGACCCAAGCTTTCGATCCGGAACCCGCGGGTGATATCGCCGAAGAGCTGAACTCGACGATCGAACCGTCGGCACCGTTCGGCGCACCGACGACCGAGACGGCATGGTTCGACCCGACCGACGATGAAGGCTTGTTAGGCGATCTGCCCGACGGGAGTGATCTCGTTGGTCAGGTCATGATCGAAACCGGCCGCCCCAACGTTCAAGGCGCAGAGACCCAGGCCCTTTTGTTCGGCGGCCAGGACGTCTGGCGCAACGGAGTTTCGCTTTATGGCGGAGCTGAATGGTCCGGGAGCAACTCGGGCGACAACGGATGGGTGATCCGTCTGCAAGCGTCTGAAGCTTTCGAGCGCTATCAGGCGACACACTTTGTCTATGTCAGCGACATCTCCCGAGCCTCCGTGCTGGCGGGTTGGCGTTTCAAGATCGGTGCGTTCGAGCTGAAGATTCTCGCCGGCCCCGATCTCGAGCATCGTGCCTCGACCCCCGACATCCGCGACAAGCGCTGGCGCGGCAGTCATGGCGGCCTGCGCCTCGCGCTGGACGGCTGGGCCGAGCCGACGCCCGACACGATGCTGGCCTATTCATTCTACGCCACCACCGTGGCGAGCAGCTACGGCGCACGCATCGCCGCGGGCTGGCGCGTGCTCGACATGTTGTGGTGGGGACCGGAAATGTCCGGCTCGGCTGATGAATTCAGCCGCCAGACCCGGATCGGACTGCACCTCAGCGGCCTGCGGATCGCAGCGATGGAATGGTCGGCCGCCGCCGGCTACGTCCGCGACAGTTTTGGCCGCGCCGGCGTCTACACACGGGTCGGCGCCTCACTGCGGCAGTAACGCCCCGGCGCGATCAGTCGAGCGTGCGGCGGAAACGCGTCACCGCGATCGTCATCGCGATCAGCATCAGCGTCAGCAGCGCGAGCGCGTCGTAGTGCAGATTCTCCAGCGTCGAGCCCTTCAGCATGATGGCGCGGACGATGCGCAAGTAATGCGTCAGCGGCAGACACTCACCGATATACTGCGCCCAGACCGGCATGCCGGCGAACGGAAACATGAAGCCGGACAGCAGGATCGACGGCAGGAAGAACATCATCGACGCCTGCATCGCCTGCAGCTGGTTCTGCACCAGCGTCGAGAAGGTGTAGCCGATCGCAAGGTTCGTGGTGATGAACAGCGTCGACAACAGCGCCAGCATCGCCAGGCTGCCGCGCAGCGGCACGCCGAACAGCAAGACGCCGATGCCGAGGATCAGCGACGCCTGGATGAAGCCGACCCCGACATACGGCAGGATCTTGCCGAGCATCACTTCGACCGGCGTGATCGGCATCGACAGCAGGTTCTCCATCGTGCCGCGCTCGATCTCGCGGGTGACCGACAGCGCAGTGAAGATCAGCATGGTCATGGTCAGGATGGTGCCGACCAGACCGGGCACGATGTTGAGTCGCGACGAAGCGGCCGGGTTGTAGCGGGCGTGGGCGCGGATTTCGAACGGCGGGTTGGCGGGGTCGCCGGCGACCCGGTCGTGAACCAGCGCGTTCTGCACGATCTGCCCGAGGGCCGAGAGTGCCGAGCCGGCGGCCACCGGATCGGTGGCGTCGGCCGCGACCAGGATCGCAGGCTTCTCGCCGCGCCGCACCGCGCGCTCGAACCCGCGCGGGATCTCGACGCCGAACAGCACGCGGCCGGACAGCAAAAGATCGTCGAACTCCGCGACGCTGTGTACTTCGCGGGTGAATCGGAAGTACGCGGTGTTTTCCAGCGCCTTCAGGATCGAGCGGCCGAGATCGGAATCCTCCTGCAGCAGCACCGCGGTCGGCAGATGCCGCGGTGTGGTGTTGATGGCGTAGCCGAACAGCAGCAGCTGCATCACCGGGATCACGATGGTCATCGCGAAGGTCAGCCGGTCGCGCTTGAGCTGGATCAGCTCCTTGACCAGCATCGCGTAGGAGCGACGCAAAAATCCGAAGCGCGGCTCCTTGATCGGCGCGCCGGCTTTCGGCGCATCGCTGTCCGCCATGGTCATTGGAAGTTGTCCTTCGACCGGCTCATCAGCTCGATGAACACGTCCTCGAGCGACGGCGCGCCGTGCTGCCAGCTCTGCCGCGGATCCTTGCGATACGGCGCTAGCGTCTGCTCGAGCGCGGCCTGGTCGCGGCCGGAGACGTGCAGGCTGGTGCCGAACGGCGCCACCATGTCGACGCCGGGCTTGCCGGCGAGCTCATGCGCCAGCGCGCCGAGGCCTTCGCCGGTGGCAACCCAGGTGGAGAGCTGCGAGCCGGCAATCACCTGATCGACGGTGCCGTGCGCCAACAGATAACCGTAAGCGATGTAGGCGATCTCGTGACAGCGCTCGGCTTCGTCCATGTAGTGAGTGGAGACCAGCACGGTGAGACCTTCGGCGGCGAGCGCGTGGATCTCGTTCCAGAAGTCGCGGCGCGCTTTCGGATCGACGCCGGCGGTCGGCTCGTCGAGCAGCAGCAATTGCGGGTTGGGCAACGTGCAGGCGCCGAGCGCGAGCCGCTGCTTCCAGCCGCCCGACAATTCGCCGGCAAGCTGCTCCTCGCGGCCCGACAGCCCGAGCCGCTTGATCATGTCGCGCGCTGCGCCGCGCGCGTCGGGCACGCCGTACAGCCGGGCGACGAATTCGAGATTCTCCCGCACCGACAGATCCTGATACAGACTGAAGCGCTGCGTCATGTAGCCGACGCGGCGCTTGATCTTGGCGGCCTCGGTGCGGATATCGAAACCGAGGCAGGTGCCCTCGCCGCGGTCGGGAGTCAGCAGACCACACAGCATCCGGATCGTGGTGGTCTTGCCGGAGCCGTTGGGACCGAGAAAACCGTAAATCGAGCCCCGCTTCACCTGCATCGACAGGTCATGCACCACCTCGCGGCCGTTGAACGACTTGGTGAGGCCGCGGACATCGATCGCGATGTCGCGGGCATCGGAAGCGATGGTCGGTGCGGCGGTCATGGCTTGCTGGCCGCGGCCGGCGAAGGCGCCGCGGCAGCCAGCAAATACACGCTGATCGGCTGTCCGACCCGCAGGCTCACCGGTTTGTTCGGCCGCGCCTGGATCAGATAGACCAGCTTGTTGCGCTCATCGAGGCTGTAGATCACCGGCGGCGTATACTCCGCCGTGGTCGAAATGAAATAAATCTCGGCCGACAGATCGGCCGCGCAATTATCGCACGTCACCCGCACCTTCTCGCCGATCGCAAGCTTCGGCAGCTCCGGCTCCGGCACGTAGAACCGGATCTTCATGTTGCCCGGCGGCAGGATCGACAGCACCGGCTTCTGTGCCGCCACCATCTCGCCTTCGCGGAAATAAATCTGCTGCACCGTGCCGGTCACCGGCGCGCGGATTTCGCGCCGCGCCAGCCGCGTCTTCGAGGTCTCGACTCGCGCTTCGGCGACACGCAGGGTCGAGATAGCCGAGTCGAGATTGGCCTGGGTGCCGGAGCCGGTCTTGGACAGCGATTGGGCACGGTCGAAGGTCTGCTTGGCGTTGGCGAGCGTCGCCATATTCTGATTGAGGTCGGCCTGCTGCAGATCGTCGTCGAGCGTGTAGATCAAGTCGCCCTTCTTGGCCTCGTCGCCTTCACGCACGGTGAGCTTGGTGATGCGCCCGGACTCGTCGGGGCTGACGAAGATCAGATCGGCCTCGACCCAGCCCTGATAGCCGGGATCGCCACTCTTGCCGCAGCTCGCGAGCGCCAGTGCCAGGAACACGGCGGCGCAGCCGCGCAGAACGAGCGAGGTTCGCGTCATGACGCTGTCCTTTCGCCGAAGATCAGATCGAGATGCGCGCGCAACATCGCCTGCACGTCGAGCGGCGCGAACCGGCCGAACAGCCCCTGCCAGATCACCGACAGCACCACCGGCGCGACCGCGAGCTGCGGAAACTGCGCCAGCGAGGCGGCATGGATTTCGCCGCGGACGACGCCGAGCTCGAGGATACGGCGAATGCCGGCGACGCCGGGCTCGACCACGTTGCGGTAATGGAATTCCGCCAGCGACGGAAACCGCGTGCCCTCGGCCATCACCAGCCGCAGAATGTCGCCGCGCCGGGTGTGCGCCACCTCGCGCAAAAAGGTGTCGGCGAATGTCTCCAGCATCTGCCGCGCCGAAACGCCAGGCGCGGGCTGCGACGTCAGCCGCTGCATCGTTGGCACAAGAGCAGTGCGCACCAGCTCCTGAAACATCGCCTCTTTGTCCGTGAAGTGCAGATAGATCGTGCCTTTGGCAACGCCGGCGCGCTTGGCGACGTCGTCGATCCGGGTCGCCGCGAAACCGCGCGCGGTAAACTCGTCGAGCGCGGCGTCGATGATCGCGGCCCGCCGTTCGGCTGCCTTGGCAGCCCGGCTCGACGGAGCCTCTCCCCCCGCGGCTGAAGACGGCTTGGCTGGCCGCGTCGGCGCGCGAGTCCCGCGCGTTGCAGGCGGGTGGGATTGAGCTGGCGACTTGGACGATCCACGCTTCATTCTCAGATTATGACTGACCAGTCAGTCATAATCAAGATGAAACGGTTCCGTTCGTGGATGACGGCCCGATGCTCAGGCGCCGACCCGATTCCGACCGCCGCGCTTGGCGCGATAAAGGGATTTGTCGGCGCGCTGGATCGCGTCCGCCAGCGTCTCGGCGGGCACCGCGGGCGCAATACCGACGCTGATGGTGACGACGGCCGCCTCGCCGAGCCCGGGATGTGGGATCTTCAATTCACCCACCGCGCCGCACAGCCGTTCGGCGGTCTCGCGCAGCTCGGCATCGTCGAGCCCGGGCAACACGACGGCGAACTCTTCGCCACCGTAGCGCACCACCACGTCGCAGGAGCGCAGGTTGCGGCGGATCGCGGCGACGATCTGCTGCAGGCAGCGGTCGCCGGCTGCGTGGCCACCGTAATCGTTGAACAGCTTGAAGTGATCGACGTCGATCATCAGCACGCTCTGGCCGAGCGACGGAACCAGCGAAGCCGTATCCTGCTCGATCAGCTCGTCCAGATAGCGCCGGTTGAACACGCCGGTCAGCGCGTCGGTGGCGGACAGCCGCTCCAGCGCCGCATTGGCCCGACGCAGTTCGCGCTTGAGCTGCGCATCGCTGCGGCGGATCGCCACCAGTTCGGCAATCTGTGCTTCCTTGCGCCGACGGGCGCGCAGCCCGACCACGCAAGTAATGAGGCTCAGGCCGACCAGATCGATATTGGTCCAAGCCGGCGGCCAGTGCAGGCCTGAGACGACGATCGGGATGTACAGCATCGTCGCGGTGACGGTCATGATCTTGGTCGTGCGCCACGACAACGCCGACACCAACGCGCCAGCGAACACGACGAACAGCGCCGACATCATGTAACGCCCGGCGAACGGCTCCGGTGCGAACTGCCCGATCGCGGTGACCGACAGCGTGAACGCGACGACGGCTATGGCCTGTATGACCGCCTGCAGGGGCCGATCGGCTGGCCGGCGGTTGAGCGCGAGCGCCAGCAGCACCAGCGGTGTCACCAGCAGCAGACGCAGACCGGCGGCCAAGGCGAGATGCCACGGATCCAACACGGCCACATCGATGGCAAGCGCTGCGACGTTGACCAGCAGCGATCCGACCAGAAAGCGCCGCCGCGCACCCGAGCCCCGAAGCTGACGAGTGGCCTCCGGCCAATCGGAAGCCCGACGGTGTTGATCAATGGGGAACTGTTCGTTCACGCTCTCGTCCGCGAAAATCGGCGATGTCGCCACGACACTCCTTGAGCCCGCGACAACTTACGACGCGTTGATCCGACACCGGCCGCCCACGGCTTCCGTCGGCAATGCCTAACGAGGCGCTAAGCCGCGCCCGACGAAGCGAACGACCTGGAACGGCCGACAAAACTTGGGATTGTCCTGACGGCAATGTCAGGGAGAGAAAACATGTCGACGGAATGGATGTGGGGAATCGGTATTGTCGTGCTCGGCCTCGCGATCGCCTATGCGTTGATGCGCAACCGCACCCGTAGCGCTGCCGAGAAGCGGATGACCGACGTGGTCACCAAAGAGAATTACCGCGCCGAAGATATGCGGGAGCGATCGCGGCCGGTGCCGGAATAGCGCACGGTTCAGGCGTGGAATTTGAGGCCGTCGAGGATCTTGTCGACCACCTTGCGGTCGGCACGGACGGCGAGGCCGACCAGCGGCAGATCGACCCGCGCGACCGCCTTCACCGCTTCGCGGTTGGCGGCATCGTGCGTGGTCTTGAACATCGCTTCGGTATAGATCGCCGGCTTGACGTTGCGAGCCAGCGCCCGCTCCAGCGCGCGCGACAGGCCTGGACCGTCGGCGCCGTACACCAGGATCGGCTGACCGATCAGCGGATGATACGGCGTGCCGCTGCCGTCTTCATACGGTTCGCCGATGCTCTCCGGGAACGCCGCGGCGATGCCGGACGTGAGAAACGCGGCGACGTTCAGCTTCTGCCAGGCTTCGAGATCGGTGCGGATCACGAGCGCGATCTTGGTATCGAACTGCATGCCTGCTGATAGCGCAGCAGGCTCGGCATGTCATTTCACGATCATCTCAAAACAGGGCGCTCAGCCCTTGGCGTCGCAGGCCCAGGCCCGGATCACGCATTCTTTGCCGCCATATTCGTAGCACCGGCGGGTCGCCGCGTTGAGCGACGATGAGATCTTCGGCTCCACGGCGTAGCCGTGGGCGCCGCACGGGTTGCTCATGTCGATCGACAGCGCCGCACAGGCCCGGCGCATCGTCAGCGTGGTGCAGTCGCCCTTACAGCGCTTGCGCGCCGCCGCAATCGCCGCCTCCTCGGCCGAATAGTCGAAGGCTTGCCCGTAGGAACCGCATTTGCCGATCGCCAGCGCTCCGGCCGCCTGTGCCGGCGCAAGCAAATGTAAACAAGCAATCCAAACAGCAATCATCAGCGTGACTTTGCGCCACGCAGCAATCGACGAATCCAACGTCCCCTCCCCCGAGGTTCAACCCGGGTTCCAAATTATCTGCGCGCACGTTTCAACTTGGTGAACGAACCGCAAATCGCACGACCGCGTGTCGAGGATGATCAGCGCGCCGAACCGCGGCGTGCCAGAAACTGCTCGAGACGCGGCTGAAATTCACCGGCAGCGAAGCTGAGATGAAACAGCCGTCGCTCCAGCGCCAGCCCGTCCGCGAGCCCGACCGATACCGCGCGATCGACCGCCTGCTTGGCGAATCGGACCGCATGGATCGGATGTGCTGCAATTTGAGCAGCGGCTTCGCACGCGGCAGCGAGCGCCGCGCCGTCCTTGACCACACGACTGATCAACCCGATCCGCTCGGCTTCGGCGGCGGAAATCAGCCGCCCGGTGAGCACCAGATCCATCGCGCGGGCGCGGCCGATCGCCCGCGCCAGCCTTTGCGTGCCGCCACCGCCCGATAGCGTACCGAGCGCAATCTCGGGATGGCCGAATCTGGCCCCGGCGCCGGCGATCACCAGATCGCACATCTCGATCAGTTCGCAACCGCCGCCGATCGCATAGGCTTCGACCGCCGCGATCAACGGCTTGTTGCACGACGCCAGACGGTCGCAGCAGCCGGAGAAATCCTCGGCGAGCGCCGTCGCCAGATCGATGCCGTGCATCTCGGCGATATCGGCGCCGGCGCAGAACACGTCCCGGCCGGTGAGCACGACCGCTGCGATCGCCGCGTCTCGCTCCAGCGTCTCCAGCGCCGTCGCCAGATCGGCGATCAGTTGCCGTGACAGCGCATTGCGTGCGCCTGGCCGGTTCAGCGTGACGACGCCGACGGCGTCGTTGCGTTCGATCTCCACCAACATCGCCGGCCGCCTTCCTCGCTACAACTTACGACCCGCGGTGTAGCATTCGGCATCGATCCGGATAAAATCGCTCATTATCAATGATCGATAGATAATTTCGATGAATATCCAGCACCTCCGCTACTTTCTCGCCGTGATGCGCACCGGCTCGGTGTCGCGCGCCGCCGGCGAACTCGGCATCACCCAGCCGACGCTGTCGCAGGCACTGAAGGGGCTGGAGCGGGAGTTCGGCGCGCCGCTGTTCGCGCCCGACGGCCGCGGCATTCGCGCGCTGCCGAGCGCCAAGCGCCTCGAAGGCAGAGTGCGCACTGCGCTGCAAACGCTAGCGGAGGCGAAGCGCGAGCTGAGCGGCCCGGCGCCGGCGCGGCTGAAGCTCGGCGTCCTACCCAGCCTCGCTGCCGATTGGCTGCCGAAACTGCTGCCCGCCGAGGACGGTCCGATCGAACTGATCGAAGCACCGGCCGACGAGCTCGAAAAGCTGGTCGCGAGCGGCAGCCTCGATCTGGCGCTGTCGATTGCGCCACATCGTAATCTGCACCGCAAGCTGCTCCTCAGCGAGCCGTTCCGGCTGTTCGTGGGGCCGGATCATCCGTGGGCGGGCCGCCGCACCGTGGCGCTGGCTGAACTCGATGGCCAGCCCTTCGTCCTGCGCCAGGGCTGCGAGCGCGTCGGCACCGGTCGCCGGCTGCTCAGCACTGCGGGCGTGCGGTTTCGCATCGTCGCCAAGACACGACAGGAATCCACCGCCGCCGCGCTGGTCGCCGCGGGGCTCGGCTGCACGCTGGCCCCGGCAAGCTGGGGCGGCGCGAGCCTGCGGGCGCTCGACGTCGGCGGACTGACGCTGCAACGCGACGTCACGCTGATCTGGAAACAGGCCACCGGGGCCAAGGCTGCAGCAAAGCTGGCGGCGCGGCTGCAGGTCCGCGCTTGATACGCAGCCGTTCAGCCGCGGCGCGCCTGATCGAGCGCCTGCGGCGTGTCGATGTCGAGGAACGCCGCCTCGCCTTCGACCGGCACTTCGGCCACCGCCTCACCATGCTTGGCGATCAGGTGGCGGGCACCGACGTCGCCGCCCAGCGTCATCAGCTCGGCGAAGAACCGCCGCGACCACAGCACCGGATTGCCGCGGCGTCCCTCGGCGACCGGCACCACGATCAACGCGCCGCGATCGGGATCGAACGCACCGATCATCCGGTCGATCAGCGCGGCGTCGATCAGCGGCATGTCGCCGAGGCAAACGATCGCACCATCGGCATCATCGCCGAGCGCCGCGATGCCGGTCTTGACCGACGAGGCGATGCCTTGGGCGAAGTCGGGATTGTGGACGAAGGTGAGATTGAGCCCGTGCAACGCCGCTTCGACCTCGTCGGCCTGATGGCCGGTGACGACGATGGTACGCGCAGCCTGCGAGGCCAGCGCCTGTTCGGCGACGATCCGCACCAGCGGCTTGCCATTGAGATCGGCGAGCAGCTTGTTCGGCCCGCCCATTCGCGTGCCGCGCCCGGCGGCTAGCACGACCGCCGCGACGTTGCGGCCGCTCTCGGCGACCGGCACGCGCGGCTGTGGCCGCGTGACAATTTCCATCAGCAGTCCGCCGACGCCCATCGCGGTGATGTCGGCGCGGGTGACAGTAAGCCCCGCGAGCAGCCGCATCAGCACCCAGTCGAAGCCGTTCTCGACCGGCGAGCGCGCACAGCCCGGCGCGCCGAGCAGTGGCACGCCCGAGACCGAGCCCACCAGCAGCAGATTGCCCGGGTCGACCGGCATGCCGAAATGCGAAATCGTTCCGCCGACCGCGCCGATCGCCGCCGGGATGACGTCGCGGCGGTCGGCGATCGCCGAAGCGCCGAACACGATCACCATCTCGGCGCCGAGCCCGAGCAATTCCTTGATCGCGGCCGACAGCGCGGCCTCTTCATGGGAGATGCGGCGCTCGGCGATGATCTCGGCGCCGGCCGGCGCCAGCCGCTCGGCCGTCACCCGCAGCGTCTTGTCGATCACCTTGGATGCAAGGCCCGGAAGCAGCGTCGACACCACGCCGACGCGCTTGATCACGTAAGGCGCCACGCGTAGTGCGCTGCCTTGTGCGGCCGCCACCGCGGCGTCGCGCAGCCGGCCTTCGACGCCGAACGGGATCAGCTTGACGGTGGCGACCATCTCGCCTTCGACCACCGGCTTGAACGCCGGCAGTGTCGCCAGCGTGATCGCCTCGTCGACCGCATTGATGCGATCGACCGCCGCGCGATCGATTACCAGCACGCCGGTCCGTGCAGCGAACAGATTGGCGCGGCCGGTGAAGGCGCGATCCACGGTGATGCCATCGCCAGCGACCGCGCCCGCGACATCCGCCGCCGCGACATCCTCGGACACGTCGCCGGGTTCGAGTTGCACCACCACGATCTCGGCGATGCCGGCCTTCTCCAAGGCCGCGACTTCAGCCGGACCGATCGTCGTGCCCTTCTTCAGCAACAGACCGTTCTGCCGCAGCGAATGCACGGTGACGCCGCCGATCGCATCGGCCGGACGGCGCGGACCGAACTTCATGCTGCAGCCGCCTTGGACGATGCCGGCAGTCGCAGCGCTGCGGTGATCTCGGCCATGATCGACACTGCGATTTCGGACGGAGACACTGCGCCGATGGCGAGCCCGATCGGCGCGTGAATGCGGCCGAGGTCGGCATCGGAGGCGCCCTCCCCCTTCAGCCGCTCAAGCCGCTTGGCATGGGTCTTCTTCGAGCCGAGCGCGCCGATGTAGAAACAGTCGCGGGCGAAGGCGTGCAGCAGCGCCGGATCGTCGATCTTCGGATCGTGCGTCAGCGCCACGAAGGCGGTGTAGTGATCGATGTTCAGCGGCGGCAGCGCGACGTCCGGCCACTCGGCGATCAGCGGCACCTCGGGGAAGCGCTCAGGACTTGCGAATGCGGTGCGCGGATCGACCACGGTGACGTCGTAGCCGAGCGAGCGCGCCAGCGGCGCCAGCGCCTGGCTGATGTGCACAGCGCCGACGATCACCAGCTTGGCGGTCGGCGCGTAGACGTTGAGGAACAGCTTCTGCCCCCCCACCTCCACCGTCGCGCTCTTGCCCATGCGGAGCTGTTTGTCGAGTTCGGCGGCAAGCGGATCGGCGGCGATGTCGGCGGACTTCACCAGCCGCTGCGCCCCGGTCGCGGTGTCGGTGACGACAATCGCCGGGCGCCGCGCGGCACGTTCGGCGTTGAGTTGCTGCAGGATCTCGAACTTCACAGGCTACGCCCCACTTGCCTAGATCGCACCTCAGAAACCGGCCAGGGGTTACACGCCCGTGGCCGCCACCCGTCATTGCGAGGAGCGAAGCGACGAAGCAATCCAGCTAGGTGCACTGAGCTCCTGGATTGCTTCGCTTCGCTCGCAATGACGGAGACCATGTTTCAATTCCTCGATCGCGTTCTCAGCCGCTCTCGCCGCGCGAACTAATCGACCTTTTCGACGAACACCCGGATGGTGCCGCCGCAACTCAGCCCGACCTTCCAGGCGGTCTCGTCGGCGACCCCGAATTCGAGCAGCTTCGGCGTGCCGCTGTCGATCACGTCGAGCGCTTCGGTGACGACAGCGCCCTCGACGCAGCCGCCCGACACTGAGCCGAGAAAGGTGCCCTCGTCATTGATCACCAGGCTGGAGCCTGCCGGACGCGGCGCCGATCCCCAGGTTTCGACAACGGTGGCGAGCGCAACGCCGCGGCCGGCTTTGCGCCAGTCCTCGGCGGCCCGCAGAATGTCTTCGTCGCGATCGAGCTGCATGGAGGTGTCTCCTCTTGCGTGGCTGTTGCGGGTGCCGGTCAGGCGACGGAACGGATCGTGCTGAAATGGTGCGGCGGCGGTGCCGACGACAGCGCCGAGATCAGCGTGTGCATCGAGGTCAAATTATGCACCGGGCGGAATTCGTCAACGTGGGGCAGCATCATTTTGATGCCCTGGGCACGCGGCTCGAAACCGTCGTAGCGCAGCAGCGGATTGAGCCAGATCAGCCGCCGGCAGGAGCGATGCAGCCGGTCCATCTCGAACGCCAGCTTGGAGTCGCTTTCGCGCTCCAGCCCGTCGGAGATCAAGAGCACGATCGCGCCCTGGCCGAGCACCCGCCGCGCCCACAGCTTGTTGAAGCTGTGCAGCGAGGTCGCGATCCGCGTGCCCCCGGCCCAATCCTCGACCGAGGAGGTGCAGCTCGCCAGCGCTTCGTCCGGATCGCGCTGGCGCAGCGCACGGGTGACGTTGGTCAGCCGCGTGCCGAACAGGAACGTCGAGACCCGCTTGCGATCGTCGGTGATGGCGTGGAGGAAGTGCAGGAACAGCCTCGTGTACTCGCTCATCGAGCCGGAGATATCGAGCAGCGCCACGATCGGCGCCGGCTTGTCGATCAGGCCGAGCCGCTTGATGTCGACGACCTCGCCGCCGGTGCGCAACGACACGCGCAAGGTGCGGCGCAGGTCGAGCTTGAGGCCGCGACGATCCGGCCTGACACGCCGGGTGCGCAGCTCGGCCTGCGGCAGCCGCATCCGCTCGATCGCGCGGGTGACTTCGGCAATCTCCGCCGCGCTCATCTGCGCGAAGTCCTTCTTCTGCAGGATCTCCTTGTCGGAGACGGCGAGACGCAATTCCTGCTCCTCGGCCGATGGCATGTCGCGCGTCGCCGCCGGCGACATCGCCTCCTGCACCCGGCGCGAGGCCGGCGGCGGTTTCTTCTTGGCGGCGTCCGGCAACGGGATCGAATCCAGCATGTGCTGCCAATCCTCGGCGGCGCGAAAAAACAGCGCAAACGCCTGATCGAAGATCAGCAGATGCTCGCGGCGCTTGACGAAGATCGCTTCCAGCGTGGCGTAGAGATCGTCGCGATGACCGATCTCGATCAGTTGCAGCGCATCCAGCGCGTCGATCACCGCGCCGGGCCCGACCGGCAGCCCCGCCGCCCGCAGCGCCCGCGCAAAGCCGACCACATTGTCCGCCATCTTGCCGGTCGGCGGATTGAGATGGTCGATCATCGCGGTCGGATTACGCTGCATCTGACGACAACCTATTCCTCGGTCATTCCGGGGCGCGCGCAGCCTGCTCCCTCTCCCGCTTGCGGGAGAGGGGTGGGGTGAGGGCGACGCGAGCACAGTGCCTGGGGCTCCCCCACCCCAGCCC
>NZ_QUMK01000005.1 GCF_010907035.1 Rhodopseudomonas sp. BR0M22
CAGCACGACTTCATTGACCAGCGGCTCGGAGTCCTCGCCTTTGACCATCGCCAGGATGCGGTTGAATTGCGCCGGCCGCAGCGCGCCGCCTTTGGCGAATGATAGATCGAGCGTTTTCAGAAAGTCGACGAGGTTGTGGACCTTCTCGACGCTAGGCTCGTCGTGCACCCGGTAGATCAGCGGCAGCGCCTTCTTCTCCAGCATCTCGGCGGCGGCGACGTTGGCGAGGATCATGAACTCTTCGATCAGCCGGTGTGCATCGAGCCGTTCCGGGACGATGACGCGGTCGACGGTGCCGTCCGGCTTTAGAACAATCTTGCGCTCGGGCAGATCGAGGTCGAGCGGATCGCGCTCGTCGCGACCGCGCTTGACCACCGCATAGGCGTCGTACAGCGGCTTCAGGATGGGCTCGAGCAACGGGTCGGTGACATCGTCCGGCTTGCCGTCGATCGCGGCCTGGGCCTGCGCGTAGCTCAGCTTCGCCGCCGAGCGCATCAGGATTCGGTGGAACGAATGCGAGCGCTTGCGTCCCTGCGCGTCGATCACCATGCGGACGGCGAGGGCGCCGCGCGGCTCGCCCGGCTTGAGCGAACACAGGTCGTTGGAGATCCGTTCCGGCAGCATAGGCACGACGCGATCGGGAAAGTACACCGAATTGCCGCGGCGCAGCGCATCGCGATCGAGCGCCGAGCCGGGGCGCACGTAGTAAGCGACGTCGGCGATTGCGACGTGCAGGATCACGCCGCCCTTGTTGTTGGGGGCGGGGTCCGGCTCGGCATGGACCGCGTCGTCGTGGTCCTTGGCGTCGGGCGGATCGATCGTGACCAGCGGCAGCTCGCGCCAGTCTTCGCGGCCTTTGAGCGTTGCCGGCTCCGCAGCCTCGGACTCGCGGATCGCCGCCGAGGAGAAGTCTTGCGGGATATCGTGGGTGTGGATCGCGATCAGGCTGATCGCCTTTTCGCTGGCGAGCGAGCCGAGCCTTTCCTTGACGCGGCCGGAGGCGAGGCCATAGCCGCGGGTGCGGATCAGGTCGACGCTGACGAGATCGCCATCCTGCGCGCCGCCGGCATCGTGCGCCGCGATGTTGAGTTCGCGCCCGGCTTGCTTCTTGTCGACCGGCACCATCCGGCCGCCGCCCTGCGGCAGCGCGCGGAAGATCCCGAGGATACGGGCCTTGCCGCGTTCGAGCACACGGATGACGCGGCCGACATAAGCCGGGCCGGACTCGTGCGGGGCGGCTGCTTCGACATGCAACAGCGCGCGATCACCAATCCCCGCTGCGGTGCCGGGTTTGATCCGGCGCGGCGTGTGGATGCGGATCTTCGGCGCGTCGCCGTCCTGCTCGTCCCATTCGGACGGCGTGGCGATCAGTTCGCCGTCGGTGTCGCGCGAGACGATGTCCGCCAGCAAGGTCGGGGGCAGCGTGGCCGGCTCCGAGACCTTGCGGCGCCCGCTCTTGCGGATGCTTCCGCCGTCGGCAAGCTCGCGCAGCATCCGCTTCAGCTCGGCGCGGTCGGCATTCTTCAGGCCGTATTCGCGCGCGATCTCCCGGGTGCCGACCTTGCCGGGGTGGGCGCGGATGAAGGCGAGGAGGGTGGCCTTGTCCGGAAACTTCGCGTCGCGCGGCTTGCTCACATCTATCCGTTCTTGGCGGCGCTGCTCTTGGCCGCGTCTTTGGGCTTGGCGGCCTTCTTCGCCGCCTTCTTCGCCGCGACCGGCGCGCGCGCCTTGCTGGCGGCGGCGCTTTCGGCCTTCGGCTTGGCCTTCTTGGCGGCGGCCTTCTTCACCGGCTTGGCCTTGCCGTCGGCATCCGCCTTCTTGGCAGCGGCCTTCTTCGCCGGTGCCTTCTTGGCCTTGCCGCCGCCCTTGGCGGCGCGCTCGTCGAGCAGCGTGATCGCTTCGGGCAGGGTGATGGTATCTTCGGTCTTGTCGTTCGGAATCGTGGCGTTGACTCCGCCGGCGGTGACGTAAGCACCGTAGCGGCCCTTCTTCACCGCGACCGCGCCGAGGCTCGGATGGTCGCCCAGCGCCTTGCCGGGATCAGAACCGAAGCGGCCCTTGCTCGGGCCCTTGGCGACCTTCTCGGCAATCAGCGTCACCGCGCGGTTCAGGCCGATGGTGTGGACGTCGTCGCCGGCTTCGAGGCTGGCATAGGTCTTCTCGTGCTGCACATAGGGGCCGAACCGGCCGATGCCGGCCTTGATCGGCTGCCCGGTCTCCGGATGCTTGCCGACTTCGCGCGGCAGCGCCAGCAGCTTGAGCGCCATTTCGAGATCGACATCGGACGGCGAGGTGCCCTTCGGAATGCCGGCCCGCTTCGGCTTTTCGCCTTCGCCGTAATCCTTGGTCTCGCCGAGCTGGATGTAGGGGCCGAACCGGCCGGACTTCACCGCGACCTCGAGGCCGCTGTCGGGATCGGTGCCGAGCACGCGGTCGGCATCGCCGGCGCTGTCGGAGGCGAGCGGCCGGGTGTAGCGGCATTCCGGATAGTTCGAGCAGCCGACGAAGGCGCCGAACTTGCCGGCTTTCAGATTGAGCTTGCCGGTGCCGCAGCTCGGGCATTGCCGCGGATCGCCGCCGTCCTCGCGCGCCGGGTAGATGTGCGGCCCGAGCATCTCGTCGAGCACGTCGAGCACCTGGGCGACGCGCAGATCCTTGATCTCGTCGACCGCGCCGATGAAGTCGCGCCAGAAGTCGCTCAGCACCTGTTTCCAGGACACTTCATTATTGGAGATGCGGTCGAGGTCTTCTTCGAGCCCGGCGGTGAAGTCGTATTCGACGTAGCGGGTGAAGAAGCTCTCCAGGAACGCGACCACGACGCGGCCTTTGTCCTCGCCATGCAGCCGCTTCTTCTCCAGCCGGACGTAGCCGCGATCCTTCAGCACCTGCAGAATGGAGGCGTAGGTCGAGGGCCGGCCGATGCCGAGCTCTTCCATCCGCTTCACCAGCGAGGCTTCAGAAAACCGTGGCGGCGGCTCGGTGAAATGCTGGGTGACGGCAAGCGCCTCGCGCTTCAGCGTCTCGTTCTCGCTCATCGCGGGGAGTCGGCGGGAATCCTCGTCCTCGGAATCGTCGTCGCGGCCTTCCTGATAGGCGGCGAGGAAGCCGTCGAACTTCACTACCTGACCGGTGGCGCGCAGCTCCAGCAAGCGCGACCCAGCTTTCGCCTCGATGTCGACGGTGGTGCGCTCCAGCTCGGCGGATTCCATCTGGCTGGCGACGGTGCGGATCCAGATCAGCTCGTACAGCCGGGCCTGGTCGGAATCGAGGTTGCGGCTGACGTCGGACGGCCGGCGCGACAGGTCGGTCGGGCGGATCGCTTCGTGGGCTTCCTGCGCGTTCTTGGCTTTCGCCGTGTACTGACGCGGTGCCTCCGGCACATAGGCGTTGCCGAAGTCCTCGGCGATCACCTTGCGCGCCTGGGTGATGGCGGACGGGTCGATCTGCACGCCGTCGGTACGCATATAAGTGATGAGACCGACGGTCTCGCCGCCGATATCGACGCCTTCGTACAGCCGCTGCGCCACCCGCATGGTATGGGCCGGCGCGAAGCCGAGCTTGCGGCTGGCTTCCTGCTGCAGCGTCGAGGTGGTGAAGGGAGCGTAGGGATTGCGGCGCGCCGGCTTGGCTTCGACGGTAGAGACGCGGAAATTCGCTGCCTCGATCGCCTTTTTGAAATCCTCGGCCTCGGCGCCGTTGCCAATGTCGAGCCGCTGGATCTTCTTGCCGTCGGCGCCGACCAGCCGCGCCTCGAAGGTATCGCCGCGCGGCGTCGCCAGAGTGGCGATCAGCGACCAGTATTCTCGGGGGACGAACTTCTCGATTTCGGTTTCGCGGTCGCACACCAGACGCAGCGCCACCGACTGCACGCGGCCGGCGGACCGGGCGCCGGGCAGCTTGCGCCACAGCACCGGGGAGAGGGTGAAGCCGACCAGATAGTCGAGCGCCCGGCGCGCCATATAGGCGTCGACCAGCGCACCATCGATCTGACGCGGGTGCTTCATCGCGTCGGTGACCGACTGCTTGGTGATGGCGTTGAACACCACGCGCTCGACCTGTTGGTCCTTCAGCGCACGCTTTTGCTTCATCACCTCCAGGACATGCCAGGAGATCGCCTCGCCCTCACGATCAGGGTCGGTTGCGAGGATCAGTTTGTCTGCACCTTTCAGAGCCTTGGCGATGTCATTGAGCCGGCTCGCGGCTTTCGGGTCGACCTCCCAGATCATCTGAAAGTCGGCGTCCGGGTCGACCGATCCGTTCTTCGCCGGCAAGTCGCGCACATGCCCGAACGAGGCCAGAACCTCGTAGGACGAGCCGAGATATTTGTTGATCGTCTTGGCCTTCGCCGGCGACTCGACAATGACGAGGTTCATCGCATTCCAGGCGTCAGAATGAAGAGAAAAAGGCCGGTCTGCGAGACTCGCGCCGGCCAGATTGCCCGGAACATGGGTGGTGACGGGTGCGCTGTCAAATGGCCGCTCGGGGAACCGGCGCGAAATCAACTCCACTCACGCATGAAATTCACCAAACATAAACCTAGAGGTGTACAACTTATACGTGTATACCATCTCAATTGCTCCTAATTGGAGTGTTCGATTCTGTACAGGAATGGTGCCCGATGACGTCGCCGTCCGAGAGCCACCGAAACTCGCGTTCTGCCCGGCCACGAGATGGCGGGCCCGTTGAAGCAGCCCAATACCTGTCCGAAGCGACCGGGCAGCTCATTCAGGTTGCCCAGGCGCATCGCCTCGACATGGTTTGCTATTTGCTCGACATGGCGCGGATGGAGGCAAGGGAGGTCGTCCGTCGGAGGCGCAATTCCAGCGGAGATTGAACAAGTTCCGAGATCCCATTCATGACGAAGGATTCTTTCGCGGCTCCTCGAATTTTGGTTGAGCTTTGAACGGCATCAAGCCTGGAAATGTCCTTCATCGGCAACCGCTGTCACGAGGCGTTCGCAGTTAACCTCTAATTAACCGAACCAGTCCACGATTCGAACGTCGGGGCGGGCCGGATGTACGTCCGCTCCTGGACAATGGCTCGGAGCTCACCGCTTCGGGCCGTTGGCTTTTTGGGGAAGGTGTTTGCCTCAGCTCAGCGTTGCATCAGGATGCTGTGCAGCGCGCGAACGTGGGCGGACTTGCCCAGGAACGACTCATTCTCTTCCAGGATCAGAATTTGGACGTCGCGCAGCCGGGCGAGCTGGGCTGGACCGAGGTCGCGATCGAGCGTTCGGAACGGGACACCGCCCTCACGCTCGAGCTTGAGATAGAAGTAGGAGTCGAGCCGGGCCATGCAGGCGTCGCGGATCAGGATCTCGGCAGTCATTCGAATGAACGACCCGCCGACGATGGCTGCGTTCGCGTCGCGGCCGGAGAACGTGTTGCAGTCGATCCCTGAGCGGTACTGTACGTGGGGCGTCCGGATCGGGGGCGGATCGAGCAACTGGTTCTGGAAGCCGATCAGATCGATGTCGCGTTCGGTGGCCTGGTCGTCGATCGTGATCGAATAGGTCAGCGGCGCTGCGACGGTGCGGCCGGCCACCTCGTTCAGCCGATTCAGGATCGCAACGCTGGCGATCGCAAGCCCAAGATCATTCCAATGCGCGCCGTTGCGCGGAAACAGAGGCATGGCCTGGGCACGCCGCTGCGCATAGATCAGCGCGGCGGCGTCGAAGACCTCGACGCCCGCCTGCCGAAGCAGGTCGACGTAACGCGGCCGCAGCTCGTTGCGGGCCGCTTCCGTGCTCGGGCAGGGGCGGGTGCCGGTGAACGCTTCCGGCATGTAGCCGAGCTTCGACGGGGTGACGACGAACAGGAAGACGCCGCCACGCGAGCGGTAGAAATCCTGAATGTCCTTCAGCAGCGGGATCCTGTCGTGGGCGCGTTCGTCGGCCATGCCGACGGTCCGCTGGCAGTAGTCGTCGAGATAGAAGGTCTCGAGCAACTGCCGATCGGTGCCGCGGACCAGCCCCTGTGCGGTCAGTTCGTCGAACAGAGAGGCGCGAAGCTGGTTGTAGCTGCGGATCAACAGTGGCCGCAGCGGATTGGCCTCGGTCACCCGCAGCGCCAGCGCCTTCTGCAATGTGGCGTCGCTGACCGCCTTCCACGACCAGTCGAGCGGGTCTTTGGCGGTGACGCCGCCGAGCCTCTTGCCGATGATCGCAAGCAAGCGCGGATTCATCGGTGCGGCGATCAGATTCCACGCCGTCACGACCGGCAGCGCGAGCAGCACGGTGAAGATCAGTGCCCAGACGGTTCGTGTGATGTGCTTGTTGATCGCCATCGCTTCAGAACCGGAAATAGATGAACGGCTTGAACGGCAGCGCGAGGGCCCGTGCGATCCCCACCACAGCCAGCGTGATGATCGCGGCCTGCGCCAGCCAGCGCACGGCCCATAGCGAATAATAGGCGGCCTGCAGATGGCGATAGCCGGGCAGGCCCGGTGTGAACGATACGATCAGCCCGGCCGCCGCCGCCCACGGCACCTCGGGCGCCAGCACGATCGGCGCCGCCTGATGGTAGGCGCCGGCGAGCGCCGCGAAGAACGGGCCGAGATGTGACAGCGAGGGGGAGCGGAAGATCGACCAGCCGATCATCACCAGCAGGAAGGTTGTCAGCGTCGCCAGCACCGGGCCGATCCGCTGCAGCGCACGGCTCAGGAAGATGCGATCGAGCGTCAGAAACAACCCGTTCCAGGCACCCCAGAGCACGAAATTCCAGCTCGCGCCGTGCCACAGCCCCGACAACAGAAAGCAGATCCACAGATTGACGTAGGTCCGCAGCGCGCCATGGCGATTGCCGCCGAGCGGCACGTAGAGATAGTCGCGGATCCAGGTGGTCAACGAGATGTGCCAGCGCCGCCAGAATTCGGTGATCGATCGGGCGATATAGGGGGCTTTGAAATTTTCGCGCAGCGACAGGCCGAACATCCGCGATAGCCCGATCGCCATGTCCGAATAGCCGGCGAAATCGAAGAAGATCTGCAGCGTGAAGGCGAGCAGGCCGAGCCAGGCCATTGGCGCCGACAGCATTGTCGGATCGGCGCCGAAGATCTGATCGGCGCAGCCGCCCATCGGGTCGGCGATCAGCTGTTTCTTGGCCAGCCCCATACAGAACCGCACCAGCCCGTCGCGGGCATCGCGCCAGCGCGGCGACGGCGGCGCGGCGATCTGCGCGGCCATCTCGTGATATTTCAGGATCGGGCCGGCGAGCAGCTTGGGGAAATACAGCACGAACAGGCAGTAGTCGGCGAAACGCCGCGCCGGCGGCGACACGCCGCGATAAGTATCCACCAAATAGGTGATCTTCTCGAATACCACGAAAGAGACGCCGATCGGCAGCGCGATACCGAGCAACTGAATCCGCCAGCCGAATGCCGGCTGAAGCAGAGCGTCGAAATTGGCGATCAGAAAGTCGGTGTATTTGTAGAACACCAGGACGGCGAGATTGCAGGCGACTCCGAGCGTCAGCAGCAGCCGGCGTTCGTGCTCGGAGTCCGAGCGATGCAGCCGCGCGGTCAGCGCGTAGTCGATCAGTGCCGACACCAGCAGCACCGGGACGAACAGCGGCTCGCCCCAGCTGTAAAACAGCAGGCTGGCGACCAGCAGGACCCATTTGCGTGCGATCTTGTTGGTCACCGCCAGATACAGCGCGTAGACCGCCGGAAAGACCGTCAGAAAAAGCGGTTCGTAGAACAGCATCGGCGGTGGGCGCTCGGGGGGACAGGGCGGCGTGCCAGATGGCAAACCGCCCGATGTCTCGTCAAGCCCCGCGCCCGGCGCCCGGGCCGGCTGTCGTCAGGCGGCCTGCAGGCCGGCGGCGGCCGACAGCGCCGCCTCCAGCGCCTTCTCGCGATGTTCCGGCCCCACCTGGATGCCGTCAGCCGAGATGATCTCCGGATCGGTGACGCCGATGAAGCCGAACACGAACCGCAGATAGCTTTCCAGATGTTCGCCGGCCGCCATCGGCGTGTCTGCGCCGTAGAACCCGCCGCGTGACACTGCGACGATCACGCGTTTGCCGCCCGCCAGACCTTGAACGCCGCCCGGCCCATAGCTGAACGTCTTGCCTCGGACGAGGATGCGATCGATCCAGGCCTTGAGCTGGCTCGGGACAGTGAAGTTGTACATCGGTGCGCCGATCAGCACGATGTCGGCGGCAAGAAATTCTTCCAGTACGTTTTGCCCGGCGGCGAGGTCGGGCTGCAGCGACGGCTCCGGCGCGGCGCCATGGGCCGCGGCGACATGCAAGCCGGATAGGTGATGCAGTGGCTCGGCCGTGACATCGCGGTAGGTGACGGCCAGGCCCGGCTGCGCCTGGCGGAGCCGGTCGACTATGGCAGCGGTGACCTGCCGGCTGACGGAGTTGGAGCCCAGTACGCTGGAGTCGATGTGAAGCAGTTTCATTGGCGTCATCCTTGGTATAGATTTGTAACTGACGCACTATGAGTGACTGCCCAAATGGCACAAGAAGGCACTATTTTGAAACCCGCGCACACCGATTTGCCTGCGCACAGCGATGTGCCCGGGCACAGCGATGTGCCTGCGCCACACGGGGGCAGTGCCCATACAGACTGCCGCGGCGTCAATTCGGTGCTGTCGCGGGTCGGTGACAAATGGACCGTGCTGGTGATCATGCTGCTGCGCGAGCGGCCGCGCCGCTTCAATGAGCTGAAGCGGATGGTCGGCGGGATTTCGCAGCGGATGTTGACCTTGACGCTGCGCGGGCTCGAACGCGACGGTCTGGTCACCCGGACCGTGTTTCCGACCGTGCCGCCGCGGGTCGACTACGAACTGACGCCGCTCGGCCACGGCCTCAGCCATCCGATACAGGCGCTCGGCACCTGGGCGCTCGCGCATTTGCCGGAGATCGAGACGGCGAGGCAGGCGTTCGATGAGCGTGAGACCCGCTGACGTTCAGCTCAGTGACACCAGCCCGCCGCCGTGTCGTTCCAGCCGGCCGGCGAGTTCGAGTTCGAGCAGGACGGTGCGTACCACGGCTGGCGAGATGCCGCTCAATCGGATCAGGTCGTCGATCCCGACCGGGCTCGGGCCGAGCAGCGACAGGATGCGGGTACGGTCGCCGGCGTCGGGCTCGCCGGTGGGAGGAGCGTGCTCCGGCTCGCGGCCAGGCGTCTCCAGCGGCCGCTCCAGGATTGATGCGACTGCCGCGACGATGTCGGCGGCCGAGGTGATCAGCGTTGCGCCTTGCTTGATCAGGTCGTTGGTGCCGGCGGCGCGCGGATCGAGCGGCGAGCCCGGCACGGCGAACACCTCGCGGCCTTGATCTGCGGCGCGGCGGGCGGTGATCAGCGAGCCCGAGCGATAGGCCGCCTCGATCACCGCGACCCCGACCGAGGCGCCCGAGATCAGCCGGTTGCGGCGGGGAAAGTCCTTGCCACGTGGGACATGGCCGAGCGGCATCTCGGAGATCGCCGCGCAGCGTGCCTGGATGATGTCCAGCAGCAGATCCTCATGCTCGGCCGGATAGATCTTGTCGTGGCCGCCGGCCAGCACCGCGACAGTGCCGCTGGCCAGGCTCGCCCGATGCGCCGCCTGGTCGATGCCGCGGGCAAGGCCGGAGATCACCACGAAACCAGCGGCGCCGAGATCGGCGGCGAGCTGGCCGGCGAATTTCAGCCCGGCGCCGGACGCGTTGCGCGAGCCGACGATCGCGATCATCGGCCGTGCCATCACGGCGAGCGCATCGGGCAGGGCGTGGACGCCGAGCAGCGGCGGGGCATCATCGATCGTCGCCAGCCGCGGCGGGTAGCCGGTCTCGCCCGGTGCCACCAGCTCGACGCCGATCCGGCGGCCGCCCTCGATCTCACGCCGCGCTTCGTCTTCGGATGGGATACGACCGGCCCGCGCCGCGCCGCCCCGCCGCGCCAGCTCCGGCAACCGCTCCAGCGCCACACGCGCCGAGCCGAAATGATTGATCAGCGACCGAAAGGTGCGAGGGCCGACATTCTCGGCGCGGATCAGCCGCAGCCAGTCGATCCGCTGCGCCTCAGTGAGAACGGTTGTCCCCGAACTGGTAATCGGCTCGCCCACGCACACCCCCAGAGGAGTGTCGCGCAACTTATAAGAGAGTACAAGAAGGCGCTAAACTGAAACAATATTGATGCTCGCAGAGGAACGCGACGTGGAAATGAAAGAGCTCTCTCTTCGAGATATCGCCCACTCGTTTGCACAACGGAATGCAAACTACAGTCAATTTCACGGCAAGCTGTACAGTTTTGTTCCCCCTGAGCCTGACAAGGCTCTGACGTTCATGAACGAAATCAGCCTCACGGCCGATGCTTTTCCCGGGAACGTGCCGGCGACGATGATCGTTGGAAAACTGGCTTCGTTAGTTCCATATCGCGCGAACCCGATATTGGTCCAAGAGGAGGGGCAGCTCAAACTACAGTTTCAGATTGAAAATCTACGCCTCCCGGACTGCGACTATCTGGCGATCGTCGCGCCCGTAAGCCGAAATGATGGAGAAACTAACTACTTCAGCAGCTTCCAGGCGATCAGTTTCCTGCGAAGTCTAATCGCTTTGTCCCTAGGCAAACTGCCATTCTATGCTTGGATTGCTGATTTTGATTTTGACATTGAAGGTGTTGTCTCGCTCACCAGTGAAGCGGTGCGCGTGCCGTTGTACGGCGATTTCTTCAAGATTTTTGATGCTTCTCTCGTTAACGAAATTCTAGGGAGGCTCGTTCGTCAACAGCTCCCTTATCGAATACGATTTCAGCGTGCGTGTGATTTTTTCGATATGGCGCTCAGCCAAAGAAATGAGGCTTTCCGCTTTTCGAGCTACTGGATAGCGTTGGAAATCATCGTTGGGGGTAAGAATGATGCCATAAGGACTAGCCTTTCAAAGGCTTATGGCAATTCAAACAAGAAATTTGCTGACGACTATTTGCTGTTCGGCGAAATTTCAGGCATGCGCAATAGCCTCATTCACCATGGTGAATTCGGAGTATTGAAGTCTTACCAAGAGCGACTTCTTCAACTGTATTTCTGGGATATCGTCCGCCATCAAGTCGGTCTCAATTGTCGCCAACTTGCGAGAGAGCTAGTCCTAAGCGGTCTGGTCGATCAAGAGAAGCAACATAAGTAACTACTTCTTCTCGCCGATCTTACCCTCGGTGCCGGCCTGCAGCCGCTTGATGTTTTCGCGGTGCATCCAGAACAGCAGCAGGGTCAGCACGGCAAACAGCGAGGCGAGGGTGTCGTGGCCGAACCACCACAGGAAGATCGGGGTGACGAAGCTTGCGACCAGCGCCGACAATGACGAGTAGCGCGAGGTGAAGGCGGTGGCGAGCCACATCAGGCAGAACACCACCGCAGCCGGCCAGAACAGTCCGATCAGCACGCCGATATAGACGGCAACGCCCTTGCCGCCTTTGAACTTCAGCCACACCGGAAACAGATGGCCGAGGAAGGCGCCGAGCGCCGCCAGCATCGCGGCGTTAGCGGCGATCGCGTCGGTGCCGGAGGCGAGATAGGCGGCCAGGATGACAGCGGCGGTGCCCTTCAGCGCATCGAGCAGCAGGGTCGCCGCGGCGAGGCCTTTGCGGCCGGTTCGCAGCACGTTAGTGGCGCCGATATTGCCGGAGCCGATCGAGCGCAGATCCTGGGTACCGGCGATCTTGGTGAGGATCAGGCCGAACGGGATCGAGCCGAACAGATAACCGATCACCAGCGCGGCGATGTAGATCCCGATCATCACAACTCTCCAAACACTCTAGCGCGGCAATGACGTCAGTCTCTCCCCGTCATTGCGAGGAGCGAAGCGAGAAGCAATCTAATTCCGTACTCTGCATTTCTGGATTGCTTCGCTGCGCTCGCAATGACGGATCGAAAGGCCTTGTTCAAGCGGCGCCCTCGACCAAGCCTTCAAATCTCACACATGCTCGTAGACGGTGCGTCCGCCGACGATGGTGCGGATCACCCGGCCGGAGAACCGCGCTTCGTCGAACGGCGTATTCTTGCACTTCGATTTCAGTTCGTCGGGATCGACCAGCCATGGCACGTCGGGATCGATCACGATCAGGTCGGCGGGGCTGCCTGCGCGCAGCGTGCCGCCGGGCAGGCCGAGCAGTTCGGCCGGACGGGTCGACATCGCGCGGATCAGGCTCAGCAAATCGAGTTCGCCAGCGTGCACCAGCCGCAGCCCGGCCGGCAGCATCGTCTCGAGTCCGATCGCGCCGGCCGCGGCCTCGGCGAACGGCAGTCGCTTGACCTCGACGTCCTGCGGATTGTGGTCCGACATCACCACGTCGATCAGCCCGGAGGCGAGCGCCGCGATCAATGCCTTGCGGTCGTCCTCGGTGCGCAGCGGCGGCGCCAGCTTGAGGAAGGTGCGATACGGCCCGATGTCGTTCTCGTTCAGCGCGACGTGGTTGATCGACACCGATGCCGACACCGGAAGGCCGAGGTCGCGGGCGCGCTTCATGATCTCCAGCGACTCGATGCAGGTCAGCGACGCGGCGTGATAGCGACCACGGGTCAGCATCACCAGGCGGATGTCGCGCTCCAGCATCACCGTCTCGGCGGCATTCGGAATCCCGGCGAGGCCGAGCCGGGTGGCGAACTCGCCTTCGTTCATCACGCCTTCGCCGACGAGGTCCGGATCCTCGGTGTGATGCACGATCAGCGCATCGAAATCGCGCGCGTAGGTCAGCGCGCGGCGCATCACCTGCGCGTTGGTGATGCTGAGGTCGCCGTCGCTGAATGCCACCGCACCGGCGGCCTTCAACAGGCCTATCTCGGTCATTTCGGCGCCGGCGAGGCCCTTGGTGATCGCGGCCATCGGGTGGATGTTGACGATCGCAGTGTCGCGGGCGCGGCGCATCACGAAGTCGACCGTCGCCGAATTGTCGATCACCGGGCTGGTGTTGGGCTGGCAGACGATGGTGGTGATGCCGCCGGCGGCCGCGGCCTGGCTGGCGGACGCGAAGGTCTCGCGGTGGCTGGCACCGGGCTCGCCGACGAAGGCGCGCATGTCGACCAGACCGGGCGCGACCACCATGCCGGCGCAATTGACGATGTCGGTGCCTTCAGGGACGCCGGCAGCGCCGATGCCGCGGCGGGCATCACGGATGACGCCGTCGGCGATCAGCACGTCACCGATGCCGTCGAAGTCGCGTGAGGGGTCGATCAGGCGGGCGTTGGCGAGCAGGATCGGGCGGCGGTCGGTCAGCATGTTGTTTCCCGTTCCGGCATCAGGCATTCGGCAGGTTGCGGGCGAGCGCTTCGAGCACCGCCATGCGCACTGCCACGCCCATTTCGACTTGTTCGCGGATCACCGACTGGGCGCCGTCGGCGACGATCGAATCGATCTCGACGCCGCGGTTCATCGGACCCGGATGCATCACAAGCGCGTCCGGCTTGGCGTAGGACAGCTTCTTCTGGTCGAGCCCGAAATAGTTGAAGTACTCGGCCGAGGAGGGCACGAACGAGCCGTTCATGCGCTCGCGCTGCAGCCGCAGCATCATCACGATGTCGGCGCCGTCGAGCCCTTCGCGCATGTCGCGCGCCACTTCGACGCCGAGCCGCTCGATTCCGGCCGGCAGCAGCGTGGAGGGGGCGACGATACGGACGCGGGCGCCCATCGTGTTCAGCAGCAGGATGTTGGAGCGGGCGACGCGCGAATGCATCACGTCACCGCAGATCGCCACCACCAGGCCTTCGAGCCGGCCCTTGTTGCGGCGGATCGTGAGCGCGTCGAGCAGCGCCTGTGTCGGATGCTCGTGCGCGCCGTCGCCGGCGTTGATCACCGAGCCGTCGACCTTGCGCGCCAGCAGTTCCACCGCGCCGGAGGCGTGATGGCGGACCACCAGGATGTCCGGGTGCATCGCATTCAGCGTCACCGCGGTGTCCATCAGCGTCTCGCCCTTGCGCATCGAGGACGAGGACACGCTCATGTTCATCACGTCGGCGCCGAGCCGCTTGCCGGCGATCTCGAACGACGACTGCGTCCTGGTGGACGCTTCGAAGAACAGATTGACCTGGGTGCGGCCGCGCAAAGAGGTGCGCTTCTTGTCGACCTGCCGGTTGAGCTCGACATACTCCTCGGAGAGGTCGAGCAGGCCGGTGATGTCGGCGGCGGAAAGCCCTTCGATTCCCAGCAGATGCCGGTGACCGAGGACGAAAGTCGATTTTGGGGCGGGGGTCATTAAAGCAAGAGCTATAGGGAGTGTTGGATAGCCGGGCAAGCGCCAACGGGACGCGGCGCGGAATAATCCCCCGGCGTTGTGGAACAGCCGGCATTTCGGCCGTCCAGCGTTTCCAACGGGCATCCGGTTGGTCGAAAGTCGGAAGCTCTGGTAAAGCGGTCCGGCGCTTTTCGTGCCCAGTCAGGAACCGCCATGCCGACGCTTGCGACCGCGCTGCTCGACGCCCTCAAGGATCACGGTGCCCGGGAGATCTTCGGCATCCCCGGCGATTTCGTGCTGCCGTTCTTCAAGGTGATCGAGGAAAGCGGAGGCTTGCCGTATTTCACCATGAGCCACGAGCCGGCGGTCGGGTTCGCAGCCGATGCGGCGTCGCGCTATCGCGGCAGCATCGGCGTCGCGGTGGTGACCTACGGGGCCGGCGCGTTCAACCTCGTCAACTCGATCGCTGGCGCCTATGCCGAGCGCTCGCCGGTGGTGGTGATCGCCGGTGCGCCCGGCGCGCGCGAGCGCACCAGCGGCTATCTGCTGCATCATCAGGTCCGCACCGTCGATTCCCAGCTTGCGGTATTCAAGGAAGTCACCTGCGATCAGGCCGTGCTGAGCGATCCCGTGACAGCGCCGGCCGAGATCGCGCGGGTGCTTCGGAGCGCACTCGAATTTTCGCTGCCGGTGTACATCGAATTTCCGCGCGACATGGTCGACGCCAAGGTCGACCCGGTGCCGAAGCTGCCGCGGCGGGAGGCCGACGCTGGCGCGCTGGAGGAGTGCGCCGAAGAAATCCTGGATCGCATCGCCAGGGCGAAGTCACCGGTGATGGTGGTCGACGTCGAGATCCGCCGCTACGGCGTCGAGCAGCAGGTCGCCGCGCTGGCCCGCAAGCTCGGCCTGCCGGTGGTGACGACGTTCATGGGCCGCGGCCTGCTCGAGGGCGCCGATGACGTGGTGGCCGGCACCTATCTCGGCGCTGCCGGCGATCCGGACCTGTCGGCACTGGTCGAGAGCGCCGACCTGGTGCTGATGTTCGGTGTCATCCTGTCCGACACCAATTTCGCGCTGTCCTCCAACATGACCGATCCGCGCCGCACCGTGCTGGCAACCGGACGCGAGGTGCAGATCGGTCATCATGTTTATCGCGATCTGCCGCTGGCCGATCTGATCGCCGGCCTCGACGCCCACGCCGCGCAGCATCCACCGCGACCGCGCAATGTCGGGAAGGGGATGGCCTATCCGCGTGGGTTGACCCTCGACGCATCGCCGATCGCGCCGTCGGATATCGCCACCGCGATCAACGATCTGTTCGACCGGTATGGCAAGATGCCGATGACCGCCGACATCGGCGATTGCCTGTTCACCGCGATGGAGATCGACAATACCGCGTTGGCGGCACCAGGATACTATGCCGGCATGGGGTTCGGCGTGCCGGCCGGTATCGGTGTTGCTGCGACCGGCCTACGACCGCTGGTGCTGGTCGGCGACGGCGCGTTCCAGATGACCGGCTGGGAGCTCGGCAACTGCAAGCGCTACGGGCTCGATCCGATCGTGGTGCTGTTCAACAATTGCAGCTGGGAAATGCTCCGGGTGTTCCAGCCGGAATCGAAGTTCAACGATCTCGACGACTGGCATTTCGCCGACATCGCCAAGTCGATCGGCGGGGTCGGCGAGCGCGTGACGACGCGCGCCGAACTCGCCGCGGCGCTCGCCCGCGCAGTCGAGCGGCGCGGGGTGTTCTCGCTGATCGAAGTGATGCTGCCACGCGGCGCCACCTCGCACACGCTGGCCCGTTTCGTCACCGGCTTCAAGGCGGCGCGCGAACGGATGAAGTGAGGGCGCGGCGATCCGCCGTGTCCTCGGGGCGGTTTTCTGCGTAACATGCGCGCGAATCCGCACCGCTCCAGGACCGACATGACGCAGCCTTCCTTCGCCACCCACGAGGTGTTCAACCAGTCGCCGCCGCTTCCGGACCTCGACCTGTTCGGCGCCGACCGGCCGTTGCTCGAGGCGGTCACCTTCAATCAGGGTGCCAATGCGCATGTCGAACTCGAAGCCTTCGGCAAGGCCTGGGGCACCACCGAGATGGCCGAACGCGGCCGTCTCGCCAACGAATACACCCCGAAGCTGAAAACCTTCGACGCCAAGGGCGTGCGCCGCGATCAGGTCGAATTCCATCCGTCGTATCACGAGCTGATGGCGGAGAGCTTCAAGGCCGGCCTGCACAACTCCACCTGGGACGCACACGGCAAGCCCGCCGGCAATGCCTCGGAAGTGGTTCGCGCGGCGAAGTTCTACATGGCCGCTCAGGTCGAGACCGGTCACCTCTGTCCGGTGACGATGACACGCGCGTCGGTCGCCGCGCTCGGCTCGCAGCCCGACCTGCTGGCGCAGGTGATGCCGGTGCTCGGCACGCGCCAGTACGATCCGAGCTTCGCGCCACGGACCGCCAAACGCGGCATGAGCATCGGCATGGGGATGACCGAGAAGCAGGGCGGCACCGATGTCCGCACCAACACCACACGCGCGATCCGCGATGGTGACGCGTACCGCATCGTCGGCCACAAATGGTTCATGTCGGCGCCGATGTGCGACGCCTTCCTGGTGCTGGCGCAGGCCGACGAGGGACTGAGCTGCTTTTTCATGCCCCGCTTTCAGCCGGATGGATCGATCAACGAGATCCGGTTCCAGCGGCTGAAGGACAAGCTCGGCAACCGCTCCAATGCGTCGTCGGAGGTCGAGTTCACCGGCGCCTATGCGCTGCCGGTCGGCGAGCCCGGCCGTGGTATCCGCACCATCATTCAGATGGTGCAGCTCACCCGGCAGGACTGCGCGATTGCCTCTGCCGGCCTGATGCGCTCGTCGCTGGCGCATGCGGTACACCACACCCGGCACCGCACCGTGTTCGACAAGCGGCTCGCCGACCATTCGCTGATGGTGTCGGTGCTCGCCGACATGGCGCTGCAGGTCGAGGCTTCGGTCGCGCTGGTGATGCGGCTGTGCCGCGCCTTCGACGAGGCGCCGAACGATCCGTTCGAAGCCGCCTATATGCGGCTGCTGACGCCGGCGGTGAAGTACTGGATCTGCAAGTCGGCGCCACCATTCGTGTACGAAGCGATGGAATGCCTCGGCGGAAACGGCTACGTCGAGGAGGGCATCCTGACGCGGCATTATCGTGAGGCGCCGGTCAATGCGATCTGGGAAGGCTCCGGCAACGTAATGTGCCTGGACGTGTTGCGCGCGATCTCGCGGGAGAGCGACGCCGGCACTGAAGTGCTGCAAGCGTTGATTCAGGATACCTCGGCGCTCACCGGCGGGCCGACGGCGGCCGGCCTGATCGCGCGGGCACTTCTGCAGGTCGATAACGAGCGCACCGCGCGGCTGGCCGTCGAGATGTTGGCCAAGCTCGCCGCCGCAGCAGCCCTCAACGAAATCCACCCGCCGCATGCCGAGATGTTCGCGCGCACCCGGCTGGCGCCCGAGCCGGCGACGCTGTACGGCGCCGCCGATATTCCCACCGATGTTGCCAAGGGACTGCTGGGGCGCGTGCTGCCGGAGATGTGAGGCGGCGGGTGCTTTTGCGGAAGCGATAACTCCGTAATTGCGAGCGAAGCAATCCAGAGGCTCAGTGCCTTGCGTTTTTGGATCGCTTCGTCGCTTCGCTCCTCGCGATGACGGGAGCGCAAGTGATCAGTCGACCGCTTCGCCTTCCGAGAAGTACCAGCGGCCACGGGTTTTGCGGAATTGCGAGCGCTCGTGATGGCTCTGCTCGGGGCCGCTGCCGCGGCGGAAGCGGGCGATGAACTCGACGGTGCCGCGGCTGCCTTTCTCGCTACTGCCGAGCACCCGTAGTTCGAGAAAGTCGGACTCCTCCATCCAGGCGCGGTTGACGTCGTGATCGAACAGATCGCGCCGCTCCGGATCGGTGGTCTCGACGATGTAGTCGAAGTCCTTCAGCGCGTAGGCCGCATAGCGCGACCGCATCAGCGCCTCGGGCGAAGCTGCAGGCCGGGTCCGGGCGAGCAGGGGGCCGCAGCAGTCATCGTAAGTCTTTCCCGAGCCGCACACGCAATTCATCGGATCGTTCCCGTCGCTGGTCACTCGGCGCGGCGCAGTGCCGCGAGCCGGTCGAGCGCGCCCTGCAGGATGAAGATCGCGGCGTGTTCGTCGATCACCTTGGCCCGTTTCGCCCGGCTGACGTCGTTGGCAATCAGCTCGCGCTCGACCGCGGCGGTCGACAGCCGCTCGTCCCAGAACCCGATCGGCAGTTCGGTGAGTTTTGCGAGGTTGCGGGCGAAGGCGCGGGTCGATTGGGCGCGCGGGCCCTCGCTGCCGTCCATGTTGAGCGGCAGGCCGAGCACGAACCCGCAGGCGGTGCGTTCGGCCGCGAGCGCCAGCAGGCGCGCAGCATCGGCGGTGAACGCCTTGCGGGCAATGGTCTCGACGCCGGTGGCGAGCTTGCGGTCCGGATCTGACGCGGCGACGCCGATCGTCTTGGTACCGAGGTCGAGCCCGAGCAGGGCACCGCGCGCCGGCCAATGTGCGGCGGCTTCGATCAGAGGGAGGATCAGGGCAGGCATGACGCCCGCATAGCACGCGCGGCCGACTTGCCAAAACATCCATTGGTCCGTCGTGCGGGGCGTGAGGCGCCATAGCCGAGCCACGAGGCGGTGTGTAAAAGGGGCTCGGCGGGCAACGAGGCTGCGCCGCTCCCCCTACAATCGCGAGAGCCTGATCATGTGGCCGGATCGCCGTCTCCTCGACCTGTTCGCTATCGAATGTCCGATTCTGCTCGCCCCGATGGCGGGCGCGATGGATGCGGAACTCGCCGTTGCCGCGGCGCGCGGCGGGGCGCTGGCCTCGCTGCCGTGCGCGATGCTGTCGCCGGACAAAGCGCGCGAGCAGGTCGGGATTTTTCGGCAACAGATCGCCGCGCCGATCAATCTGAACTTCTTCTGTCATCAGGCGGTGACGCCGGATGCGGCGCGCGAGCAAGTCTGGCGCAAGCGGCTGACGCCTTACTTCACCGAGCTTGGGCTCGACCCGGCGATGCCGGCGCCGGCGGCGAGCCGGGCGCCGTTCGATGCGGCAATGTGCGCGCTGGTCGAGGAGCTGAAGCCCGAGGTCGTCAGCTTCCATTTCGGTCTGCCTGAAGCCGCGCTACTCGACCGCGTCAAGGCGACCGGCGCCAAGGTGATCGCATCCGCCACGATCGTGCGCGAGGCGATCTGGCTGGAAGAGCATGGCGTCGACGCGGTGATCGTGCAGGGCGCCGAAGCCGGCGGCCACCGCGGCATGTTCATGACCGACGACATTGCGCAGCAGCCGGGATTGTTCGCGCTGCTGCCGCAGGTGGTCGATTCGGTGCGGGTGCCGGTGATCGCGGCGGGCGGCATCGCCGATGGCCGCGGCATCGCGGCGGCGTTCGCGCTCGGCGCCGCCGGCGTGCAGATCGGCACCGCGTATCTGCGCTGCCGCGAAGCTCGGACCAGTGCCCTGGTGCGGGCGCAGCTCGCGCAGGGCACCGACGAAGCAACCGTGATCACCAATGTGATGACCGGCCGGCCGGCGCGCGGCGTCGGCAATCGTCTGATGCGCGAGGTCGGACCGGTGTCGCCGGACGCGCCGGCATTCCCGCATGCGGCCTCGGCCCTGGGGCCGCTGAAGTCGGCCGCTGAACAGCACGGCAAGACCGACTTCACCAATCTGTGGGCCGGGCAGGCGGTCCGGCTCGGCCGCGACATGCCGGCAGCCGAACTCACCCGGGCGTTGGCCGGCGCAGCGCTGGCGCGGCTCAGCCAGCTCGCGGGCTGAACCGGCGGGCCCGCGCACCGAGGTTGCGACGAGAAACCGGGCTCTGCTATACGGCGCAGGTCGATATCTCGAAGAAGGGCCCCATATTATGTCGGTCGATGCCGCCACCGTTCGCCGCATCGCGCATCTGGCGCGGATCGCCGTGACCGACGATGAAGTGCCGCATCTGCAGGGTGAGCTCAACGCGATGTTGGCCTTCGTCGAGCAGCTTTCGGAAGTGAACGTCGAGGGCGTCGAGCCGATGACCTCGGTGACGCCGATGCAGATGAAGAAGCGCGCCGACGTTGTCACTGATGGCGATATCGCCGATCAGGTGGTGGCCAATGCCCCGGCGACCGAGGAGCACTTCTTCCTGGTGCCGAAGGTGGTCGAATAAAGGACGCGCCGATGTGCCTGCTGTGCGACGACGAGAAGGCCTATCAGGCCTACATGGATTACCTCGACGCGATGGGGCGGCAGGGCAAGGTCGTCGACGCCGATAAGGCGATGGATGCGGTGCTCGACCAGTTGCAGGCCGCCGACAAGGCCAAGCGCGACGCGCCCGAGAACGACAAGACGCTGTCGCCGTTCTTCTGCAGCCCGGTCAATAAGTAGAGATCAGGCCTTCTTCAGCTTCCGCACCCGGCGCAGGTCGGCGTTGATCTGCGACTGCCAGCCACGGCCCAAAGCGCGATAGGCATCCAGGACATCGGCATCCAGCCGCAGCGTCACGGAGCTTTTCGGTTGTGTCCCGAGCGGTGGACGTCCGCGGCGGACGATCTTGCCGTCGACGCGGATCTCACCTGTCCGGAAAAACTCGTCGAGCAGTTCCGGGGCATCGTCTGGATCGTCAGTCAGAGGTTCGCCGAAAGAGCGCGGCCCAGCGGACTTCTTCCTTGGCATGACAGTACCTCATTGAAATCACGTGACGACCGCCGTTGCGAGGCGTCCAGACAATCACGACCATGCGTGAACCAACATATCCGGCCGTGATGTAACGGCTCTCACCGTAGTCAAATCGGTCGTCGAGCTTCGTCACGATGCGTCCGGCAAACGCCGTTGCAGCATCCGCGGCAAAATCGAGACCGCGATGCCGCCGGGTCCAATCCCGCTTTGCCGGATCAAACGTGATTGCCATTGAATTATGTAACTACAATAATCTTGCCGTCAATGGTCGGACTGTAACCGACGGGCAAATCGGTGCAATCGCTTCATTTCCCGCAGGCGCTGTGCTAGCCAGCGCTGAGCAGAGCCGCACGATCCGCGGCGCCCGTGACCGGCCTGTCGCCGGCTTCTATTCTGGCGTGCCCTGAACCATGACCGACCTGACTTCGCTGACGCTGGCCGAGGCCCGCGATGGCCTCGCAAACAAGTCCTTCACCGCGGTCGAACTGACCGACGCCCACCTCGCCGCGATCGAAGCGGCGCGCGTGCTCAACGCCTATGTGGTCGAGACGCCGGACGAGGCGCGGCGCATGGCGCAGGCCGCTGATGCGCAGATCGCCAAAGGCGAGGGCGGTCCGCTCGCCGGCATTCCGCTTGGGATCAAGGATCTGTTCGCCACCCAGGGCACGCGAACTACGGCGTGCTCCAAAATCCTCGGCGACTTCAAGCCGACCTACGAGTCGACCGTCACGTCGCAGCTCTGGCGCGACGGCGCGGTGCTGCTCGGCAAGCTCAACAACGACGAATTTGCGATGGGCTCGTCGAACGAGACCTCGTGCTTCGGTCCTGTCGTCAATCCGTGGCGCCGTGCTGGCTCCGACGCCAAACTGGTGCCGGGCGGCTCGTCCGGTGGTTCGGCCGCCGCGGTAGCGGCAAGCCTGTGCCTCGGCGCCACCGCGACCGACACCGGCGGCTCGATCCGGCAGCCGGCCGCGTTCACCGGCACGGTCGGCATCAAGCCGACCTACGGCCGCTGCTCGCGCTGGGGCATCGTGGCGTTCGCGTCCTCGCTGGATCAGGCCGGTCCGATCGCGCGCACTGTGCGCGACTCCGCGATCCTGCTGCGCTCGATGGCTGGCCATGATCCGAAGGACGCCACCTCGGTCGATCGGCCGGTGCCCAATTACGAGGCCGCGATCGGCGGCTCGGTGAAGGGAATGAAGATCGGTATTCCGAAGGAGTACCGGCTCGAAGGTATGCCGGCCGAAATAGAGAAGCTGTGGAACCAGGGCGCCGAGTGGCTGAAGGCGGGGGGTGCCGAGCTGGTCGAAGTGTCGCTGCCGCACACCAAATACGCGTTGCCGGCCTATTACATCGTGGCGCCGGCCGAAGCCTCGTCCAACCTCGCGCGCTACGACGGCGTCCGCTACGGCACGCGCGTCAACGGCCGCAACGTCGTTGAGATGTACGAAAATACCCGTGCCGCTGGCTTCGGCGCCGAGGTCAAGCGCCGGATCATGATCGGCACCTATGTGCTGTCGGCGGGCTATTACGACGCCTATTATCTCCGCGCCCAAAAAGTCCGCACGCTGATCAAGCGAGACTTCGAGCAATGCTTCGATCAGGGCGTCTCGGCGATCCTGACCCCGGCGACGCCGTCTGCGGCGTTCGGCATTGGCGAGAAGGGCGGCGCCGATCCGGTCGAGATGTATCTGAACGACATCTTCACCGTGACGGTGAACATGGCCGGCCTGCCGGGGATCGCGGTTCCCGCGGGCCGCGACTCGCAAGGATTGCCGCTCGGGCTGCAACTGATCGGCCGGCCGTTCGACGAGGAGACATTGTTCTCGGTCGGCGAGGTGATCGAGCAGTCGGCTGGTCGGTTTGTGCCGCAGAAGTGGTGGGCCTGAGCGTCTGCGCGCGAGGCGGTTTTGCGTTGCGTTTCTTCCGCGCTGCGGTCATTCTTCGGCGGGGCAGGATGGTTGAATGAGCGCTGACGAAGGGGTGCCGTCTCCGCAAGGCGTAGACGGAATTTTGGGTTCGTCGGAGATCGCCGTCGCGATCGAAAACGACCGCTATAAGCACCTGCTCGACAATGTCCCTGTCGCGGTTGCAGTGTCGCGTGGCAGTCTCGACGAGCAGCGTATCGCCTACATCAACAAGGCCTTCGAGGCGCTCCTGGAATTGGCCGCTGCCGATGTCGAGGGACAGGGCTGGACCTGCCTCGACATGCTGGTCAGCGAAGACGATCCTGCCAAGACGCTCGGCTCCGCGATCCGGGTCGGCGAAGATTTTCTCGGCGTGTTCCGCCCACTTGCTCCATCCGATCGTGTCCTGATCGTGCAGGCCTATGCGTCGGTGATCGAGAGCGAGGACGGTTTGGAGAGCTTTCGGATCGCCGCGTTGGTCGACGTCGGCGGCCGCGAGCGCGCGCAGATCGAGCGGTTCGAAACCCAGATCCGCGAACGCGATACGCTGATGCGCGAGCTGCAGCACCGGGTAAAGAACAATCTCCAACTCGTGACCGCGTTGGTGCGGCTCGAGGCACGCTCGGCTGCCGAAGGCGAAACTGTTGCGTTGGCGCGGCTCGCCAGCCGGATCGACGCGCTCACCGCGCTGTATCGCATCCTGTCTGCGGAGAACGCCGGCGGCAACGATATCGATCTCGGGCAATACTTGTCTGACGTCACTACTGCGGTGATGCAGGCTCACGGCCGCGACGAGGTCGCCTACGAGGTCAGCACTGCTTATTGTCCGCTGTCGGTGAACATCGCGATGCCGGCCGGTTTGCTGGTCAACGAGATGCTGACCAATGCTCTGAAATACGCCTTCGTTGGCCGCAGTGGCGGCCGCATCAAGGTGATCTGCAGCGTCGTTGCCGGCCGTGTCTCGGTGGTGGTGTCGGACGACGGCGTCGGGCTGCCGGAAGGGCAGGAGTGGCCATCGCCACGTAAGCTCGGCGCGCTGATCCTACAGACGCTGAAAGAGAATGCCCGCAACGTCGCGTTCGACGCCAAGTCGATCCGCGGGCAGGGCACTTGGTTCACGCTCACCTTCGACGCCGTAACGACATCAGTGCCGCATTAGCGGCGTCAGTCGAGAGCGCGTTAGTCGAGGCGTTGCCGTGCCAGCCATTGCCGCGGCGTAATGCCGAGTTCGGTGCGGAACGCCGTGCGTAGCGCGGCGGCATCCGGAAAGCCGCAGCGCGCGGCGATGTCTTCCAGCCCGCGCGCGCCGCCTGCCAGAAGGTCTTGCGCTCGCGCCAGGCGGACGCGGCGCAGCCAGTCGCCGAGATTGCTTCCAGTGCGTGCACGGATGTGGCGGGTGAGGCTGCGGCGGCTCATGCCGGCGCGCAGCGCCAGTTCATCGAGCGATGGCGCGGACGCCGGATCCGCACGAAGCCTCTCCAGAATATCGGTGACCCTGCGATCGGCAGACGAGCCGATCGCAGGGCGTTCGATCAGTTGCGGCTGCTCTCCCGCACGCTGCGGCGCCACCACGAGATGCCGGGCGATGCGGTTAGCTTCGGCTATGCCGGAGATCCGGGCCAGCAGGTGCAGGCAACAATCGAGACCGGACGCGACACCTGCCGAAGTCAGGATGTGCCCCTCGTCGACGAACAGAGCGCCTGGATCGACGGCGACTTGCGGGTAGCGTTTCGCGAAAATCTCGACGCAGGCCCAGTGCGTGGTTGCGCGGCGCCCATCGAGCAGACCTGCCTCGGCAAGGCCGAATGCGCCGAGGCACAGTCCGACCACGATCGCACCGCGCGCCTCGGCGGCGCGGAGTTCAGAGGTGATTGCCGGGGGCACCGGCTCCTCCGCAGCACGCCAGCCCGGCAGGATGACGGCGTCGGCGTCCCGTGCGGCTGCGAGCGGCTGGGGGGCTTCGATCGTCAGGCCGCCGGTCGCTGAGAAACGCGGCTGTTCCGCACAGACATCGACCCGATGGCCGCCGGCGAGAAACGGCTCGCCGAACACCGCAAGCGGCGTTGACAGCATGAATGGGCTGATCCGGTCGTAGGCGAGAATGGCGATCCGCATTGGCCCAATTTAGCCGAAGAATGTCTATCGGGCCACTGATCCGAGGCGATGCCATTGCCTAGACCAACGGGACGTCTTCGCAGCCAACCAGGGAGATACCGATGGCACGCGCACTTCTCGTGATCGACATTCAGAACGACTACTTCGCAGGCGGCGCGTTGCCGCTGTGGCAAGCCGAGGAGACCGAGGCGCGTCTCATCGCGGCAATCGGCAAGGCGCGGGCTGCCGGCAATCGCATCATTCTCGTGCAGCACGTCTCGACTGCGGCGGCCGGGCCGTTCGTGGCAGGTAGCGTCGGCGTTGCGATCCGTCCGGCGATTGTCGCGGCAGCCGGCGATGCGCCGGTCGTGACCAAACATGTCGCGGATGCCTTTCAGGATACCGACCTCGCGCAGCATCTGAACGGGATCGATCAGCTGCTGATCGCCGGCATGATGACGCAGAACTGCGTCGTCTTCACCGCGATGTCGCGAGCCACCGATGGTCTCACTGTCAAAGTCGTCAGTGACCTCTGCACCGCGCCTAGCGCGGTCGTGCATCAGGTCGCGCTGAACGCCTTGGCTTCGAAGACCGACGTCGCGACGGCCGCCGAGGTGTGGGCGTAGCACCCGATGGAGACGGCTGTGGCCAAACGGCTGCACCGTTATCTGCCTCCGAAACTGGATTTCCGCCGTTGCGCTCGTTACTGTGCGACGATCGCGACGGCGGAGGTGACAGGGGAATTTCTGGCCTACCTTTCGCCGCGCTGACCCCGGATGTGCTGGTGGCTTCATCGTTCCTGCCGAGCTTCCCGCATCGCGACCCGGCGGATCGGATCATCGCTGCGACCGCCCGCGAATACGGCTATCGGCTGATCACGCGCGATCGGTCGTTGTTGGCATATGCCCGGGAAGGGCATATTCAGGCGCTGTCTTGTTGAATCTGCGCCCGTCGAAAGGCTTCTCCCATGAACGCACCCGTCAAACCGTCCCAGCTCATCAAGGGCGCCACCGGCGATTGGGAAGTCGTGGTCGGGCTCGAAATCCACGCCCAGGTCTCCTCAAACGCCAAGCTGTTCTCGGGCGCAGCGACCCAGTTCGGCGGCGCGCCGAACACGCAGGTTTCGCTGGTCGACGCGGCGATGCCCGGCATGTTGCCGGTGATCAATGAGGAGTGCGTCCGGCAGGCGATCCGCACCGGGCTGGGTTTGAACGCCAAGATCAACTTGCGCTCGGTGTTCGACCGCAAGAACTATTTCTATCCGGACCTGCCGCAGGGCTACCAGATCAGCCAGTACCAGTCGCCGGTGGTCGGCGAGGGCGAAGTCGTGGTCGATCTGCCGGATGGCGGCTCGGTCACGGTTGGCATCGAGCGGCTGCACCTGGAACAGGATCCGGCCAAAATGCTGCACGACAAGTTGCCGTCGCAGTCCCTCATCGACCTGAACCGCTGCGGCATCGCCCTGATGGAGATCGTCTCCAAGCCGGACATCCGCGACGCCGAACAGGCCATGGCCTATGTCGCCAAGCTGCGCAGCATCATGCGCTTTCTCGGCACCTGCGACGGCGACATGGAAAAGGGCAGCCTGCGTGCCGACGTCAACGTCTCGGTGCGGCGCCCTGGGGAGCCGTTCGGCACCCGCTGCGAAATCAAGAACATCAATTCCATCCGTTTCATCGGCCAGGCGATCGAGTACGAGGCGCGCCGCCAGATCGGCATCCTCGAAGATGGTGGCAAGATCGACCAGGAGACGCGGCTGTTCGATGCAGACAAAGGCGAGACGCGCTCGATGCGGTCGAAGGAAGAGGCGCACGACTACCGCTACTTCCCCGATCCGGACCTGCTGCCGCTGGAGTTCTCGCAGGCCTATGTGGACGAGTTGAAGGCCGCGCTTCCCGAGTTGCCCGATGCCAAGAAGGCCCGGTTCATTGGTGATTTCGGGCTGTCGGCCGACGATGCCGGGGTGTTGGTGAGCGAGCGCGAGAGCGCCGAGTTCTACGAGGCGGTGCTGGCCGGGCTCACCGACAAGGCGCGCGACGGCAAGCTTGCCGCCAACTGGGTGATCAACGAGTTGTTCGGCCGGCTCAACAAGGACGGCCTGAGCATCAGCGCATCGCCGGTCTCCGCCGCACAGCTCGCTGCCATCGTCGATCTGATCGGCGAGGGCACCATCTCGGGCAAGATCGCGAAGGAACTGTTCGAGATCGTCTGGGTCGAAGGCGGTGATCCGCGCGTGCTCGTCGAGCAGCGCGGCTTGAAGCAGGTCACCGATCTCTCTGCGATCGAGAAAGTCGTCGACGAGATCGTCGCGAACAATCCCGACAAGGTCGCGCAGGTCGCCGCCAAGCCGGCGATGCTCGGCTGGTTCGTCGGACAGGTGATGAAATCATCGGGCGGCAAGGCCAATCCGCAGGCCGTCAACGACCTGCTCAAGCGCAAGCTCGGCCTCTGAGGCCGACCTCGCGGGGGCGTGCGCGAACTGCCGCGCCGCCGCCGCGTCCTGTCGCGACAGCGCTCGCGTTCGCGAATCAGCCGCATCCTCGCGTGCAGGAAACCCCTGTGCCGGAGCGATCGAGCGCTTCTGCACAGGCGCGCGCGCGAAAATTTTTTCATTGCCAAACATTACGACTCAGGCTCAGCGGCGGGCGTCGCCCGATCGACTCGGCGCTTCCCACGCTTTGACGAAGTAGTTAGTTGTCTCGATTTGTGAGTTTATGAAATCGCTGTGTCGCAGGCATTTCTTGCGATCTTGACAAATAGGGGCGCAGGTTTTTCGCGCATAACTTGGTTCGCGCGGTCGATCCCTCGGCGCTTCGTTCGCCTAGACCGCCTGTGCGCCAGGGACAACTCCCATCAACTCTTCCTTAAGCGGGACACTGTCTTTTTTAAAGCGTTGGTGTATTCGGGAATTAGTGCATCTCGATTCCCGAGTGCACGCAGCAGCAATCGAGCGATCTGACTTGATCGGAGGGCAACATGGCCAAGAAAGCAGTGAAGAAGGCGGCGACGAAGAAAGCGGCGCCGAAGAAGGCGAAGGCCGCGAAGAGCGCGGTGAAGAAGACCGCGAAGAAGACCACCAAGAAGGTCGCCAAGAAGGCCGCCAAGAAGAAGTAAGCTCGCTTTTGAGCGAGTGTCGGCAGGCGACTGCCGGCAGCGTCACAGGACTGGTTCCTCGCACCGCGACACGAACCAGGACCTAGTCGACGAGAGGGTGTCGGCGAGACATCAGGTCAGACGGCCGGATCCGACAGCCACAGGGGTAACCCGGCGGCAAACGGCCCGGTAGAAGAAACGGTTTTTCTTCGAACGGTGCGGACGCGAAGTCCGCAATGTCATGGGCGCTCAGCCGCGCATGAGATCTGAGCCTGACGTGTTCGCCGACGCCCTCGTTGTTTGGAAGGGCGCTCGCCCTTCGCCGGAACGGTCCGGCTTCCTTGTTCCATTTCCTCATCTTCCGAGTGGCGGTCAGACCGCAGCCATCGCAGCGGCGATGCTGTCCGTCGCGCCGGCTTTCCACCGCGGTTGCGGCGATGGTTATCGGTTCGCCAAGGCGGACGGTAAACCGTCTCTCTACGAATCCAAAAAACCATTTCAGCGCAACCACTTCTCGCACCGGCGTCGTTCGTCTCCGGCGGCACGTTCAGAAATCGTTCAGCGCAACGCTTAAACTGCTCTTCAAAGTTGATCGGTCATCATTGCCCCATAACACGCCGGGACACGGCGGCAGGGGACGACAGACAGAGGACAGGAGCCGCCCTCGGGTTCGGCTGCGGACACGGAGAACGAAGATGCTACAGGGACATCTGAATATCGAAAATGCGATGCCGATCGAGGCCGGGGAGAACCCCGATGCGCTGTTCGATCTCGGCCTGTTGTTCGCGTCGGGGCGTGGCTCACCGGTTGACCTGGTGGCGGCGCACAAATGGTTCAATCTCGCTGCGCTGAAGGGGCGGGCCGACGCGATCGCCTATCGCCGCGAGCTCGCCGAGCTGATGTCGGCGGACGAGATCGCGATCGCACAGCGCGAAGCCCGCGCCTGGATGTCGTCGCACTGATCCTGGCGTTTCGGTTGGGCGCGGCGACGACCGCGCCTGCGTCATCGGATCTCGATGCCGGCGGCCTTGATCACTTCGGCCCATGTTCGCTTTTCATCGGCAATCTTCTGGCGTAGCGCCTCGGGTGTCGATGGTTCGGCCAAGATCATCTGGGTCTTCAGCTTCGCGATCACTGCGGGATCGGCGAGAGCGTCGGTGAACTCTCGATTGATCTCGGCGACCAGCTCGGGCGAGGTTCCGCGCGGCGCGATCAGCGCATTCCAGGCGTCCGATTCCACCTCGATGCCGCTCTCCTTCAGCGTCGGGACGTCGGGCAGGAACGGCGAGCGCTGCGGCGTCGTCACGGCGAGGATCTTCAGCTTTCCCGCAGCAAGCTGCGGCGCGACCGAGATCGCCGGTAAGCACCCGGCCTGTACATCACCGCGGATCAGGGCGGTCACCGCGTTCGGCGAACCGGCGTAGGGGATGTGCACCATGCTGCCGCCCGCCTTCTGCGCGATCGCTTCCATGCAGAGCTGAGACAGCGAGCCAGCCCCGATCGAAGCGTAAGCCAGCCCTCGTGGGTCGGCCTTCACTTTCGCGACGAACTCGGCCACGCTCGCAGTCCCCAGGCTCGTCGGAACGACAAGTACGCTCGGCATCCGGGTCAGCATCGTCACCGGGGTGATGTCGTGCTCTGGATCATAGGGCAGCTTGGCGAACACCATCTTGTTGATCACCAGCGGGCCCGGGATCGAGATGCCGAGCGTTGCGCCGTCCGGAGTCGCCTTGGCGACGGTGTCGGTGCCGATATTGCCGGCCGCGCCCGGCTTGTTCTCGATCACGAAGCTGGTGGCGGGATGGCGCGCCTGCAGACGGTCGGCGAGCACGCGGCCGACGATGTCCGGTGTCGACCCTGCGCCGAACGGCACCACGATCCGCACCAACTTCGGCGGCCATGCAGCAGGCTGTGCTGCGCTGGCGCTGCTGATCGCAACGGCTGCGATACCGAACATCGCGAGTGTCGATGGCAGCGCCCGGCGGAGGAGGTGTCCAAGCATTTGCATCGGTCCCGTAAAGAATGATACCCGGATTTCGCCCGTGCGGCGCCGTGCTGCGGTCGGCCATCCGATGGCGCGGACCATAGGGGGAATTGGCAGGTGCGCAAATAGCCGCATGCACCGGCCGAGACAGGAGTGATGCGATGGGACTTGCGGTGATGATCATCGGCCTGGTGCTGTTCATCGGCACCCATGTCGTGACGACGCGGCGCGACCTGCGCAGCCGCCTGATCGGGATCGGCGGCGAGGCGGTCTATAAGATCGCCTATGCGGTGCTGGCTATCGGCGGCCTGCTTCTGATCGCCTACGGGTTCGGGTCCTATCGCGCTCATGGCTGGATCGACGTCTGGTATCCACCGCATTGGACACGGCATCTGACCGCGCTCTTGATGCTGCCGATGGCGATCCTGTTGGCGGCGGCCTATTCGCGCGGCCGCATCTATGCCGCGGTCAAGCACCCGATGATCACCGCGGTGAAGCTGTGGGCGGTCGGCCATTTGATCGCCAATGGCGATCTCGGCTCGATCATCCTGTTCGGCTCGCTGCTCGCATGGGCGGTGTACGACCGCATCTCGCTGAAGCGGCGCAGCGACGCAGGCGGCCCGCTGATCCCGGTCGGTGGCGTCAAGAACGACGTCATCGCCATTGTTGCCGGCGTGTTGCTGTATCTCGCGCTGGCCTTCGTGTTCCATCCCTACGTCATCGGCGTGTCCGTGTTCGGAGCCTAATCATGTCTGTTCAATCGACGATCCGGCGGAAGACTGCTCCGGACATCCGCGCGCGCAAGGGCGGCGACCCGATCGTGATGCTGACCTCGTATCACGCTCACACTGCCTCGCTGGTCGATCGCTATTGCGACGCCATTCTGGTCGGCGACTCGCTCGGCAACGTCATGCATGGCTTTGAGACCACGTTGCCGGTGACGCTCGACATGATGATCCTGCAGGGCCACGCGGTGATGCGCGGCTCCCAGCATGCGCTGGTCGTGGTCGATATGCCGTTCGGCTCCTATGAAGCTTCGAAAGAGCAGGCGTTTCATTCGGCCGCGCGCATCCTCAAGGAGACGCACTGCGGCGCCGTGAAGCTCGAGGGCGGCGTGCGGATGGCGGAGACCATCGCGTTCCTCACCGAGCGCGGCATTCCGGTGATGGGCCACATTGGCCTGACGCCGCAGTCGATCAACACGCTGGGCTCGTTCCGCGCGCAGGGCCGCGAGGAGGGAAGCTGGGCGCCGATCGAGGCCGACGCAAAGGCGGTCGCCGACGCCGGAGCGTTCTCGGTCGTGGTCGAAGCTGTCGCCGAGCCGCTCGGCCGCAAGATTACCGAGTCGATTGCGATCCCGACCATCGGCATCGGCGCCAGCGCGGCCTGCGATGGTCAGGTGTTGGTGCTCGAAGATATGCTCGGCTTGTCGCCGCGGGCGCCGAAATTCGTCAAGCGCTACGGCAATCTCGGGCCGGGAATCGAAGAGGCCATCAAGGGCTACGCCGAGGAGGTGCGGTCCCGTGCCTTCCCAGGGCCGGAGCATGTTTACGGGATGAAGTCGAAGGCGTGAGGCGGCAAGCCAAGGCGTGCGCACGGTTCAAGGTATCCCCTTGATCCGTCTCGCTTTGCCTTGCCAGCGCCATAACGCTAGGGTATCGCCCGCGCGACGGCGAGGGACGGGCGAGCTGCAGCAACCGCTGGGATGCTGTGCTGTCGGGACAGGAAAAATCTCCAAGTGTCTGAATTATTTAATGAAGTCGACGAAGAGCTGCGTCGCGAACGGCTCAGGAAGCTGTGGGACAAGTACTCGATCTTTATCGTCGGCGCGGCCGTCCTGATCGTCGTCGGGGTCGGCACCTGGCGCGGCTATGAATATTACGAGTCCAAAAAGGCGGCCGAAGCCGGCGCGGCCTTTGCTGCCGCTGCAGACCTTGCCGAGCAGAACAAGCATGCCGAGGCGGAAGCCGCGTTCGACAAGATCGCCGCGTCGGCTCCTGCGGGCTACCGCACCCTGGCGCGGCTGCGTGCAGCCGCGGAGATTGCCGCGCGCGATCCGCAAGCTGCGGGAAAGCGTTACGACGAGATCTCAGCAGACCGCAGCCTCGCTGCGCCGTTCCGCGATCTTGCCAGCATCCGGTCCGCGGGCCTGGTGCTGGAGACGGCAAGCTACAACGATCTGGTGCAGCGGCTCGAGCCGGTCGCATCGGGCGATGGCGCGTTCCGGCATACTGCACGCGAACTGCTGGCGCTGTCCGCGTGGCGGGCCAAGAACGTGACGGCGACCCGGCAGTGGATCGACAAGATCAATGCCGATGCCGAAACGCCGGGTAGTCTGCGCAGCCGGGCCGATGTGCTGCAAGCGCTGCTGCCGCCCACCGCCGCCAAAAGCTGACCTTGTTCGAGCGACCGCGACACTGAACTCTGTGAGAGATTGATCCATGCGCCTGTCGCACCGCCTGATTCCACTCGCCGTGCTGGTCGCGCTGTCCAGTGCCTTGGCCGGTTGCGGCAGCATGAGCAGCTTCGATCCGACCGACATGTTCGATTTCCTGGATCAGAAGAAGAAGCTCGCCGGCGAACGAAAGCCGGTGTTTCCGGAAGGCGTGCCGGGCCTCGAGCAGGGCGTGCCGAAGAGCCTGTACAAGGACGAGGTCGAGCAGCAGCAGCGCCAGCAGGCCGCCGCCGAAGCCGCTCCTGCGCCGGTCGAAGAAAAGCCGAAGCCTGCCGCTCGCTCCAAGAGCCGGCATAAATCAGCGGCGCGCCGCCCGGCCGCACCGGCGGCTGAGCCCGCCGCTGAGCCGGCCGCCGAGGAAGAGGGCGGCGCCGCCGCCGTGCCGCCGGCGCCGAAGCCGGCCAAACAGTCGCGCCGCCGCGTCACCGCCCCGCCGGCCGACGATCAGTCGTCCGCCCCGGCGTCGGCTCCGTCGCAATCCTCCGGAACGGCTCCTTCCTTCCCGGCGCCGTTGCCGAGCGGCAGTTTTCAGCGCTGATTGAGGCTTCGGCCTCGAAGGTCGGACCCGAGCGACATTGACAGGCCGCCGCTTCTCGGCGACGGATCAGCCATGTCTTTCATCCTCGCAATCATCGGCCGGCCTAATGTCGGTAAATCGACCCTGTTCAATCGCCTCGTCGGCCAAAAGCTGGCGCTGGTCGACGATGCGCCCGGCGTCACCCGTGACCGCCGTGAAGGCGAAGGCCGGCTCGGCGATCTCAACTTCACGCTGATCGACACTGCCGGTCTCGACGAGGGGCCGAAGGGCTCGCTCACAGCCCGAATGCAGGAGCAGACCGAAACGGCGATCGAACTGGCGGATGCGCTGCTGTTCGTGTTCGACGCCCGCGCCGGCCTGACCCCGAACGATCGCGCCTTCGCCGACTTCGCCCGCCGCGCCAACAAGCCGGTGGTGCTGGTCGCCAACAAGAGTGAGGGCAAGCACGGCGAGATCGGCGCGATGGAGTCGTATGCGCTCGGCCTTGGTGACCCGGTGCAGATCTCCGCCGAGCACGGCGAGGGCATGGGCGAGCTCTACGATGCGCTGCGCCCGTTGATGCCCGAGCCGGACGACGAGGAAGACGAGGAGCCGATCGACGACAGCGAGGAGGCGATCGCGACGCGGCCGATCCGGGTCGCCATCGTTGGCCGTCCCAATGCCGGCAAGTCGACCTTCATCAACCGCCTGCTCGGCGAAGAGCGCTTGCTGACCAGCCCGGAAGCAGGAACCACGCGGGACTCGATCGCCGTCGAGGTGGAATGGAAGGGACGCGACTTCCGCGTGTTCGATACCGCCGGGCTGCGGCGCCGGTCGCGCATCGAAGAGAAGCTGGAGAAACTTTCGGTTGCCGACGCGCTGCGCGCGGTGCGCTTCGCCGAAGTCGTGGTGCTGATGATGGATGCTCAGCACCGCTTCGAAGAGCAGGATCTGCGGATCGCCGACCTCGTCGAGCGCGAGGGGCGGGCGCTGGTGATCGCGGTCAATAAGTGGGATCTGATCGAGCGACAGGGCGGCCAGATCGCACAGCTTCGGGCCGACGCCGACCACTGGCTGCCGCAGATCAAGGGCGTGCCGATCGTCGCGACCTCCGGCATGCTGGGCGAGGGCGTCGACCGTCTGATGCAGGCGATCCAGGATGCCTATGCGGTCTGGAACAGGCGTGTGCCGACCGCGGCGCTGAACCGCTGGTTCGAGCAGGCGATTTCGCAGAACCCGCCGCCGGCGGTCTCGGGCCGCCGCCTGAAGCTGAACTACGTGACCCAGACCAAGGCGCGACCGCCGAGCTTCGTGGTGTTCTGTTCGCGTGCCGACGCAGTGCCTGAATCGTATCTGCGCTACCTGGTCAACAGCCTGCGCGGCGCGTTCGAACTGCCCGGCACGCCGGTCCGCATCACCCTGCGCGAGAAGGCGAACCCGTTCGCGCACAAGCGCAAGCGGAAGTCATGACCACCGCCGACGTTCCGAACCGGCCGCTGTCGGAGCCGCTCGCTCCCGGCCCGCGCCGCGCCGCCGTCGGCTTCATCTTCATCACCATCGCGCTCGACATGCTGAGTGTCGGCATGATCCTGCCGATCCTGCCGAAGCTGATCGAAAGCTTCTCCGACAACAACACCGCCGATGCCGCGCGGGTCTACGGCGCGTTCGGCACGGCTTGGGCTCTGATGCAGTTGTTCGCATCGCCGATCCTGGGCGGCCTGTCGGATCGGTTCGGGCGGCGACCGGTGATCCTGCTGTCGAACCTCGGCCTCGGCCTCGATTACATCCTGATGGCGCTGGCGCCGTCGCTGTGGTGGCTGTTCGTCGGCCGGGTGATCTCGGGCATCACCTCGGCGAGCATCTCGACCTCGTTCGCCTATATCGCCGACGTCACGCCTGCCGAGAAGCGGGCCGCTGTGTTCGGCATGGTCGGTGCGGCGTTCGGACTCGGCTTCACTTTCGGTCCTGCGATCGGCGGACTGCTCGGTGGTGTCGATCCGCGGTTGCCGTTCTGGGTGGCGGCAGGATTGAGCCTAGCTAACGCGCTCTATGGTCTGTTCGTCCTGCCGGAATCGTTGCCGCGCGACCGGCGCTCGCCGTTCCGCTGGAAGTCCGCCAATCCGATCGGGGCCGTGCGCCTGCTCGCCTCGAACGCGACGCTGGCGGCGTTGGCGGTGGTCGAATTCTGCGCCGAGCTGGCGCACGTCGCGTTGCCGGCGACGTTCGTTCTGTACACCGGCTACCGCTACGGTTGGGACCAAACCACGATTGGACTGGCGTTGGCCTTCGTCGGCGTCTGCACCACGATCGTGCAGGGTTTCCTGGTCGGCCCCGCGGTGAAGCGGCTGGGCGAGCGGCGCGCGCAAGTGCTCGGTTACGGCGGTGGTGCGCTTGGTTTTGCGATCTACGCGCTGGCGCCGAGCGGCTCGCTGTTTTGGATCGGCATTCCGGTGATGACGATGTGGGGCATTGCCGGGCCGGCCACTTCGGGCATGATGACGCGGTTGGTGTCGCCGGCGCAGCAGGGGCAGCTACAGGGCGCGACCACAAGCGTGAAGAGCGTCGCCGAGTTGATCGGACCATTCCTGTTCACGATGATCTTCGCTTATTTCATCGATGCCGGAGCGCCGTTGCATTTGCCGGGCGCGCCGTTCCTGCTCGCCGGCGCGCTGCTGATCGTGTCGGTGGTGATCGTGGTGTTGGCCGGAGACAAGGCCGAGCGACCTCAGCCATAGGCCATTTTTCCGCTCCGTTCGCATTTTGCCAGGGGGACTTTGCTCAGAACGGCACCGACGCCCGACCCCGGAATGTCCAGATCTGGACGGTGCCACCGAGACCTCCGAGTTCAGCGCCGACCGCGACTGACGCGCCGTTCCCAAGCCGTGCAGCGACGCCTCCGGACACGCGAGCAGACCACCCATCGAGCAGCGGCACCGAGGCCAGCGGCGTTCCGCCGGCCAGCGTGACCGTCTCGGCGTTGTCGCCGAGGAAATAGTAGTCAGCAAAGGCGCCCATGTAGGGCGCAAGCGTCAGCGACGCGCTGTAAAGCCAGGGGTAGCTCAGCTTGAGGCCTGCCGATGCTCTGCCGGTGAAGAATTCGCGCTGCGCCTGCTGTGTGCCGAGCGAATCCGCATAGGCGTTCTGGCGCTCCCACAGTGCGTAGATCTTCGCCGAGGGCTCGATCGCAATTCCGAACGCTTCGGTGCTGCCTGTGATGCCTCCGGACAACATCCAGCGCTGTCCATCGAAGCTGCCGAAGGCGGCACCGGCCGAGCCGTCGTAGCCGATCCCGGAATAGGCGCCGGCAATATCGAAGCGCAACCCCGCAGCGGATCGCCACGCAGCATATGAGCCGATCGTCCAGCCATCGCCTTTGAGCCTGCCGTTCAGTGCACCAGACTTGTAATCGAAGGTCTCGTAGCCACCGACGATGCCGATCAGAAAGTCGGGAGACGGCTTCCTGGTCAGTCCGATCAGGGCATTGACTTGATTGCCGGTCAAGACCGAGCCAGTATTGCTCGAATTCCATTGGCCGATCCCGGCACCTCTTACTTCGGCCCACATCAGCCAATCCCTCGGCTCGGTCGGCATTTTCGCGGGGGCCTTGGTGATACCGGGGGGGCCGACGCTACTGCCCATCGCGGCAAATGTGTCGTCGAAGCGCGATCGACCGCGTCCAAATCCTGCAGGAGCGCCGAATCCGATCGCCTGGCCGCCGGCCGCGTCGTCACGCACGCCAGCTCTCGGCCAGCGGCTCTCCGCGGCGATGTCGCGACTGCCGGCTCTGCTCTGCGAAAGGTCGTCGGTAAAGTTGAAGCGCAGACCCGTGCTGGACGGCGTGATCAGCTCTCCGCCATCGTTGAACCCTTCGGAAATCGCCGAATCGATCGCACTCGAAATGGCGGCACCGGAGGTCTGTGCGACCGTCTTGCTCGCGATGATCTGCATCGCGCGCAGCTTCAGACTGTCCTGGGGCGTATTGACGGCTTGCAGGAGTGGCGACGAGGTGCTGGCGCCGAAGCTGGCGTTGGCGGCGAACGCGGCGACGATGGTGTGGGTGCCGACCGTCAGGCTGCTGGTGGTGAACGTCGCGGTCCCACCGGACAACGCAACCGATCCGATCGCAACACCGCCATCGGTGAAAGTCACGGTGCCGCTCGGCGTTGCACCGCTCGCCGTCACTGTTGCGGTGAAGCTCACCGCCTGGTTCGCCTCGCTCGGATTTCGAGAGGAGGCGAGTGTGGTGGTGGTGGTGGATACGATGTAGCTGAAGAGGCCAGCTCCGGTACTGCTGCCGCTGGGCGTCGTCACGGTGACGTCCACTGCGCCCGCGCCATGCGTCGGCGTCGTTGCTGTGATCGTGGTGGCGCTGGTTACGCTGAACGCTGTGGCCGCCGCGCCGCCGAAGCTCACCGCCGTCGCGCCGGTTAGATTGCTGCCGGTGATTGTGACCGAGGTGCCGCCAGCGCTCGGGCCACTGGCCGGACTGATCGACGTCACGGTGGGACCCGAGACGTAGCTATAGAGACCCGTCCCGGTGCCGGTGCCGCCGGGCGTCGTGACCACGACGTCGACGCTGCCCGCCGCATGGGCCGGCGTGGTCGCTGTGATCGTGGTGGCATTCACGACCGTTACACCTGTCGCGGCGGCGCCACCGATCGTCACCGCCGTCGCGCCGGTGAAATTCGTGCCGCTGATGGTGACGGACATACCGCCACTGGTCGGGCCCACAGCGGGCGTAATCGCCGTCACCGTCACGGTCACCGTATAGGTGAAGCCGCCGGTCGACGTGGCGGATCCGCTCGCGGTGGTGACCACGACGTCGCGCGCGCCGGCCGTCCCCGCCGGCGTGGTGATCACGATCGAGGTTGCTGTATTGGTGCCGAGTGTCGCGGCGGCGCCGCCGATGGTCACCGACGTGACACCCGACAGGTTGGTGCCGGTGATGGTGACCGACGTGCCGCCGGTTGCCGGGCCTGAATTCGGCGTGATCGTACTGATTGTCGGAGACGTCACGTAGGTGAAGCCGCCGGTCGATGTCGCCGTGCCACCCGCGGTGGTCACGACCACGTCGCGGGCGCCGGCTGTTCCTGCCGGCGTCGTGATCACGATCGAGGTCGCAGTGTTGGTACCGAGCGTTGCGGCTGCGCCGCCGACCGTGACAGAGGTGACGCCTGCCAAATTTGTTCCGCTGATCGTGACCGATGTGCCGCCTCCAGTGGATCCGGAACTCGGCGAGATCGTGCTGATGGTCGGTGGCGCTGCGTAGGTGAAGCCGCCGGTTGATGTCGCAGAGCCGCCTGCGGTGGTCACGACCACGTCGCGGGCACCGGCTGTTCCGGCGGGCGTGGTAATCGCGATCGAGGTTGAGGTGTTGGTGCCCAGGGTCGCAGAGGCGCCGCCAACTGTCACGCTTGTGACGCCGGACAGATTGGTGCCGGTGATGGTCACTGAGGTTCCTCCCGCGGTCGGGCCGGAATTCGGTGTGATCGTGCTGATCGAGGGCGACAAGGTGTAGGTGAATCCGCCGGTCGATGTCGCCGAGCCACCGGCTGTCGTCACCACGACGTCCTGCGCGCCGGCACTGCCGGCTGGTGTCGTGATGGCGATCGAGGTGGAGGTGTTGGTGCCGAGCGTCGCCGACGCACCGCCGACCGTGACCGAGGTGACGCCGGACAGGTTGGTACCTGTGATGGTTACCGACGTACCACCGCCGGTCGAGCCCGAGTTTGGCGAGATCGAACTGATGGTAGGGGCTGCAACGTAGGTGAATCCGCCGGTCGATGTCGCCGAGCCACCCGAGGTGGTCACGACCACGTCGCGGGCGCCGGCTGTTCCGGCCGGCGTGGTGATCACGATCGAGGTTGAGGTATTGGTGCCGAGTGTCGCGGCGGCGCCGCCAACGGTCACCGACGTGACACCCGACAGGTTGGTGCCGGTGATGGTCACGGAGGTGCCGCCGGTGGCCGGGCCCGAGTTCGGCGTAATTGTGCTGATCGTCGGGGACGGCAGATAGGTGAAGCCGCCGACGGAGGTCGCCGAACCGCCAGCCGTCGTCACCACGACATCGCGGGCGCCGGCGGTGCCCGCCGGAGTCGTGATCACGATCGAGGTCGACGTATTGGTGCCGAGCGTTGCGGCTGCGCCGCCGACCGTGACACTGGTGACGCCGCTCAGGTTGGTGCCCGTGATCGTGACCGAGGTTCCGCCAGCAGCCGGGCCTGAATTCGGCGAGATCGAACTGATCGTCGGCGCTGCCACATAGGTGAATTGGTCACTGGAACTGGTCGGAGACGTGCCGATCGCGTTCGTGACGGTGACGTGCACGGTTCCGGCGCTGCCTGCGGGTGACGGCACGACGATCTGTGTCGCCGAGCTGCTGCTAAAGCTGCTGCTCGGCACGGACGTTCCGCCGAAGCTCACCGACGTGGCACCGGTAAAGTTCGTGCCGGTGATAGTCACCGACGTGCCGCCGCCGAGCGGACCCGAGGTCGGCGCCACGGAAGTGACGCTCGGCGTGCCTGCCGGAGTGCAGGTCGCCGAAAGCGAAACGCTGCCGGTAAAGCCCTGGAAATTCCCGTTGTAAGCCTCGGCGTAGAGGCCCGAAGTCGAGTCGATGTTGCTGACGTCGGTCGAGGTCAATTGATAGTGTTGATTTGTGACCGTCGACGTGAATCCTCCGCCCGTGTTGTTGTTGAAGCCGGTCGGAATTCCGAAGCTGAAGTCGGCAACGAAACCCGCCTGGATGGCGCCGGCAGTCGGATTAATCGTGACAGAATAGTTGATGATGTCGCCCGCGGCGAAGCCTGTGACGAAGGTATTTTTGAACCCATTTCCATCGTCGGGACTATCAGGCGACGAGAACGTGACGCTGTAGTTCAGCGCGCCGCCATTGACCGCGTCGCAGCCTGCCGATGCCGCCCAACTCAGCGTCGGTGTCGATGCCGCAACGATGCAGGCAAATGCCGCGACAGCTAGGTGGCGGCTCCTTCGCCGGATGAACGGTATTGTGGTGGCGGCGGTTGTTGCGGGAGCGCTGTCGCCAGTGCGGCGCCGATCATGCTTTGCTCTACCGAGGTGTGTACTTACCGGTTGAATCTTAGCCAACAATCGCAATTGCGAAGCAGAGAGACAGAGCGATGCTAAGCGCTGGGCGAAATGCATATTTTTGGCCGCTTTCGGAACTTATCGGAGCCTCTGAAAATAACAGCGGTCCAACCGCAGACGAGGCCCGACCTTAAAACGACTCGGACGTTCTCATTCGGTGGCGGTGGTATCAAGAAGAACAAATAATCAGCTAGATAAATTGCGGTCGTCGATGCAAGAATGTAACAGTTAGTAGCGCGTGTTCCGCATTCATCAATTGATGAATTGTCGTCAGCGGTGTCGGAATGCCGTTTGAAACATTCTTGTGAGTAATTGTTGAGTGAAGAGTGTGTTGGTGGGTCGTCGAATTTGCGGCGCACCGCATTGCGTCAGAGCCGTTATCTCTTTGGATAAACCAGATGCGGGTGTTCGCTTTTTCGCACCCGATCATTGATGTGGCGAGGATAGAGCAGATGGCTGAAGCGTATATCGGTCAAATCATGCAGGTCAGTTTCAATTTCGCGCCGGTCGATTGGGCCGTGGCGGCCGGGCAGATGTTTAACGTCAATCAAAACCAGGCCTTGTTCGCGTTGATCGGCGGAACTTTCGGTGGTGACGGGCGGACGACTTTTCAACTCCCGAACCTGCAGTCGCGTGTGATCATTGGCGCGGGGCAGGGGCCAGGTCTCAGTAACTATACCTGGGGTGAGCAAGCCGGGGTGGAACGGGTCTCGCTCACGAACGCCAATCTACCGGCGCATTCGCACACGGCAACGTTCATACCGAGCGGCGGCGGTGGCGGTACGCCGACGACCGTCCAGGCCTTGAGCGGCGTGGCTGCCGGTTCGCTGACGGGCACGCCGGCCGCCGGATCGCAACTGGCCAACACGGCTCCTGGCGGCGCCTCTCAGCCGAAAATCTACGCGCCGGCGGGGACCGCGGGCACGCCTGTCAATCTTGGCGGGGTGAGCGGCGGCGGTGGGATTACCGGCGGTACTGTGCAGATCGGGAATACCGGTGGTAATGTGCCGTTTGACATTCTGCCGCCCTACCTCGCACTGCGCAGCAATATCTGCTTGTCGGGAATTTATCCCACGCGCGGGTGAGACGCCCCATGAGCGGGCTCGCGTCGCAAGGTGACGCGAGCCCGCCGCCGCGGAGGCGTGGCTGCTCAGCTGAAAACAGCCTGATAATGGCGGCGGCCGTTATTTGGTTGCAACTGAGAGATCAGGATCGTGTAGGGGCCGCCCCGGCCGCAATCGAATTCATAGGCGCCATCGAGTAGGTACACATCATCCGGGGACTCGAAGAACAGGCTGAATGGCTCACGCTCGGCGCCGACGAATACCGGCTTGCGCTGCAGCCTGACCAGCGTGAGTTCCACTGGCTCGGGGATGGTCGCGACGCGAACGGCGCGCCCAATCCAAGGTTCGAAATCTTCCGGCTTCATCAGATACATCTGTTGCCTCGGTCGCGTTCAAAGTGATGTCGGTGGCTTGCAAATCACAGGTCATACAAGTGCATTCGTGTTTCGCAGGTTCTGCGGTTTCATCGAACGTCGAATGATTAGTGCATTGTAGCGATCTGGGGAGACGTCAATGATGCGCGTCAATCGGGTGGGCGATCGAAGAGGGCGGAAGCCTCTGTGAGTGGCATCGCTGCATATTTCCGGCTCGATGCGCAGGGGCTGAGGATCGCCCCGCAGGTGGCCGCTGACGATGCGTTCTGCCGTCGCCTTTCCGACGCGGTGTTGCGTGAGCAATTCGTGCAGATGGGGGTGCAAGGTCGATTGCTCGCCGTCCTGCTGGATCAGCAGTTTGAGGCGCAGCGGACCGGTTACCGGCAAAGTTTTCCCGAAGCAGAGTATTTCGTGGTTACGGAGCGAGGCGCCGCGGTCGGCCGCGTTGTGACCGTGCTCGAGGCCACCGACGCTGGGCCGCAAGATCGAGACGCTCCGTCCGGGAGGTCGCCAGAACGGTCGCGAACTTATGATGGGCTCCGGCTCGTCGATATTGCGCTGCTACCATCCGCTCAGGGGCGTGGCATTGGCCGCGAGGTGATCGGCGGCCTGGTGCGCGCTGCGGGAAAGATGGGGCTGCGGCGGCTGACGTTGTCGGTTCAGCCGTCCAACGATCGGGCCAGAAGGCTTTATCTTCGGTTGGGATTTGTCGAAACCGGAGGGGAGGCGTTGCGCGAGATGATGATGCCGTTGAGCGGATCGCGGCAGGTGGCCTGATCCCAGGCGCTGCACGAGCCGCTCCAGAAACACGATGGCCGGGGGATTGCCCCGGCCATCGCGGATCATCGGGCGGTCGGGTGCACGCAGCTATTTCTTCACCAGCGGGCACTCGCTGTCCGCCAGCGGACGCGCAGCGTCTTCGGCGGAGATGTCGGCGACTTTCTTGTAGTAGTCCCACGGGCCCTTGGACTCGGCCGGCGATTTCACTTCGAACAGGAACGCCGGCACCATGCGGCGGCCGTCGGCGCGGATCACCGATTTGCCGAACGGCAGATCGTCCGCCGGGATTTCTTTCATCTTGGCGACGACCTTGGCGCCGTCATGCGGATTGCCGCCCATCGCTTCCAGCGTCTTCAGATAGTGCAGCACCGCGGCATACACGCCGGCCTGGGTCATCGACGGTTTGGCGTTGTTCTTGGCCTGCTTCTGGAAGCGGTCCGCGAACGCACGGGTGTTGTCGTTGAGGTCCCAATAGTAGGACTCGGTGAAGGTCAGGCCTTGCGCCGTCTTCAGCCCGAGCGAGTGCACGTCGTTGATGAACAGCAGCAGCGCGGCGAGCTTTTGACCGCCCGCGGTGATTCCGAACTCCGCGGCCTGCTTGATCGAGTTGGTGGTGTCGCCGCCGGCATTGGCGAGGCCGATCACCTTGGCCTTCGACGCCTGCGCTTGCAGCAGGAACGACGAGAAGTCCGGGGTGTTCAGCGGATGCTTGACGCTGCCGACCACCTTGCCGCCATTGGCCTTGACGACCGCGGTGGTGTCGCGCTCGAGCGCGGCGCCGAACGCGTAGTCGGCGGTGAGGAAGAACCAGGTATCACCGCCGGCCTTGGTCAGCGCCTGACCCGTGCCGTGCGCCAGCATATAAGTGTCGTAGGTCATCGAGATGGTGTTGGCGTTGCACGCCTTGCCGGTCAGGTCGGCGCTGGCGCCGCCCGAGTTCATCAGGATGCTGTTCTTCTCTTTGACCAGATTGCTGATCGCGAGCGCGACGCCCGAATTCGGCGTGTCGGTGATCAGGTCGACCTTGTCGACGTCGATCCACTGCCGCGCCAGGTTGACGCCGACGTCCGGTTTGTTCTGGTGATCGCCGGAGACCAGTTCGATCTTCCAGCCCTTCGCTTCGAGCCCGGAATCGGCGATCGCCATCTTCGCGGCGACCACTGAGTTCGGGCCGCCGATGTCGGCGTACAGGCTCGACATGTCGTTAAGTACGCCGATCTTGGCGGTCTTGTCGCCGGACTGGGCCGACGCCGGCAGGATCAACGCCGCACTCACCAACGCAGCAGCGATGGCGTGCGAGAACACTCCTCTCATCACTTCCCCCTTTGTATGGATAGCTGATTGACCGCGGATGTTTCCCCGCTTGCAGTCAGTCAATCGCGCTGCCGGGCCGAAGTCAATCGGCCTGGGGGTCTTTCAGGGTGCGAGACGGGCCGTCGAACAGCTTGCCGGTTTCGGTAAAGGAGGGCAGGCACAGCGGCAGCAACAGTTCCGCTGCCTGATCCGGCGTCGGCAGAGTTTCCGGGTCTTCTCCCGGCATCACGCTGGCGCGCAGCTTGGTGCGGGTCGGACCGGGATCGAACAGGTTGATGCGGATAGCCGTCGTATTCACGACTTCCTTGGCCCAAACCTGAACCAGCGTTTCCAGGGCGGCCTTCGATGCCGCATAGGGACCGCGATAGCCCGGTGCCTTGCCGCCGGCGAGCGAGGTCAGGAACACGGCACGGCCGGCATCGGAGGCGCGCAGCAGCGGCTCCATGCAGCGAACGAGTTGGAAGTTCACATTCAGGTTGATGCCGATGACATCGAGCCACGGCTTCAGCTCGATATGGCCGAGCGGCGACGACGGGCCGCCGATGCCGGCGTTGCCGACCAGAACGTCGAGCTTGCCATGGCGTTCGTAGATCGTGCCGCCGAGGCGGCCGATCGCCTGATAGTCGGTGAGATCAAGCGGGACCAGCGTCAGCGGATGACCGCCGTCCTTGCGCACCTCGTCGTCGAGCTCCTCGAGGCCGCCCTGGGTGCGGGCAACGGCGATGACGTGCGCGCCGGCCTTGGCGAGCGCCTTGGCGGTGGCGTAGCCGATGCCGCGCGAGGCGCCGGTGACGAGAGCAATGCGGGAAGCGAGAGGTTGGGTCATGACAGGTCCGGCATAAGATATATCGCGTACTGTCATACGCGGACCGGACCCGAGTATCCATCCTCTAAAAGAGGTATCGAAGGCACCGTCATCGACAGAGTCGATGACGGTGTGAAACCGATCGCCGGGTCAGCTTGCTTCGGCGAGCAATGAGAGCTGCCGCGGCGCCGACTCAGTCTGATTGTGGTCGGTGAGGCCGGTCGGGTAGTCGCCGGTAAAGCAGTGGTCAGTGAACTTCGGCAACGCCGGATCGCGGCCCGGTTCACCCATCGCGCGATAGATGCCGTCGACCGACAGGAACGCCAGGGTGTCGGCGCCGATCAGGTCGCGCATCTCTTCGAGCGAATGCGTTGCGGCCAGCAGGCCGGCGCGATCCGGGGTGTCGATGCCGTAGTAGTCCGGGTGGGTGATCGGCGGCGAGGCGATGCGGAAGTGCACCTCGCGGGCGCCGGCATCGCGCATCATCTTCACGATCTTCTTCGACGTGGTGCCGCGGACGAGAGAGTCGTCGATCAGCACGATCCGCTTGCCTTCGATCGCGGCGCGGTTGGCCGAATGCTTCATCCGCACGCCGAGTTCGCGCACGCTCTGGGTCGGCTGGATGAAGGTGCGGCCGACATAGTGGTTGCGGATGATGCCGAGCTCGAACGGCACGCCGGACTGCCGCGAATAGCCGATCGCTGCCGGCACGCCGGAATCCGGCACTGGCACCACCACGTCGGATTCGACGTGGCTCTCGAGCGCGAGCTGGGCGCCGAACGCCTTGCGGACATCGTACACCGAACGGCCACCGACCATCGAATCCGGCCGGGCGAAATAGATGTACTCGAAGATGCAGGGGCGGGGCGGCTGCGGCGGGAACGGCTTGTGGCTGGTCACGCCGTGACGATCGAACACAACGACTTCGCCGGGCTCGACGTCGCGGACGTAATGCGCGCCGATGATGTCGAGCGCACAGGTCTCCGACGCCAGGATCGGGCAGCCGTCGAGTTCGCCGAGCACCAGCGGGCGGATGCCGAGCGGATCGCGGGCGCCGACCAGCTTCTTGTTGGTCAGCGACACCAGCGAATAGGCGCCTTCCAGCGCGCGCAGCGACTCGATGAAGCGCTCGATGAAGCGGGTCTTCTTGGAGTGCGCGACCAGATGCAGGATCACCTCGGTATCGGTGGTCGACTGCATGATCGCGCCGCTGCGGATCAGCTCACGGCGCAGGGTGAGGCCGTTGGTGAGATTGCCGTTGTGGCCGACCGCGAAGCCGCCAGCGTTGAGCTCGGCGAACAGCGGCTGGACGTTGCGCAGGATGGTCTCGCCGGTCGTCGAATAGCGAACGTGGCCGATCGCCGAATTGCCCGGCAGCCGCGCGATCACGTCGGCGCGGGAGAAGGTGTCACCGACCAGGCCGAGGCGACGCTCGGAATGAAACCGGCCGTTGTCGAACGACACGATGCCGGCGGCTTCCTGACCGCGGTGCTGCAGCGCGTGCAGGCCGAGCGCGGTGATCGCGGCGGCATCGGGGTGCCCGAAAATGCCGAACACGCCGCACTCTTCGCGCAGCGTGTCACCGTCGGTATCGAAAACGGTCTCGTCGAGGATATGTTGGTCGCGAGCGTCCGAAGAGGGCGTTGCGGCGTCGTCGGAAGAGCTGGGCATCGCGTCCATCGCCCCTTTCATGTGGGACACGCTCAACGCGTGGCCGGTTTGCCCTCTATCAGCTTTTTCAGGCCGTCACGGGCGGGTTTGCTGTAGCCGTCACTGGTGCCGGGAGCAGCCGAATCGTCGGTCTGCTGCTGCTCGTCCTCCGGCTTGTTCTTCTTGAACCGCTTCAAGATGGTATTTTCAGGGTCGTCCGGCAAGAGCGTCATCAGCCAATCGCCGGTTCCCTGCAGAACGGTGCGCGACTTGGCGTTGGTGACCCATTCGGGGCGCTGCTTGTCCGGCACCAGCCAGTTGAAGAACAGATACGCCACCACCACGATCAAAAGGCCGCGGGCCAGACCGAACAGGAAGCCGAGGGTGCGGTCGAGCGCGCCGATGCGCGAATCCAGGATCATGTCCGAGATCCGCACCGTGATGATCGACACGATGATCAGGGTGCCGAGGAACACGCCGGCGATCACCACCACGGCGGCGACCGTCTCGGACGAGAAATAGGTCCGCGCCATCGGCATCAGCTTCTGGAACGCGTACAGCGTCACCAGGGCGGCGGCGCCCCAGGCCGCGATCGACAGCACTTCGCGCATGAAGCCGCGCACCATCGCCAATAGGCCCGACACCAACATCACCGCGAGAACAACGAGATCGAGGATGGTAATCGGCATCGGCAGGTCAGGTCCGCTCGGTCAGCACAACGGCGAATCGGCGTGCACGGTATCGGCACAGGTGACGGTGGTATGGCACGCGGCGCAAGGTCAGAAAACTGTTCCGGTCCGCCTCGTCACAGCAATGTTCCGCTGGGTTAAGGCTTGGTGGCCGGATACGTTCAGCTTGCGCGCGCGTTGTATAGCGGCGCGTCTTGCAAACGTCACGCCGCTTCATCCCTCCTGGCGCCGGAATCGCGCCGGTGTGGCATTTGAGGCAGCTTTCGTCCGCGGCGAACCGTCGTCGTCACCGCGCCGCGTGCCGCGCGCCGCGATGTCAGCAACCAGACTGGAGAGGCCGCCGACGGACTGCAGCGCCAGACCGGCATCGGCCGGGGAATCGCCCCGGGTTTGTTCGGGCAGAACGGCGCGGGCAAAGCCGAGCTTGGCGGCTTCCTTCAGCCGTGCCGGGGTCTGCGCCACCGGCCGCACTGCGCCCGACAGTGAGATCTCGCCGAAATACACCGCATCGGTCGGCAGCGGCGCGTTCGCCAGCGACGACACCAGCGCGGCGGCTGCGGCGAGGTCGGCGGCGGGTTCGTTGATGCGCAGGCCGCCGGCAACGTTGAAGTAGACGTCGTAGCCAGACAGCTTGACGCCGCAATGCGCCTCCAGCACCGCGAGCACCATCGACAGCCGCGCTGAATCCCACCCCACAACTGCGCGGCGCGGGGTACCGAGCGTCGACGGCGCCACCAGTGCCTGCAACTCGACCAGCACCGGGCGGGTGCCTTCGATGCCGGCAAACACCGCCGTGCCCGGCGAGCCGAGGTCGCGCTCGGACAGAAACAGCTCCGACGGGTTGCTGACTTCCCGCAGGCCCAAGCCGGTCATTTCGAACACGCCGATCTCGTCGGTCGGGCCGAAGCGGTTCTTCACCGAGCGCAGGATGCGGAACTGCTGCGAGCCTTCGCCTTCGAACGACAGCACCGCGTCGACCATATGCTCGACGACGCGTGGGCCGGCGATCTGGCCGTCCTTGGTGACGTGGCCGACCAGGATGATCGCCGCACCGGTTTTCTTGGCGAAGCGGATCAGCGCCTGCGCCGAGGCGCGCACCTGCGTCACCGTACCGGGCGCGGACTCGACGGTGTCGGTCCACATCGTCTGAATCGAGTCGATCACGATCAGTTTCGGCGTCGTGCCCTCCGAGAGGGTTGCGACGATGTCTTCGACCGAAGTCTCGGCGGCGAGTTCGACCGGCGCGGAGGCGAGGCCGAGTCGTTCGGCGCGCAGCCGCACCTGCGCGATCGCTTCTTCGCCGGAGATGTACACGGTGCGGTGTCCGGCCTTGGCCATCAGGCTGGTCGCCTGGGTCAGCAGCGTCGACTTGCCGATACCGGGATCGCCGCCGACCAGCAGCACCGAGCCGCGCACGAAACCGCCGCCGGTGACGCGGTCGAGTTCGGCCATGCCGGAGGGCAGGCGAGGGGCGTCGTTACTCTTGCCTGCCAGCGATTCCAGCCGGAACGTCCGGCCGCGCCGCTTGGCGCGGATCGACACTGGCACTGCGTTGTCGCCGGCTTCCTCGACCAGCGTATTCCACTCGCCGCACGCCTCGCATTTGCCCTGCCAGCGATTGAACGCCGCGCCGCAGTTCTGACAGACGAAGGAAGAGGAGGCTTTGGCCATCGCGTGCTCGGCTGGACCGGGGGAGATATGTTATTGATGTTCATAGTTTGTTCTATTCGTCAACGGTCCAGCAGACAGCCGCCGACGTTTGGTCGAGAATGGGAGTGAACTCGGGCGCCCGCCCGGAGCGCGATTGGGACAGACCGGACATGAAGATCGCCATTCCGACCCAGGACTGGGCCACGATCAGCGGCCATGCCGGGCAGGCGTCGCGCTGGATGGTGTACGATCTTTCGGCGCATCGCGACGGCCGGCCGCTGCCGCCGCCGTCGCGTGTCGAACTGGCCAAGGAACAGCTGCCGCATTATTTCAAGGACGACGGCCCGCATCCGCTCGACGGCGTCGAGCTGATCGTCGCCGGCAGCGCCGGCGACGGCTACGTTCGTCACATGAAGAAGCGCGGCGCCGATGTGCTGCTCACCGGCGAGACCGACCCGGCGACCGCGATCGATCTGATCATCAAGGGCGAGACGCTGCCGGACCAGCGCTTTGACATCACCACGACGCTGTGCCGGCTGCGGGATATGTTCTCCCGGCACTGACGGCGGTTCGGCTCGCGCGCGACCGTAGGCGGCTCGCTCGAAAGCGTTTTAGAATAGTCCGATGATGCGTAACGATCGGGACAAGCGGGACTACGAGCGGCGGAAATGGCGGCAGGTCGCCGGCCATTTCGGGATGGGTGCGGCGTTCGGAGCGCTGTTCGCAGCGATCGTGCTGTACAACAATTACTTCGGCCTGTCGGGCGTGATCGCGACCAGCGAGGCGCCGACCCTGGTGCGGATCATCTTCGTAGTCGGCGTCGCCGGATCGTTCGCCTTCATGGCGGCGATCACCGGATTTCTGTTTTTGGTGCACGAGGATTGAGCCGCACCTGCACGCGCGCGCTCATGATTTCCGCGGGTCATCTCCACGTCATTGCGAGGAGCGCCGCGACGAAGCAATCCATGAACTGAGTGTTCGGCGCTTGGATTGCTTCGCTTCGCTCGCAATGACGTCGGCGGGTGACGTGCTCTCAGCTCGCCGGAACTGCCGGTTCGACCGATGCGACCGGCTCAGTCGCCGGCTTGGCGTCGCCGCCTTTGTAGATCCGGGAATAGCGCCGGCCGAGGCTGGTCAGCACCTCGTAGCCGATCGTGCCGAAGTGATGGCCGAGTTCGTCCACGGTGATGCCTTCGCCGATCAGCGTCGCCATCTGGCCGCGGCGCGCCGCATTGGCGGGCAGGTCGGTGACGTCGACCGCGATCAGATCCATCGAGATACGGCCGGCGATCGGGCAGCGTTCGCCGGCGATGATCACCTCGGCGCCGCGGGTGCCGTCGCTGGAGCCGGCGGCGCGGAAGTAACCGTCGGCGTAGCCGGCCGACAGCACCGCGATCCTGGTCGGGCGCCGAGCGCTCCAGGTCGCTCCGTAGCCGACAGTGTCGCCGCGTTCGACGGTGCGAACCTGAACGATGCGCACCTTCAGGTCGACCACCGGCTGCATCGGATTGTCGGCTTCCGGCGTCGGATTGATGCCGTAAAGCGCTGCGCCGGGCCGCACCAGATCGAACGCGAATTGCGGTCCCCGGAAGATGCCCGACGAAGCCGACAACGACGCCGGCACGCCGGCGAACTCGCCGGCGATTTCGCGAAATGCGGACACCTGATTGGCGTTCAGCGGATGATTGACCAGATCGGCGCAGGCGAGGTGGCTCATCACCAGCGTGATGCCGTGGTTGCCGGCGACGATCCGCGGCACGATGCTCTGCGCCTCCGCGATCGTCAGCCCGAGGCGGCTCATGCCGGTGTCGATGTGGAGCGCAGCACCGCCGCGCCACCCGCTGGTGCGGCAGAATGAGTCCCACTCGGCGAGCTCGTATAGATCCCCGATCACCGGGCGGCAGTTCAGCTTGGCGAACTCATCGCCGGAGTTCGGAAAGAATCCGTCGAGCACATAGAGGGTCGCATCGGGAGCGACGTCGCGCACCGCGCGCGCTTCGCCCAGCGTGGCGACGAAGAAGGTCCTGCAGCCAGCGGCGAGCAGTGCTTTGGTGACCGGACCGGCACCGCAGCCATAAGCGTTGCCCTTGACCACGCCGGCGCATTCGGACGGCACAGCCGTCTTCTCCAGCTTGCGCCAATTGGCGACGAGTGCGTCGAGATCGACGGTGAGAATGCCGGACGTCGCCGGGTTGGTTGCTGCGAGTTCGGCGCTAACAGCCGCCTCCGGCGCCGGCAGGCCGGCGGCGGTCGCGTTCGGATCGGGAAGGATATTCATGGCGCACCTTAATGCGTTGCCTGCGGCCCGTTCAACGGCAGCCGGCGCGGCCCAGATCCGCTTCGGCGTCAAATCCGCTCGGGCAGATGACTGTCGTCGGTGAGGTCGCTGAAGCGGGTGAACTGGCCCTCGAACTGCAGATCGACGGTGCCGGTCGGGCCGTGACGCTGCTTGGCGATGATGACTTCGGCCTTGCCGTGGACCAGCTCCATATCGGTCGCCCACTTCTCGTGTTCGGGCGTGCCGGGCCGCGGCTCCTTGTTCTGGAGATAGTATTCTTCACGGAACACGAACATCACGACGTCGGCGTCCTGCTCGATCGATCCGGATTCACGCAAGTCTGCGAGCTGCGGCCGCTTGTCGTCGCGGGATTCGACCTGACGCGAGAGCTGCGACAGCGCGATGACCGGAATGTTCAATTCCTTCGCCAGCGCTTTCAGGCTGGTGGTGATCTCGGTGACTTCCTGGACGCGGTTGTCGCCCTTCTTGCTCGAGCCCTGGAGCAGTTGGATGTAGTCGACCACCAGCATGTCGAGGCCCTTCTGCCGCTTCAGGCGTCGGGCGCGGGCGGTAAGCTGCGCGATCGACAGGCCGCCGGTTTCGTCGACGTAGAGCGGCAGAGACTGCAGCTCGATCGAGACGTCGCGGATCTTGTCGAAGTCGGCGTCGGAAATGCCGCCGCGGCGGATCTTGCTCGACGCGATCTCGGCCTGCTCGGCGAGAATACGGGTGGCGAGCTGTTCGGCCGACATTTCGCACGAAAAGAAGCCGACGATGCCACCATTGACGGTTTTGGTCGAACCATCCGGCTGCACCTCGCCGCGATAGGCCTTGGCGACGTTGTAGGCGACGTTGGTGGCGAGCGCCGTCTTGCCCATGCCGGGACGTCCGGCGAGCACGATCAAGTCGGAGTGCTGCAGGCCGCCCATCCGGGTATCGAGGTCACGCAGTCCGGTGGAGATGCCCGACAGCTTGCCGTCGCGCTGGAACGCTTTCGCCGCCATGTCGACGGCGGTTGTCAGGGCCTGGGAGAACTTCTGGAAGCCGCCTTCGTAGCGGCCGGATTCTGCCAGTTCGTACAGCCTTCGCTCGGCGTCTTCGATCTGGTTCTTCGGCGCGAAGTCGACCGGAGCGTCGTAGGCGACGTTGACCATGTCGGTGCCGATGCCGATCAGGTCGCGGCGCAGCGACAGCTCGTAGATGGTCCGCCCATAGTCCTGCGCGTTGATGATGGTGGTGGCTTCGGCGGCGAGGCGGGCCAGGTATTGCGCGACCGTCAGGCCGCCGAGATCGAGATCGGCAGCGAGAAACGTCTTCAGCGTGACCGGCGTCGCGATCTTGCCGGCCCGGATGATGCTGGCCGCGGTTTCGAAAATCGTCTGATGGATCGGCTCGAAGAAGTGCTTCGATTCGAGGAAGTCCGAAACCCGGTAGAACGCATCGTTGTTGACCAGGATCGCGCCCAGCAGGGCCTGTTCGGCCTCGATGTTGTGCGGTGCGGTCCGGTAGGCCGGCGCGCCCGGTTCCGGAGCGAGCTTGAGAACGTTCGAATCAGATGCGGCCATAGCTCTCGAATATCGGATCGATTTTGTCGGATGCGGGGCGCGACTAAAGCGCCGATTTCGTCGGGAGCGAAAGCGGCAATCGCGCGTTATGCCCAACCACGACAAGAATGTGGATGACCGCTCGAGCCGCCGTCACCCGTGCTTGACGTGTTCCGGCGGCGTTGCGGCCGAATTGAACCTGGCGGCGCCGTGGGGCGACTGTTCAAAATGGACGGTCGAGACAGATCGATCCGCTCCAGTCGGGGATTCGTAAGAATTTTCGGCGAGGATGGTTCGAAAGACGCGATCACCGAGGCGCCCTGACGGGATGCACTCGAACAAGGGGACGCGAAACAGGGCAAGAGCGTCGAGGCACTCCGCAGCGGCTCGCGGGCGTCCTCGGATGATGGACACAGACGATGGCGCAGCATTATTGCCACGACGACTCCGACCGTGATTGGCTGACCTCGCTGATCGAGTCCTTCGAACGGGCCGAAATGGAAGAGGCCGAGCATCGACCGTGCGATCGCGAACTGCTGCGTGCCGCCAAAGCACATTTGGCGCGGCCTTTGCCGCCGGAGGCGAAGCAGGAGCTTCCGGTCCGTTTGGTGAGCTGAGAATTTCTTCGGCCACCACCAGGGACGTTCATCAGGGACGTCACTCGCCGGCGAGTTGCAGCCGCGGTCGGTGGCTGCTTTCGATCCCACGCAATCGTCGTTCTTCGGCAGCAATGTAGTTGCGGGTGATCGGCACCACACCCTGGCGGCGGGTGATCTGAATCTGAAACACCATGGTGTTCTGCTTCCGGAAGGACATCTCCGACGCCGCCAGATAGAACTCCCACATTCTGACGAAACGGGCGTCGTAGAGCCGTTCGGCTTCCTCACGATGCGCCAGGAAGCGCTCGCGCCACGCTTTCAGCGTCTCGGCATAATGCAGCCGAAGGATTTCGATGTCACAGACCAGCAGCCCGGCGCGTTCGATCGCCGGCAGCACTTCCGAGAGCGCCGGCAGATAGCCGCCCGGGAAGATGTATTTGGCGATCCACGGATTGGTGAAGCCCGGCCCTTCGGAGCGGCCGATCGAATGCAGCAGCATCACGCCGCCCTCGTCGAGCAATGCGGCGCAGCGCCGGAAGTAGGTGTCGTAATGGGCGACACCGACGTGCTCGAACATGCCGACCGAGACGATGCGGTCGAACGGGCCGGGGACATCGCGATAGTCCTGCAGCAGGAAGCGGGCTCGGTTGGCGAGGCCGCGTTCGGCGGCGCGGCCGTTGGAGACCTGAAGCTGCTCCTGCGACAGCGTCACGCCGGTGACATCCGCGCCGCAGGTTTCGGCCAGATACAATCCCAAGCCGCCCCAGCCTGAACCGATATCAAGCACCCGCTGTCCAGGCGCGGTCTGCAGCTTAGCGGCGACATGACGCTTCTTGGCGAGCTGGGCGTCGTCGAGACTGGCATCGGGCGCTTCGAAGTATCCGCAGCTATATTGCTTGTCGGAATCCAGAAACAGCGCGTAGAGCCGGCCGTCGAGATCGTAATGATGGGCGACGTTGTTGCGCGACCGGCTGCGCGGATTGAACTGGTGCAGGGTCCGGATCCAGTAGCGCACGAGGCCGTGGAGTTTGGTCCAGCGCGGTGTCCAGTCGGGCTGGTCCATGACGACCGCCAGCAGGTCGGCGATCGAGCCCTGCTGCATCACCAGGCCGCCGTCCATATAGATCTCGCCGAGCGCGAGCTCGGGATCGACCAGCAGGCGACGTTGTGCGATGCGCGATGTCAGTCGCGCGTGCACAGGCTTGCCGGTGCCGTCGCCGCAGGTGAAGGTTGTGCCGTCCGAGGTTGTAAAGATGATGTTGCCGCGTCGGATGAAGCGGTTCAGCAGCAGACGAAATACTCCGTCCATCGACCTGCCTCAAAACCGGACGCCGTCAGCGACGCGGCGCCTCGATTGCTTCAACGCCGGCCGTGCGGTTCTGTTCGTATCGCTGTCACCCGACCACGGCCGAAGCATTCACAGGTAACATCCGCGTTATGACGATGGGGCCGATCAGGTGCCTCATTTCAAGCACGGTAATGTTCCATCTCTCCGCTTCCAATCATCTCACAATTCGCTAAAAGGTCACCGCCGCGGCTGCGGTGATTTTTTGCATCGGAGGGCTAAATGGTAAGCCGATTGCTCAGTTCGGTAGCGGTATTGCTCGTGCTCGGCGCGGCCGTCGCACAGCCCGCCCGAGCCCAGAATCTAGAAGCGGGCAAGAGCTCGGCGGAGATCTTCTCCAGCACCTGCGCGGTCTGTCACAAAAGTCCGCGGGGTCTGCTGCGCACCGTCCCACCGAACGCGGTCGCCTCTTTTCTGAGGCAGCACTACACCACCAGCAGTGACATGGCCGCCATGTTGGCCGGCTACGTGGTCTCGAACGGCGGCGCGGATGCTCGCGGCAGGCAGGATTCTCCGTCCGAGCCGAGGCAGCGACGCAAGCGCCGCGGCGCTCAAGAAGTCGTTGCTCCGGAGGAGGCCGCGCCCGCACCGCAGGCTGAAGAACCGAAGGTCCAGCGGGGCCGTAAGTCCAAGCGCCGCGCCGCGCCGGTCGAGGCGGAGAAGCCCGCCGAGACCGCTGCTCCGGCTCCAGGCGCAGAAGCCGAGCCGGCTGTTGCTCCCGAGCCGGAAGCCAAGCCGGCCAAGAAGCGCACCGACAAGAAGCGTCATCACCAGAAGCCGGCTCAGCCAGAAGCCGCCAAGCCGGAGACGCCTGTGGCCGAGCCCAGCAAGGCGGAGACGGGCGCTGCACCCAAGCATGGCGCTGACAAGCCCGCCGCTGCTCCCGCGGCCGAAACTCCCGCGCGCACCGATCCGGTGCCCGCCGTGACCCCGGCGCCGAAAGCGGCCGAGCCCGAGCCGGCCAAGCCCGCGGCGCCTGCCGAGGCCAAGTCGCCTGCCGCAGCTGCACCGGCCGCGGCGCCTCAGCCTGCGCCGTCGCCAGCCGGTCCGCCCAACAATCGGTCGTCGGAAACTCCGTCGTCGACCGAGGTGGCGCCATCTCCGGCGCCGCAGCCTTCCGGCTCCGCCGACGCGCCTGCGTCGAAATAATTCGGGACCATTTGATGCTGAAAAGGGCCGCTTCGACGCGGCCCTTTTTTGTATTTCGGGCTGTTCATTCCAGCGCCCCGGTCTGAAGGGCCGTGAATGCTGGGCCGGACGGCAAAAGGCCCGGCCTGATTGCTCAGGCCGGGCCTCGGCATTGCGAGATTGCGAACGCTGCTTACTGCTCGGCCGGCTGCTCTTCGCCGAACTGCGCGTCCGGATCGAAGAATTCGCCGGCGGCGGCAAGCGCCTCGGCGGCGGCGTCTTCGTCCTCGCGGCGGGAGGAGATGTCCTCACCGCGGTTGATCCGCTCGGCTTCCTCGGCGCTGCGCGCCACGGTGACCGACACCTCGACTTCGACTTCCGGATGCACCGCGACCTGGATGCTGTGCTTGCCGATGGTCTTGATCGGCGCGTCGAGCAGCACCTGGCTGCGATCGATCTTGACGCCCTGGCCGTCGAAGCTGGCGATGATGTCGCGCACCGACACCGAACCGAACAACTGGCCGCCTTCCGACGCCTGGCGGATCACCACCACGTTCTGACCGTCGATCTTCTCGGCGACCTTGGAGGCCTCGGCCTTCGCGGCGATGTTGCGCGCCTCGAGGTCGGCCTTCATGTGCTCGTACTTCTCGCGGTTGGCGGCGGTGGCCCGCAGCGCCTTGCCGCGCGGCAGCAGGAAGTTGCGCGCGTAACCGTCCTTGACCCGCACCAGCTCACCCATTTGGCCGAGCTTGGCGACGCGTTCCAGCAGAATAACTTCCATAACGATATCTCCTCGTGGTGTGTTTGCGAATGTCGTTTCAGTGAGAGGGCGGAGGCGGCATCGAGCGGCGCTGGAAGTAGCGCTGTCGAAGATTCAAGAAGGCGTCTGCCAGTCCGAGGGCGATCAAGCCGACGGCTGGCCACAGGAAGATCAGCATCAGCGCATAGGCCGAACTGAGCAGAAACAGGCGGTTGCGCGATGCCTGCGTCAGGGTGTGCAGCGTCGCGGCGCCGGTCAGCCCATAGGCGACGAACAACGCCGCACTGGCCGTTTTGCCGAGCAACGACGTCAGGCCGCCAACGAAGCTCAGCGCCAGCGCAAGAGACAAGACTGCAAGGATCATCGGCGGCAGTTCGATGGTCCGCAGGTCCGGCCATGGCCGCCCCAGGCGGTTGGAGGCGGACGTGATGCGGGCGGCCAGCCAGAGGTTGAGCGTCACCGTGAGCATCGCGACGGTCGCGGCAGCGGGCGGAGCGATCGCCACCAGCGCATCGATCAGCGCCGCGTCGCTTCCTGGTACGCTACGGGGGCCGAGCGCGCGCTGCAATCCGCTGCGCAGTCCATCGGTAATCGTTGCGCCGTCGGTGCCGAGCGTGAACAGGGCTGCCATCGTCGAGGTCGCGGCGAACCCAGCCATCCAGACGATCAGGCGGCCGACCGGGTACCACTCGAGATCAGCCGGCTCGCCTTGCGGCACGTCCGCCGGCCGGGCCAGCAGCGCAAGGTGACCGAGCCAGCAGGCAGGGACGGCAATGGTGACGACGAAGGCGATGGCGTAGGGGACGCTGACCAGCGCAGCGAGACCGAGAGCGGCCATAATCCCGCCGATCGCGGCGGCGAGCACGCCCCAGCCGAGCGCAGCCACCATCAGCGGCAACGGAGCCAGATAGAACAGAAGTAATGAGATCAGCGCGCCCGAGACGATCGAGACGAACATCAGCGCCGAAGCACAGCCGGCGGCGAGCGCAATCAGAATGTTGATCATCATCAGCTGTCCCGCTCCCTTCGAGCGGTTAGAGGCGCTTTGCCCCAACCATCGGCGACCGGACGGTCCGGAAGCCTTATGAGAAAAAGAGGAGAGCCCCGCGGCGTGAACGCCGCGGGGCGACTTCGATTAGCGGATCACGTAGGGCAGCAGACCGAGGAAACGGGCGCGCTTGATGGCGCGCGCGAGCTCGCGCTGCTTCTTGGCGGACACGGCGGTGATGCGGCTCGGCACGATCTTGCCGCGCTCCGAGACGTAACGCATCAGTAGCTTGGAGTCCTTGTAATCGATCTTCGGCGCATTCGCTCCCGTGAACGGGCAGGTCTTGCGGCGGCGGAAGAACGGACGGCGTGCACCTGCTTCAGCCATGATGCTTACTCCTCGACTGCTGCTGCGGGGGCGTCGGCGTCTTCACGCGGACGGCGCGGACCACGATCGCCACGGAAACCGTCGCGGTCGCCACGGCCTTCGCGATCACCGCGGAAGCCACCCTCGCGGGGGCCACGGTCGTCGCGCTCGCGGTCGCGATCAGCCTTGCGCATCATCGCCGAGGGGCCTTCCTCGTGCTCGTCGACGCGCACCGTCAGATAACGGATGACGTCTTCGTTGATCCGCTCCTGGCGTTCGACTTCGGCCACCACCGCGGCGGGGCCGTCGATGTTCAGCAGCACGAAATGCGCTTTGCGGTTCTTGTTCATGCGGTAGGTGAGGGAGCGCAGACCCCACGACTCGGTCTTGGCGACCTTGCCGCCGAGACCTTCGATCACGCCGGTGATCTGGGTGGTGAGCTCTTCAACCTGCTGGGCGCTGGCATCCTGACGCGCCAAAAATACATGCTCATAAAGAGGCATGACTGTCCTTTCTCGTGTGAGCGCAAACCCGGCGGCAAGCCCTTCGAACCCTTCGGAAAGGACTCGACTGCTCAGAAGGCGGAAGCACGGGACGACGAGCCGACTGGCTCTGCCGCATCACAATCGCCCGAGGGTGAAAATGGTACAGCCGTCCGTTCAGCTCCCGGCCAGGATCTGCGGATGCCGGGGTTATAGGGGGTTTTGGCGAATTGGCAAGTGTTGTGCCTACAAGCGTTGGACGCGGGTGATCACGGCCAGCTGGGCGCCGCCCGGCGCGGTTCCGTCGCCAGCCAGTGACCGCGGTCGATCAGATATGATCGCCGGGGGCTGGCATCCGCTCGGCGCGGCGGGCCATTCTGGCGTCGGCATCGGGTTCGGGGACAAGGTCTACGGTCTCGACTGACCGGGTGCCGTAAGCGACATGGATGCCTTTGCCACGACGCTTTGCAGCGTACATGGCGATGTCGGCCGCACTCAACAGATCATCGGCGGTATCCCCGTCCTGCGGGAAACTGGCGCTGCCGATGCTGATTCCGATATCGAGGGGAGTTCCGAGGCCGATGTCGTAAGGTTCCGAGACGCTCGTGATGATGCGGCTGGCAATTTCGTCGGCTTCAGCAGGTGTGATCGTGGGAATCAGCATTACAAATTCGTCGCCGCCGACCCGGAAGATCACCTCTTCGCCACCAACGGCGTCGCGCAGCCGGTCGGCCACGGCAACCAAAGCGGCATCGCCAGCCGAATGGCCAAGCCTGTCATTGATCGTCTTGAAGCCATCGAGGTCGAGGCCGAACACCGTGAACGGCTGACGGTCGGTCCGCGATTCTGCCACGTTGCTGCTCAGCAATTGCGCGAGACGAGCGCGCTTCATGACGCGGTTGGGCAGGCCCGTGAGGGAATCATAGGTCGCCAGCCGGAGATTCTGGCTCTCGGAGAGAACCAATTCGAGAAGGATCTGGTAGTTCTCCAGCAGGACCACCACCACCCCAATTCCGTAGATCGGAAACAGGAAGGTCATGACGTTGATGTGCGGAATGGCCGAGCCGATCGTGGCCAGGGAGAACGGCAACACCAAAATGCCAATCTGGGTGATTCCGAAATGTGGCGTGCCCGCGCTGCGCGAGGAGATCCCACCTGTCAGCCCGGCGATCACCATGCCGGCCAGCAAGGTCAATGTCGGATCGCCCGACAACACGCACAGGACGCAGCCGATCGAATAGGTCGTCGATCGGGTTAAATCGAGAATCATCGTCGCGGTCGCATTGCCCTTGCGACCCGATGCCGTCGCCCTTTGCAGGGCGACCACGGCGGCGAACCGGGCAACGCTCAGCGCGATTTCGGTGCCCAGCCAAGCATAGGCCCAGACTGCGCCTGAGAGATAAGCGGTGACGGCGACGGTCAGGATGGTTCCCACCATCGCGATCACAAGCGTCCGCAGTTTGGTCTGGCTCTGCAGGACCAGTTTTCTGACGATCGGCGCTGGCTGCGGCCGCGGGCCACCGGTCAACCAGTCGGTCAAGCGCTCAGACAAACGCTGCCGCTTTGCTGCCGGAGCGGAATGCTGCTGGTCGCTGGTGGTGTTCGACAAGGTCATCAGGACGCCAATTGACGGATGTCCTGCACTAGCGCGTGCGAAGGTTGAATCCGTTTTAAGACCCATTCGCGATCGCCGGTCAGGGTGAATTTTCTCTGGCAGGCGGGCGGCTGACCGCCTGTCGGCGGCCGGCCAATTGTGCTTGCTGCCGCACGCATGGCCCACCGCCCAGCTTTGCCGGCCGCGGTTTCCGGCTTCCGTCCAGCTTGACATTGTCGGGCTGGGCGGTGTCTTTCGGCGCACTTTGATGACATTCAGGGGCGCAGATGAACGCAGCATTTACCTTTCCGGGGCAGGGCTCGCAGGCTGTTGGCATGGGCAAGGCTCTGGCCGAAGCCTTCCCGGCGGCGCGCGCGGTGTTCGACGAGGTCGACGCTGCACTCGGCGAAAAGCTGACGTCGATCATCTGGGAAGGTCCGGCGGAAACGCTGCAGCTCACCGAGAATGCGCAGCCGGCGTTGATGGCGGTGTCCATTGCTGCACTTCGAGTGCTCGAGGCCGAAGCCGGCGTATCGGTCGCGCGTGACGCCGCCTTCGTCGCCGGCCATTCACTCGGGGAATATTCCGCGCTGGCCGCCGCCGGGAGCTTGAGCGTCAGCGATACCGCGCGGCTGCTGCGGATCCGCGGTCAGGCGATGCAAAAGGCGGTGCCGGTCGGCGTTGGCGCCATGGCGGCGCTGCTCGGGCTCGACTACGACACGGCGGTCGCGGTAGCGGCCGAAGCCGCGCAGGGTCAGGTCTGCCAGGCCGCGAATGATAATGGCGGCGGTCAGGTCGTCGTCTCCGGTCATAAGGACGCCGTGGAGCGCGCGGTCGAAATCGCCAAAGGCAAAGGCGCCAAGCGCGCGATGCTGCTGCCGGTGTCCGCTCCCTTCCATTGTTCACTGATGCAGCCGGCCGCCGAGGCGATGGCCGAAGCGCTGGCGGGCGTCACCATCAACGCGCCGGCGGCACCGCTGGTCGCCAACGTTCTGGCGTCGCCGATCACCGATCCGGACGAGATCCGCCGCCGGCTGGTCGAGCAGGTCACCGGCACCGTGCGTTGGCGCGAGTCGGTCGCCTTCATGGCGTCGCAGGGGGTCACCCGCTTCCTGGAGATCGGCGCCGGCAAGGTGCTGAGCGGCCTGGTCAAGCGCATCGCCGACGGTGCGACTGGTATTTCCGTAGGTGGCCCCAACGACATCGCGTCTGCGAAAGACGCGTTGGCGGCGGGCCGGTCGGCTTAAGCCGGCACAAGGAGGCAAGATGTTCGATCTGACAGGCAGAACCGCGCTGGTCACTGGCGCAACCGGTGGTATCGGCGGCGCGATCGCTCAGGCGCTGCACGGCCAGGGCGCGACCGTCGGCATTTCCGGTACGCGCCGGGAGGCGCTCGATACGCTGGCTGCCAAGCTCGGCGAGCGCGTGCATGTGCTGCCGTGCAATCTGTCGGATGCGGCCGACGTTGAGGCACTGGTCCCGGCTGCCGCCGAGGCGATGGGCGGGCTCGATATCCTCGTATGTAACGCAGGTATCACCCGCGATAATCTGTTTGTGCAGCTGCGGGACGAGGACTGGGACGAGGTGATCCAGGTAAACCTCACCGCCACCTTCCGGCTGACACGCGCCGCCACCAAGCTGATGATGCGCAAGAAGTTCGGTCGCATCATTGCGATCACTTCGGTGGTCGGTGTTACCGGCAATCCGGGGCAGGGCAACTACACGGCGTCGAAGGCCGGCTTGATCGGCATGATCAAGACGCTCGGCGCCGAATATGCCAAACGTAACGTCACGGCGAACTGCATCGCGCCGGGCTTCATCGCCACGCCGATGACCGACGTTCTCAACGACAAACAGCGCGAAGCGATTCTGGGCAAAGTCCCGGCCGGGCGGCTCGGTACGCCCGAGGACATCGCCGCTGCGGCGGTTTATCTCAGTTCGAACGAGGCCGCCTACGTCACCGGACAGACCATTCACGTCAACGGCGGGATGGCGATGATCTGAGGCGATCTGCGAGGCTGTGGCGGCGTGTGCGATCCTGCTCCCGCCGCCCCGGCCTTGTGGTCAATGCATCGGAAGTATGATAACCGAAGCACCGGCGGACAGGCAAAAGAAGGCCATTGCAGGATGTCCAAACCCTGTATATTGCCGATGGGGAGCCTGACGCCTAGTGGTCGGCTTCGACCCGGGGACGGGGGCAAAATCAACACACTTCGCGATGCGACGGGAACTTAGCGAGTTGACGCACCACGATGGCTCGTATCGTCTGTCGGTCGGGTCGAAACGGAACAGCACGGGGTTAAATAGATGAGTGAGATTGGCGAGCGGGTTAAGAAGATCGTGGTCGAGCACCTTGGTGTCGAGCCCGAGAAAGTGGTCGAGAGCGCCAGCTTCATCGACGATCTCGGCGCGGACAGCCTCGATACCGTCGAACTCGTGATGGCCTTCGAAGAAGAGTTCGGCTGCGAAATTCCGGACGATGCCGCCGAGACGATTCTCACCGTCGGCGACGCCACCAAGTTTCTCGAGAAGAACGCCAAGAGCTGACGCTCCGCGTGATGCAACGGAAGCCGGACGGGCCGCATGACCGCGGTCCACCGGCTTCTTGTTTTGCGTCGCGCATCTAATTCCGGAGTAGTGGAGATGAGACGGGTTGTCGTCACGGGCCTTGGCATGGTGTCGCCGCTGGGCTGCGGCGTCGAGCCAACCTGGAGTCGCGTGCTGGCCGGCGAGAGCGGCGCGCGCAAGATCGACACGTTCGACGTCTCCGACATCGCCAGCCAGATCGCCTGCGTTATTCCGCGCGGCGACGGCACCAACGGCACTTTCAATCCCGACCAGTGGATGGAGCCGAAAGACCAGCGCAAGGTCGACGACTTCATCGTCTACGCGATGGCGGCTGCTCGCCAGGCGCTCGACGATGCCGGCTGGCATCCGTCGACCGAGGAAGAGCGCTGCGCGTCCGGCGTACTGATCGGTTCCGGCATCGGCGGCCTGCAGGGTATCGCCGAGACTGCGCTGCTGCTCGAGCAACGCGGACCGCGCCGGATTTCTCCGTTCTTCATTCCCGGTCGCCTGATCAACCTCGCATCCGGCTACGTTTCGATCGAGTTCGGCCTCAAGGGTCCGAACCATTCGGTTGTCACCGCGTGCTCGACCGGCGCGCATGCGATCGGCGATGCGTCGCGGTTGATCGCACTCGGCGATGCCGATGTGATGGTCGCCGGTGGCACCGAATCCCCGATCAGCCGTCTGGCGATGGCCGGGTTCGCGGCGGCGCGCGCGCTGTCGACCGGCTTCAACGACACGCCGACCAAGGCTTCGCGACCTTACGACAAGGATCGCGACGGCTTCGTGATGGGCGAGGGGGCCGGCGTCGTCGTTCTCGAAGAGTACGAGCACGCCAAGGCGCGCGGCGCCAAGATCTATGCCGAAGTGATCGGCTACGGCCTGTCGGGCGATGCCTATCACATCACCGCGCCGAGCTCGGATGGCGACGGCGCGTTCCGTTGCATGAGCGCCGCGATCAAGCGCGGCGGCATCGCTGTGTCGGACATCGACTACATCAACGCGCACGGCACCTCGACGCCGCTCGGCGACGAGATCGAACTCGGCGCGGCTCAGCGCCTGCTCGGCAATGCTGCATCGCGGGTGTCGATGTCTTCCACCAAATCCTCGGTCGGCCATCTGCTCGGTGCGGCCGGCGCCGTCGAGGCGATCTTCAGCGTGCTTGCGATTCGCGACAACGTCGCGCCGCCGACGATCAATCTCGATAACCCGTCGGTCGAGACCGCGATCGATCTGGTGCCTTGGAAACCTCGGCCCCGCGAGATCAACGTTGCGTTGTCGAACTCTTTCGGGTTCGGTGGCACCAACGCGTCGTTGCTGTTGCAGCGCGTGCCGAACTAGACGCGGCGCGCCTCGTCATCCACCGTTTCGCCGCAATCGCTGCTAAACGCTACTGTGGTCCGCCAGTTTCGGAGTATGATCGGTTGCTGCCCTCATCGGGCTGGATAGACTCCAGACCGGACATTGCATCGACGTCGTGATCCCGAATGTCGCCGGCGCAGATTGCGCGGGCCCCAATCCGAGCCGACAGGATTCAGGTTGCACCGATGAGTGACAGGCCGCCGATTTCACCGAGAAGCCCACGCGCGGCACTTGAACCGGAGCAGCTTCCGCCTCCGCCGAAGCGGTCGGACCACGCCCGCAATCCGCTTGTGATCGTCGGCAATGCGATCATTACGTTCATCGTGGTGGTGATGATCGGTGCCGGCGGCTTGTACGTCTACGGCAAGAACAAGCTCGAAGCGCCGGGTCCGCTTGCCCAGGACAAGACGGTCAACATTCCGCAGCGCGCTGGTCTCGACGACATCGCCCAGATTCTGAAACGCGAAGGCGTGATCGAGGACGGCTGGCTGGTTTTCGCCGGCGGTGTGATGGCGCTCAGGGCGCGCACCGAGCTCAAGCCCGGCGAGTATCTGTTTCAGAAGAACGCCAGCCTCCGCGATGTGATCGGCACCATCGTCGAGGGCAAAGTGGTGCAGCATGCGATCACGATTCCGGAAGGGCTGACCTCGGAACAGATCGTCGAGCGGCTCTCCGACAACCCGATCCTGACCGGAAGTATTCGCGAAATTCCGCGTGAAGGAACATTGCTGCCCGAGACCTACAAGTTTCCACGAGGCACCCCCCGCGAGCAGGTGTTGCATCGTCTGCAGAGCGCGCAGAAGCGTGTCCTCGCTGAGATCTGGGAGCGCCGCAATCCCGACTTGCCGATCAAGACTCCGGAGCAATTAGTCACCTTGGCTTCGCTGGTGGAGAAGGAGACAGGCAAGCCGGAAGAGCGGACTCGCGTCGCGGCCGTGTTCGTCAATCGCCTGCAGAAGAAGATGCGACTGCAGTCCGATCCGACCATCATCTACGGTCTGGTCGGGGGCAAGGGCACGCTCGGTCGCCCGATCAAGCGCAGCGAGATCACTCAGCCGTCGCCTTACAACACCTATGTGATCGACGGTCTGCCTCCTGGGCCGATCGCTAACCCCGGACGGGCCTCGCTGGAGGCTGCGGCCAATCCGGCGCGCACCCGCGATCTGTATTTCGTCGCCGATGGCAGCGGCGGCCACGCGTTCAGCGACAACTACGAGCTGCACCAGAAGAACGTCGCCAAGCTGCGCGCGCAAGAGAAGCAGACTCAGAACGATGCTGTCGAGCCTGCAGACGACGCGACATCGAGTTCTGTCGCGCCGGCAGCCGAAAGCGAATCCGGTGCCGCCGCAGCGCCCGCTGGCGCCCCGAAGGCGAAGGCTGGCTCGCAGAAGCGTCGTCCGCGCCATGCGGCGCCCGAGGCGACGACCGAGTAGTTTACACGCGGACGAAGGTTCACATTGCGGCGGCGTTTGCGCTAAGTTCCGCGAACCTTTACGAGGCGATTCTCAAGCCCAAATCCGGAGACAGTGACGCCATGTCGTTATCGAGCATGACCGGGTTTGCACGCAGCCACGGCTCCAGCGGCCCCTACGTGTTCGAGTGGGAATTGAAGTCTGTGAACGCCAAGGGCTTCGATTTTCGGATGCGGCTGCCGACCGGGTGGGACGACATCGAGCCAACGGTACGCAAGCGCGCAGCGGAAGTGTTAGTTCGTGGAACGGTGTACGCCAATCTGACCGTGAAGCGGGCCAACGCGGCATCGACCATTCAGATCAATCAAGACGTGCTGGCTTCGGTTCTGAAAGTTGCGAGTGAGATCGCCGGCAAGGTCGACGCGGTGGCACCCAGCATCGACGGTTTGCTGGGCATCAAGGGTGTCATCGAAGTGGTCGAACCGGAGGCTGACGAGGCCGAGGACAAGGCCGCACGCGCTGCTGTCGAGGCCGCCTTCGCCGAAGCGCTGAACAGCCTCGTCGAGATGCGGAAGCGCGAAGGCGACAGCCTCGGGACGATCCTGGCTCAGCGTCTGCAAGAGCTCGAAGCCCTCGCCAAGCAGGCCGAGGCCGCGCCGGGGCGCAAGCCGGAAGCGATCAAGGCGAGGCTCGCCGAGCAGATCGCGGCACTGCTCGACACCTCGGATCGCTTCGACGCGGATCGGCTGCATCAGGAAGCGATCATGATGGCGACCAAGGCGGACATCCGCGAAGAACTCGACCGCATCGCCTCCCATATCGCGCAAAGCCGGGAGATTCTGGCCAAGGGCGGCGCCGTCGGCCGTCGGCTCGATTTTCTCGCGCAGGAGTTCAACCGGGAGGTCAACACCTGTTGCTCCAAGTCGATTGATCTGGAGCTCACCAACGCGGGATTGGCGATGAAGAACGTTGTCGAGCAGTTCCGCGAACAGGTTCAGAATCTGGAGTGACCATGAGCGACGGAGCGGCAGTCGGGCACAATGGTGTCGAGCGGCGGGGCGTGATGTTCGTCCTGTCGTCGCCATCGGGCGCCGGCAAGACGACACTGTCGCGGATGCTGGTGAAAGAAGCGGCCGGCCTGCAGATGTCGGTCTCCGCAACCACTAGGCCGATGCGCCCGGGCGAGGTGGATGGGCGCGATTACTTCTTCGTGGATCGTCCGAAGTTCGACGCGATGGTCGCCGCGGGAGAGTTTCTCGAATGGGCAAACGTCTTCGACAATTGTTACGGCACGCCGCGCGCGCCGGTCGAGGCGGCGCTCGCCGCGGGACGTGACGTTCTGTTCGACATCGATTGGCAGGGCACCCAGCAATTGCGCAGCCATGCACCCAACGACGTCGTCAGCGTGTTCGTGCTGCCGCCCTCGGTGCAGGCGCTCGAGCATCGCCTGCACACGCGCGCGCAGGACAGCCACGAGGTCATCCAGGGCCGGATGAAGAAGGCCGGCGACGAGATGAGCCACTACGACGCTTACGACTACATCGTCGTCAACGACAATGTCGGTATCGCATTCGAGTCGGTGAAGGCGATCCTGCGTGCCGAGCAGCTCAAGCGCGAGCGTCAGATCGGCATCGACGCATTCGTTCGAGATATGCGTCAGCAGCTCGAGGGCTGACGCTCAGGCCGCGGAGCGCTTCTGCGCCAGCGCCAACAATTGCTCGATTTCGTCGGCCGCCGGTGCCGGTTCACGGGCTGTCTCGCTGTCGCGGGTTTTCTCGCCGACGCGGTTCGCCTGAGGCTCGCCGCGCGCCGGCTGACGCGCAGGTACATCGTCCGTGCGAATGCTGTCGTTGGCGACGTGGCGCTCGCGGGCCACTTTGATCCAGGCCGGCGGATCGTTCTCTTCCTGCCACGTTGCATTCTGGCGTTGCTGAGGATTCACCGTCGCCGCGGCAGCCGACGCATCGAGATCGATCGGGCTCGATCTAAAATCGTCAGCGTACATGTCGGCGACGGCCTGTTCGGTGCGGCCAGCCCAAAGATCCGGGCGCTCGGTGGGATCGCGGCGGACGATCGGCTCGGAGCGGCCGAATTTGACCAGCGCCGCGACGATGCCGCCAGCGACGGCCAGAGCCGCCAGAAGTGCGCCGATCAGCGTCGCGATCGTGCTTGCACTCATCGATGTGGCGGACGAGGCGGCCGGCGTCGATTTGGCTGCGACCTTTGCGGCTTTCCGCAGCTTGTCGGCGGTCTCGGCGGAGGCCGGCGCAGCCGTGGCGGTCGTTGGGTCAGACCATCGCTCGTTCATCGTCGGCGTCGGGGGCACTGGTGCGCCCTGCGCAGAGGGCGCTGCGACCTGCTGTGTGGCTTCCGCAGGCGTCGACATGGCCGGATCGGGGAATGGCGAACTGGCTGCGGCGGGGGCCGGATCGCGTCGTTGCGACGGTGCAGCATATTCCGCGCGGGCGTCCGCGACTGAGGAGCGCAGCGTGCTGGGGGCCGATTGCGAGGATTCGGCCGTCGTCGTCGGCTTGGATGGGGAAGGAGTGACCGCGACTTCCGATGCGGGGGCGTCGCTGCTGCCCGCCGGGCTGGTGTCGGATGGAGCGGACGCTATCGGCGCGGCGTCCACCTTTCGCAAGTACCAGCACTTGCGGTTGGCGCTGTGATCGAGCCGGTAAAACCAATGACTGCCGGCCGGTGTCGGTGCGTTTGGGGCCGCGAGGCAGGTGTCCGCATGGGCCGGGCTCGGCACCGTTGCAGCAACCGCAAAGCTCGCGATGGCACCCGCGCCTGCAACGAACAGCAACTTCGCGGATCGGTTGTGCATGGCTTTCCCCAATTCGACACGGACAACGAAGGTCTATTTGTCCTTGTTTTCCGCGAGAAATGGGGTCGCAATATGCCGACAATCCGGTGAGGGTGAGACAATTCGGAGCCTGGCATTGCGGCTCTGGGAACCCGCAATGCCAGGAAGAAGGCGATGATTAGTTCGCGAGCATGATGCGGCCGACGACCTTGCCGGCGCGCAGCTGATCGATCCATTTCTGGACGTCCTGCATCGGCTCTTCCTTCATCGGCGTCGGCTTGATCTTGCCGGCACGCGCGAGCGCCAGCAGTTCTTTGGTCTCTTCGAGGGTGCCGACCATGAAGCCTTCGACGGTCATGCGCTTGTAGATCCACTGCACCATCGGCAAGCTGAACTGGCCGCCCATCAGGCCCGACACCACGATCTTGCCGCCACGCGCAACCGTGCTCACGGCGAAGTTCATCGACTTGTCGTTACCGGCGAAATCCACCACGCCGTCGAAGCCGCCATCGGTCTCCTTGAAGATGCGCTTGGCAACATCTGGCTCCGATGGATCATAGGCCGAGGCCGCACCATTCTTCAGCGCGGCTTCGCGCGCCGCGGGGCTGAGATCGGCCACCGCGATCGGCTGCTTGAACATCGCCTGAGCCAGCGAAAGACCCATCATGCCGACGCCGCCCAGACCGATCAGCAGCAGATTGCGCTGACGAGGCCGGTCCACCAGACGCTTCAAGGCGCCATAGGCGGTGATACCAGAGCACATCAACGTCGCCGCGACGTTGGTCGGCAGCGGATCGTAGTCGAGCAGATACTTGGCGTCCGGGATCAGTACGTGGGTCGCGAAACCGCCGTCGATCGAGACGCCGAGGAAGCGGTTCTTGGCGCACAGGTTCTCGTCGCCGGCGAGGCAGTCGCGGCACTTGCCGCAGCCGATCCAGGGAAACACCGCCTTCTTGGTGCCGATCAGATCCTGCGGCGCGTCGGGCCCGACTTCGGCAACGACGCCGGCGATCTCATGGCCCAGCGTGAACGGCAGCGTCATGCCGCGCGTGGTGTCGAGCTTCTTGCCGCCGCCGAGATCGGCGTAGCCGTCCTGAATGTGCAGGTCGGAGTGGCACAGGCCGCAGCGCTCGATCTTCACCAGCACTTCGCGCCCCTGCGGCTTCGGCGCATCGATGATGGTCTCGCACAGCGGGGCGTCGAATTTCACCAGAGACTGGCGACGCATTTGCGTCATGTCGGGTTTCTCCCTTTCAGGCTTGTGTTCTTATCGCGCGACTATTGGCCAATTCATTCGCCATGGCAACAAAACCGGAGACCGGCACGGTTTCGGCACGACGCGCCGGATCGATCCCGGCGGCTGCTGTGAGCTGCGCCGGATCGACGCCGAGCGATTTGAGGCTCTGACGCAGCATCTTGCGGCGTTGGCCGAAGGCGGCGGCGGCGACTTGTTCGAGCGCTGCGCGATCGCACGGCTCCGGTTGCTGGCGAGGCACCAGGCGCACCACAGAGGAGGTCACCTTTGGCGGTGGCACGAAGGCGGACGGCGAAATGTCGAACAGCATCTGCGTCTCCGCGCGCCAGTTCGCCAGCACCGCAAGCCGGCCATAGGCGTCGTCGTCATGATGCGCGACGATGCGCTGCGCCACTTCGCGCTGAAACATCAGCACCATCATCTCGTACCACGGCGGCCACGGCTCGGCACAGAGCCAGCCGATCAGCAACGGGGTGGCGATGTTGTAGGGCAGGTTGGCGACGATCCGCGCGCGTTCGCCATTCAGCATCGGACGCGGATCGAATTCCATCGCGTCGCCGCTGACGATCTCCAGCCGGCCGGGGTAGTGAGCGGCGATTTCTTCCAGCGCGCCGAGCGCACGTTCGTCGCGCTCGATGGCGATCACGCGCTTGGCGCCTGTCGCCAGCAGAGCGCGGGTCAGGCCGCCCGGGCCTGGACCGATCTCGACGACGGTAACGCCGTCGAGCGGTCCGGCCGCCCGTGCGATACGAGCCGTCAGATTGAGGTCGAGCAGGAAGTTCTGGCCGAGTGATTTCCGAGCGGCGAGGTCGTGCCGCCGGATCACCTCACGCAGCGGTGGCAGATCGTCGATTGCGCTCATGCGGTCTTGGCCGATGCCATGTGTGCGGCCAGCTTCAGCGCGGCGATCAGGCTCGACGGGTTCGCTTGTCCACTGCCGGCAATGTCGAACGCTGTGCCATGGTCCGGCGAGGTGCGGATGAAGGGGAGGCCGAGCGTAACGTTGACGCCTTCGTCGAAGGCGATCGTCTTGATCGGGATCAGCGCCTGATCGTGATACATGCAGATCGCGCAGTCGTAGGTCTTGCGTGCGGCGGCATGAAACATCGTGTCGGCCGGCAGCGGTCCACGCGCGTCGATGCCTTCGCCGCGCAGCATCTCGACCGCAGGTGCGACCACGGCGCGGTCCTCGTGGCCCAACGCCCCGTCTTCGCCGGCATGGGGGTTGAGGCCTGCGAGGGCCAATCGGGGCCGAGCGAGACCTAGCCGGTTGCGCATGTCCTCGACCACGATCCGGGCTGTCGAAACGATCAACTCGGTTGTGAGCTGGCTGATGGCATCGCGCAGCGAAACGTGGATCGTCACCGGCGCCACGGCGAGGGATGGGCACCACAACATCATCACCGGCTGTGGCACGATGCCGTCGCGCTTGGCCAGTTCGGCCAGAAACTCGGTGTGACCCGGGTGGCGGAAGCCGGCCTGGTACAGCACGCTCTTCGCGATCGGGTTGGTGACGACCGCCGCTGCACGGCCTCCGTTCACATCGGCAACGGCCTGTTCGATCGAACCGATCGCCGCTGCCGCGCTGGAGGCGTCCGGTTTGCCGGGAGCGGCCGTCGCCTTCAGCCCGGTCGAGACCACCGGGAGCGCGTCCGCGAAGCTAGCTGCCGCATCTTCTGCTCGAATCTCGGCAATGGCGACATCGAGACCTAGCAGGGCGGCGCGGCGGGCGAGACTGCCGGCGTCCCCCCTGACATAAAATGGAGGGATGCCGCGTTGCGTCCGCAGTAGCCAAGTCGCGAGCGTGATGTCGGGGCCGATTCCCGCGGGCTCACCGAGCGTCAGCACCAGTGGTTTTGCCATTTCGGTCCACATCTGGTCCGCGGTCCGCGCCGCCGACACTGCAGGCTGCGAGAAGCAGAGGCGCCTTTGCGATCAGCGATACTCGATCATCGCAGACTTGCGGACTTCCTGCAGATATTCCTTCGACTTCGCCGTGAACTTCTCGCCGAACATCTTGTCGCGGATCTCGCGCTTCCGAGGGGTGTCTGCGGTCGATTCCTTGCGTCCGCACAGCGCCACCATCTCGATTCCTTGCTTGGTGACCTCCGGCGCGGTGAGGTGGCCGACCGGAGTCTTGTCGAGGATTTCGCGCAGCGCCGGAGGAAGATCCGCCGAGGTCTTGATGACGGTTCCCCGGATCGCAGCATTCGGCAGCGCTTTGAACAAGCGATCGGCCTCCGCGCACGTCGAAACCCGGCCGCGAAGCTGCTCGGCTTCCTTGCGGCGGGCATCGATCGACCCGGAGCCGCGCGACACGATCATCACGATCGGGCGGAGTTGATATTCGTAGCTTTCGACCGCCTTGGAGTCGTCGCCGCCCTTGAGCTGCGACTGAATCTCGCGCTCGCTGATCTGAAGGCTGTCCTTGAAGCGCCCGCGAACCAGGCTGCCCCACACCATCTCGGCCTTGATGCGCGACTTCAATGTGTCCGGCCGAATGCCTTGAGACTCGAGCATTTTCGTCATTTGCGCCGGCGTCATCCGCATCCGCGACGCCATCGTTGCGAAAGACGAGTCGATGTCGGAATCGGTGGGATTGACGCCGTACTTCTTGCCTTCCTTGATCTTGACCTTCTCGTCGATCAGATCGTCCAGCACCTGCTGCCGGGTGTCGTTCTTGTGAGACAGCCGATTCAGTTTCGAGCGCTGTTCGATGTCGAAATTGGTGATCGGCTCTCCATTCACCATCACGACCACCGACTGGGCCTTTGCCGCAACCGTTCCAAGGCCCGGGATCGCTACTGTGCAGCACAGCGCCAAGCCGAGGATGCGAAGAGAGAGCTTGCTCGTCATAGGTCGCGTTTGCCTCACAGCCAAAAGGGATGTTGGGTCGCCGCGAGCCGGAAACGGTTCAGGCCCGCGCAGCGCGCGTTATTGGCCGAACAGGCCGCTCGATGCCGCAGACAGGCTCTGCTGCATGGACGTCATGCCGATCGTCCGTAGTCCGAGCTGCAGCATCACGGAGTGGGTGAGCGTCGGCGTCGTTCCATAGTTGGCATACGAATATCCGGTCACGTAGTTCACAGCCAGGACGAAGCAGTCGTCCACGTAACCCGCGCCGACGATATATTGATTGATCCTGTTCGCCTCAAGATCCCAGCGGGCCCCGCCGGAGACCACCCAATTCGAGGCGAGCTTGAGCGAGCCGGTTCCGAGAATGCCCTGACGACGAGTCAGGAAGCCGAGATCCGGTTGCGCAGCATAATTGCCGTAAATCATGCTCACCGACCAGCGATTGAAGCTGGCGCTGGCCTCGGCCTCGAACCGTTCGACATTGAACGTCGCTTCGTTGAGGCGGGCACGGGTGGTGAACTTGTAGGTCGAGTTCGGTGAGTAAGACACCCGGCCGACATAGTCGGATTTCGGCTTGGCCAGACCCGAGTCGAGGCCCGTATTGGTGGCGTCGGCGACAGCGAACGAATTCAGGCCGAACAGCTGATAGGACTGGCCGAACAGCACATTGATCGAACCGCCCTGATCGAACTGCGTCGTCGCCTGGACGCCGACGTTTGCGCGACCGCCACCTTCGACGCGGTCGTAGCCGGAGAACTTGTCGACGCTGAACAGATTACTGGTGTCGAACACCATGGTCTGAGCGTCTTCGTTCGGCAGCTTGCCGGCGTAGGATTCGTTCGGGCGGATGATGACCTGCGCGATCGGTTCGATCGTGGTCGTGCCCCACGGCTGCACGTTGATGAACGGGTAGCGATATTCGAGACCGACGGTCGGCATCAGCCGCATCGTCTGCGTATCGCCAGGGGTCAGGTAGTTCGACACGCCCGGCTGGTTCGAGATCGAGGCGTCGATCGCGTCGGCGCGCAACGATGCGAACGGCGTCCAGATCTGGCCGTAGGGATCGGTGAACGAGCGCCGCCAGTCGGCCTGCGCCGTCAGCCGGGTGTAGGTGCCGGGAACGCCGCGCAGCAGACAGCTCGACGGCAGTCGGGCCGCCGGATCGGCAGAGGTGTTGAGGCACAGCCCGGTTGTGTTCGCGATCGTCGTGACCGGATCGAACTGTGCGGTCTGCCGGCTCAGGCTGGTGAGGTTCGTCTTGTAGCTGAACTCGCCACCGAAGATGTTCTGATCGAGCGTCTTCGAATAGTCGAGCACCGGGTGCACGACCGGGATCTGGCCCTGAATGTCCGCCGACGCCCAGCCGAGATAATAGATCGCGCGAATATCGAAATACGACCGGTTGCCGACGCCGGTCAGATAGATCTGCGAGGTCGCCTCGGTCGACTGATTGAGGAACGTGCCCCAGCTATCGCGATACTGCGCCAGCCGATAGTCGAGGAAGAACGCGCGATCGGACATCAGCACGCCTTCCCAGCCCCACACCCACTTATCGTTGAGGGCGAACTGGCCCTGGGTGTCGACGGCGCCGCGAAGGTCGCGATTGCCGGGATTGCTGCCGAAAGCGGCTGGGTCGGACTGATTAATGCCGTAGGCGCGGATCTGATAGGAGCCGTCCAGCAATCGTTGCCGGAACTCGCCCTGCATCAGGACGCCCTGCTTGGTGGTCACGCGCGGGGTGAGCGTCACGTCGTAGTCGGGCGCCAGCGCCCAGTAGAACGGAATTTCGAAGCCTGAGCCGAACGTAGAGTTGCTCGTATAGAACGGCATCAGGAAGCCGGTTTTACGCGTCACCGTCGGGTCGGGTGTCGACAGATACGGAAGATACGCCAGCGGGACACCGAAGAACTCGATCCGGGCATCCTCGAAATAGAGCATCTTGTCGGTCTGGTCGTGGATGATCCGCGCGCCTTTGACCTGCCACAGCGGCGGCTTCTTCGGATCGTCCTTACACGGCGCACAGGCCGTGTAGACGCCGTTCTGAAACACGTTGTAGTTGCCGCCGGTGCGGTCTGCGCGCGAGGCGGCGATCCGGGTGTCCTGCGCGGTGTCGACGCGGAGCGAATCGACGAAGCCGTCGCGATAATCATCCGACAGATCGAGGAAGTTGGCGTAGGTGATCTTGCCGTCCGCATCGGTCATGCGGACGTTGCCCTCGGCGCGCAACCGCTTGGTGTCCTGGTCGTAGACCAGCCGATCGGCCTCGACGGTCGTGCCGTTGTAATACATCTGCACGTTGCCGACCGCGGCGACGCGCTTGTTATTGTAGTCGTAATTGACCTCGGTGGCCTGAACCAGCATCTGGCCGTTATTGGCAGCCGGCGGCGGCTTCGGCCGGGCAGGGCGCGGATTGTAGCTATAGCCCTGGGCCGACGCAGAATCGATCGCGACCGCCTGCATCCCGCCCGCGAGCGCGAGCACGGCAAAAGGCGTCAGCAATACGGCCGTCACCGCACGTTCACGGCGCACCTTGGTACGCCGACGCTTGGTCGACAGTTTTCCACGGAGGGCGGCCATCGGAGCCACTATCCGTCCTCCTGATAGAGCAAGGCTAAAAATCCAGCGAGACCGCCCACACAAACGGGCAACCACGCTGCAGCAAGCGGATGCATCAGTTCAGCCTTACTCAAGTCCTCAGTCACTTTCGAGAGGATATAGAGCAGAAAGCCTGCCGCCACGCCACTCAAAACCATCTTTTGCACGCCGCCGAAACGGAAGAATCGCAAGCTGACAGAAGCAGCTAGCATGACCATTGCGGCCAACAAAAACGGCTTTGCCAGCAGCTTGTGGTACTGCAGGCGATAGCCCGCCGTCGCGAATCCGGAGTTCTCCGAGGATTTGATGTAGGACGGAAGTTGCCAAAAAGACACACTTTCCGGCGTGGCAAAGCTGTTCCGGACCTGCGCCAAGGTCAGCGACGTGGGCAGCAAGAGGGTATCCTGATCCACCGGAGCGCTATCCAAGGTATAAAGGCGTACATTTTTCAGCAGCCAATGACCCGGCTCCAGCACTGCTTCGCGCGCCTCGATTCGGTCCTTGAACTGGAAATCTGGCTCGAAGCGAAACACCGTGATCCCGGTCAGAACCGCCCCCTGCTGCTGGCTGCGTGCAGCGTTGATGATGGCTTGTCCGTCGGCGCTGACCTGATTCATCCAGAAGCCGTTGGCGTCTTGCAGCCCGCCGGTGTTTTCACCGAACATTTCGGCTTCCATCTGCTTGGCCCGCTCCTGCATATGCGCCGACAGCGGATTGAACACTGCGGTGGCGAAAATCCCGATCGCGATCGCGCTCCATAGAGCGGGTGAGATGAACTCCCAGGCCGATAGCCCCGCGGCCCGCGCGACGACCAATTCGAGGCTGCGCGACAGCGCCAGATAACAGGTCATGCCGCCGATCAGGATGCAGAACGGCAGCAGCCGCTCCAGCAATTGCGGCACCCGGCAGAATGACGCCTGTGCGACGTAGAATGCCGACACTGCAAGCCCGCCGGCGCGGCGCAGCAGGTCGATATAGTCGACGAACACCAGCAGCACGAACAAGCCGAAAAACACGCCGAGCGAAGCGATCACGAAGCGGCGGGCGAAATAGCGTCCAAGCGTGTTGACGACCATGGCGTGCCTCGCGTCAGGCGGCCGCCGGTCGCCGGATCAACCGGACCAGCGAGGCGTTGAAGCTGTTCAGCGCCTCGGTCAGCCGCGCCGGTGGCTCGAGCACGACGTTGCGCTTGATCAGCCACAGGCACGTCGCGATCGCGACCGCCAGCAGCAAGTATTGCAGCCCCGCGACATAGGGCGTTTTGTTTGCGATCACCGACAACGCAAACCCCGCAAGCCGCACCAAGAAGGCCACCAATACCGCGCCGACCATCGAGAAGGTGCGACTCTGGCGCGTCGTCCGAGCCAAGCCGAGGAAGGCAAACGCCACGGTGGCGAAGAAGAAGGGGTAGATCGGGGCGAGCAGCCGGTCGTGCATTTCCGATCGGAATTCGGTCGGCAGGCGCGCCAGCAGCGGATCGTTCGCCGGCGGCCACAGCAGCTCCCAGAGATACCGTTCGCGGATTCCGTAGGAGACGTCCCGGGCGCGGGAGAACTTGGACATGTCGAAGGCATAACGGCTGAACGCCACCAGCGCCGGTTCCTGTTTGCCTGCCTGGAATCGCTCGAGGTGGCCGTCTTCCAAGACCAGGAACGAGCCTTGCTCGTTCTTCAAGACAGTGCCGTGATCGGCAATGATGCTGACCCGTTCGTTCGGGTCGCGGGAGTCGTCGATAAAGACGCCGACCAGCATTCCGCCTGGCTGTCTTTCACGCACGCGGATCGTCAGGCCAGGTTCGAGCTGCGCGAAACGGCCGGGCTGGAGCACATTGGCGAGCACGTCGGCGGTGATCTCGCTGTCCCAGCGCGCAATCCGGCGCAGCCCGTCCGGCGCGATATAGGCGCCGATCACGATCACTAGGGCGGCCACCACCAGCGTCGCGTAAAAGAACGGCCGGAACAGCCGGATGGGCGACAGTCCAGCGGCGTTCATGACGATGATTTCCGAATCGGTCGCCAGCCTGTTCAGCGTGTGGGCGACCGCGATCATCAACGCGATCGGCGCGATCACGAGCACCAGCACCGGGACGGCAAGGCCAGTGAGGCCAAGGAACGTCACAATGGTCTGGCCCTGACTCGTCATCAAGTCGATGCCGCGCAGCGCCTGGGTGATCCAGATCACACCCGTCAGGCTGCCCATCACCACCGCAAACGAAATCAGAGTCGTGCGGAAGATATAGCTGTCGATGGAGCCCATCGTCTCAGTACGATCCCCTCGGATCCGGATCTAACGGCCGCCCGGATTCATCATGAATCCTCCCCAGGGCGGAAAGCCCGGCCTTGTCCCAGCCTGTCATTACCATCTGTCTGATCTGTCAACAAAATGGCCGCGCCGCGGCGTGTCGGGGATATGGTTAATGGTGCGCGACCGTCGCCCAAAGGACACAGGTCCGACCGTCGCGGCGCAGATGCAGCGATCACCGCTCGCCGGCTCTCTCATAGTGGGCTTCCATCCGTCTCGAGGGCCTGAGCGCATTCCACTTTCCCGTGACGAGAGCAAGGCTTCAGATGTTGTCTTGACTTGACGCCTCAACGCTCCAAAACAACAACTTTGGACCCGCGACTGCCGGGATCATTTGTCGCCGACAGCCTGCTTCAGGAGGAATGCCAATGTCCGACGCCGTCAAGGTCGGTTTCGTCCCGTTTTCTGCGCCTGCGCGCGGCACTCTGATCGTGTTCTGCGACGACGCTTTGAAGTTCGGTACGGCCGCGACCAAGGCCTTGGGCGTTGCAGTTGCAACCGTCAAGCGCGCTGTCGCGAGCAGCCAGTTCAAGGGGAAGGCCGGTTCTGCATTGGATCTGCTTGCACCGGAGGGGCTGAAGGTCGGGCGGTTGATCGTCATTGGCGCAGGCAAGGTCGCGGCGATCAAAGACTATGATCTGCTCAAGCTCGGCGGCGCGGTTGCCGGCAAGATCGGCGCTGCCGATACGGCCGTGACGGTGATCGCGGATCTGCCCGGTGCCGCCATGCAGCCCGAACAGGCTGCTGCAATCGCGTCGGGCATCCGGCTGCGGGCCTACAAGTTCGACCGCTACAAGACCAAGAAGAAGGACGACGATTCGGGCGCGGTGAATGCCAGCGTCTCGATCGCGGTGGCGGATCCGGCGGCGGCGAAAAAGGCCTTCACGCCCGGCAGCCATGTTGTCGATGGCGTCATCCTGGCGCGCGAACTCGTCAACGAGCCGCCGAACGTGCTGTATCCGGAAGAGTTCGCCAAGCGCGCCGCGCAACTCAAGAAACTCGGCGTCGAGGTGCAGATCCTCGACGTCAAGGCGATGACCCAGCTGAAGATGGGCGCGCTGCTCGGCGTCTCGCAGGGCTCGGCGCATCCCGGACGCACGGTGATCATGCGCTGGAACGGCGGCAAGAAGGGCGAGCAGCCGCTCGCCTTCGTCGGCAAGGGCGTCTGCTTCGACACCGGCGGCATCTCGATCAAGCCGTCGGCCAGCATGGAAGACATGAAGGGCGACATGGGCGGTGCCGCCTGCGTCGTCGGCCTGATGCACGCGCTCGCCGCACGCAAGGCCAAGGTCAATGTCGTCGGTGCGATCGGTCTCGTCGAGAACATGCCGGACGGCAATGCCCAGCGCCCCGGCGACATCGTCACTTCGATGTCCGGGCAGACCATCGAAATCATCAACACCGACGCGGAAGGCCGTTTGGTGCTGGCCGACGTGCTTTGGTACGTGGCCCAGAAGCACAAGCCGAAATTCATGGTGGATCTGGCGACGCTGACCGGCGCCATCATGGTTGCGCTCGGCACCGACTATGCAGGCCTGTTCTCCAACAATGATCAGCTTGCAGAGCACCTCACCGCGGTCGGTCAGTCGACCGGGGAGAAGGTGTGGCGCATGCCGCTCGGACCGGAATACGACAAGCAGATCGATTCCCAGTTCGCCGACATGAAGAACACCGGATCGCGCAACGGCGGTTCGATCACCGCGGCGCAATTCCTGCAGCGGTTCGTCGACGGCACGCCGTGGGCACATCTCGATATCGCCGGCACTGCGATGGGCGCGCCGAAGAACGACATCAATCAGAGCTGGGGCTCGGGCTACGGCGTCCGGCTGCTCAATCAGCTCGTGGCGGAGTACTACGAATCCAAGAAGTAATCGCACCGCGATGACCGAAGTGCTGTTCTACCACCTGCAAGGCAGGACCATCGAACAGGTGCTGCCGCCGCTGCTCGAGAAATCACTCGCGCGCGGCTGGCGGGTGGTGGTGCAGTCGACCTCTGAGGAAAGGGCCGATGCGCTCGATTCTCACTTGTGGACCTATCGTGAGGATTCGTTTCTGCCGCATGCCACCTGGCGTGTGGCGGATGCGGCGCATCAGCCGATCCTGCTGACGGCGGGCGAGGGGAGGCCGAACGAAGCCAATGTTCGGTTCCTGGTCGACAACGCAGCGCTTCCAGCGGATTCGGACAGCTACGAGAGAATCGTTCTGCTGTTCAACGGCGAGGATGACGAGGCGGTGGCGCTGGCCCGCGACGCCTGGAAACAGTGCAAGGCGCGCGCGTTCGACGTCACCTATTGGCAGGCCGACGAGTCCGGCCGTTGGCAGCGTCGCGACTAAAACGGGTGTGGATCGCGCCACCAGATTGTCGAGGCGATGTGGGGCTCGTCACGGTGGTGCCGTAAATCGATGATTGGACAAGAGCTTAAGATGTCTGTTGGGGCGCGTTCGACCGTGTATCAGAAGTTTTCCGTCCGGCCATTGTTCGTTGCGCTCGCAGTTGCGACGCCCGTGCTCGCGGGCTGCTCCGGCACGCCGGAATTCCTGTCGCGTGACGCGGATTGGTTTTCACGGCCGGGGCGGGTGTTCATCAAGAACATCTCGATCGAGACGCCGCCTTTGACGCCGGATAAGCCGATCACGCCTGACGATCTCATTAGTGCCGACGGCCGCTGCTCGGGCATGGCGCCGGCGCCGGGTGACCCCAATGCACCGCAGGACGGTCAGGTCGCGCCGCTGTCTCAAGGCGGAACCGTCGCCCTCGGCCATACCGAGTGTGACGTCGCACGCGGGATCGGGGCGCCGGATCACGTCAGCCTCTCGAACAACGAGCGCGGCGATCGTTCGACGGTTCTGACCTACAACCGCGGGCCACGTCCCGGCATCTACACCTTCACCGCGGGGCGTCTCACCTCGATCGAGCGTGTTCAAGAGGCCGCCCCAGAGCGCAGGCCGACCCGGGCCAAGCGGCGCGGGCATTCGGGGTAGTCGCGCTCAACTCTGCGCGGCGTCCTGCGCCGCGCTTGCTTCCAGCCATTTTTCTTCTGCGGCCTGCAGCGCGGCTTGTGCGTTCGCGCGCGCGGTGCCGAGCTGCGCCGCTTGCTTCGGGTCGCGGGTGAACAAGTCGGGAATCGCCAACGCGGCATCGATCTTCGCGATGATCGCATTGATGCGGTCGATTTCGGCTTCCGCATCGGCGATCTGCTGCTTCAGCGACACCGTCTTCTTCGGCCGCGGTGCCGACGGCTTCCCGGCGCCTTCGTCGGGCTTGCGCTCCTTGGCTTCCGAAGCAGCACTCCGCGCGCCGCGGGATGACAGCACGGCACGACGATACTCGTCGAGATCGCCCTCGAATGACTTGACCTTGTGATCGGCCACCACCCAGAGGCGATCGGCGCAGGCCTCGATCAGATAGCGGTCGTGCGACACCATGATCACCGCGCCGGGGAAGTCGTTGATCGCTTCCGCCAGTGCCGCCCGACTGTCGATGTCGAGGTGGTTGGTCGGCTCGTCGAGGATGATCATGTTGGGGCCGTAGAAGGTCGCCAGCCCGAGCAGCAGACGCGCCTTCTCGCCGCCCGACAGGCTCTTGACCAGGGTGTCGGCCGCCTTGCCGGAGAAGCCCATGGCACCGGCGCGCGCCCGGATCTTGCTCTCGGGCGCATCCGGCATCAGCTTGCGAACGTGGTCGTAGGTCGAGCCGTCTTCATTGAGTTCGTCGAGCTGATGCTGCGCGAAATAAGCGATCGAAAGCTTGTCGGCGCGGGTCACCGATCCGGAGAACGGCGGCAGCCGGTTCGCCAGCAGCTTCACCAGGGTCGACTTGCCGTTGCCGTTGGCGCCGAGCAGCGCGATGCGATCGTCCGGATCGATCCGCAGGGTGGCGTGGCGCAGCACCGGATGTTTGGGGTCGTAGCCGACCGCGGCGTTGTCGACCGCGATGATCGGCGGTGACAGTGTTTTCTCAGGGGCCGGGAAGTTGATCTCCGGAGTATCGTCCGCCACCAGCGGCGCGATCGGCTTCATCTTCTCCAGCATCTTGACGCGCGATTGCGCCTGCCGTGCCTTGGTGGCCTTGGCCTTGAAGCGATCGACGAAGTCCTGAAGATGCTTGCGCCGCGCTTCGTCACGCTTCGCATTCTTGGCGTCCAGCGCCAGTTTGTTGGCGCGGAAATCCGCGTAGGCCGAGTAACTTCCGCGGAAGTGAACCAGCCGGCCGCGGTCGAGGTGCAGGATCTCGTTGACCGACGTATCGAGCAGGTCGCGATCGTGGCTGATCACAATCACTGTGCGCGGATAGTTGGCGAGATGGTCCTCAAGCCACATCGTGCCTTCGAGGTCGAGATAGTTGGTCGGCTCGTCGAGCAGCAACAGGTCGGGCGCGGCAAACAGCGTCGCGGCCAGCGCCACGCGCATCCGCCAGCCGCCGGAGAATTCCGAGCAGGAGCGAGCCTGGTCCGTTGCGGAGAAGCCGAGGCCACTGAGAATGGCACTTGCGCGCGCCGGGGCCGAGTGGGCGTCGATGTCGACCAGCCGGGTCTGAATGTCGGCGATGCGATGCGGGTCCTGAGCGGTCTCGGCCTCGTGCAGCAGCGCCGCCCGTTCGACATCGGCGGCCAGCACGACATCCAGCAGCGCTTCGGGACCGTTCGGTGCTTCCTGGGCGAGGCTGCCGATCCGCCATCGTGGCGGCAGGGTGATCCGGCCGGTCTCGGTTGCGAGCTCGCCGCGGATCGCGCGAAACAGGGTGGATTTACCGGCGCCGTTGCGGCCGATGAAGCCGACGCGAGCGCCGGGGGCGATCTGGACCGAACTCTGGTCGATCAACAGCCGTCCGGCGAGCCGGATCGAAATGTCGGTAAGCGTGAGCATGGCGCGTTTTGGCCGGGTCGGACCACAAAGGCAACCGGCTCGAGCAGGCGGTGCCCGATGAATCGCGCCCCGCAGCTTGCCGGAGCGCGGCGGCGTGGATATAAGCCCGGCAACTCCCTCCCGCCCTTAGCTTTCAAGGACATTCCATGGCGATCGAACGGACTTTCTCGATTCTCAAGCCCGATGCGACCGAGCGCAACATCACCGGCGCGATCAACGCGCTGATCGAAAAGGCCGGTCTGCGGATCGTCGCCCAGAAGCGCATCCGTATGACCCGCGACCAGGCCGAGACCTTCTATGCGGTTCACAAGGAACGCCCGTTCTTCGGCGAACTGGTCGACTTCATGATCTCCGGCCCGGTGGTGGTTCAGGTGCTCGAAGGCGAGGGCGCGATCGCCAAGTACCGCGACGTGATGGGCGCGACCGATCCGTCGAAGGCGGCTGACGGCACCATCCGCAAGGCGCACGCCAAGTCGATCGGCGAGAATTCGGTGCACGGTTCGGACGCGGCGGAAACCGCCAAGATCGAGATCGCGCAGTTCTTCTCCGGCAACGAAATCGTCGGATAAGCATTACCCGTCGGACGTCCCCGGCCGCTGATCCTCGGCGGCCGCGGGATGCCGGCGTAGTCGGGGAAAGATCGTGGACTGGGTGCTGCACGTCTTTGACCCCGCGACCTTCTGGTCGGTTGTCGCCCAATTCAAGAGCGGCATTCAGCAACCCGAATTCTGGATCTCCGTCGGCAAGATCATCTGGATCAACGTGCTGTTGTCGGGTGACAACGCGCTGGTGATCGCGCTCGCATGCCGCGGGCTCAAGCCGAACCACAGATTGTGGGGCATGGTGCTCGGCGCCGGCGCCGCGGTCCTGCTGCGGATCGTCTTCACCGGCATCGTCGCCACGCTGATGGAGTGGCCCTACCTGAAGCTGGTCGGCGGACTGGCGCTGCTGGTGATCGCCGCCAAGCTGGTGGTTCCCGAGACCGAAGACGAAGACAGCGTTCAAGCGGCCTCGCATCTGTTGCACGCCGTTCAGATTGTGGTCGTCGCCGACATCATTATGAGTCTCGACAACGTCATCGCGGTCGCCGCGGCTGCCGACGGCAGCGTGCCGCTGCTGATTCTTGGGCTCGCAATCAGCGTTCCGCTGATCGTGGCGGGCGCGGCACTGATCCTGATGGTGCTGGAGAAACTGCCGATCCTGGTGTGGGCCGGTGCGGCACTGCTCGGCTGGATCGCCGGGCAGGTGATCGCCACGGATCCGGCGGCGTTGCCGTTGGTCCATCGGCTCGACGCGCCGATCGGCAGTCAGCTCGATAAGCTGTTCGGCGCGATGGGGATGTCCCTCGATCTGTCCGGCAACGGCAACGTCGGCGAGTATCTGTTCGCGATCGTTGGTGCGATCTTGGTGCTGGTCGCAGGATCGATTTGGCGGAGGCAGGTTTCTGCAGGGCCGCCTGCGACGTGACGTTCCGCAAGTGAACGTTCGGTGCAGCAGGCCGCGACGGTCGTGGCCCGCTGCACCGATGGGATGATGATGCTGTTCGTCAGGCGGTCCCGGCGACGATGCCTTCACCAGAATCATGTCGGTGTTCGTCGCTGTCCGCGACGCAGGACCGATCATACGCATCACGCACTACATGGTAGCAGTCGCAAGTGCGACTTTCGAGCGCCGGACGATCGACGATACGTACAGCGCCGCGACGTTTCTCCACGACGCCGTCTGCCTCGAGCTGCAACAGCGCGTTGGTGATGCTGGCGCGGCGAACGCCCATGCTGGCCGCAAGCAGTTCGTGCGTGATGTACAACACGTCGCTCTGGATGCGGTCGTTCGCCAACAACAGCCAGCGCGCCAGCCGCTGATTGATTTCATGCTTGGCTGCGCACAGCACGCTTTGGGTGTTCTGAGCGATCAACGCCGGCACGTAGCGGAGCATCTCTTCGCGAATTTGCGGGCGATCGGCCATCACTCGCGTCAGATCGTCGGCTTCGATCCGCAGTGCGGTGCCAGGCATGCACACCACCGATCTTTGCGACGACACTTCGGCTCCCAGCACCAGCGGAACGCCGACATAGCCGAAGTAACCGACCATGGCCGTCTCGACGAAGTCGGTGCGAGTTCCGGATAGATGCGACACAAGGCCATCTTCAATGAAGTGCACGCACTCGACCCGCCGATTGGCTTCCTGCAGCACGGCACGGCCGCGGAACTCCACAGGCCGCAGCAGCGGCTTGAGCGCTTCGAGATCGTCGGGCGCGAGTTGGGCCAGAACCCGGTTTCGCACCGGAGATGAGCTTGCTTGCAGATCATTCGCCAAAATCGAAATGGCTCCTTGGTGATTGTTGCTTCTGCCTTGGAACCGGCGCTGCCGATTCAGACGGTAGCTTACCGAAGTGCGACCGAGGTGACCACGGTCGAAAGTGTCCTAAATTGTCGCATCCTGGCCGCAACTGTGGCGGCGTTCGGCGCTGCAGCAATATTGCACAGCCTCATTTGCGCAAACTGAGAGCAACGCAATGCCGAATACAGCGGCGCAGCGCGCTCTCAGGGCGGAAATAGCAAGACGTGCTGTAAGCACAGGCTGTTGCTGCATTCGAACTGATCAGCAGCTTCAACTACCACGCGGTGGTCGGGTCGGCGCGGAAGACTTGCTATACCAGAAAAATCGTGTTGCAATTAATGCGCAATCGGATCTGGCCCATCGGCTTCATGTTTTGCGACTGGGAAATCGACAACAAAGCATCGGGTTCGCCGCTTGTGGCGTGACACGTTGATAACGTGCCACGTCTTTTTTGTATCTAGATCGGGAGGCAGGCGATGCAAAAGGGCACCGTCAAATGGTTCAACCCCACCAAGGGGTATGGTTTCATCCGTCCGACCACGGGCGACAAGGACGTCTTCGTCCACATTTCAGCGGTCGAGCGCGCTGGGCTGAGCACGCTCAATGAGAACCAGGCGATCGAGTATGACCTGGTCGAAAACCGCGGTCGGTCGTCGGCAGAAAACCTGAAGATCTCCTGATTTCGCCGGCCGATTGGTTCTCGACTGCCCCCGGTGGAAAGCCGGGGGAGCTTCGATTGGTCGATTACTTCGCCGTAGGCACGATCAGTGCTTCGCTAGGCGCAGTTGGCGAAGACGATTTGCAGAGATCGCCGTCGAGCCGCAGCAGACCTGCCGCCAGCATTCGTAGCGCAGCGGGATAGATCCGGAGCTCGATGCCGAGGACGCGCGCAGCCAGCGTCTCGGAGGTGTCGTCGTCCTGCACGGGCACGGCGCCTTGAACGATGATCGGACCGGCATCTGTATCAGGTGTCACGAAGTGCACCGTTGCGCCCGAAATCTTGACGCCGGCGCGCAAGGCCTGACCGTGCGGATCGAGGCCGGGAAACGACGGCAGCAGAGACGGGTGGATGTTCAGCATCCGGCCGTACCAGCGCTGCGCGAACTCGGCCGTGAACAGCCGCATAAAGCCGCCGAGGCAGATCAGCTCGATGCCGCGTGCGTCGAGTTCGGCTTGCAGTTTGGCTTCGAAGCCGGCGCGGTCCTTGCCGAACGGCTTGCTTTCGATCACCACGGTGGCAATGCCGCTGCGCTCCGCGATCGCAAGACCGCCCGCCGTCGCCACGTTGGAAATCACCACAGCGATCTCGGCGGGAAAGCCGTCCTCAGCCGCGGCTTCGATCAGCGCGGCCATGTTGGAGCCGCGCCCGGAAATCAGGATAGCAACGCGAGGCTTCATCGGCGCGCTCACAGGGCGAGGTCGAGGTGGCCGTCATAGACCACGCGCTGCTCGCCCTTGGCGGCAATGACCTGACCGAGCAGATGCACGCTTTCGCCGCTGGCGGTGAGGCTTTCGGTGACCTGATCGACGGCGTCGGCCTTGACGATCATGACCATGCCGATGCCGCAGTTGAAGGTACGCAGCAGTTCGAGTTCGGCGATCTCGCCTTGCTCGGCGAGCCATTTGAACACCGGCAGGACCGGAAGCCGCGGCAGGTCGATGCCGACGCCGAGATGCTTCGGCAGCACCCGCGGGATGTTCTCGGTAAATCCGCCGCCGGTGATGTGGGCGAGGCCTTTGACGGCGCCGGTGTCACGGATCGCCTGCAGGCAGGACTTCACATAGAGCTTGGTCGGCGCCAGCAGCGCACCGCCGAGCGTCATCACCGGCGAGAACGGTGCCGGCGCGTCATAGGGCAGGCCGGATTTTTCGACGATCTTGCGGACCAGCGAGAAGCCGTTGGAGTGCACGCCGGAGGACGCCAGCCCGATCACCGCGTCGCCTTCGGCAATGTCTTTCGACGGCAGCAGCGTGCCGCGCTCGGCGGCGCCGACCGAGAAACCGGCAAGGTCGTAGTCGCCGTCCTTGTACAGGCCCGGCATCTCCGCGGTCTCGCCGCCGATCAGCGCGCAGCCGGACTCGCGGCAGGCTTCGGCCACGCCGGCGACGATCTCGGCGGCGGCCTCGGGATCGAGCTTGCCGCAGGCGAAGTAATCGAGAAAGAACAGCGGCTCGGCGCCTTGCACCACGAGGTCGTTGACCGACATCGCCACCAGGTCGATGCCGATTCCGGCATGCAGGCCGGCGTCGATCGCGACCTTGATCTTGGTGCCGACGCCGTCGGTGGCCGCGACCAGTACCGGATCCTTGAAGCCGGCCGCCTTCAGATCGAACAGGCCGCCGAAGCCGCCGATCTCGGAGTCCGCGCCGGCCCGTGCCGTGGCGCGGACCATCGGCTTGATCAAATCGACGAGCCTGTTGCCCGCATCGATGTCGACGCCGGAGTCGGCGTAGGTGAGGCCGTGCTTCCGCTCGGTCATGCCCGGTTTTCCCAATTCAAGCTGTGCGGCACCCGGGCATCCGTCGCCAGGGCGGAGCCCGCCGTCGATTTCGCCGGCGCGACGACGCTAGACCTAAGTCCCGCTTGTCCGCGCCCAGCCGATGTTTTGGGGTGGTTACGTCGGATTCCGCCAGCGTGCAATGGCTCGCAAGGGGCTCCAGCATGGTCTATGTAGAAAACCAGCCCGCTCAACCGTCGAAAGTCGAGCTTTTTCGACGGATTTGGGTCGGGAGCCGGGAACGTCGTGTGAGCATACCCAACATCATTACGCTCTGCCGCATCTTGTTGGTGCCGGTCGTGGTCTGGGCGATTGCGTCCAACGAGATGGCGATCGCCTTTGCGGTGTTCGTGGTGGCCGGGGTCAGCGACGCGGTCGACGGATTCCTGGCGAAGCGGTTCAACATGGCGAGCGAACTCGGTGCGCTGCTCGACCCGCTTGCCGACAAGGCTCTATTGGTCTCGATTTACGTCTCGCTGGGGATCTGGGGCGCGATTCCGCGCTGGCTGGTGATCCTCGTGGTGTCGCGCGATATCATGATTGTCGGCGCGGTGATGATCTCCTGGGTATTCGGCAAGCCGATCCCGATGAAGCCGCTGATGGTGTCGAAGCTGAACACGGTCGCGCAGGTCGCGTTCGCGGCGATGGTGCTCGGGGCGCTCGCCTTCGGCTTCGAGCCGATGCCTTACGACCTGTTTCTGATGGGCGCGGTGACCGTCTTGACCTTGCTTTCCGTCTCCTTCTATCTCGTCGAGTGGATGCGGCACATGAGCACGATCGAGCCCAGCCGTTGACCGCGTCGGCCGGCCGCAAGTGCGGGCCCGGCATGGAGCGCCCCGTGGCAGTTCGCGTTGAACCTCGACAACTAGCCCTCGACCTGCCGCACGCCGAAAGCCTGTCGCGCGAGGATTTTCTGGAAGGTTCCGCCAACACGGCTGCGTTGTCGCTGATCGAGAGTTGGCCGGACTGGCCCAACCGTATCATGATGCTGGTCGGCCCCGAGGGCAGCGGCAAGAGCCATCTGGCCGCGATCTGGGCGGAGCTGTCCGGGGCCCGATCGACCGCGGCGCAAGCGCTGCATGCGGCGGCTGTGCCGGGTGCGCTGGCGACCGGCGCGCTGGTCGTGGAGGATCTCGTCCCCGGCAGCTTCGACGAGCGTGCGCTGTTTCACCTGATGAATATGGCGCGGGAAGACGAGGCCTACGTGCTGTTCACAGGCCGGACCGCGCCGTCGGCGTTTCCGGTGGAATTGCGCGACTTGAGGTCGCGGCTGCGGACAGTGCCGGTGGTGTCGCTGCTGCCGCCGGACGACGCGCTGTTTCGGGCCCTGATCGTCAAATTCTGCGCCGACCGCCAGATGTGCATCGATGCCGCGCTGGTCGGCTACCTCGCCAACCGCATCGACCGGTCGTTCGTGGCCGCCCGTCAGGTGGTGGAAAAGCTCGACACCATGGCGCTGCGCCTTGGCCGCCCCGTAACGAGGGCGCTGGCCTCCGAAGTGCTGCGCGACGACTGATCCGCGTCAGCCGATACGTGGCGGGAAGGCGCGCCGCTTGACGGATTCTGCGCCTCGCTCCTCAATGTCATGGAAACGTCATGCAGCGTCAGCATTGTCTCGCGGCGCCGCAGCCGCGGTGCGCCCCATCCTAGTCTGGATCAGTTTCTCATGGACTCCGAGCAAGTGATTGCGATCGAAGAGAAAAAAGGCGAGACCGAGCCGGCATCGGTGATCGCCGCGGGCCCCGAGCGATTCATCAATCGCGAGTTGTCCTGGCTGCATTTCAATCGGCGCGTGCTCGAAGAATCGGTCAATCCGCACCACCCGGTGCTGGAACGGGTGCGGTTCCTGTCGATCTCGGCGAACAATCTCGACGAATTTTTCATGGTCCGCGTGGCCGGCATCAAGGCGCAGATCCGGGAGGGCATCACCGAGCGCAGTCCCGACGGTCTGACGCCGTCCGAACAGCTCGGACTGGTCAATGAAGCGGTTTCGAGGCTCGCCAGCGACCAGCAGTCGATCTGGCGTGACCTTCGCGGCGTGTTGGCCGATTCCGGTATCGTTTTGCTGGATGGCAAGGATGCGACCAAGGCCGAACGGACCTGGATCGAGGACCACTTCCTCCACAACATCTTCCCGCTGCTGACGCCGCTGGCGATCGACCCGGCGCACCCGTTCCCGTTCATCCCGAGCCTCGGCTTCACCATCGGCCTGCAATTGGCGCGGGTCTCCGACGGCAAGCCAATGAACGCCCTGATCCGTATGCCGGCGCGGATCGACCGCTTCATCCGGCTGCCCGCGAACGGCAAGGATCAGACCGTGCGTCTGATGACGCTGGAGCAGGCGACCTCGCTGTTCATCGGACGGCTGTTCCCCGGCTACCACGTCAAGGGGCAGGGTTCGTTCCGGATCATTCGCGACAGCGAGCTGGAAATCGAAGAAGAGGCCGAGGATCTGGTCCGGCTGTTCGAGACCGCGCTGAAGCGGCGGCGGCGGGGGTCGGTGATCCGGATGGAGGTCGACTCCTCCATGCCGGAGGAACTGCGTGTGTTCGTGCAGCGCGCGCTCACCGCGGCCGACGATGAGGTGTTCCTGGTCGACGGCGTGCTGGCGATGAACGAGCTGTCGCAGCTCACCCGGGTCGATCGTCCCGACCTCGAATTCGTGCCCTACGTGCCGCGGCACCCGGAGCGGGTTCGCGACCATGGCGGCGACATCTTCGCGGCGATCCGGCAGAAGGACCTGATCGTCCACCACCCGTATGAATCGTTCGACGTGGTCGTCCAGTTCCTGCAGCAGGCGGCGCGCGATCCCGACGTCGTCGCGATCAAGCAGACGCTGTACCGTACCTCCAACAACTCGCCGATCGTGCGGGCTCTCGCAGAAGCCGCCGAGGCCGGCAAGTCGGTCACCGCGCTGGTCGAACTCAAAGCGCGGTTCGACGAGGAAGCCAACATCCGCTGGGCACGCGACCTCGAGCGCGCCGGCGTGCAGGTTGTGTATGGCTTCCTGCAGCTCAAGACCCACGCCAAGCTGTCGCTGGTGGTGCGGCGCGAGGGCGGGACTCTGACGACGTACATTCACACGGGCACCGGCAACTACCATCCGGTGACGGCGCGTATTTATACCGACCTGTCGTACTTCACGTCCGATCCGATCCTCGGCCGCGATGCCGCGCGCGTGTTCAACTACATCACCGGCTACGCCGAGCCGAGCGACATCGAGAAGATGGCGGTCTCGCCGATCACGTTGCGCAAGACCATGCTGGAGCATATCCGCGGCGAGACGACGTTCGCCAAGCACGGCAAGCCGGCGGCGATCTGGCTGAAGATGAATGCGCTGGTCGACCCGGAGATCATCGACGCGCTGTACGAGGCGTCCCGGGCAGGGGTCTCGGTCGAGTTGGTCGTTCGCGGCATCTGCTGCCTGCGGCCGGGCGTGCCGGGTCTGTCCGACAACATCCGGGTGAAGTCGATCATCGGCCGGTTCCTCGAGCACGGCCGCATCTACTGCTTCGGCAACGGCTACGGCCTGCCGAGCGCCAAGGCTGCGGTGTACATCTCGTCCGCCGACATGATGCCGCGCAATCTCGATCGCCGTGTCGAGGTGTTGTGCCCGATGCTCAACCCGACCGTGCATCAGCAGGTGCTCGAACAGATCATGGTCGCCAACCTGAAAGATACCGAGCAGAGCTGGCGGTTGTTGCCGGATGGATCGTCGACGCGTATGAAGGCCGCCAAGGGCGAGGAGCCCTTCAACGTGCACAACTACTTCATGACCAATCCGAGTCTGTCCGGCCGTGGGAAGTCGCTCCAGGAATCCTCGCCCCGCCGGCTCACCCGGCGGGCCGAGCGCCAGCAGTCCCAGCAATCTTCCTAAGGGACGACGACGTTGAGCAAGCAGCCGCACAGGCGCGAACCCAGCGTCGCCGTTATCGACATCGGCTCGAACTCCGTGCGCCTCGTGGTCTACGAGGCGCTGGCGCGCAGCCTGGTCACCGTCTTCAACGAGAAGGCGCTGTGCGGCCTCGGCCGTGAGGTCCAGACCACGGGGCTTCTGACCACGGATGCGGTCAACAAGGCGTTGGTCGCGCTGAGGCGTTTTCGTGCGCTGATCCGGGTGATGAAGGTCGGCAAGGTGTTCGCGATCGCGACCGCCGCCTGTCGTGACGCCAAGAACGGTCCAGATTTCATCGCCGAGGCCGAACGGATCTGCGGTGTCACCATCGAGATTCTGTCGGGGCCGCGGGAGGCCAAACTCTCGGCGCTCGGCGTCATCTCGGGGGTGCACAAGCCGAACGGAATCGTCGGCGATCTCGGCGGCGGTTCGCTCGAACTGATCGAGGTTCGTGGCAGCGCCGTGCGCAAGGGCGTGACGTTGCCGCTGGGCAGCCTGGCTTTGCAGGACGCTTCGCAGAAATCACTCAAGCGCGCCGAACGGATCGCCCAGCAATTGCTTTCCGAGTCCGGCCCGCTGAAAACCGGGCGGGGCCGGAATTTCTATGCGGTCGGTGGGACCTGGCGCGCGCTGGCCCGCATCCACATCATCCAAAGCGGTTACTCGCTGCAGGTCATGCACGGCTATTCGATTCCTGCGGCCGAAGCGCTGCGGTTCGCCAAGCGGCTTCGCGTCCTGGCCGCCGCCAATCAGCTCGCCGATATCGAAGTCATCGCCGATGCGCGGCGGCCGCTTTTGGCCTATGCGGCGCTCGTGCTCGAATACGTCATTCGGATCGCCAAGCCGAAGATGATCGTGTTCTCGACCTATGGGGTGCGCGAAGGTCTGTTGTACGAGCAACTGCCGCCTGCCGAACGCACCAAGGACGGGCTGCTGTGCGCCGCGCAGAACTTGAACCGGCTGCTGTCGCGTTCGTCGCGTCACGCCGAGGAGCTGATCGAGTGGACCGACCGGCTGTTCCGTGTCGCCAAGGTCAAGGAAACCGAAGAGGATCGCCGGCTGCGACGCGCGGCCTGCCTGATGTCGGATGTCGGCTGGCGGGTGCATCCGGATCATCGCGGGGAACAGACTTTGTCGCTGATCGCCAACGCTAATTTCGGTGACGTCACGCATCGCGACCGCGCCTTCATGGGATTGTCCGTGTACTACCGCTACGCGGGCTTCAGCGAACAGAATGAGCCGCCGTTGTCGGCGCGCGAATTGGTCACCGACGCGCTCAACGATCGTGCGCGATTGCTCGGCGCCGCGTTTCGGGTCGCGCATCTGATCAGTGCGGCGAGGCCCGGCGTTCTGCCCGCCACGCATTTCCGCACCGAAGGCCGCAAGTTGATGCTGGTGTTCGAGCACAGGCTGGTCGATCTGGTCGCCGATCGCGTCGGCAGCCGGTTCAAGCAGCTCGCCAAGATGGTCGGGCGCTCAGGAACGATTGTGCTGCGCTGAAGCGGCGCAGCTAACCGCAGCTCACACAAGGATGTGGTCGACCGGCGCCGGCAACGGCGGCAGATCGGTTTCGCCGAGTGCTTCGCGCAAATTGATCTCGATGGTATCAGCCAGCGCTGCGATCGGCAGATCGTTGGGCAATTGGCCGAACGGTTCTTCCAGCTCGGAGCCGAGCGCGTCGAGGCCGAAGAAGGTGTAGGCCGCCAGCGCGGTGGCGAACGGCGTCAACCAGCCGAGCGTGTTGGCGAAGCCGAACGGCAGCAGAAAGCAGAACACGTAAGCGGTTCGGTGCAGCAGCAGCGAATAGCCGAACGGCACCGGCGTCGAGCGGATGCGTTCGCACGCGGCCTGCACCATCGCCATCTGTCCGATAGTGCGATCGATGATCTGGAACGGAATGTCGCGCAATTCGCCGCTACGATGCAGCGCCGCAAGCTCGGCCTGCATCGCCGAGAGGATGACTTCGGGCGCGTTGCGGCTGGCCTCATAGCGCGCGCGGGTGTCGGCGCCGAGATGGCGCGTCACCTTGATGGTGTCGCTTCCCGGACGAAGATGCAGCACCAGCGCCTGGGCGAAGGCCATAGCCAGCGTCAGAAGCGTCCGCCGGCTGCGCTCCGGATCGTCGCCGGAACAGGGCAGGATCTGTGTCTGTCGCGCCAGATTGCGGCTGAGGCAGATCAGTTCGCCCCAATGCCGCCGAGCTTCCCACCAGCGGTCGTAGCAGGCGTTGTTGCGGAAGCCCATGAAGATTGACAGCGCGATGCCGAGCACCGTGAACGGCGCGCTGTTGAAATCGGAGACGAGGCCCGGATAGGCGTGATGTGCCCACACCACCGCCACCGACAAGGCCGCGATCAGCAGCGCCTGCGGAAAGATCCGCTGCACCACCGAGCCTTGAACCAGAAAGAACAGCTGAAACAGATTAGGCTGCGGTCGAACGATCATTGTCCGGCGCTTCAGCTCCGAGCAGCGGCGCTGCGTTCGACCTGAATGACCTTGCCGCGCTCGATCGCGAGCGAAAGCCGGCCGTGCTTCAAGGCGAGCGCAGCCTCGCCGAACAATTCGCGGCGCCAGCCGCGCAGCGCGCCGACATCGGCGTTGTCGTCGGCGGCGATCTGTTCAAGGTCGTCGACCGTGGCGATGACTTTGGCGGCGACCGCGTGGCGTTCGGAGGTCATCCGCAGCAGCACCTTGAGCAGCTCGACGATCGCGGTGCCGTTGGAGTTGTTGCGCGGCTTGTCGATCTTCGGTAGCGCCGCCATATCGCGTGCCAGCCCGCGCTGCACCGCTGCGACGATCTCGGTGCCCCATTTGGATCGATCGAAGCCCTTGGGCAGCGAGCGCAGGGTGGCGAGCCTTTCCAGCGAGGTCGGCGCATGGGTGGCGATGTCGCCCAGAGCGTCGTCTTTGAGGACGCGCGAGCGCGGGACGTCGCGACTCTGTGCTTCCTGCTCGCGCCAGGCGGCGATCTCCATCAGCACCGCGAGCTCTTTCGGCTTGCGGACGCGGGTCTTCAGCCGCTCCCAGGCCCGCTCGGGATGGACGTCGTAGGTGCTCGGCGAGCTCAGAACTTCCATCTCCTCGCTGACCCAATCGCTGCGGCCGCGTTTCTTCAGGTCGGCATCGAGTGCCGCGAACACATCGCGCAAATGGGTGACATCGGAGACCGCGTAGTGCACCTGCTCCTCGGTGAGGGGGCGGCGCGACCAGTCGGTGAAGCGGTGGGTCTTGTCGGGACGGTGGCCGGTGATGCGCTCGACGAGCTGGTCGTAGGCGATGCTGTCGCCATAGCCCAGGACCATCGCGGCGACCTGAGTGTCGAAGATCGGGTGGGGCACGATGCCGGCACGGTGCCAGACGATTTCAATGTCCTGCCGCGCGGCATGGAAGACCTTGAGCACCTGCTCATTCGCCATCAGGTCGAAGAACGGCTTCAGGTCGATGCCGTCGGCCAGCGCGTCGATCACCAGCGCTTCCTCGGCGCTCGCCATCTGCACCACGCACAGCAGTGGATAGAATGTGGTCTCGCGCAAAAACTCGGTGTCGACCGTAATGACGGGATGGCGGGCGAGACGGGCGCAGGCGTCGGCAAGCTGCTCGGAAGTTGAAATCAGGTCCATTAAACTCTGTCGCGTTTGGGGAACGGGTCTGGCGACAATCGGCTGCACCGGCTGCCCAAAGCCGTCGAATCCTGTTCACTAGACACGCTCACCCTTCGACGATCAAGTTCCGCAGAAAGTTTCCAGCACCCGTTCATGGAGCTGTGGCGGCTCCGCATAGCGGGCGAATTCCGCCTGTTCCTCGAAGGGGTTGGTGAGCACCGCCAGGATTTCTTCGAAGGGGGCGAAATCGTCCCGGTCGACCGCCGCCCGGATCACGGCTTCGACCCGGTGATTTCGCGGGATATAGGCAGGGTTGACCTGGCGCATCGCGGCCTGGCGGGTCGGGCCGTCCTGCGGCTCGGTTGCGATCCGGGCGCGCCACCGCGGCGCCCAGTCGTCGAACGCAGACGGATCGCTGAACAGGGGGCGAACCTCGCCAAGGTCCGACGGGTCGGCTGCGGCGTCGCTCAGCCGGCGGAACGCGAGGGTCAAGTCGGCTTCGCCCTTGGCCAGGGCCGCAAGGAAGTCCTGAGAAAGCTGCGGATCGTCCGGCTGGCTGGTGAACAGGCCGAGCTTGGCCGCCAGCTTGGCCAGATAGGCGGCATTGAATCGCTCCGCAAAGCCGCCAAGCGCGTCTTGGGCGATCTCGACGCCTTTGTCTTCATCATCGGCCAGCAGCCGGACCAGGCATTCGGCCAGCCGCGTCAGGTTCCACAGCGCGATCGGCGGCTGGTTGCCGTAGGCATAGCGGCCGAACTGGTCGATCGAGGAGTAGACGGTCTTCGGATCGAAGGTGTCCATGAACGCACAGGGGCCGTAGTCGATGGTCTCGCCGGCAATCGAGCAGTTGTCGGTGTTCATCACCCCGTGGATGAAGCCGATCATCATCCAGCTCGCCACCAGTTCCGCCTGCCGGCCGATCACGCCTTCGAGCAGCGCCAGATAGGGCGAGGGCGCCTGCGCCGCCTCCGGGTAGTGGCGGGTGATCGCATGGTCTGCGAGTGCCCGGACGCTGTCGAGATCGCCGCGGGCGGCGAAATACTGGAACGTGCCGACCCGGATATGGCTGGAGGCCACCCGCGTCAGCACCGCGCCGGGCTGAATCGGATCGCGCAGCACGGTCTCGCCGGTCAGCACCGCTGCGAGCGAGCGGGTGGTCGGGATGCCGAGCGCGGCCATCGCTTCGCTGACGATGTATTCGCGCAATACGGGACCGAGCGCGGCGCGGCCGTCGCCCATCCGGGAAAACGGCGTCCGACCGGCGCCCTTGAGCTGGATGTCGCGACGGACGCCGTCCCGATCGACCACCTCACCGAGCAGGATTGCCCGGCCGTCGCCGAGCTGCGGCACGAAGTTGCCGAACTGGTGCCCGGCATAGGCCATCGCGATCGAGGCCGCGGATTCCGGCATTTGGTTACCGGAAAGGATCTCCGCGCCCTCGGGTGTCTCGAGCAGATCCGGATCAAGCCCGAGCTGCACGGCAAGGGCGCGGTTCAGCTTGATCAACCGGGGGGCGGCAACCGGTGTGGGCGCAACCCGTGCGAAGAAGTTCGGCGGGAGCGCCACGTAGCTGTTGTCGAACGGAAAATGCGCTGTCATCGGTCACCAGTTAAGAACGCTTCGCCATTTCGACAATCCGCCGGAAACAGGCCGGTTTCAACAGCTTCCGCGGAAAAGCTGCAATCCGGAGACAAGCGAGCGAAAGGTTGTGACGGGGACTTGCGGCCTGCTCTGAACGCGGTGGTCCCCCGTTCCGCATCTGGTTGCCGCGGTGGGTTCGCTCGGGTAAACCCTGACGCTCTCCGCAACGGCTTGCGGACACGCGATTCTGCCTAAAGACGGCTTTTCCGGGATTTCCATGCACCGTTATCGAACCCATACTTGCGGCGCGCTCCGCGACAGCGATATCGACCAGACCGTGCGCCTGTCCGGCTGGTGCCATCGCATCCGCGACCATGGCGGCGTGCTGTTCATCGATTTGCGCGACCATTACGGCATCACCCAGTGCGTGGCCGATCCGGATTCTCCGGCGTTCAAGGACGCCGAAAAGCTGCGCGCCGAATGGGTGGTGCGGATGGACGGCCGCGTCCGCCGCCGCCCCGAGGGCACCGACAATCCTGACCTTCCGACCGGTGCGGTCGAAGTGTTCGTGACCGAGATCGAAGTGCTCGGCCCGGCCGGTGAGCTGCCGCTGCCGGTGTTCGGCGAGCAGGAATATCCGGAAGACGTGCGCCTGCGTTATCGCTTCCTCGACCTGCGCCGCGACAAGCTGCACCAGAACATCATGACCCGTGGTGCGATCGTCGACTCGATGCGCCGGCGGATGAAGGAGCAGGGCTTCTTCGAGTTCCAGACCCCGATCCTGACCGCGTCGTCGCCGGAAGGCGCGCGCGACTTCCTGGTGCCGAGCCGCATCCATCCCGGCAAGTTCTACGCGCTGCCGCAGGCGCCGCAGCAGTACAAGCAGCTGCTGATGATGTCGGGCTTCGACCGTTACTTCCAGATCGCGCCGTGCTTCCGCGACGAAGACCCGCGCGCCGACCGCCTGCCGGGTGAATTCTATCAGCTCGACGTCGAGATGAGCTTCGTCACCCAGGACGACATCTTCGCCGCGATGGAGCCGGTGATCACCGGCGTGTTCGAGGAGTTCGCCAAGGGCAAGCGCGTCACCAAGGGCTGGCCCCGCATCGCGTTCGCGGACTCGATGCGCAAATACGGCACCGACAAGCCGGACCTGCGCAACCCGATCGAGATGCAGGATGTCTCCGAGCACTTCCGGGGCTCCGGCTTCAAGGTATTCGCGCGCATGCTCGAAGAAGAGCGCAACCAGGTCTGGGCGATCCCCGGTCCGGGCGGCGGCTCCAGAGCGTTCTGCGATCGCATGAATTCGTGGGCGCAGGGTGAAGGTCAGCCCGGCCTCGGCTACATCATGTGGCGCGAGCCGGACACGCTGAACATCGTGCAGTCGGAAGTCGACAAACGTCCGGGGGCTACACCGCACGATCCTGTTACTCATCCCGTTGGCGCTGGTCCTTTGGCGAACAACATCGGGCCGGAGCGCACCGAAGCGATCCGCGCCGCGCTCGGCCTGAAGGCCGGTGACGCCGCGTTCTTCGTGGCCGGCGATCCGTCCAAGTTCGTCAAGTTCGCCGGGCTCGCGCGCACCCGGGTCGGCGAGGAGTTGAACCTGATCGATAAGGATCAGTTCGCGCTCGCCTGGGTCGTCGACTTCCCGATGTACGAGTACAACGAGGACGACAAGAAGGTCGATTTCTCGCACAACCCGTTCTCGATGCCGCAGGGCGGCATGGAGGCGCTGACGTCGCAGGATCCGCTGACCATCAAGGCGTTCCAGTACGACATCACCTGCAACGGCTACGAGATCGCCTCGGGCGGCATCCGTAACCATCGTCCCGAGGCGATGGTGAAGGCGTTCGAGATCGCCGGCTATGGCGAGCAGGAAGTGGTCGACCGGTTCGGCGGCATGTACCGCGCCTTCCAATATGGCGCTCCGCCGCATGGCGGCATGGCGGCCGGCGTCGACCGCATCGTGATGCTGCTGTGCGGCACCACGAACCTGCGCGAGATCTCGCTGTTCCCGATGAATCAGCGGGCCGAAGATCTGCTGATGGGGGCGCCGTCGGAGGTGTCGCCGAAGCAACTTCGCGAACTGCACATCCGGCTGAACTTGCCCGACGCCAAATAGGCGTCGGACGACAGGTCGAAACTAACCACACTGGCGGGGGAACGTATGGCGTCGTATTCCGAAGATCTTCAGGCGGCAGCGCTCGGCTATCATCGCAAGCCGAAGCCCGGAAAGCTGGAGATTCAGGCATCGAAGCCACTCGCCAACCAGCGCGACCTCGCGCTGGCTTATTCCCCCGGCGTGGCCGCAGCCTGTAACGCGATCGCCGCCGATCCGGCGCAGGCCGCCGAACTGACCGTGCGATCCAACCTGGTCGCGGTCGTCACCAACGGCACGGCGGTGCTCGGTCTCGGCAATATCGGGCCGCTCGCCGCCAAGCCGGTGATGGAAGGCAAGGCGGTTCTGTTCAAGAAATTCGCCGGCATCGACGTGTTCGACATCGAGATCGCGGCCGACACCGTCGACCGCGTGGTCGACACCGTGGCGGCGCTGGAGCCGACCTTCGGCGGCATCAACCTCGAAGACATCAAGGGGCCGGAGTGCTTCGAGATCGAGGCGATGCTGAAGGACCGGATGAAGATCCCGGTGTTTCACGACGATCAGCACGGCACCGCGATCATCGTCGGCGCGGCTGTGAAGAATGCGCTGGCGCTGACCGGCAAGGATATCTCGAAGGTCAAGATCGTCGCGGCCGGCGCAGGCGCGGCGGCGCTCGCCTGCCTCAATCTGCTGGTGTCGCTCGGCGCTCAGCGCAAGAACATCTTCGTCTGTGACCTCGAAGGCCTGGTGTACGAAGGCCGCAACGTGCTGATGGACCGCTGGAAAGAGGTCTACGCGCAGAAAACCGACAAGCGGACGCTGGCTGAAGTGATCCCCGGCGCCGACATCTTCCTGGGCCTGTCCGGGCCGAACGTGCTGTCGCAGGACATGGTCAAGGAGATGGCGGAGCGGCCGCTGGTGATGGCGCTCGCCAACCCGACTCCCGAGATCATGCCGGAGGACGTGCGCAAGGTGCGGCCCGACGCGATGATCTGCACCGGGCGGTCCGACTTCCCGAACCAGGTCAACAACGTCCTGTGCTTCCCCTACATTTTCCGCGGCGCGCTCGATGTCGGAGCCACCGCGATCAACGAGGCGATGAAGCACGCCGCCGTCGATGCGATCGCGCAGCTCGCGCGCGAGGCGCCGGCGGACCCGGTGTCGGTCGGTCTCGATAATGACGAAGCATTCGGATTCGGTCCGGGCTCGCTGATCCCGAGTCCGTTCGATCCGCGCCTGATCCTGCGGATCGCGCCTGCAGTGGCGATGGCCGCGATGGACTCCGGCGTCGCAACTCGTCCGATCACCTCGTTCGACGATTACTACGCACAGCTCGAGCGCTTCGCGTTCCGCTCGGGCCTCGTGATGAAACCGGTGTTCGCCAAGGCGAAGGGCCAGCCCGTCCGCGTCATCTATGCCGAAGGCGAAGACGAGAAAGTGCTGCACGCGGTGCAGACCATTCTCGAGGAGAAGCTGGCGCGACCGATCCTGGTCGGGCGTCCCTCGGTGGTCGAGGCGCGGATCAAGCGCTCCGGCCTGTCGATCCGTCCCGGCGAGGATTTCGACCTCATCAACCCGCAGGACGATCCTCGCTACCGCTCCTACGTCCAATCTTACATCGACATCGCCGGCCGTGCCGGCGTGACGCCCGCTGCGGCGCGCACGGTGGTGCGCACCAACTCGACGGTGATCGCAGCGCTCGCGGTGGCGCGCGGCGAGGCGGACGCGATGATCTGCGGCCTCGACGGCCGCTACATGAACCACCTGCGTCATGTCCGTGATGTGATCGGTCGTCGCCAAGGCGTGTCGGACTATGCTGCGCTGGCGCTGCTGATCACCAAGAAGGGCCCGATCTTCATCGCCGACACCCAGGTGCGGCCCAATCCGACCGCCGAAGAGCTGGCGGAACTGGCGGCGCTCGCCGCAGTCCACGTCCAGCGCTTCAACATCAAGCCGAAGATCGCGTTCCTATCGCATTCGGACTTCGGCAGCTTCCCGACCGACTCGTCGCTGAAGATGCGCCGCGCCACCGCGATCCTCGCCGAGAAGCATCCGGAAATTGAAGCCGACGGCGAGATGCAGGGCGACAGCGCGTTGTCGGAGACGTCGCGGCAGATGATCCTGCCGCATTCGCGGCTGACCGGCGTCGCCAACGTGCTGATCATGCCCAATCTCGACACCGCCAATGTCGCTTATCAGATGATCAAAGTGGTGGGCGAGGCGCTGCCGGTCGGCCCGATCCTGATCGGCCCGGCGCTGCCGGCGCACATCCTGACGCCGTCAGCGACGGCGCGCGGCATCCTCAACATGACTGCGGTGGCGGTGGTCGAGGCGCAGGAGCGGGCCGGGCGGCATCAGGGCACGCTGTTCGCCTGAGGCGCGCTCCAGACCTGTCATTTTTTGGTCGTTTGAAAAGCCCCGGCGCCGCGCCATACTGAGGGTGCGGTGCGGCACGTTCGCCGCTGTCCATGGGGATGCACATGCCGGCCTTGATTGTACTCGGGCGCTTTCTGTTCTCCATCCTGTTCGTCTACTCCGGCGCATCCAAGCTGCTCGATCTGCCTGCGACCACCCAGGCGGTCGGCAAGTTCGTCGTCCCCGAGATGATGGCCACCTACACGGCGCAGCTCGAGCAGGCTGCCGGAATGCCGTTCGCCCAGATGCTGGCGCTCGCGGCCGGCGGGATCGAGCTGTTGTGCGGCCTGCTGATCGCCCTGAACTTCGGCGCGCGGTTCTGCGCGCTGGTGCTGATCGTGTTCGTCGCGGTCGGGACGTACTACTTCCACGACTTCTGGAACCAGACCGGCCCAGACGCGCAGGCCAATCTGCAGGTCGCGCTGAAGAACCTGTCGCTGGTCGGCGGATTGCTGATCATTGCCGGGATCGGCAGGGGCGGCGCGGCGTCCGGCACCGCGTGATCGACGTCAGCGGCGGCGCCAGGCGGTGACGCTGACGTCGTGGTCGGCATCGAGGATCTGCCGGTCGGCCGGGTGCAGGCCATGCGCCGACAGGATCTGCTCCGGTGTCCGCTCGGGCACGCCGGGGAAACACGGTTCGCCGCCGGGCAGCCGGGCCTGCGGCGCCTGCGACAGATGGAACGTGTCGTAGCGATCGAAGAAGAGCGCGAACACCTCGGGCCCGCCGATGATTGCCGCCGTGCCGGCGGTCACGCCGGTGCGGGCGCAGGCCTCCGCGAACGAAGCGCCTGCCGGATTCCACAACAGCGCTTTTGGGTTCGACGGGTCGGGTGCGAGCCCGGCAACTTGCCGGGTCACGATCAGCCGGCGACGCAGCGGCGAGTTCGGTTGATCCTCGAACGAATTGCGGCCGTGAACGATCAGGTCGGCCCGGTCCAGCGCCGCGGCGAAGAATGCCTGATCACCTTTGTACTTCAGGGCGTCCGGCATCAGCCGGTTGGCGTCGGCGAGGTTGCCCTCGGCCGACACGATGACGTAGCCCTCGATCGTCAACGCCGGCGTCGCCGTCATTGGCGCTTCGCGATCCGCATCAGCAAGGCGGTTTATTCAGAGATCGTTTGCACGACGGCGCTGACCGGCCGCGTGCTCACGGTCGGCAGCGGATTGCTCTTGGCGAGCTCCTCGTCGTACTGCGGCATCGTCTGCACGGGCGCCTTGGCGCGCATCTGCACCACCTTGTAGCCGCCGGCCTTCAGCCGCCGCAGCAGCTCCGGCAAAGCTTCGGCAGTGCTCTTCTGGAAGTCGTGCATCAGGATGATGCCCTTGCCGAGCTTGTCGAGCTTGTTCATCACGTTGTCGACGACCTGCTGCGGCTTGCGCGCCTTGAAGTCGAATGAGTCGATGTCGCAGGAGAACATCGCGACGTTGCGGGTGCCGAGATAGGTCACCAGCGCCGGCGGGTGCTGCAGCGCCGGGAAGCGGAAGAACGGCGACGGTGCGGTGCCGATCGCCCATTTCACCGCGGCGAAACCCTTTTCGATTTCGTCCTTGGCCTGCTGCTCGGTCAACTTCTTGTTGGCGAGATTGGCGTGCGACCAGGTGTGCGAGCCGACGGTGTGACCGGCGGCCACGACCTGCTTCAGGATCTCCGGATGATAGGTGGCGTGCTTGCCGATCGGGAAGAAGATCCCCTTGGTGCACTGGTCAGCCAGAGCCTTCAACACCGCCGGGGTGTTGTGCGGCCAGGGACCATCGTCGAAGGTCAGCACCACCTCTTTGTCGCGCAGGAAGTCGAGCTGTTTGAAGTGCTCAAAGCCGAAGCCGGGGCCTCCGGTGGTATCGATCTCGACGATGCGGCCGACGCCCAGCGCATCCGGGTTGGCACAGACCGGCTTGGCCGCAGCCGCCGGCTGCGGGGCGGGCGCTGGAGCAGGGGCGGCCTGAGCAGCCGCCGGAGCGGGAGCTTTCGGCGCCTGCGCGAAGGCCGCGGTCGTCCCGACAGACACCACACCCGCAACGATCAAAGCTGCTGCTATCCGCATGCCGAAGTCCTTCCGCCGTTTGGTCGTCCGAGCGAGCACGGCCCGAGTCGGGCCGGCGCGCATCGCTACGCCAAGGTAGAGGCTCGCACCCAGAGGTGCCAACGGCTTTTTGCCACGGCGGCGGAGTTGCCCGCAGATTAGAAGGACGGCGGAGGCGAAGGTCAGCGCAGCGGAATGATGAAGTCCGTACCTTTCCCAGTCTCGCCGGTCGCAATGCCCTGGTCGGACACAATCAGGGAACTGCCGTTCGTCATGGCCTCGGCAATCCGCTGCATTGCTTCCGGCGGTATCGTCAGCCGGTCGAGCGCCTCTGCCGGGCTGTTGGTCTCATGCGAGGTCTTGGAGTCTTCGGCCAAGCTGCTGGTATGGCGACGGGATTTACGTTGCACTTCAGGTTCGGCTTTAGCCAGCTTCGTCGGCAGCGACACGACCGACCAGCGCACGCTCAGGTCCTTGTCGAGCTCGGCAGTGAAGATGTGCGTGCCCAACGGCCGGTCGCTGGCCGCGATGGTCACGGGTACATCGAACAGCGGCGTCTGATTCTGCCGCACGTACAGCCTGCCGTCCTTGCCACTGATGAAGGCGGCGATCTGCTGCTTCGGATTCGGAGATGGCAGAGCCGGGGCAGAGGCGGTCTGATCACCGGCAGTCGGCGCGTGCGACTGGTCCTTGTTTTCGGAACCCGAGAGCCCCTTATCGTCCGTTGTCGCAGCGGTGGTTTTGGGCTGCTCTGCGGCCGGCGCGGTGTCGGCGGTCGTGGAGGCTTTGTCGTCCACAGGCTTGCCGTCGGTCGGCTTGCGCTCGGTGGTCTTGTCCTGCGCCTTGGTTGCGCCGACAGCCGCCGTGGTTGCCGGACCAGCGGTGTCGCTGGCTTGGTCGGCTTTGCTGGATGAGGCGTCGGTCAGCGTCACGGCCGCGGCTGCCGCATCCGCGGTGCGGACCGGAGCGGTCGCCGGCTTGTCGCTGCCCAATGCAATGCCGCGCCGCAGCTCATCGGTCGGCAGCGCAGACTCTGCCGGTTTGCCGTTGTCGGCCGCCTTGTCGGATTTGGTCGTGGTCGCGGGCTTGGGCGAATCCGACACCATCGGCTCGGGATCCGGCACGAGCTTCTTCGCGGCGAGCAATGGATGGGTGAAGCTTGCCGGCGTTATCTCGCCGGGTGCAACGATCACGCGGGCGCCCATCCGGGTCCAGCCCCACATCTTGACCGCGAACGCCATCGGCATCCGGATGCAGCCGTGCGACGCCGGGTAACCGGGCAGGGCTCCAGCATGGAGTGCGATGCCCGACCAGGTGATGCGCTGCATGTAGGGCATCGGCGCGCCGCTGTAGATGTTGGAGCGGTGATACTTGCTCTTCTGGATGACGCTGAACACGCCCATCGGCGTCGAATGGCCGCGCATGCCCGTCGACACCGGCGCTTCGGCGAACAGGCCGTTGGCGTCGTACACGCGAAGTTTCTGTTGTTCGATCGAGACGGCGATCACCACCGGGCCCTGCGGCTTGGTGGTCTGCTTCTGGATCTGCTTTTCGGCCTCTTGGTCGAGCTGAAGTCGCTTGCGCTGATGTTGGTGATGGCGCTTGGGCGCAGGCGGCGGCGCGTCGTAAAGGGGAGCGTCGTAGACCGGCACGTCGTCCGCCCAGAACCAAGCCGGCGATGCTTGTGCGACCGGTGCCGCGACGATCGCGGTGGCCATGATCCCGGCCGCGAAGGACGCCTGAGATATCGTCAAGCGCCCGGACGTCGTGGGCTTGCCGGTGCGCAGGTAACGTTCGTCGGTGAAATCAGCTTCGCAGTGAAATACGCGCACGCAGGTCTTCCCCGAATCTTGCCACCAGGATTGTAGATTAGTCATTCGCGCGCGAGACACGTTCACGTTCGTGGCGAACCGCCGCGCAATCTGACCGACCGTAACAAAAAAGCTTCACCGAAGGTTAAACGCGTGGGCAGGCGGGAGTTGCACCTTCCAAACCTGTGCCCTGCTCACCAAATGCACAGAACCGCTTCTATGGAGAATTCGATGAACCGGCGTGCCTCTCAGTTTCGTCTCTCCCGCTTCAAATCAGGTGTCCTTGCGCTGTTGGCGTTGACCGTGGCGGGCGCATCCACTGCGGCCGTCGCGTCGGATGATCCGGACCTGATCTTCCGGCGCTCGACCGTGTTCAAGCTGCTCAGCCCCAACGACAAGCTGGCGGTGTACGGCGTCGACGATCCGGAGGTGCAGGGTGTCGCCTGCCACTTCACCGTGCCGGAGCGCGGTGGCTTCAAGGGCTGGCTGGGCCTCGCCGAGGAGGTTTCGGACATCTCGCTGGCGTGCCGTCAGATCGGTCCGATCCACTTCAAGGCCAAGCTGGATCAGGGCGAGGACATGTTCAGCAAGCGCCGGTCGGTGTTCTTCAAGAAAATGCAGATCGTGCGCGGCTGCGATCCGAAGCGGAACGTGCTGGTCTACATGGTGTACTCGGACAAGCTCATCGAGGGCTCGCCGAAGAATTCGACCTCGTCGGTGCCGGTGATGCCTTGGGGCGGGGATGCCACAGTCGAGAAATGCGGGGACTTCTTCAAATAGCCTTCATTTCAAATAGCCATCGGGAGCGTCGGCGCTTCGGCTGCGGTCGGCAGTCGAACGCCGATGTCGCAACCGCAGCGATCCGGCTTCAGGCCGACTCTCGCTCGTTCGCCATCTGTTGCAAAGTCGTGGCGCGCGCCGGTGCGCGGTAGCCGACCAGACGGACCAGGCGCTGCGGTATGCACTGTGTGGCGGCATGCCCGAACGGCCCCTGCAGGGCCATCTCTCCGGACGTCGCGGCGCTTCTGTGACC
>NZ_QUMK01000060.1 GCF_010907035.1 Rhodopseudomonas sp. BR0M22
GGCATCCTTCGCCAACGGCGTCCATCGCCTCGACGGACAGCTCATGGTCGTCCTCGACGTCGACAAAGTCCTCGAAATCGCAAACCAACGTATCGCTGCATGACCTAACGCGCGACGAACCAGTTCACCGCTCACGCTCTGTCCGGGAAAAAACGCATGACGCCGCTCGATTACGAGTATCTGCAGAAACTGCTGAAAGACCGTTCAGGCCTGGTGTTGTCGGCTGACAAGAAATACCTGCTCGAAAGCCGGCTGCTGCCGCTTGCCCGCAAGTCCGGCGTGCCGGGCATCACCGATCTGGTGCAGAAGATGAAGGCCGGCTCGGAGGCGTTGATCCACGACGTCGTCGAAGCGATGACCACCAACGAGACGTTCTTCTTCCGCGACAAGACGCCGTTCGATCACTTCAAGGACAGCGTGATCCCGGAGCTGATCAAGGCGCGCGCAGGTCGCAAGTCGCTGCGGATCTGGTGCGCGGCGTCGTCCACCGGACAGGAGCCGTATTCGCTGGCGATGCTGCTCAAGGAGAAGGCCGCCGAGCTCGCCGGCTGGCGCATCGAGATCATCGCCACCGATCTGTCGCCCGAGGTGCTGGAAAAGTCCAAGGCCGGCCTCTACACCCAGTTCGAGGTGCAGCGCGGTCTGCCGATCCAGCTTCTGGTCAAGTACTTCAAGCAGGTCGGCACGATGTGGCAGCTCAATGCCGACGTTCGTTCAATGGTGCAGTATCGGCAATTCAACCTGCTGCAGGACTTCGGTGCGCTCGGCAAGTTCGATGTGATCTTCTGCCGCAACGTGCTGATCTATTTCGATCAGGCGACGAAGTCGGATATCTTCAACCGGCTGCAGCGCGCCACCGAGCCGGACGGCTATCTGTTCCTCGGCGCCGCCGAAACCGTGGTCGGCCTCACCGATGCCTACCGGATCTGCCCGAAACGACGCGGCGTGTATCTGCCGAACACCGGTGCTGCAGCGGCCAATCCGAGTCTCGCCGCGGCCAGCCTGCGTGCGGGAGCCCTGACGGGTCGATAAAGGAGACCGAGGTGGCGTCCGAGACCGGGGCCGAGCGGGTATCGTTCGGACGAGGCTACAACGTCTGGATCATGGGGATCGACGGCACTTGGCGGCGCAACTGCGTCCTCAAGGCGGTGTCCAGCGTCGATGCCGAGCTCGAATTGGAAGGCTCGATCGAAGGGTTGAACTTGAAGGAGTTCTTCCTTTTGCTGTCGTCCACCGGGCTCGCCTATCGGCGCTGCGAGCTGGTCCGCGTCAACGGTTCCGAGATCGACGTCCGCTTTCTCAGCACGCGCAGCAAGAACAGCAAATCGCCGGTTCGCGACGACCGTGCCGATTGACTTTTGACGACAATGCCAACGATCGGTGTAGGAGATTGCTAACGACTTCCCCGCTCTTCGCGCGAGTCCGACGTCTGCGAACACATCGTTCAATAGTCGAGTGGTAACGTCGGTTCGCGCTCTGGTTGGCGCCCGCGCCGTTCGGCAGACGAGCGGAGCGGCGGTGTCGAGCGAGACCGCGCCAGGATGATCCCAACACGAGCCATCGCGATGCAAGATCGAACCTCCTCCGACCCGGCGATCGATGTCTTGGTCGTCGACGATGATCCGCTGCAGGGCGCGATCATCAGCGGCGTCTGTATCAAGCTGGGCTATCGGCCGCATTTCGCTGCATCCTATCAGGAGGCTGCCGATCGGCTCGCGGCCGACCGCTACGACTACGTCACGATCGACCTGTCGCTGGGCGACCACGACGGCATCGAATTGTTGCGCTTGATCGCCGACCACGACACCAAGCCCCGACGGATCATCGTGATCAGCGGGTGCGACCAGCGGATTCTCAACGCAACGGTTCGGATGGCGCATGCCGTCGGCATGCTCGACACCGTGTCGCTGCCGAAGCCGATCGATCTGACGCTGCTGCGGAGCGCACTGTCGACGCTCCCTGAATCTGCCGCGTTGCGCCGCCGGTCGGACGCCGGAGCTGCATGCATCACCACAGCCGATCTGTCGCGTGGCATCGACAACGGCGAAGTCTATGCCGCGTTCCAGCCGAAGATCGATCTGGCGAGTGGCAAGGTGATCGGCTGCGAAGCGCTGGCGCGCTGGGACAGCCCGACCTTCGGCGCGGTGGGCCCGGATCTCTTCATTCCGCTCGCCGAGCAGGGCGGCCTGATCAAGGCGATCACCTTCAGCATGCTGCGCGACGCCATGCGGTTCGCTGCTGCGTTCATTGCCACAGAGCCGCGGTTCGTCGTCGCGGTCAATCTGTCGGCGTCTCTTTTGTCCGACACCTCTCTGCCGGAGGAGATCGAGCACCTGCTCGCCGAGATCGGCGTGCCGGCGCGGGCCCTGATGGTCGAAATCACCGAAACCACGGCGATGGCGGATGTCGGGCGCGCGATGGACGTGCTGCTGCGGCTTCGTCTGAAAGGGGTCGGCATCTCGATGGACGATTTCGGCACCGGCTATTCGTCGCTCTCTGCATTGGCGCGGATGCCGTTCAGCGAGCTGAAGATCGACCGGTCCTTCGTCAAGGACTGCCTGACCGACGCCGACATGTGGAAGATCGTCTCGTCTTCGGTCGCGATCGCACACCAGTACAACATGAAAGTGGTCGCCGAAGGCATCGAGGACACCGCCACCTGGCGCGCACTCGACGCACTCGGCTGCGACATCGGGCAGGGCTACGAATTCTCGCGCGCGCTGCCGCAGGACGCCTTCGTCGATTGGTATCGCGGCTGGACGGCGCGCCACCCTGGCGAGGCGGCGGCGATGCTGCAGCGCGGAGCCTGAACGCGGGTCTCCTGTCTTGCCGCGGCTCCTTCAGGCCAGCTCGACCAGTTCGTCGTCCGCGGCTGGTTCGCGATGGGCCGCCGCGAACGCATCCTTGATCCGGCCGGTCAGCTCCAGATAATCGGTCTGCGTCAGGTGCGGTGCAGCTTGTTCGAGCTCGCGCGCGAGCGCCGACAAGCGATCGAGGCCGAACGTGGCCGCCGCGCTCTTAAGGGAATGCGCCTCGCGCTCGATCCGGCGATGGTCGGTCGTGACCTCCAGCGTGTCGAACAGCGCGATCCGCGATGCGGTGTCGCGCACGAACACCGACAGAACTGCAAGGGTCGCATCCTTGCCGATCTCGTCGACCAGATGGCCGAACGCCTTCCGACCGACATAGAGCTGTCCCGCTCGCACGGTTTCCGGCGCATCCGCAGCACCTGCAGCCGGCGACGGAGGCGCCTTGATGACCGCCGCACCGGACGGCGGATGGGGCGCCCGAGCCGAGGGCGACAGCGGTGGTAGTGCGCGCAAGATCGCTTCCACCAGCGCCTTCTTCCGCACCGGTTTGGCGACATGATCGTTCATGCCGGCGGCGCGGCAGGCTGCAGCGTCCTCGGCGAAGGCGTTCGCCGTGAAGGCGATGATCGGCACCGCGGCGAGCGCGCCGCCGTGCGCGCGGATCGCGCGGGTGGCGTCGAGCCCGTCCATTTCCGGCATCCGCACGTCCATCAGGATCACGTCGTAGCTGAACCGCGTCGCCGCGGTGACTGCCTCGGTGCCGTCGCAGGCGGTGTTGGTCTGCACCCGAAATTCGCCGAGCATCTGCGTCGCGATGGTGCGGTTGGTCGGATTGTCGTCGACCACCAAGATCCGGAGCGGTCGACCGGCGGCCTCGATCCGCTCGCGGAATCGGGCGAATACGTCGTGGTCGTCCTGCTCCGGCGGGGCCGCATCGTTGGCGATCGGCAAGGTCAGCGAGAAGTGGAATTCCGAGCCCCGGCCCGGCGTCGACACCACGCCGATCTTGCCGCCCATCTGCTCGATCAGTCGTTTGCTGATTGCGAGGCCGAGACCCGAGCCGCCGAACCGCCGGCTGATCGAGCTGTCGGCCTGGACGAAATCCTTGAACAGGGATTCGATCTTGTCTGCGGCGATGCCGATCCCTGTATCGGCTACGATCCACCGCATCCGCGCGCTGGTCGAATCCCGTTCCACGCATTCGGTGGTGACCACGATCTCGCCGGTCGATGTGAACTTCACCGCATTGGAGAGCAGGTTCAGCAGGATCTGACGGATGCGGCCGGCATCGCCGGTCAGCGCATCGGGAATTTCGCCGCGCATCTGCTGGCGGATCACCAGCCCTTTGGCGACGGCACGCGGGCCGATCACGCTCAGCGTGTTGTCGATGATGCTGTGGGGCGCGAACGGAATCGGCTCCAAGCTGAGCCGGCCGGCCTCCAGCTTGGAGAAGTCGAGAATGTCGTCGAGGATCTGCAGCAGATTGTCGCCGGCGTCGTGAATGCTGGCCACCGCGTGGCGCTGCTCGGCGTCCAGGTTGGTCTCGAGCAGGTTGGTGGCGAGCCCGATCACCGCGTTCATCGGCGTTCGGATTTCGTGGCTCATCATCGCCACGAAGCTGGATTTGGCGGCGCTGGCCGCTTCGGCGGCCTCGGCGTAGAGATGCTGTTTGCCCCACCAGCGCGCGATCGCGACGCTGCCGGTGATGATCACCAGGGCGCTGATCAACGACATCGCGATCATCAGCATCGCCATGTTGTGCCAACTCTCCAGCGCGCTGTCCATCGGCTGCGTCACCCGCACCATGATCGGATAATTGGGCAGGACGCGCGTCACCTGCAGCACCGAGCCAACCTCCGCCGGCCTGGCCCCTCTGCCTCCGGCCGCCACGGCGATCCGTCCGCTGTCGGTCACTGCCTGGCCGATCCTGTCGGATGCCGGATAGCTGACCAGCAGCATGCCGTCGGAGCGCACCAGCGAAATTTCGGTGCCGCCACCATGCGTGGTCGCGGCGAAGAAGTTCTCGAAGTACTGCAGCGACAGCGCGCCGAGCAGCACGCCGACAAACGCATTGTCACCGGCGGTCACGCGCTGCGCCAGAAAGATGTTCCAGTTGCCGGAACTGCGGTTCCTTACCGGCGCGCTGATGAAGCTCGAAAGCGTCGGATCGCCGCTTAGCGCCCGGAAGTAATCGCGATCGGACACGTCGACGTCCGGAACCGGCCGGTCGCGAGAGAAGTTGACCAGCTTGCCGCCTTCGTCGATCAGGCCCACGGCCTCGACCTGCGGCATGCCGGTGATCTTTTCGCGGAGCAGCGCGCGGGTGCTGTGCTGCGACATTGTCTGCCGGTAGGAGTCGCTGTCGGTGACGCCGGCCCGCGCAACATAGTCGCGGATGCTCGACAGCAGCAGATCGACCGATTTGAACGAGCGGTCGGCTTCTTCCGCCAGCGTCAATGTGTAGCGCGACAGGTTGGTTTCGGCAGTTTGCAGCGTGGTTTCGCGCAGGTTGCTCAGAAAGATCAGATTGGTGCCCACGATGGTGATGATCAAGACCACCGTCGTCAGCCGCAGCGTCACCAGTGAGCGCTTCAGGTTGGGACGGGCCAGGGGCAGCATCGACGGGGCCCTGTCAACGATGCAAAGGCAAAACGGACGTAGGCCGACGCTCGGTGACGGAGGCAGACGCGAGCCGGCGGTGGCATCGCAGCCCCCCTGCGGCGGGGTTATCCACGCGTGGCGGTGCCAAAACCGAGGGTTTGCTTGCTCGAATCCGGCTCATAATGATATTCGGACCATTGTGGTTCTCAACCGTGGCGTGAAACGCGTCGAGCTTCTCGGTCGTATCTGACGGCGGTCTGCCTGATGGTATTCGGGCGTGCGGCGTTGAGGTTAGTTGTCAGTTAGTACTGGAGAGGCAGATAGCACCGCTGACCTCGCAAATTGCCGGATCACTATAACGGTTTGGTGCTGTCTTCGCGTTAACTTGGTTCCCCGTAGAACTACGGATTTCAGCCAAGCGGTGTGTTCCATTAAAGTTTTCTTACCGGGAGGTCGTGCAATGAACGAGCAATCATCGGGAGGAGAGGTTTTTGTCGTCGACGACGATCCGGCAGTGCGAGAAACTCTGTCGATTGTGCTGTCGGCGGCGGGCTATCAGGTGATCTGCTTCGCCGATGGTGAATCGCTTCTTGCGGTGGCGCGCAACCGCAGCCCCGCCTGCATCCTGCTGGACGTCCATATTCCCGGCCGGTCAGGGCTGGATATTCTCGCCGAGCTTCACGCCGAGGACTATCCGGCTCCGATATTCATGATCTCGGGGAAAGGCGATATCGCCATGGCGGTCAATGCCATCAAGAACGGTGCGCTCGATTTCATCGAGAAGCCGTTCCGCGGCAAGGAAATCGTGTCGCGCGTGGAGGAGGCGATCGAAGCGTTCTCGCGTCGCCGCGACGCCGGCCAGGCCAGCAAGGCGCCGTCCTACAACTTCCCCGGCAAGGAGCCGCTGACGCTGCGCGAGCGGGAGGTGCTGGAGCTGTTTTCTTCCGGCAACACCAACAAAGAGGCCGGACGCCAACTCGGGATTAGCCCGCGCACCATCGAATATCACCGCGCCAACATCATGAAGAAGCTCGGTGCACGTAACGCCACCGATCTGGTGCGGATCGTGATGACGGCCCAAAAGTAAGACGGGCCAGAGCCGGCACCGGCAGCGTCGCCGCTGCCGGCTCCGAGACGTTGGCGTGATCGTTACATCGTGCCCGGAAACGCGCCGCCGTCGAGCAGCAGGTTCTGGCCGGTGATGTAGCCGGCGTGGACGCTGCAGAGGAATGCGCAGGCTGCGCCGAATTCGTCCGGCGTGCCGAAGCGTCCCGCCGGGTTTTCGTTTTTCCGCGCTTCCAGGATCTGCTCGGCCGGCTTGCCGGACGCTTTGGCCTGACCGGCGGCGACGCCGCGCAGCCGATCGGTGTCGAACGGGCCGGGCAGCAGCGCATTGATGGTCACGTTGTGACGGACGGTCTTGCGAGACAGGCCTGCGACGAAGCCGGTCAGGCCCGAGCGCGCGCCGTTCGACAGGCCGAGCACATCGATCGGTGCCTTCACGGCGGCCGAGGTGATGTTGACGATGCGGCCGAACTTCCGTTCGATCATCTTGTCGACCGTCGCCTTGATCAGTTCGATCGGCGTCAGCATGTTGGCGTCGAGCGCCTTGATCCAGTCGTCGCGGGTCCAGTTGCGGAAGTCGCCGGGCGGCGGGCCGCCGGCATTGTTGATCAGGATGTCCGGCTCCGGGCAGGCCGCCAGCGCGGCGGCGCGGCCTTCCGGCGTGGTGATGTCGCCGGCGACCTCGATGATCTCGACATCGGGATAGGCCTTGCGCAGCTCCGCCGCGGCCTGCGCCAGCGCTTCGGCGCCGCGTGCAGTCATCGTCACATGCACGCCTTCGGCGGCGAGCGCCGCAGCGCAGCCGCGGCCCAGTCCCTTGCTCGATGCGCACACCAGCGCGCGGCGGCCCTTGATTCCCAGATCCACGTTTCACTCCCGGATGCATGGCGATGTCGATGCGGCCGGCACTCTAGCCATCCCGCTCCGGCATGGTAAGGGGAGGGCAACGCATAACGCATCAACGGGAAACGCGGCATGGATCAACTGTTCGACGTCAGCAACGAAGTCATTCTGGTCACGGGCGCATCGCAGGGGCTGGGCCGGCAATTCGCGCGTGTGCTCGCCGCGCGCGGCGCCGCGATCGTGCTGGCCGCGCGACAGATCGACAAGCTGCAGAGCCTGGAACAGGAGATCAAGGACAGCGGCGGCCGCGCCGTGGCGGTGCGGATGGATGTCACCGATCTCGGCGGGATGGCAGCTGCGCTCGATCAGGCCGAGGCCGCGCTCGGACCGATCACCGTGCTGATCAATAATGCCGGCGTCGCCACTGAGAAACTCGCGGTCGACACCAGCGAGGCGGATTGGGACAAGGTGATCGGCGCCAATCTGAAAGGCGCTTACTTCCTCGCCACCGAAGTCGCGCGGCGGATGATCGCGCGGCAGCAGGGCGGCAACATCGTCAACATCGCCTCGGTGCTCGGCCAGAGCGTGCTGAAATTCGTCTCGCCTTACGCGATCTCCAAGGCCGGCATCATCCAGGCCACCAAGGCGATGGCGCTGGAGCTCGCAAGCTCCCGCATCCGTGTCAACGCGCTGGCGCCGGGCTACATCGACACCGATATCAATCGTGAGCTGTGGGCGACGCCGGCCGGCGAGAAGCTGCTCAAGAGCATCCCGCAACGCCGCGTCGGCCACGAGTCCGACCTCGACGGCGCCATCCTGCTGCTCGCCTCCAACGCCTCGCGCTACATGACCGGCAGCGTGGTGACGGTGGATGGCGGGTTCTTGCTGGGGTAAGCTCGGTTCATTTAGATCATGCTGAGGAGCTTTCGCAGTGTCGGATCCAAATCTTCGCGATGTGTATTTCAGTAAGATCGATGTTGACCCGCGGAAAGAAACGTCGAAACTTGAGATAGCTCTCAATAGAGCATATGAGCAAAGGTCATTTGAGATAGAGCATCTTTGGAAACGCGGAGCTTTCTTCTGGGCGTTTCAGGCTGCCATTTTTACCGCTTCAGGTTTGCTTTGGCAGCATTCGGGCAGTCAGCGAAACCAAGCGATGCTCTTGGCACTCGCCGCCTTAGGCCTTTTGACGGCATTTGCGAACTCTCTGGTCGTACGAGGTTCGAAGTTCTGGCAAAATAACTGGGAGAAGCACATTGACATGCTTGAGAATGCTGTTGAGGGCCGCTTGTACAAGACCATATGGCTACGAAATGGAGGCCTAAGCTTTTCCGTATCGGGCCTTGGAAAGGTATTAGCGGATTTTTTCTCCTGTTTCTGGTTGTTTGCGCTACTATACAGCGGAATTTTGCTTCTGGACCTACTGCCAAAGGCTGATCTCAATCACTTGAAGTATCTCTTTGTAGCTGGCGTTGGATTGGCGACATTGTTGGGCCTCTCGCTACTTTGGAGAGAACAAACAGATTTTTCGGGGATACGATACACTGATCGCTGCCTGACGGGAGAAAAGTGGTCGGAGTTGAACCCAAGTAGCCCATCATTTATGGTTCGCGATGATCCTGTTCCAGAGAAGTGAATTCATTGTTCTGGCAGACTTGTCTCTCCTCAAATCGCCCGCATCTCCTCGCGGATCATGTCCGCCGCTTTCTCGCCGATCATGATGGTGGGGGCATTGGTGTTGCCGCCGATCAAAGTGGGCATCACCGAGGCGTCGACGATGCGCAAGCCGCCGATGCCTTGGACCTTGAGCCGGGGATCGACCACCGCCATCGGATCGCTGCCCATCTTGCAGGTGCCGACCGGGTGATACACCGTGTCGACGCGGGCGCGCAGAATGGCGCGGATATCGTCGTCGGTGCGGACGCTGGCGGTGAACAGATCCTTCTGCTGCAGCGCGCGTAGCGCCGGCGTCTCCATCAGCCGCTGCGTGGTCTTGTAGCCCGCCACCATGGTTTCGAGGTCCTCCGGATCGCCGAAGAAGTTCGGATCGATCCGCGGCGGTGCCAAGGGATCGGCGCTGCTGAGCCCGACGCTGCCGAGGCTCTTCGGGCGTAGCAGGCAGAAATGGCAGGAGAAGCCCGTGCCCCAATGCCGCTTGCGGCCGTGATCGTCGACCATCGCCATGCCGAAGTGCAGCTGGATGTCCGGCACGTCGAGGTCGGGCCGGGTCTTCAGGAAGCCGCCGCATTCGGCGAAGTTGGTGGTCAGCGGTCCACGTCCCTCACGGCGGTACTGACCGATCGTCGACAAGAGCCGCGCGATGCCGGTGAAACTGGTGCCGGTGAAATACGGGCTGTCCGACTGATAGGCGAAGATGAAGTCCGGGTGATCCTGCAGGTTCTGGCCGACGCCCGGCAGATGGTGCACCACGTCGATGCCGTGCGGCCTCAGCGCGGCGGCATCGCCGATGCCCGACAGCATCAGCAGCTGCGGCGATTGGAAGGCGCCGGACGCGAGGATGACTTCGCGGCGCGCGCGGATCTCTCGGAGCTGATCGTTCTGCCGATACGCGACGCCGACCGCGCGGCCGCCTTCGATCAGAATCCGGGTCGCCTGCGCGTCGGTTTCGACCCGCAGATTGCGGCGCGTGCCGATATGCGGATGGACATAGGCCCGCGCGGCGCTCCAGCGTTCGCCATTGTGCTGGGTGAGTTGATACAAGCCGAGGCCTTCCTGCTCCTCGCCGTTGAAATCGTCGCGGATGCGGAATTGCGCCTCGCGCGCCGCCTGCAGGAAGATCTCGTGTGCCGGATTGTCGGTCCGCAGCCGGTTGACGTGCAATGGTCCGCTCTGGCCGTGATAAGCGCCGTTGAAATCGGAGTTGTTTTCCGAGCGCTTGAAGTACGGCAGCACGTCGGCGTAGGACCAGCCGGCATTGCCGAGTTCGGCCCAATGGTCGTAGTCCCATTTGTGGCCGCGGATATAGACCATGGCGTTGATCGCCGACGAGCCGCCAAGCCCTTTGCCGCGCGGCTGATAGCCGACGCGGCCGTTGAGGCCGGGCTGCGGCACCGTCTCGAAATGCCAGTTGTTCAGCTTGCTCGGCACCATCAGCGACAGCGCATAGGGCGTCTTCACCACCCAGTTGTCGGCCGTGCCGCCGGCTTCGAGCAGAGCCACCGACGTGTTGGTGTCTTCCGACAAGCGACCGGCGACGGCGCAGCCGCCGGAGCCGCCGCCGACCACGACGAAATCCACTGTTTCGCTCATGCGCGTTTCCCTCCGCGATATTTGTCTTGTTGATTGCCGCCGGCTTCTTCGGCTGTGCGGGTCGTCTCTTGCTACGACATCAGGCGCAGCACCTTCGACAGCCGCGCGATCTTGCCGCCGTAGGGCGGATACAGATCGGCGAACCGGTTGTAGGGCGAGCGATAGAAGATCGGCTTCAGCTTGGTGAAGGTGTTGAAGCCCCATTCGCCGTGATAGGCGCCGGTGCCCGAGGCGCCGACGCCGCCCATCGGCTGGTTGGCTTGGGCGAAATGCACCAGGCAGTCGTTGATGGTGACACCGCCCGAGACGGTCCGCTCCAGCACCTGATCGCGCGCGGCTTCATCGGTGCCGAACCAATACAGCGCCAGCGGCCGGTCGCGGCCGTTGATGAAACTGATCGGCTCGGTCGGCTCGCCATAGCCGAGGATCGGCAGCAGCGGACCGAAGATCTCCTCCTGCATGATCTTCATCTCGGGCGTGGCGCCGAGCACGAGGGTCGGGGGGAATTTGCGCTTGCCGGCCCACGCCGCCTCATCCGCGGACGCCGGTTGCAGCAGCCGCGCGCCGCGGGCGACAGCATCGTCGACCAGGCTCTTCAACCGCGCGTAGTGGTGCTCGGCGATGATCGAGGTGTAGTCCGGATTGGCCGGGTCGGTGCCCCACATCTGTTGCATCGCGCCCCAGATCTTGCCGGCGAGCGCTTCGACCCGGTCCTGCGGCGCCAGCACGTAGTCGGGCGCGATGCAGGTCTGTCCGGCGTTCATCAGCTTGGCATAGGCGATCCGCGGCGCCACCTCGTCGAGATCGGCGGAGCGGTCGACGATGGTCGGCGACTTGCCGCCGAGTTCGAGCGTGACCGGGGTGAGGTTCTTGCCCGCCTCCGCCGCGACGATGCGGCCGACCCGGGTCGACCCGGTGAACATCAGATGATCGAACGGCAGCCGCGCGAACGCCTCGGCGACGCCGGGCTCGATTCCCGTCACCATCATCTCGCTGGCATCGAACTTGGCCGCGACGGTCTCCTGCAGCAGCGCCGTGAAGTGCGGCGACAGCTCGCTCGGCTTGATCATCACCCGGTTGCCGGCGGCGATCGCGCCGATCGCCGGCGCGACGGTGAGCTGCAGCGGATAATTCCACGGTGCGATCACCCCGATCACGCCGAGCGGCTGTGGCAGCAGCCGGTTCTTGCCCGGCAGGAACTGGAGCTGGGTCGACACCTTGCGCGGTGCCATCCAGCGCTTGAGATGCCGCGAGGTGTGCTTGATGTCGCCGAGCAGGCTGAGCGTCTCGGCGATCAGCGTCTCGGTCGCGCTGCGGTGACCGAAATCGGCACAGATCGCCTGTTCGAATCGTTTCTCGTTGTCCTTGATCAGCGCCCGCAGCCGGGCGAGCCGGTCCTGGCGCTGCTCCAGCGTCGGCGGCGGTTCGGCCCGCGAGATCTCGAACATGCGATGAAAGCTGTCGTGGAGCGCATTGCCCCCGAAACCGCCGACCGGCTGGTCCATCTTTCGCTCCCTGCGAGGCCCGTTTGGTTCGAGAATGGGCTGATTTTGGCGAAGTGTCGCAGGGGAAAGGCGATCCGGCAACCACACCCGGTTCCGTCCGTCATATAATCTTGAAAATCTTCGTCCAAATCCTCCCTTGGGGCTTTGCAAATCCCCGCAGGGTTGGTAGACACCCCTCGCGCCCCGGGCATTCGCCCCGGGCACCTTCTCAGGAAGCCTCCGGGAGGATCGATCAGCGCTTTTGGGCGTTGATGGTCATTGGTTTTCTGAAAGCCGCGCAAGGTTTAACGCGGGGTGGAGCAGCCCGGTAGCTCGTCAGGCTCATAACCTGAAGGTCATAGGTTCAAATCCTATCCCCGCAACCAACGCTTCTACGGTCTTCGGATCTTCGGATCCCGCCGTAGCTTCGGTCAGACCCAGCAAGGTCGCTCATTGCCCGTGGACTTCCTGGTCCACGGGCTTTTTGCGTCCGGTGGGGTGCGATGTGGATCGATGATCTCCAGGGGGCGCCGCGAAGGCGCGGTCGTGGTGCTCGGGATCTCCCGTGCCAGCCCCTGCTTTAGCTTGCCGGTGCAGGCGCCGAGCTGCCCTGCGGCCTGCAAATGCATCGTCAGCGGCGGCGCGGCATTGCTTGCTGCTTAGCTTCCAGCGCGTCGCGCTCCGCTTCTTGCGTCGCCCGGCGCTGCAATGCGTTTGCGCCAGATCAAAAGTGGCAACCTTGGGATATTACGAATGTCACATACTGCATTTTGCGTTGAAGGTGGTTGGGTGTGGTCGTGTGTTAGCCAATTATCTATCTGGTCGATATTTTTGTTCATTCTGCAAAATTTGAGCATTTGGCATCAAGATCGGATGGGCGAACTCTCCGAACCTCTTTGCTCCTGCTAAACTCATATGATCCTCGTTCCAGAAGTCTGCTGCGTCGTCTGAGAACCGGGAGAAATCGAAATACGTCAATCCGAACCTAGCGCATGCCGCGTCTATGTACTGACGCGTCTCTTTCCACGTCCCAGCAGAGATTGCTTCTCTCAAAGTGGGGAACATCGGAGTTGTGACGAGTATGACCTTGATTCCATGCGACTGCGCTTCTTGGATCAACAGGTTAAAGAAGTAGTCAAAGTTTGGGTGAACATGAAGGGTCTCGGTTGATCGTGAAATTGGTGATGGAAATGTCTTGTCGGGAATTAGATTGTACGAGAAACCGTTATCCTGGATTTTGAAGTGAAGCCGTTCAGGGTCTGGTGAGATCGAGCCTCCTTCGGTGTAGCGAAGGGCGAGCCAAGGGATGTCCCGTCGATATTCACCTGCCAGCTGAGTGAGGAGCGGGAGCTGGTAGTTAATTCTGCTATCCCTGAAGGTGCGTGCGTCTTCCGGCGAGATGTAATCTCGATAATAGAAGATCGGATTTGCCGTGCCCTTGTGAACCATAAGTGGCGGGTTCATCTCGAGGAATATCTGCCGCGGCTTGTTAGTCGATTGTCTCAGAACGATGCGGAGTCTGAGCCATTCCTCCGCGATTGCTTCGCCGCGCCAGGCCAAATTATAGAATTGCGGATCATCGATATTCAGGCTCATGTTCATCTGAGATGATCCGAGCGCGACGTAGGCCCGTGGTGACCGCAAATATGCATCGAGATGTACCCGTCGAGGTTCATGTTCGGGTATGATGATGTGGCGGTGAAAGAGTTCCGCGCCGAGCACCACACCCCCAACGAACAGAATGAGGGTGGCAAGCAACAAGGCGGTAAAGGCACGTTGATGCGGCATGCTCAAAAATTGAAATAAAGGAACGGCGGCGGCGCGTTCACGTAGACGGCGAAGATGACGGCGGCCGCCGTGCCAACGCCGAGAGCGGGGATATGCCAATAGGCTGGGCGATAGCGAGACATAATTTCTGATGTATTTGGAAAAGCAAAGCAGATCACGGCGCAGAGAGCGGCAAATGGAATCCACTTGGCGTCGAGAACCCGTCGCGAGCCGATGAAGGCGTGAGGGTCCGCCAAAACACTTTTCCAAACGTGTGGATCGTGCATCGCCTTAAGCACCATCCATGCCTCTGTGACGGTTGTTGCCCTAAAAAACACCCACCCGACGACAACGAACCAGAAGGTCAGAATGATTCCCAGTGGCCCAGGCAGGCGGAATCTCGCTTTCTGGAATGCGCGATGAACGCATAATGCTGTCCCATGAAGTAAGCCCCAGATCACGAAAGTCCAGGCAGCGCCGTGCCATATGCCACCTATCACGAACGTTGCCATTAGATTGAGGTAGACGCGCCGGTGCCCCCCGCCCAGGGGAATGTAGATGTAGTCTCGTAAAAATCTGCCAAGCGTGATGTGCCAGCGCCGCCAGAATTCCTGAATGTTCGCCGACTTGTATGGAGATAGAAAATTCTGAGGGAGTGTAATGTTAAACATCATTGCACTTCCCATGCCCATGTCGATGAAACCGGAAAAATCAAAGTAAAGCTGAAAAGTATAACTTAGTGCGGTGCACCATGCGTCAAATGGACCGATGGTGGTTTGGGAGAAGCCGAAGTTCGCGTAAATGCCCATGCCGTCGGCAATCAGCAATTTCTTGATGAAGCCGATGCAGAATAGGACTATTCCAGTATTAAAGTTCGAAATATTGAATGAACGCCGCGCCGGATCGTCAAATTGCGGCATCATTTCTGCATGATGTACTATTGGGCCGGCAATCAGCTGAGGAAAGAAGGTGACGAATAAGGCGAAGTTTAGGGTCGTTGGTCTAGGTACTCGTTGCTTATAGACATCAACTAACAGCGCAATCTTTTGGAACGTGAAGAACGAAATTCCTAGCGGTAAGAATAGCTCGAGAGGGGCGATGTCAAGTCCGAGGAGATTGAGGTTCTCAATTGCGAAGTTTGCATACTTGAAGAAAGCCAAAAGGCTGACGTTGAATAAGAGTCCAGTAATGAGCGCCGCACGACGATGTTTCTGGTAGCGAAAGAGTGTATCGACGATGCATAAATTGACTACGATCGAAGCAAGAAGAACAGGGATGCTTGATAGATTCCATAGTCCATAGAAGATCAGAGAGCCCGCGATCAGCGTCAATTTTGCTGCGGCGTTACCGAGGTTTTGCCGCGTCACAAAGAACAGAATCAACGTCAACGGGAGAAAGACTAGGCAATAGTCGGGCGAAAAATAGAGCATTTATAAAAATCATGATTACCGACCGCGGCGTTTTGCCTGTCGCTGAGTGGTTAGTTATGGCGAAATCTGCGCAGGTGCCAACACCGACGATAGGCCAAAAGATCGGCCAAATCTGTTCTTTGGCTACGTTCGTGTCAGCTATATCATCAATGTGTTGCTGAGAGTCGTAAACGGCCAAATCGGCGGCGTCGCCCATCGCGACGATCGCAAATCCAGCGGATAGGTGATTACTTTGGTCGGTGACGCAATTGCTTGTGTGCTGTTTGCGCGTGCGCGATGGAGCGTTCTAATACCGTGCCGTTCTAAACTGTCCGGGTCAGCCGCAAGGATGCGCGATGCTCGAAGCTGGAACCGAGCGCTCGCGTAACAGTCTGGGCGAGGTCGTTCGCATGAAATTGGTTGAAACGGCGGAGATCGTGATTTTCAGTCGCAGCGTCGTCACCATTCCTGGGAAGAATTGGGAAACGTTCGAGAGCTGGCTGGCGCCCCCGCCAGAGCCAAATCCGTCTTTGCAGAAGTTGGCGAGGCTTGAAGCCGACCTGGGATCGCAAGGTGCCTGCGTTCGCGAACGCGCCGCGCCGCTGTCCGAAGCGGACGACCGCGGCGGGTTCGATTGCGGACAAGAGTCGTTGAATGCTTGGTTCGGCACGCATGGGCGAACCACGTCAGCGGGGCGTAGCGGGTCAACGTCATGACCGCCCCAGAATCACACCAGATCATCGGATATGTGACGCTGAGCGCATGTCAGACCGAAGGGGTCTATCTGCCGAAGCCGCAGCAGCGCAACCAGCCCGATCCGGTCCCGGTCTTGCTGCTGGGCCGGCTCGCGGTGAACAAAGCTCATCAAGGTCAGGGGCATGCCGCTTCATTACTGCAGTTTGCGTTGAAGTCGGCGCTGCGTGCCGCTGAGATCGTGGGATGTGTCGGCGTGGTCACCCATCCGCTCGAGGACGGTGTCCGCGGGTTCTATGCGCGTTGGGGTTTCAGGGATCTGCCGTTTGATCCTCGGCGTGCGATGGTCATTCGGATGTCTGAGCTGAAACAGCATTTTGGCATCGCGATCGGATGAGCGCCTCCCGCCATCACCTCCCGGCTTGATCCTCCCGCTCCCGATCTGATCTAACGGGCGCGACATCAGCCGCCGGCGCGCGCTACTCTTGCGGCGGCTGGCGGTGAACCGGACATCTGACGTGAAATCGCTTGGCATCATCTTTCTGCTGGCCGTGGCTGTGTTCGCCTACGGGCTGTATTCGGACATCGCGCTGACGCGCTGTGCGCGCGGGACGATCACGGCGGCGCTCGGCTTGTGCTCGGGCAGCGACTGACCTCGGCCGTTCGCAGCCGATCGGGTTTGCGGACGTAACTCATCGGCATCAATCGAGGAGGGGCGGGCGGCATGAGCGCAGGCGACAGCGGCGGATTTTACCAGAGTGTCGCGGTGTTTCGCGGCTTCCGCAGCCTGATGGATCCTGCCCTCTACGCGCCGCTGCCGGACGATTGGAGCATCGGCGTGGCCGATATCGTCGATTCAACCCGCGCGATCGCCGAGCGGCGCTACAAGTCGGTCAACATGGCCGGGGCGGCGGTGATCGCGGCGGTGACCAACGCGCTTGAAGGGCGCGAATTCCCGTTCGTGTTCGGCGGCGACGGGGCCGGCTTTGCGGTGGCGCCTGCAGATCTGGCTGCGGCCCGTGACGCGCTGGCCGCGACCGCGGCCTGGGTTCGCGACGAACTCGGCCTGTCGATGCGGATCGCGCTGGTGCCGGTTGCAGCGATCCGCGCCAAGGGGCTCGAGGTTCGCGTCGCGCGGTTCGCGCCATCGCCGCACGTCAGCTACGCGATGTTCGCCGGTGGCGGTCTCGGCTGGGCGGAAGCGGCGATGAAGCGCGGCGAGTTTTCGATTCCGGCGGCGCCGCCTGGCACCGCGCCGGACCTCTCCGGCCTGTCGTGCCGGTTCGAGGAAATGCCGGCCCGACGCGGCGTGATCCTGTCGGTGCTGATCATGCCGATGGCGCAGACCGATCCCGCGGCGTTCCGCACCTTGATCGAGGACATCGTGTCGCTGATCGAGCGCAGCCCCGAGGCGGGCAGGCCGGTGCCCCGCGAAGGACCGGGATTACGCTGGCCGCCGCAGGGCCTCGATCTCGAAGCGCGTGCCGAGCGCGGCGGATCGCTGACGCTGCGCCGCGCCGGCCTGCTGGTCCGGACGCTATTTAGTTATTTGATCATCCGCCTCGGTATCACGGTGCGCGGCTTCGTGCCGCGACGCTATCTGGCCGAGTTGGTGGATAATTCCGACTTCCGCAAATACGACGACGGACTGCGCATGGTGGTCGACTGCGCGCCGGAGCTGGCCGACGTGCTGGAGCAGAAGCTGGCCGCTGCGGCGGTCGCAGGCGTTGCGCGCTACGGCGTGTCGCGGCAGCAGGCGGCGATGGTGACCTGTTTTACGCCCTCGGCGATGCGCAGCGATCACGTCCACTTCATCGACGGTGCCGGCGGGGGCTATGCGTCCGCCGCCCTGGCTTTGAAGGGAATGCCCGAAAAGGCGATCGCTTAGCGCGTCAGCGTCCAGGTTTCGCCGCCGCACAGGGTGCCGACACAGCCCTCGACCAATAATGTCGTCGGGCCGGTGTGCGAGATGCTGCTCTGGTAGGTTTTGCCGTCGTCGGCGTTGTAGATGTGGCCGCTCCATTTGCCCTGCGACACCGGGCGCATGTCGCCGAAGATCTGCAGGCCGATGATCGGCCGCGAGGCGAGCTGCGGATCGGCGTTCTTGTCGTCGACCTGCGGCTTCCCGGTGTTCGGATCGATCGGCGTCTTCAGCCAGACGATGCTACCGCACAGCGCGTTGCCGCAGCTCTTGATCCGGACCTTGGCGTCGCCGGCCTGGGTCAGCCAGGTGCCCTGCGGGCCGGCCGACTGGGCCATCGTTGCGGCGGGCGACAGCGACACCAGGGCAACCAGGGCAGCAACGACGAAACCGGACCGAAAGGTCATTCGATATCTCCAAACAATACGTGTGGGAGCCGCGAACAACATTCAGAAGCAGTGCGGCGGGCGGTTGGATAGCAGAGCGCCCGATTCGTGCAATCGTATGACCCTTGCTGCGCGCTGGGGATAATTCCGATTCACTTGACCCAGCGTGTCAGATGGACCGCGGCGGCGCTGCCGAGGCCGTAGACCACCATCGCGGCCGCCACCATCGCGAACATCGCTGAAGCAGGGGCGCCGAAGGCGACCAGCGCCGAGCCGCCAACGGCGACCAGCACCAGCCTCGCGGTCGCGGCCAGCACCGGCCCACCGACCTTGGCGGCGCCCTGGCTGGCGAAATACAGCGTCACGCCGAGGCCGAAGAAGCCGAAGCCCGGGCCGGCGAGGCGGAAATATGCATGCGCCGCCGCGGTGACGGCCGGGTCGGCGGTGAACAGCGACACCCACAGCGCCGGCCAGATCGCCAGCACAGCGCCGACCGCTCCGACGATCACGGCCGACACCACGCCGGCGGTCCAGGCCACCCGCCGTGCACGCGCCACGTCACCGGCGCCGATCGCCATCCCGACCATCGGGATCGAGGCGACGCCGACCGCGAACGCGATCGGGATCAGGAGAAATTCCAGGCGCGAGCCGATGCCGTAGCCGGCGAGCGTGGTGGTGCCGTAGCTCGCCAGCACCTTGGTGAAGATCAGGATCGTCAGCACCGATTGCAGCGGCGCGAGGCAGGCGAGGGCGCCGACCTTGAGGATGTCGACGAAGATCGGCCGCTGCAGGCTGAACGAGCGCAGTTGCAGCCGCAGCCGGCTGCGGCCGGTGCCGAGATAGATCAGCAGAAACAGCGCGCCGAGCGTGAAGGCGACGGCCTGACCGGAGGCGACGCCGGGCATGCCGAGCCGCGGCATGCCGAACAGGCCGAGTCCGAACGTACCGCCGATCACCACCTGCAGAGCTGCGACGCCGAGCAGTACTGCTGCCGGCAGGATCATGTCGCCGGTGCCGCGCAGAATCGAAGCCAGCGTGTTCACCAGCCAGATCGACACCGCCGCCGAGAACAGCACCACCGAATAGCTGCAGGCTTGTTCCAGCACTTCGCCGCGGCCACCGAGTAGCGCGAACAGCGAGCGGCCGAACGTCAGCACCACCAGCGAGAACACCAGGCCGCCGCCGATCCCGATCAGGATCGCGTGCAGTGCCAACACGCCCGCGCGGAGCGGGTCGCCGGCGCCGAGCGCGCGGCTGATCGCCGACGAGACCCCGCCGCCCATCGCGCCGGCGGACATCATCTGCGTCAGCATCGCGAACGGAAACACCAGCGCGATCGCCGCCAACGGCTCGGTGCCCAGCCGGCCGATGTAGGACGTCTCTGCAACCGCCACCAAGGCGGTGCCGAGCATCGCAATAGTGTTCGGCGTCGCCAGCCGCAGCAGCGTCGGCAGGATTGGTGCGGTCAGCAGCCGGTTCGGCGGCGGAGCGGGGCGCGACGTGTCGGCCGGTGCCTCGATGGTCATCTGATCGCTCCCCGGATGCCGCCTTGGATGCGCCGGCGGTCTTTTGTATGATGATCGAAATACAATAAGCGCAGACGCCGATCGGGCACAAGTGCCGTGGCATTGCGCGCTGCGCGGGCGCGGCGGCGTTTCGCGCAGGTCTCGTGGGCGCGCGGGGGCAGGCCCCACCCCTGCATCTTGCGCAGAACCTGGATACCGAGGGGATGGATGGTCAAATCTCCCAAACCAGGGCATGAATGCAGACAAATATTCTCCCGGGAAGGAATTCGCTCATGAAGGCTGCTCAGCTCAGCCCGTTTCAGCGCTGGTCGATCCTGATCGGCGCCTCGGTTCTGCTCAGCCTGGCCATGGGCATGCGGCAGAGTTTCGGGCTGTTTCAGCCCTCGGTGATCCGCGATGTCGGTATCACCAGCGCCGACTTCTCTTTCGCCACAGCGCTGCAGAATATCATCTGGGGTGTCACCCAGCCGATGGTTGGGCTGCTCGCCGATCGCTACGGCACCCGCTGGGTGATGCTGGGCGGCGTCCTCGTCTACGCGGCCGGTCTGGTGCTGATGATGGTGGCCGACTCGGCGCTGATGTTCACACTCGGCTGCGGCGTGTGCGTCGGCATTGCGCTGTCCTGCACCGCCTCCAGCATGACCATGACGGTGACCTCGCGCACGGTTTCGCCGGCCAAGCGCAGCGTCGCGATGGGCGCGGTGTCGGCCGCGGGCTCGCTCGGCCTGGTGCTGGCCTCGCCGCTGGCGCAGACGCTGATCTCGACCGCCGGCTGGCAGATGGCGCTGATCGGCTTCCTCGGCCTCGCCGCCGCGATGCTGCCGTCGGCGCTGTTCGCCGGCCGTGCCGACAAGCTGGAGATCGACAAGGCCGACGACGTCAAGCAGTCGGCAGGCGAGGTGGTGCAGGCCGCGCTCGGCCACTCCGGCTTCGTGGTGATGGCGCTCGCGTTTTTCGTCTGCGGTCTGCAGCTGGTGTTCATCACCACGCATCTGCCGAACTATCTGGCGATCTGCGGCCTCGATCCGTCGCTCGGCGCTTCGGCTCTGGCGGTGATCGGGCTGTTCAACGTGTTCGGGTCCTACGCATTCGGTTGGCTCGGCGGCAAGTTTCCGAAGCAGTATCTGCTCGGCGGCATCTACATCGTGCGCTCGCTGACGGTCGCAGCGTATTTCTACTTCCCGGCCTCGGCGACCACGACCATCGTGTTCGCCGCCATCATGGGCTCGCTGTGGCTCGGGGTGATTCCGCTGGTCAACGGCCTGGTCGTGCAGCTTTTCGGGCTGCGCTACATGGCGACGCTGACCGGCATCGCCTTCCTCAGCCATCAGGTCGGCTCGTTCCTCGGCGCCTGGGGCGGCGGGGTGATCTACGACCACCTCGGCAATTACGACCGCGCCTGGCAGGCCGCGGTGCTGATCGGCCTGATCGCCGGCTGTGCCCAGATGCTGATGAACGTCCGCCCGCCAGCTAGGCGCGAGGAGCTGGTGGTGCCGGTGACCGCCTGAGCGTGCAGCGGGCCGCCGCAGCCCGCGGCGGTAGCATCGCCCACCTGCGGTAAGCTGTTCATGTCGCAGCGGTATCGGCTTCGGCGCCGCCACTGCGACACGCTGTTGCAAGTTAGAATAGATATTGGGTCCAGGCTGGGAACCTTTTATAAGGGTTCCCGTTAAGACGACGTCCCCCACCCATCGTGGAAATGAATCATGACCTTCACGCTTCCCGAATTGCCGTATGCCTACGACGCCCTGCAGCCGTACATGTCGAAGGAGACGCTGGAATATCACCACGACAAGCACCATCAGGCGTATGTCACCAACGGCAACAACCTGCTGAAGGGCACCGAATTCGAGGGCAAGTCGCTCGAGGAGGTGGTCAAGGGCTCGTTCAATAAGAACGCCCCGTTGTTCAACAACGCCGCCCAGCACTACAACCACATCCACTTCTGGAAGTGGATGAAGCCGAACGGCGGCGGCAGCAAGCTGCCCGGCGCGCTGGCCAAGAAGATCGACGAAGACCTCGGCGGCTTCGAGAAGTTCAAGACCGATTTCGCCGCCGCCGGTGCCGGCCAGTTCGGCTCGGGCTGGGCCTGGCTGTCGGTCAAGGGCGGCAAGCTCGAGATCTCCAAGACTCCGAACGGCGAGAATCCGCTGGTTCACGGCGCCACCCCGATCCTCGGCGTCGACGTCTGGGAGCACTCCTACTACATCGACTATCGCAACAAGCGCCCGGACTACCTGAAGGCGTTCATCGAGAACTTGATCAACTGGGAGTACGTCGAGGAGATGTACTCGAAGGCCTGATCGGCGCAGTTCGATCACGACATCGAAAAGGCGGTCGCGGTGCGGCCGCCTTTTCTTTTGGCAGCCGCGCCCGGCGATGCGGCTTGCGGTCGCACCCGTGCTGCTGCAAGAACGAAGTCAGGGCGACGATCGGATACGGAGCAATTCTCGAATGGCCTATCTCGTGGTGTTCGTGGGCGGCGGGCTCGGGGCGATGTTTCGCCACTTCATCAACACGTTCAGCGGCCGGCTGCTCGGCACTGCGTTTCCCTATCACACCTTCTTCATCAACGTGACCGGCTCGATCGTGATGGGGCTGATCGCCGGCTACTTCGCCTTCAAGGGCGGCTCGTCGCAGCACGTCCGGCTGTTCCTGATGACCGGCATCCTCGGCGGCTACACCACATTCTCGGCATTCTCGCTCGACGCGGCGCTGCTGTACGAACGCGGCGCGGTCGGGCTCGCGGTGCTCTACGTGCTCGGCTCGGTGGTGCTGGCGATCGCCGGCCTGTTCGCCGGCATGGCTCTGATCCGCGCGATGACTTGAGTTTCTTCGTCATTGCGAGCGAAGCAATCCAGCTTGGAGCGTTTTCGAGCGATCTGAGGACGTCAGCGCAGCGCCACCTCCTGATCCGTCCAACGAAGATAGTGTCGCGGTGCTGCGCCAAGCTCGCGCTTGAACATCGCGGCGAAGGCACTTGGACTATCGTAGCCGACGTCGAGCGCGACGCCGGTCACAGTTTCGCCTGCTCCGAGACGTGCCAAGGCTTCCAAAAGTCGCACGCGCTGCCGCCAGCCTGAAAAGCTCTGGCCAGTCTCTCGGCGGAATAACCGGGTTAGCGTCCGGCGGCTGAGGCCGCATTTGTCGGCCCAGTGGTCAAGAGTGAGGTTTGACGACGGATCGACCAGCACCGCCTTGCAGATCTCGGCAAGGCGTGGGTCCGGCGGCACCTGCACGTGCAGCGTCACCTCCGGCATCCGCGCGATCTCGGTGAGGAGAAATTCGACGAGCGTGCCGTCGCGTCCATTCTGGTCGTAGATCTCAGGTATGCGCACGGCCTCGTCCATCAGCGCTTCGACCAGCGACGAGGCGCGGATCAGGCGGCACGTATCGGAGGCCTTCCGCTCGCGATTCGGCGTGACGTAGATCGTCTGCGCCTCGACCTCACCCCAGGCACGCGATTGATGCACGACGCCGGCAGGAATCCACAAGCCATGACCGGGCGGCACGACGAAATGACCACGTTCGGTCATCATGGCGGTTACACCCGTGATCTGCAGGATGAACTGGTCGCGCCGATGCAAGTGACGTGTGCTGGTGCTCTCGTTCGGATAGGTGGCCGTCATCGCGGCGACCGGTCGCGCAATGGTCTGAAGGTGTCCCGCACAATTTGCGGCTGCTACTGGGCCTTCCTGCCTGCGGTAGGGGCGCAATTCAGCAGTGTCTTTTCGCCGCGTTGCGACTTTCATGGGTCGTGAACTCCCGATCCGTGGCGCTTTCGCAGCGCTCTCATGCATCTTCCGGGCCAGACATGGCCCGATCGCGATGATTGTTGTCCCCGATCAGGTAGCGCGGGACAGGGCATCCGGCAACAATACCGGCGCCCACATCATTCGCCGAACCCGGATGCGGGCTTCGCGAAGTCAATATCATGTCGATATGCGACCACGGAGAGCTCCATGAACAGACGCGAATTCACCTAGGCCATGCTGACCGCCACCGCCGCCATCCTCTTCGGCATCTCGCGCGCAGCCGGCCAGACCCGCGGTGGAGCGCTCAACACCATCTCCAGCCCTAGCCGCCGCTGCTGATCACTTCATTCAACCAGCAGCAACCTACGCTGACGCTCGGCGGCAACGTCTGACCAGCTTCTCGTCGACCGCCCTGACTGACGCCCGCTTCTACGGCCTCGATTTCGGTGTTCCGGCGTTCTGCTTCGGTGCCACGATGGAAGGAGCGCATGGCTTCAACGAGCGCGTCGATTTCGCTTCGGTGAAGCGAGTCGCAAAGGCGCTCGCACTATTCACCGCGAGCTGGTGCGGTATCGAGCCGGCATAACTCAGAGGGAAGTTCGTGAATGGACAGCCAGGGTGCAGGCGGGAAGCCGTCGATCAAGTCGCAGGACGATCTTCGCGCGCATTTCGGGCAGTTGAGCCCGCTCGCGGAGAAAAAGGTTCTCAACCATCTCGACACGTTTTGCCGGGACTTCATCGCGCTGTCGCCGTTCCTCGTTCTTGCGACTAACGATGGTAACGGCCATGCCGACGCAAGCCCACGGGGCGATGCGCCCGGCTTCGTCGCCGTGCTCGACGACAAGACGTTGTTGATCCCCGACCGGCGCGGCAATAACCGCGTCGATACGTTCGGCAACATCATCGCCTCGCCCGGAATCGGGCTCATTTTCCTTGTGCCGGGTATCAACGAGACCCTGCGGGTCAACGGCCGCGCCGAGATATCGCAGGATGCGGAACTGCTGACGCCGCTGGCGGTGCAGAACGTTGTCCCCATCATTGGGCTCAAGATCCATGTCGAGGAAACTTATTTCCACTGCGGCAAGGCTCTCATGCGCTCGAAGCTGTGGAATCCAGCCACACAGGTCGAGCGGAACAGCTTTCCGACGCTTGGCCGGATCATTGCCGAACAGACCGCTGCCATCGAGGTTGCAGATGCCGAGAAGGCGATGGAAGAAGCTTACCGTACCAGGCTTTACTGAGGATGACGACGTCATGCCGGCGTCGTCTCGTAATCGAACGACGCGCCAGCGCGTTTCCCGCCAGAACGTTGAGTGGCGACGCGGGCCATGGCGCAGCTTCGAGGCCGTCGAGTTGCCACCCTGGAATGGGTCGACTGGCTCGACAACCGAAGGCTCCTTGAGGGCCGCAGCTTCGAGCGAATGCCGGGCGAAGCGCAGCCCTTATCGGCGAGCCCTGGGAGTGAGGCCGTCCCGTGCGGGTCAATGACGTGGAACATCACGGATTTAAATCGGCCGGCTTCGAGCTTGCGTCACCCGATCGGTGTCATCATTCGCAGCAAAAACGACAGCGCGGTCGAGGCGAACACGTGCATGTTGTCTAGCCGGTCGGCGCTGGCGGTCTCCAGCGTCATCACCGCCTGCGCGGGGCCGGCGACCGCGATGCAGGTGTGGCCGGCGGCGTCGCCGTAGCGATTGCCCGACGGGCCGGCCGCGCCGGTCTCCGACAGCGCCCAATCGGCGCCGAGCCGCGCGCGGATCTGCTTCGCCAGCAGCTCGGCATAAGGCTCGGAGGACGACCGGACGCCCTCCACCTTCATGTCGGCATCGGGAATGTCCATCAGCACTCGCCGTGCCTGCCGCGTATAGACCACCGCCGAGCCGAGGAAATACGCCGAGGCGCCGGGTACCGCGAGCAGCGCCGCCGAGATCAGACCGCCGGTCGAGGATTCCGCCACCGCGATGGTCTGCTTCTGCGCGATCAGCCTGAGCGCGACCTTTTCGGCCACCGGCAGCAATTCCCGCATTACCGATCTCCTCTGTGCTACCTGCGTCGCCTTTGGCGGGACGAATCGACACATGATCGACTGTACTTGATCGGAAGCCGTGCCAGCGGGCAAACCGAATGTGAGCCGGCCGGCCGCTCAGCGCAGTCCGGCGAAGCTGCTCCACACCAAACTGGCGCCGGATAGAAACAGCAGCGCCAGCACCACATTGCGGAACGAGCGATCGCTCAGCGCGTGATAGGTCTTGGCGCCGAGCCAAGCGCCCAGCAGGATGGCCGGCAACGCCAGCAAGGCCGCATAAAGGACGTCACGCGTGACGAGGCCGTGCGCGGTCTGCAGCGCCAGCGCAGCGATCAGCACGGTGGAGTTGAATGCCTGAAACACGCCGCGGCGTTGATGTTTGTCCCAGCCGCGAACGCTCGCCCATAGGATCGGCGGCGGGCCGGACAGTCCGGCGAAGCCACCCATCACGCCGCCGATCCAGCCGATCACACCATCCATCCAGCGGCCGCCGAAGCTCAGCGCCATCGGTGGGGTGAAGTACAAAGCCGGTGGAAAGATCAGCAGGAACAGGCCCACGAACAGTTTGAAGCCCCACGGATCGGCATAGGCCACCAGCACGCTGCCCGGGATCACCCCGGCGAGCCCGCCGATCAGGAAGGGAGTGACTAGCTTGAAATCGATATGCTGCCACACCATCCGCATCGTCGAGGCCTGCGAGGCCATCGAGCACAACAGCACCAGCGGCACCGCGATCGTCGGCGGGAAGACGTAGAGCCAGAACCCGAGCGACACCAGCGCCAGGCCGAATCCTGAAAGACCGGAGACGAACCCGCCGCACAGCGCGCCGGCAATCAGGATGATGAGAGTGGTCAGGTCCATCGGTGTCGATGCGGTTGCGCAATTCCGTCGGGCGGAACCCGTCGCGCGTCCTTCGATGATTGGGGTGGCGGGCAGCTTTGTGCTGGCTGATGATCGGGCTTATAGCATCTGACAGGCCCGAAAGAACCAAAACAAGAGTTGCTCATGCTGGCAGGAAACAAACAAGCCGTCGCGCCCGCGGCGCGTCCCGGCAACGCCGCTAATCTGATCGCGCCCGACACTACCGGCCTCAACTTCTATCGCGCCGATCCGTCGCTGTCCGATCTGCTCCGCATCCATCTGCCCAAACCGCTGGTCGATCACATCGACCCGCATCTCGACGCGCTCGGCGGGCTTGCCGGCGGCCGGCTCGACGAGTGTGCGCGGCTCGCCGACCGCCACACGCCGATCCTGCATCAGCGCGACCGGTTCGGCCGCGACGCCCAACATGTCGAGTATCACCCGGCGTATCGCGAGCTCGAGAACGCCGCGTTCGGCACCTTCGGCATACACGCGCTGTCGCACCGCAAGGGCATCATGGGCTGGCCGGAGACTTATCCGGTGACCGCCAAGCACGCCTTCACGCTGCTGTTCAACGAGACCGAGTTCGGCATGGGCTGCCCGATCAACGTCACCGACGGCTGCGCCAAGCTGCTGTCGAAATTCGGCAGCGACGAATTGAAGGCGAAGTATCTCGACGGTCTGACCCAGACCGACATGAGCAAGCTGACCCAAGGCGGTCAGTTCATGACCGAGAAGGAGGGCGGCTCCGACGTCGGAACGCTGACCTCGGTGGCGGTGCCGGAAGGCGATCACTGGCGGCTGTATGGCGAGAAGTGGTTCTGCTCCAACGCCGACGCCAAGGTGGTGATGCTGCTGGCGCGGCCCGAAGGCGCCGGCCCCGGCACCCGCGGCGTCGGTCTGTTTCTGATGCCGCGCGTGCTCGACGACGGCACGCCCAATCACTACCGGATCGTCCGTCTGAAGGACAAGCTCGGCACCCGCTCGATGGCGTCGGGCGAGATCAAGCTCGAAGGCGCGATCGCCTACGCGGTTGGCAAGCTCGACCGCGGCTTCGTGCAGATGGCCGAGATGGTGAACTCATCGCGGCTGTCGAACGGCGTGAAGTCGACCGCCTTGATGCGGCGCGCCTGGCACGATGCGATCACGGTGGCGAAAAACCGCGTGGTGTTCGGCAGCTGCATCATCGACCTGCCGCTGGCGCGGCGGCAATTGATGAAGATCCTGCTGCCGACCGAGCAGGGCATGTCTATCAGCTTCCTCACCGCCGACGCGCTCGACCGCGCCGAGGGCGGCAGCCAGGACGCCGCGGCGCTGCTGCGCATCCTCACCCCGACGCTGAAATTCCGTGCCACCCGCGATGCGCGCAAAGTCTGCGGCGACGCGCTCGAGATGCGCGGCGGCATCGGTTATGTCGAAGAGTTCGCCACCGCGCGCCTGCTGCGCGACGCGCATCTCGGCTCGATCTGGGAAGGCACCGGCAACATCGTGGCGATCGATGCGCTGAAGCGCGCGATCGGCCGGCATGGTGCGGAGTCGGCGCTCGCCGCCGATCTGCATGCCCGGCTCGACGATGCGGCGCGCGTGCCGCAGGCCTGGCGCGACCGGCTGCGCGGATTGATCGACAAGTCGATCGATTTTGCTCGCGAGGTCGCGCGTGGCGCGGGTAACGAGGCAGACGCCCGCCGCGCAACTAGCGCGCTGTATCATGTCGCCAGCGCGGTGGCGTTCGCCTGGGAAGGCGCGAAGATCGAAGCGATGCGCGGCGATGCCCGCCGCGTGCTGCTGTCGCGGCTCGCCGTCGAGCATCGGCTGTATCAGCCCGATCCGTTCGCCGCTCAGGACGGTAAGCTCGAACTCGCGATCGCCGATCACCTGCTCGGCGACCGCGCCGCCACCATGGACGAGATCGCGCCGCTATTGACGGCGTAAGCTAAAGGCAATGCCTTCCCCCGTCATTGCGAGCGTAGCAAAGCTTCCAGCTTCGTGCACTGAGCCCCTGGATTGCTTCGCCTTCGGCTCGCAATGACGTGGAGAGGCTGGAAGGAACGACCAACCGACAACAAACAGCAAATAAGCCAACAACCAAGGGAAACGCCGATGAAAGCCGCCGTGCTGCACGAAGTGAATCAGCCGATGACGATCGAGGAGATCAGCCTGCAGAAGCCGGGTCCGCGCGAAGTGCTGATCCGGACCGCGGTGGCCGGGCTGTGTCATTCCGATCTGCATTTCATGGAAGGGCTGTATCCGCATCCGCTGCCGGCGGTGCTCGGTCACGAGTCGGCGGGTATCGTCGAGCAGGTCGGCTCCGACGTCACCTATGTGCAGCCGGGCGATCACGTCGTCACCTGCCTGTCGGTGTTCTGCGGCACCTGCGACAATTGCTCGACCGGCCGGCCGGTGCTGTGCACCGACACGACGGTGAAGATGCTGCCGGGCGTGTCGAACCGGCTGAGCTGGGCGCGCTCGGAGAAGCTCAATCAGTTTCTCAACCTGTCGTCGTTCGCCGAGCAGATGCTGGTGCACGAGAACGCCATCGTGAAGATCCGCCGCGACATGCCGCTCGATCTCGCGGCGCTGATCGGATGCGGCGTCATCACCGGTTACGGCGCGGTCGCCAACACCGCCAAGGTGGCACCGGGCGAGACCGTCGCGGTGATCGGCTGCGGCGGCGTCGGCATGGCGGCGATCAACGGCGCCGAGATCGCCGGCGCCGGCCGGATCATCGCGATCGACACCAATCCGGCCAAGCTGCAGCTCGCCACCAAGCTCGGCGCTACCGACGTGGTCGATCCTGCGAACGGCGATGTGGTGCAGCAGGTGCGCGAGCTGACCAAGGGCGGCGTGCATCACGCCTTCGAGGTGCTGGGCCGCAAAGAGACCGCCGAGCAGGCGTTCGCGATGCTGGCGCCGGGCGGCACCGCCACCATCGTCGGCATGATCCCGTTCGGCCAGAAGATCGAGCTGCACGGCTTCGACTTCCTGCGTGAGCGCAAGATCCAGGGCTCGTCGATGGGCTCCAATCACTTCCGGGTCGACATGCCGCGGCTGGTCGACTTCTACCTGCGCGGCCGGCTGCACCTCGAGGACTGGATCTCGGCCAAGCTGAAGCTGTCCGAGATCAACGACGGCTTCGCCGCGATGAAGGCCGGCAAGACGGTGCGCAGCGTGATCATGTTCGACGCGTAGCAATCCGTTCGCCTGTTCACGGAGCGCGCGCAACGGGCGCAGCCTCATGGTGAGGAGGCGCGCAGCGCCGTCTCGAACCATGCGCCACAGGTCGCGCGTGGCCTCATCCTTCGAGACGCCCGGCTTTGCCGGGCTCCTCTGGATGAGGATTCAGTGCGCATGGAAAGAGCCACATCACATCGGTTGGGTCGACGATCCGCGATCACCGACGGATCGTGATCACCGACCTGTCGAAGATCGATGGATCGCCGGGCAAGCCCGGCGATGATGCCATCGCACTTAGTCCGCGAACAGCGGCGGCGGAGTGAAGCCGCCGAATTCGCGTTCGATCAGTTCGGCCAGCTTCAGTGGCGTGCGGTCTTCCAGCCACGGGCCGACGATCTGCACGCCGACCGGCAGGCCGTCCGCCAGGCCGAGCGGAATCGCCGTCGAGGGCAGGCCGGGCAGGGTGGCGATGCCGGGCCAGACAAGCTGATCGACATAAGGATGCGACTGGCCGTCGATGTCGATGCGGCGCTCTTCCTGCGGCTCGTGGTGGTCCTGCACGTAGGCCGGGGTCGGCATCACCGGGCAGATCACCGCGTCGAACGATTTGAACAGGGCGTGCCATTGCGCCCGCAGCCCGGTGCGACGGGAATCGGCGATCACCCAGTCGCGGTGGCTGAGCACGATGCCGCGCAGCCGCTCGGCGGCGAGGCTGTCGTCCTTGGCGTCGAGCCCCGCCGCCATCGCCTGCGCGCCGGCATAGAGGTCCGGGGCGAAGCCGGCGGCCAGGAACGACAGCAGCATCCGCATATACACGCGCGTGGTCTCGGTGAGGTCCGGGAGCAGCGGCGAGGAGCGGGTGACGCTGACGCCGGCTTTGGCGAGGTTCGCAGCCAGCGTCTCCAGCGCGCCGCCCACCGCCTTGCCGGTCGGCAGCAGCGGGTGCTGGTCGAGCAGCAGCACGCGGTAATCCTTCAGCGCGGTGTGCCGGGCCGGCGGCAGGTCGAGCCGGTAGGCGATGCCGTCGAAGGTCGGGTCGGGGCCGGCGATCACGTCGAGCAGCAGCGCCAGGTCGGCGGCTGAGCGCGCCATCGGCCCGATCACCGACAGGTCGCGGTTGGACGGCAGCGGCGGTAGCCCCGGCGGGGTATGGCCGCGCGCCGGGCACAGCGCGAAGGTCGGCTTGTGGGCGTAGACGCCGCAATGGAACGCCGGCACCCGCAGCGAGCCGCCGATATCCGAGCCGAGCGACAGCGCGCCATAGCCGGCGGCGAGCGCGGCCGACGAGCCGCCGGACGAGCCGCCGGGGGTGCGCGACAGATCGAACGGGTTGTTGGTGGTGCCGTAGATCTCGTTGTAGCTCTGCCAGTCGGCGAGCGCGACCGGCACGTTGGTCTTGCCGAGGATCACGCCGCCGGCAGCCTTGACACGCTCGATCGCCAGCGCGTCGTGCTCCGCCACGAAGTCCTTCTGATCGACGAAGCCCCAGGTGGTCGGCAGGCCGGCGACGTTGAAGCTCTCCTTCACGGTCATCGGTATCCCGAGCAGCGGCTGCTGCTCGCCGCGCGCGAGCGCCTGATCGGCGGTACGGGCGCTCTGCAGCGCGCGGTCGAAGTCGCGCACGCAGACCGCATTGACCTCGCCATCGTACCGCTCGATCCGCCCAATCGCGTCTTGTGCGAGTTCGAAGGCGGAGACCTGTTTGGTGGTGAGGGCTTTGGTGAGGTCGGTGACGGTCGCGAAGCTCCAGGGCGACGAGGGCAAGATCGCAGACTCCAAATTCGAGTGGCAGGGCGTCGGGGAGCTTAGTCGGTTCTCACGCGCGCGGTAGCGCCTTGCCGCCGTATTCCTGCGATGCACCTGCAATCGTCGCGATGATTTCCGTGGAGCGAGATATTCTTGACCTGCGTCAAAGATCGTTGCACGAATTGTCTATTCGATACTCGCATGAGTGGTGCACGCCGAGGCTCAGCGATTTGCGGACGCGAGCGGCAGCCCGATCAGCGGAGTGATCGTCGCCGGTGAGGCGGAACGGTCGCGACAGGATGAATTTCCGCCAGCCGGCGAAACGTCGGCGCTGCGGCGGACCGAGTCTCCCTTGACTTAAAGCTCCGGCGGTTCCGGAGCTTTCTTTATGTCGGGCGGCCGAAATCGGCTGCGGAGCGTTGCTTCAGCCGCGGAAATCCTGCGGCGTGAAGCCGATGTCGAGCACCCGCCATTCCCGATATTTGTCGGCCGGCAGCATGGTGTAGGGCTGGCAGGCTTCGAGCGCCGCGATGGCCCCTTTCATCAATGCCGGCCCCTTGGCCGAAGCGCTGGCCTCGATTAGGAACGGCTCCTGGGCGAGCCGGCCGTCCGGCGTCAGCCCGACCCGGATCACGATCTTGACGTTGTCTGATGGCGACAAGCCCGCCGGCAGCGCGGCGCAGGCTTTCAGCCGTTTGCGCAGCGCCGCGACCGCTTCGGCGCTGATGTTGGCGACGGTCTCGGCCGGTGCATCGAAGCCGCCGCCTTCGGCCGGCAGGCCGAGCGCTACCGAGTACTTGACGGTGATGTCCGGCTCCTGAGCAATCGCAGGAGGGAACGGCGCAGGCGGAGCTGCCTGCGGCACAGGCTGAGATGGCGGGGCGGGCTGCTGTTGCGGAGGAGCCGCTGGTGCCTGCGCGCTCTGTTGCGGCGGCTGCGGAGCTGGAGCTGGCGGCTTGGCTTCGGCCGGTTGCTGTTTCGCGGAGGCCTGCTGTTGCGGCTTGGGCTCCTCGGTCGGTGTCGGCGACACCTCGAAATTCGGCGTGGGTTGCTCGGCAGGCTTCGGCGCTGGCTCCTTCTCCGGCGCCGGCGGCGGGGCTTCGTCCGCGGTGACCACCTCGACCTCGATCCGCTGCTCCGGCACGTCGGCGAACGGATGCACCTCGGCAAACATCAGCACCGCGCCGACCAGCGCGACATGGGTCAGCACCGAGACGGCGGCGCCGGCACGGTGGGGAGAGGGAGTGGACGGAATCTGATCACGACGAAGCCGCATTGCCCGGCAGCATAGCGCGCCACGACGACGGTGCGGAGTCGTTCTTGGCCTGCGGGGTGCATGGCCGGGCGCGACATCCCCGTCGCCAGGCGGCGGGGATGCGCAATTGATACGGAACCGCTCAGGCGGTCGCCGCCGCCTTGTTCTGCGCCGGCCAGTACCGATCCTTGAGGTGCCGCTTGACCAGCTTGCCGGTCGGGGTGCGCGGCAGCTCGGCCTCGAAGTCGACCGAACGCGGGCACTTGATCGGCGACAGCCGTTCGCGGCAGAACGCCATCAGCTCGGCCGCGCGTTCGGCGCTGGGGGCGGCGCCGTCGCGGAGCTGCACCACCGCCTTGACCTCTTCGCCCATCTCGGCGTTCGGCACGCCGAACACCGCGACGTCGGCGACGTCCGGATGGGTCAGCAGCACGTCCTCGGTCTCCTGCGGGTAGATGTTCACGCCGCCGGAGATGATCATGTAGCTCTTGCGGTCTGTGAGATACAGGAAGCCCTCGTCGTCGAGATAACCGACGTCGCCGAGCGTCGACCAGCCTTTCTCGTTATAGGCCTTCTTGGTCTTGTCCGGATCGTTGTGATAGCTGAACGACGGCGCGTCGGCGAAGTACACGGTACCGATCTCGCCGACCGGCTGCTCCTCGCCCTCGTCGTCGAGGATCTTGATGGTCCCGACCACCGCCTTGCCGACCGTGCCGCGATGCGCCAGCCATTGCTGCGAGGTCGAGACCGTGACGCCGTTGCCTTCGGAGCCGGCGTAGTACTCGATCAGGATCGGTCCCCACCACTCGATCATCTTGGCCTTGACGTCGACCGGGCAGGGCGCGGCGGCGTGGATCGCGCCCTTCAGCGACGATACGTCGTAGCGGCTGCGGACCTCGTCGGGCAGCTTCAGCATGCGCACGAACATCGTCGGCACCAACTGCGACTGCGTCACTTTGTACTTCTCGACCAGCGCCAGGAACTGCTCGGCGTCGAAATGCTCCATGATGATCGAGGTGCCGCCGAGCGTGGTCGCCATCATGTTGAAGCGCAGGGGAGCTGCGTGATACAGCGGCGCCGGCGACAGATAGATGCTGTTCGCGTTCATGCCGCACATCTTCTCGCACAACAGGCGCAGGAACGGGCTCGGCACGTCGATGGCGTTGCCTTCGAATTCGCGCTTGATACCCTTCGGCCGGCCGGTGGTGCCGGAGGAGTACAGCATGTCGTAGCCGGCGACTTCGTCGGCGATCGGCGTGACCGGCTGTGCGGCGGTTTCCTGCTCCCACGAGCGGAAGCCGGTGATCGGCGGATCGACCATGTAGTACAGCGGCGCGCCCGGCGCATCCGACAGCAGCGACTTCATCGTTTCGCTGCCCTGCGCGGAGGTGATCACCACCTTGGCGCCGCAGTCCTGCACGATGTAGCCGATCTCATCCTTGGTGAGATAGCGGCTGATCGCGGTGTAATACAGGCCCGCGCGCTGCGCCGCCCAGCAGATCTCCATGAACGCCAGCCGATTTTCCATCAGCAGTGCGATGTGATCGCCGGCCTTCAGCCCCAGCGACCGGAACAAATGCGCGCCCTGATTGGAGCGCTCATCGAGCTGCCGATAGGTGAGGGCCTGGCCGGTCGAAGCCATCCGGTAGGCGACTTTGTCGGGATTGGTCTTGGCGTGAATCGACGGATGGGTCATGGCAGTTTCCTCTTTGGTGATGCGGCGGATTGGCTCCGCTCTGCTTCGTCATTGCGAGGAGCGAAGCGACGAAGCAATCCAGAGTCCGGTGCAAGGGCCTGGATTGCTTCGCTTCGCTCGCAATGACGGCGAAAGTCTCTCGTTTCGGCGACTGACGATGGTCAGGCGCTGTGGGTCAGGGACGCGGTGCGACGCGGACGCCGCCCCCGCGTCCAAGTCGGGCCTTACAGCCGCTCGACGATGGTGACGTTGGCCATGCCGCCGCCTTCGCACATCGTCTGCAGGCCGTAGCGCTTGTTGTTCTGCTTCAGCGCATGGATCAGCGTGGTCATCAGCTTGGTGCCGGAGCCGCCGAGCGGATGGCCGAGCGCGATCGCGCCGCCGTTGACGTTGAGACGGGCCGGATCGGCGCCGGTCGCCTTCAGCCACGCGGTCGGGATCGAGGCGAACGCTTCGTTGACCTCGAACAGGTCGATGTCGTCGATCTTCATCCCGGCCTTCTTCAGCGCGTATTCGGTGGCGGGAAGCGGGGCTTCCAGCATGATCACCGGATCGCCGCCGCGCATCGTCATGTGGTGGACGCGTGCCAGCGGCTGCACGCCGAGTTGCTTCAGGCCCTTCTCGTTGACCACCACCACGCCGGAAGCGCCGTCGCAGATCTGGCTGGCGGTCGCCGCGGTCAGCTTGCCGCCGTTCTCGTTGATCAGCTTGACGCCCTTGATGCCGTCGAGCGTCGCGTCGAAGCGGATGCCTTCGTCGATCTGGTGGATGTCGGTCGAGCCGTCGGCGCGGGTGATCTCGAGCGGAATGATCTCGTCCTTGAACTTGCCTCCTTGCGTCGCGGCGATCGCGCGCTGGTGGCTGTTGAACGCGAACTCGTCGAGCTCGTCCTTCGACAAATTGTACTTGTTCGCGACCATCTCGGCGCCGACGAACTGGCTGAACTGGATGTTCGGGTAGCGCTCGTCCATCTTCGGGCTCTTGTAGTTGCCGAGCCCGGCCTTGGCGGCGAGGATGCTCGGCGAGCCCATCGGCACGCGGGTCATCGATTCGACGCCGGCGGCGATCACGATATCCATGGTGCCGGCCATCACCGCCTGTGCGGCGAAATGCAGCGCCTGCTGCGACGAGCCGCACTGGCGGTCGACCGAGGTGCCGGGCACGCTCTCCGGCAGCTTCGAGGCCAGCACCGCGTTGCGGCCGATATTGACGGCCTGCTCGCCGCCTTGGCCGACGCAGCCCATGATCACGTCTTCGATCTGATCCGGCGCGGCGCCCGAGCGGTCGACCAGCGCGTTGATGACGGAGGCTGCGAGATCGACCGGATGCCAGCCGGCCAAACGGCCACCCTTGCGACCGCCGGCAGTGCGTGCGGCGGCGACGATATAGGCCTCGGCCATGTGTTCTCTCCCTGTAATGGTTGTTGGGTATTGGTCTTTGGGTATTGGTCTTGGGTGGCGGCGATTTAAGTGGTGGGGACGGTTTTAGTCAATCGATCAATTAACGCTTGAGCCATGTCAAACGATGCTGTAAGTGCGATGGCAATGGCAGCGCATCTGAACCAGTCAACGGCTCCCAAGGCATCGGCGGCGAAAAGCCTGACCGCCGAGAAGTTGTTGGTTGCTGCAGGCGAATTGATGATCGAGCGCAACTCGGTCGAGATCTCGCTGGCCGACATTGCGCAGAAGTCGGGCGTCAACGCCGCTCTGGTGAAGTATCACTTCGGCAACAAGGACGGTCTGCTGCTGGCGCTGCTCGAGCGCGACGCCTCGAACGAGATGACCCATCTCGAATTCCTGCTGGCGCAGCCGCTGTCGCCGACCACCAAGATGAAGCTGCACATCGCCGGCATCATCAAGGCGTATCACCAGTTTCCGTATCTCAATCGGCTGATTCACTATCTGCTGCACGGGCAGAATCGTGACACCGCCGACGAGGTCACCAAATTCTTCGTCGGGCCGCTGCTCGATTTCCATCGCCGGCTGCTCGCCGAGGGCGTTGCCAGCGGCCATTTCTACGAAGTCGATCCGGTGCTGTTCTACACCACCCTGATTGGCGCCTGTGACCATCTGTTCTTTGGCCGGCAGACGATGATGCGCGCCGCCGGGGTTGGGCCGGTGACCGACGAGGTCTGTCGTTCCTATGTCGCCCATATCGAAAGAATCGTTCTCGGCGGGTTGCTGACGGCCAAGGCGCGTCGGCCGTCCGTCGCAGGATCATGAGCTAACAAAAAGAAGAAACCACCCCACCCAGACTCCAGAGGCCTTTCAATTACGACCCGGGACAAGCCAAGGAAATCCTAAAAACAACAATAACGCCCAAGGATCAGTTCACGGAACCTGCCCTCAAGAAGGTAGGCGGAATGGAGCTTCAGGCACCCCCGGGACATTGTTTGTGTCTCAATAACAAGAAAACGCCAGGAAACGCC
>NZ_QUMK01000061.1 GCF_010907035.1 Rhodopseudomonas sp. BR0M22
ATTTTGAGATATACCGCCCGCATGCAGGCGATAAATCTCAACGCGCTCCTCGAGGCTGAGCTGGCCATAACACTGTCCCATCGCAACACCACTGTAGCAGGTGTTGCACTTGCATCGTGAACCCAAGAGGTAGCCAAGCGCCGAGTGTGGCCGCTCGGCGTTGTGGTTGGTGATCCGGGCGGCGATCTTGGTTCGGGCGTCGTGGAGTTCGAAGAACAGCCTCTTGTTGAGAAGCGCGTCACGCGTGCGGCCGTTGAAGCTCTCGACGAACCCGTTGTGCATGGGCTTGCCGGGCGCGATGAAATGTCAGTCGATGTTGTTGTCCCGGCACCAGGCGAGCATGGCGTCGCAGGTGAACTCGGTGCCGTTGTCGGAAACAATCATCCCCGGCTTGCCGTGCCGTTCGACGATCGCGGTCATCTGACGATCGCGGTCATCTCGCGGGCCAACCCGCCGACCGGGGATCGAGGTGTCCGGGATCGCACGGAGTCCACGATGGACACCGGAGGCGCAAGAACAGTGGCCAATATGGCGTGCGGGATAACCACACTCTTCAGTGCTGATCAGTTGCAGGAAAAGCGTTTCACCGAATGCTTGGTGACGAAACCGTAGCCGCAGGTGTCGCAGGTCCACAGGTAGCTCACCACGCTCTCGGTGAGATACGCCGATGCTTCGGCCGCGACCATCGAGTCGGCGCAGACCGGGCAGGTGGGAAGATCGCTGCCGCGTGGTGCGGGACGAGGAACGTTGGTCGACAGGACTTCAGCAATCGCCGGCATCGTGACCTCCTCATCATTCAAAAGCGTTGGACCTGATTGCTCGGTGGATCTGAATGTTCAGATACATGTTCGACCGAAGTGATCACCACCTCAGTTGCACGAACTATACACTCGGAACTCTGACGATGTCGCAACACAAATGCGTTCGTTTTGAGAAATTCGATTCTGCACTGCACGCCTTGGATGAGACAGTGTGGCGACTTCTCGATTTCGAACACAGTCGTTAGCGATTCAATTACTATTGCGGTCGGAAAGCGACCGTGATCAACCCGTCTCGAAGCCTGTCGCAGTTGAGTCTTGTGCATCGCAAAGCACCGCTTTGTCGGAGCTGCCGCGCATCTTGTTGCACCGGTCATTCCGCGAGTCGCGTCAACGCCTTAACTCTGATCAACCTGCCGAGAAAACCGCCATGTCGCAGCCGCCCCGCCGTCCCCGCACGCTGAACGATGCCCGCACCGAGGCGGAGGCCGCCTTCAAGAAGGCCACCACCAAGCCGGTGGAAGCGCCGCCGAAGCGTCAGGCGCTGCCCGGCGTGAAGGAGATGGTGTCGCTGCGGATCGATCAGGCCGTGCTGGAGCATTTCCAGGAAGGCGGCCCCGGCTGGCAGGATCGCATCAACGCGGCTCTGCGCAAAGCCGCCGGGTTCGACGATTAGGACGAGCGTCGGATCTGGGCTGCTGCGGGCGGCCGCGGCGCGCCTCGCAGATTGAGCAGATTGCCGGTCAGGATCAGCGCAGCACCGACCACCGTGTAGGCATCCAGCCGCTCGCCGTAGATCAGCCAGCCGGCGGTCGCCGACAGCGGCACCCGCAGGAAGTCCATCGGCACCACCACGGTGGCGTCCGCATTGGTCAGCGCCCGCGCCATGCAATAGTGCGAAAACGTGCCGCAGAACGCGAGGATCACGATCCAGATCCAGGCATAGGCAGAAGGCCATTGCCACAGCCACAGCGCCGGAACGAGGCCCGCGGCGCTCTGGATGATCAGCATCCAGAAGATGATCGCAAGCGTGCTCTCGGTGCGGGTCAGCGACTTCATCAGGGTGACCGAGATTCCGAATCCGACTGCGGCGCCAAGCGCGATCAACTGGCCCGGATCGACCGAAGAGGTCGCGGGTCGCACGATGACCACGACGCCGATCAGCCCGAGCACGATCGCCGTGATCTTCCAGACGTTCATGTGCTCGCCGAGGAAGGTCGCGGCCAGGATCGCGATCCAGATCGGCATCGTGAACTCGATCGACACCACCTGGGCGATCGAGATCAGCGTCAGCGCGTAGAACCAGCCGAGCTGCGCGGCGTAATGCACCAGATTGCGGCTCAGATGCGCCAGCGGCCGCGATGTCGCCATCGCAGTCAGCCCGCCGAATCTGTGGATCAGCGGGTACAGCATCGCGAACCCGATCAACGAGCGCAGCTCCATTACCTGGAACACGTTCAGCTCGCGCAGCGTCTCGCGGCCGGCGACGGCGACGATCACCATCAGCGCCAGCCAGCCGGCCATCCACAGCGCGGCTTTTAGGATCGAGGGAGAGCTGGTCATCGCGGCGGTTTGGCTCGTTGATGGCGTCGGCGTTTCCTTGAGCGCTCTATCTTCGACAACAGCAGCCTTGGCAACCACCGTGCCGTGGAGAGGCGCCTGCGGTCGCTGCGGTTGATTTCCGTCGCCGCTTGTGCGCGCAATCGTGGTCAAAGCGGCGAACAAGCCGGTGACCTAAGGGAGGATCGACGATGCGGGTGCTGCAACCGGACGGATGGGCAAAGCCACGAGGCTTCTCACACGGCGTTGCGTTCAGCGGCCCTGGCCAGTGGCTGGTGCTGGCGGGCCAGACGGGGACCAACGATCAGGGCGAATACGAATCGGACGACCTTGCAGCCCAGGTCGGCGCAGCGCTGCGGCGTGTGATCCGGCTGCTGGCCGACGCCGGTGCCGGACCGGAGCACATCGTGCGGCTGACCTGGTATCTCACCAGCCGCGCCGAGTACGAGGCCGCTGGCGCCGGCATCGGAGCGGCCTGGAAGGAGACGCTGGGCCGGCATTTCCCACCCTCGACGCTGCTTTATATCGGCGGGCTGGTCGATCCTCGGGCCAAGGTCGAGCTCGAGGTGACGGCGTTCGTGCCGGCGCGGTGAAGCTGCCTGGTCGACTTAGCTTTGCGGATGCTTGCCAGCGCGGCCGGTTTCGGCCAATGAGCCGCGAGCTGTCCTAAGGAGTTTCGTTCGATGACCCAGCGCTCGACCTCGGCCGATTTCGTCACCGCCTTCGCCACCGGCTGGCCGGAGAATCAGCCGGAGGTGATGATCCTGTCGCTGACCACGCAGAAGGGCGTGCAGGACTTTGCCCTGACCAAGGAGCAGGCGCTGCTGGTGGCCAAAACCATCAAGCGCACCGCGACCGCGCTGGCCGCGCCGAAGGCGAGGGCCTGACCGCGCGGCTGCGGGAGGGGCATTCAAGGCTCGCCGCGGCTAGCGAACCCCAAAACGAAAACCGGGCCCCTTTCGGAGCCCGGTTCGGCAATACAGCTCAGACGAGCAGTATTGATTAGCCGACGTTGACCGACGACTCGATCGCCGCGGCCTTGCCGTTCCAGTACTTCGAGAACCAGGTGGTGTGCGACAGCACAGCGAAGTGCACCAGGATCGCGATCACGGTGACGCTGCCGAGCAGGAGCGGGAGACCGACGGTCGGCTTCACCACAGTCCAGATACGAGCTTGATTCATATTCTATACTCCTTTGGGCAGCTAATTAGTGCAGCCAGGGCGAGTAAACGTAGGCGAGGAAGTGCGCGACGATCGCGATCGCACCGAAGATGCGGGTGCCGTCGATCACGTGCTTGTGGAGCTCTTCGGACTCCTCGACCGTCAGGCCGGTCAGCGTCTTGTCAGCCATTTTGAGACCTCATAATGGGGTTTCTTGCGCATCGCCGAGCCGCGGTGCGGCCCTCGATGGCGCGCATATTGACCGGCTCCCCCGCACCGAACATTGAGCAGGAACAAATTTTCGTGAGGGCCGCGTGATCCGTTGGTCGTAAGGTGCCGGGGAGGTCGTGTTTCGCAACGCCTGGCAGCGGCAACGCCGCGCTTGCCTTCTATCGAGCAACCCCGATGATTGGCTCAATCGAGGCCTATCCGGCCGCACCAGACGGTGGCTTCATGGAAGAGGTGGTCGTCGGGCGCGCCGTCTATGGCGAGCGCTGATGATCAGCGACAGGCTGTCACCGCGTCGGAAGGACTGATTCCAAGGCGCATGGTGAGCGCGGAGGGACTCGAACCCTCGACCCCATGATTAAAAGTCACGTGCTCTACCGGCTGAGCTACGCGCTCACGTGAGGCGCTGTGTAGGGGGCGGGGCCGGCGGGGTCAATACCCGCGGTGACCGCAGTTGCCCCGACCCAAGCCAAATTAGCTCAAGCCCACAGCTATTTATCCTGTCTTCCTCGTGCAACCATTCAGCTCGGCCGGCGGCCGCCGCCGTCGTTCAGGCGTCGCGCTGGAGATCGGAGCCCACCTTCTGCGGCGCCGGCATCGTGGTCGGCAGCGCCACCGGGCGCAGGCCGATCAGTTCGGCTGTCCGCACCGCCGTCGCGGTCCACCAGCCGAACTGGTTGATTCGTGAATTCTCCAGAATTGCGATCACCACCGCCGCCAGGAACGGCAGGCTCTGCAGGACCAGGACGCCTGCGAAGATGTAGATTTCCGTGATTTGGATGTTGCTGTTGGAGACCACCAGGATCGCGGCGCCGATCAGCAGCAGTACGCCGATCACGGCCTCCCAGAACGCCTGGAATTCGACCGACATCATCGTCAGGCCGCCCTTGGAGGTGCGGGCGAAGGCGAGGTGTTCGGTGATCAGGCCCTGGGCGACGGCACGGGATACCGTCCACTGCACCGACATCGCCGCAATCATGGCGCCCAGCATCTGCGGCACGCCGACCTTCACCCGCAACCGGTACAGCACCAGGAAGTGCGCCAATGTGACGATGAACGAGGCGATGATCGGCAGGGTCAGGATCTTGTCGGGAATCGCGATGTCGGCGAAGGCGACGATCGGCACCCAGATCAGGTTGAGGATCGCCACCACCACGCCGAGGCTTTCGGCGCCGAGCCAGTTCAGCCAGCCGACGCCGAACTCGCGGCGCTGATCGCGGGAGAGTCGGCTGTTGCCCGGCAGGAACCGGCGCCAGTGCTTCTTGATGATCTGGAAGCCGCCATAGGCCCAACGATGGCGCTGCTTCTTGAACGCCTCGTAGGTGTCCGGCAGCAGGCCGTAGCCGTAGCGGGTATTGGTGTAGTGGGTGAGCCAGCCATGCTCCATAATCTCGAGGCCGAGATCGGAGTCCTCACAGATCGTGTCGCTCGACCAGCCGCCGGCCATGTCCATCGCGGCGCGGCGGATCAGGCACATCGTGCCGTGCACGATGATGCCGTTGTATTCGTTGCGCTGGACCATGCCGATGTCGAAGAACCCGGCATATTCGCCGTTCATGATGTAGTGCATCAGCGAGCGGTCGCCGTCGCGATGCTCCTGCGGCGCCTGCACCAGGCCGACCCGCGGGTCGTCGAATGCGGGCACCAGGTCTTTCAGCCAGTCCGGCGTCACCACATAGTCGGCGTCGATGATACCGATGATCTCGGCGTCGACCGCCGTGCGTTCCATCGCGATCCGCAGCGCGCCGGCCTTGAAGCCTTTGACCTTCTGGGCGTTGATGAACTTGAAGCGCTCGCCGAGCTCGCGGCAGTGTTCCCGGATCGGATCGGTAAAGGCGGCGTCGGGCGTGTTGTTGATGATCACCACGACTTCGAAGTTCGGGTAGTCGAGCCGCGCCAGAGCATCGAGCGTCTGCTTCAGCATCTCCGGCGGTTCGAAATAGGCCGGGACGTGGATTGAGACCTTGGGGAAGGCCACCGGTTCGCCCTTCGCAATCGCGGCGGCGCGCTTGGCTTCCTGGGCGTCGGTCAGGGCGCGGGTGATCAGCCGCCGCGGCTTGCGGCCGAAGGCCACGGCCGAGATTTCCTCGATTCGCGCCAGGGCGATCGCGACCAGCGGCACCAGCAAAATGATGCCCAGCGTCAGCGCGAAGGCTGAACCGAACAGGAAGTAGTGGCCGTTCCAAAAGGCGAACACAGTTGCGGCCCAGGCGCCGGCGCCATGGGCGGCCGCCGACAGCAGCAGCGTCTGCATCGCGGTCGGCGCGGCGAGCTGAAGAATCGGCAGCGACAGCAGGATGCCGACGAGCAGGGCGATGCCGGCGAGTTTCCAGTAGTTCGGGTCGACCACCGGCCCGGTCCAGGCGAATTTCGGCTGCCGCGAGGCGTCGAGGAAGCCCCAATACGGACCGACGCCGCCTTCGAAGAACTTCCAGGGCTGATCGATCGCTTCAACGATGTTGTATTCCATGCCGATGGCGTCGGCGCGGCTGACGAAGTTGCGTAGCGTCACTGCCTGCTCGAACTGGCCGGGTACGGCGGCCTTGCGGTTATAGCCCGCGCTCGGCCAGCCGAATTCGGCGATCACGATGCGCTTGCCCGGGAAGGCGTCGCGCAGCTTCTGGTAGATGATCATCGCCTGATCGACGGCCTGTTTGGAGGAGAAGCCTTCCCAATAAGGCAGGATGTGCGCAGCGATGAAGTCGACCGAGGAGGCGAGCTCGGGGTGCTCGAGCCAGATGTTCCAGATTTCGCCCGACGTGACCGGCGCCTTGACCTGCGATTTCACCCGCTGGATCAGCCGGGTCAGCCGCCGCACGTTGTTCTCGGCGGTCGCCCAGCGCACCGCTTCGTCGCGCTTGTCGGCGGGCTGTGCCTCGGCGTCGCGGACCCGCTGATTTTCTTCGGCGACGAGCCGGTAGCGCTCTTCGTCGCTCAGGCCGAGATTTTCCAGCGGGATCTGGTCACCGCGATACACCGTTTCGTTGCCGACCACGACGCCGCTGACATTGGCGTTGTGTTTGGCGAGGTCGATCGCCGACTGGATTTCGCGTTCGTTGCGGGTGACGTCCTTGTCGATCCAGGCGCCGACATTGACCTTGAGGCCGAATTCGTTGGCGATCGGCGGCACCATTTCGGGACCGCCGGTCGACGAATACAGGCGGACCGCGCGCGTCAGCGGTTCCAGCTTCTTCAAGTCGGCGCGGATTCGCTCGGCGGAGGGGAAGTTGTCGACGTCCGGGTGCCCCGAGCCATCGAACGGCGCATACGACACGCTCGGCAAAATGCCGGTGAAGTCGGCGGCTTGTTGTTTCTCCCGAAGGAGGCCCCAGAGCGCAGCGTGAGCGGCAGCGACGAGAAAAAGAACGACGACGACGACGCGCATCGCAACTAAACCATCAGGGGCCAGGTTGGCAGGTGGACCAACCCGTCCCCAAGGTCCGTCCACAGCATCGGCGCATCACAGTAGCAATGCGTCCCGAGTTCAAGCAACTCGACCGCCCCCATGGCGAATTGAGGGCGTCCGACTGGCGAACCCGAGAAGATCCCGATCGTTCCCCCGTGCCGTGCGGTTATTTCGCGGGCGCGGGAGCCGGAGCAGCCGGTTGCTGGGCCGATCCCTGCGCCGGCTTTGCGGCCGGGCCGGGCTGCGTCGCGGCGGCTGCAGCGGGCTGTTGCTGAGCCGTCGGATTGATCCAGCATGCGTGCACGCGTCCACTGAGGCTGTCGGGGGATTTCGGGTCAATGGGACCCGATCGCACGACGCATCTGAACGCGGCCTGAATGTGCCCGGTCGGGCAGCCGAACCGGTCGTACATATCGAGGTGGCGGAACGCGGTGTCGAGGTCGTCTCGCCACATCAGCACCACCACGCGGCGGCCGAGCCAGACGCATTCGGGATTGCCCGCCGGGCCGTTGATGGCCTGCGCCGCCTCGGCGAACTCGTCGGTCTTCTTCTGGCTTTCCTTGAGCGCGTCGGCTGTCGACTGGGCCGGCTGATTGTTGCCGGCCGCCGGCTGCTTCTGCGTCTGATCCTGCGCGCGCAGATCGCCGCTCTGGGCTATGGCGCCGCCGACGCCGATCGTCAGGGCAAGACCGCTCACCGCCAGGCAACGCAGCATCGCGTTCTGGAACTCAAGGATAACTCGTCGCATCATGTCCCCGATCTCGTTGCCGGGCCACTGCGGCGCCGGTCCCATCCACCTGATGCCGCTTGAATTCGTCGCTGATAGGGCGTGGCCCTCGGCAGAATCCCATGACGGACATTTTGGATTTTGTCCAGCAATGCCAGCTCCTCCTCGGCAGCATGGCGACCAATTGATGCCCCATCAACATCGTGCGCCGCGGAGCCGGGAAGCGGAGGGGACACAACGCGGCCTTGGCAGATCGATCGCGAGCGGCTAATCGACGGGACCCTTTTTCAACGGACGGAATCCGAACCCTTGCGCACGCCGCTGCTGTTGATCCCGATCTCGTTGGCCATGATCTTTGGTGTGTGGTGGTGGATCGCCACGCCGATTACGCTCGAACGCGCGCCGATCGAGGCCGGGTCGAAACTGGAATGCGTGTCCTACGCGCCGTTCCGCGGCACGCAGACGCCGCTCGACCCGACCACCCATATCGACGCCGAGCAGATTGCGCAGGACATGGCGCAGCTCGCCAAGATTTCGAATTGCGTCCGGACCTATTCGATCGACAATGGCCTCGATCAGCTTCCGCCGCTCGCCGCCAAGGTCGGGCTGAAAGTGCTGCAGGGCATCTGGCTGTCCAACGATCGTTCCAAGAATCTGGCGCAGATCGCCACCGCGGTCGGTCTCGTCAAGGCCTATCCTGACGTCATCACCGGACTGGTGGTCGGTAACGAAGTGCTGCTGCGCGGCGAGATGACAACGGCGGATCTGGCCGCGACCATCCGGCTGGTGAAGGCGCAGGCCAAGGTGCCTGTCACCTACGCCGACGTGTGGGAATACTGGCTGCGTAACCGCGAGATCTACGACGCAGTCGATTTCGTGACGATTCACATTCTGCCGTATTGGGAGGACATGCCGGTCCGCGCCCGCTACGCCGCCAACCACGTCGATGCGATCCGCAAGCAGGTCGCGGTCGCGTTCCCAGGCAAGGAAATCCTGATCGGCGAAACCGGGTGGCCCAGCGCCGGCCGGATGCGGGAAGGCGCGCTGCCGTCGCGCGCCAATCAGGCGCGGGTGGTGTCGGAGATCCTGACCCTGGCCAAGCGGGAACACTTCCGGGTCAATCTGATCGAGGCTTACGACCAGCCTTGGAAGCGCAACCTCGAAGGCACTGTCGGTGGCTACTGGGGCCTGATCGACGCCGATAGCCGCGCGTTGAAGTATCCGGCCGGCGAGCCGATCAGCAATTTCCCGCAATGGAAGATCGCTGCCGGCGCCGGCATGGCTTTGAGCATCGTGGTGTTCTTGACCGCAATTCTGACGCTGCGTCGCCGTCCATGGTCGCCGCGTCTGGTGGCGTGGCTGGCGGTCGGCACCTCTGCAACGGTGGCGGGCATTCTTCTCGGCGTGGCCGTCGACAAGCTTTTGGTCGAAAGCTACGGCGTCGGGCGCTGGGCGCAGTGGAGCCTGCTGCTGGCGAGCGGCGTCGTGACACCGATCCTCGCCGCTCATGCGCTGATGTCGGGACGTTCGATTCCGACGTTCCTCGACCTATTCGGGCCGCGCGAAGATCGGACGCGATCGCTGGCGGCCTGGGCGCTCGGTCTGGCGGCGGCGGTGACGGTGCTGATCGGCGCAGAGACCGCGCTCGGATTCACCTTCGATCCGCGCTATCGGGATTTCCCGTTCGCGGCGCTGACGATGGCGGTGGTGCCGTTGTTCATGCTGATGCTGGTCAACCGTCCGCAGCAGGGCGCCCGGCCGATCGCCGAAGCGTCGTTCGCCGGGCTGATCGCGGCATGTGCGCTCTACACGGTGTTCAACGAAGGGCCAAAGAACTGGCAGTCGCTGTGGACCTGCGCGGTCTATGCGATGCTGGCGCTCACGCTGTGGCGGGCGCGGGTCGCGCAAACCCCAAAATAAGCAGGCCGATCGCAATTCCCGACAGCGCGATATTGTAGAGCACGATGCCGAAGCCGGCGCAGATCAGTCCGCCGGTCAGCAGCACGATCGACGGCCTGATAAAGTGCAGTGCCGCGATCACCAGCGCGGCGATTCCGAACACCGAGTTCTGGAACAGATACGTCATCAGCGTTCGGGATTTGCAGAGCATCGACCGCAGGCCGGCGTCGCAGGCCAGCGCAACCGTCGACAGCTCGATCGCGAGATAGCGCAAGTACAGGGCATAGCCGACGGTCGCAAAGCCGACGATCAGCAGGAATTGCACCTGATAGGGGGTGAGGCGGAACGGCTTCTTCTTCATGGCGTGATTATGCTGCGCTTCCTGGGGGCGAACAAGCTGGTGCGGCGGTCGTGACGATGACCGCTCGGGCTTTTAGCGGATGCCGAGGATCGATGACAGGGCAGATGGCTGTGGCGGCGGCGGTGTCTCTTGCGGCGGCGCCGGGGCGGGCGGCGGTTCCGACTGCAACGTGACCCGCTCGCGATGCCGGCGTGTCGGATGCTTCGGGGGCGGTTGCGGCGCGCTGGCTGGTGCGACCATTGGCAGTCGCTGACCATCGTAAACCGAGGCCTCGCAGGCCCGATCCGCACTGCCGAGTGTCGCGCAGACTTTTGCCGCTGCGGCGGCATCGCCGATCGGACCGGCCACCAGTCGCAACTGGCTCGAATTGCCGTTTTCCTTGATCATGATGATCGGCTGCAGGCCTTCGAGCGTCTTGTGGGTTTTCGACAGCTTGCGCCATAGACCGCGCAAACCCTCGACGGTGTTGGCGGAGCCAAGATCGACGCCGAACTCGGTGCGAGGGGCCGGGGTTTCCGGGACCACCTCGGGAGCAGTCGGAATCTCCGGGGTCGATGCCGCTTTTGTTTCGAGCAGCTTTGCCGCTCCGGGATCAGGCGGCGCCAGAATCGACCGGGACGGGATCAGGGGCGTGGTCGAGATCGCCGCGGTCGTAGTCTGCGCTACGGGAGGCTGCGGCGGTGCGGGTTCGAGGCGATGCTTGTCGGGCCTAGATTTTTCTTGAGAAACTTCGGCCAGGCGTTTCTCTTCCGAGGGCTTTTTCGCTTCGAGTTGAACGGGAGGCGCGACCGGAGGCGCAGCCGCAGGCGCTATTGCCGGCGAGGCTGGAGCGGGCTCGGCAGCGACGATCGATGCTGTTGGCTGCGGCGGAGCTGCAGCGGGAGGTGGTTCGATTGCACCCCATTTTCTGGCGGGGGCGACGGTGCCGTTCGGTTTGGCCTCGACCGCCGGCATGGCTGGTGCAGTCGACACGGCTGGTGCCGCCGGCTTGGCGGGGATTTCCGGTAAAGATGCGGCAGCTCCCCACCGATCCATTGGGGTGTCGGCAGCGGCGGCCGGCGGTTTGCCGTTCCCGGTCGGCTCGCGGGCAATTGAGCCGGTGACTGAATCGAGACCTTGCTCGAGAGTTCCGACCCGCGCGTAGAGCCGGTCACGGTCGGTGTTCAGCGTGTCGATGGCGGCCGTCAGCCGGCTGGTGGCCGTCTGGGTGTCCTTGGCAAGGCGCTGAATCATCTGCGACTGCTTGGCGACTTCCGTCGCCGCAGTCTGCTCCTGGCGCCTGTCGGAGGCGTTCTGGACAGCCATGATAGCGAGCACCACCGCCCCGAGTGAGGCCGCCGCCCACGAGCCGAGGCGCCATTTGTCCTGAGGGCCGAGGTCTTCCTCGTCCGCCAGGAGATGCGTCAGCCAGCCGCCGGTCTCCTCGGTCGAGAAGCTGTCTGCCAGATCGTCGGTCTTTCTGGCCATCGGATGGTCTCAAAGCCTTGGGCGTGCAACGCGAATCAGATCGCCAACAGTATCAGGGAATTGCCGTTTTCAGGTGGGCCGCGATGCTGGCGGAGGCGGGAATGGCGTTTCCACTTCGGCGCAAAACGCTCTAAGAGGGCCGCACCAGCAAATGACGGATCTTGGAATGACTGCCAGAACCAGCCTGACGATCGTGCTTGCAGCCGGTGAGGGGACGCGGATGCGATCTTCGCTGCCGAAGGTGCTGAACCCAGTTGCAGGTCGCTCGCTGCTCGCCCATGTGCTGAGCGCGGCACCGCACGGGGATCATGATCGGCTGGCGGTGGTGATCGGTCCCGATCATCAGGCGGTCGGCGACGAGGCCAAACGGGTTCGTGCGGACGCGGCGATTTATATTCAGGCACAGCGGCTCGGCACCGCACATGCGGTGCTCGCGGCGCGTGAGGCGATTGCCCAAGGTGCCGACGATCTGCTGATTGCGTTCGGCGATACGCCGCTGATCTCGGCCGAGACCTTCGCACGCTTGCGCGCGCCGCTACGCAACGGCTCGTCACTGGTGGTACTCGGTTTCCGCGCGGCCGATCCGACCGGCTATGGCCGGCTGGTCGTCGAGGACGGCAGGCTCACGGCGATCCGCGAGCAGGCGGATGCCAGTGCGGACGAACTGAAGATCACGCTGTGCAACGCCGGTGTAATGGCGATCGACGGCAAGATCGCGCTCGACGTGCTCGACAAGATCGGGAACGCCAATGCCAAGGGCGAATACTATCTGACCGATGCGGTCGGGATCGTTCGCGATCTCGGCCTGACCGCCAGCGTGATCGAGACCAGCGAGGACGAGGTCCGCGGCATCAACACCAAGGCGCAACTCGCTGAGGCAGAGACCGTGATGCAGACTCGGCTGCGCCAGGCCGCAATGGCGTCGGGCGTCACGCTGATCGCGCCGGACACCGTTTACCTCGCTGCCGATACGACGTTCGGCAAGGACGTGGTCATCGAACCGTTCGTGGTGATCGGCCCCGGCGTCTCGATCGCCGACGGTGCGGTGATCCACTCGTTCTCGCATCTTTCCGAAGCCAAGATTGGCAGCAAGGCGCAGGTCGGTCCCTATGCGCGGTTGCGGCCGGGAACGTCGCTCGGCGAGGGCGCCAAGATCGGCAATTTCGTCGAGACCAAAGCGGCGCAGATCGACGCCGGCGCCAAGGTCAATCATCTGACCTATATCGGCGATGCCCATATCGGCGCTTCCGCCAATATCGGCGCCGGCACCATCACCTGCAATTACGACGGCTTCGACAAGCACAAGACCGAGATCGGGGCGGGCGCATTCATCGGCTCGAATTCGTCGCTGGTCGCGCCGGTCAAGATCGGCACCGGCGCCTATGTCGGCTCCGGCTCAGTGATCACCAAGGACGTGCCGGACGACGCGCTGGCGGTCGAACGCAATGTGCAGACCGCCAAGGACGGCTGGGCCAAGCGCTTCCGGGACGCCAAGGCGCGCCATCGCAAGCCGAAGGGGCATTGACGCCACCGGTTTGGTTTAACCTTGTGTCAAATCGCAATAATTGTTGACTACCAAGGCTTTCGCAGAAGCCGCTAGAAGTCGGGAGCGCCGACGGGGCGCCCGGCGAACTGGGGATCATTCAACCGCATGTGCGGCATCATCGGAATTCTGGGACGTGGACCGGTTGCCGAGCAACTGGTCGATTCGCTGAAGCGGCTCGAGTACCGCGGATATGACTCGGCCGGCGTCGCAACGCTCGAAGGCGGTGAGCTCGTGCGCCGCCGGGCCGAAGGCAAGTTGAAGAATCTCGAGGCGGTGCTGAAGCGGCAGCCGCTCTCTGGCCACGTTGGGATCGGCCACACCCGCTGGGCAACTCACGGCAAGCCGAACGAAGCCAACGCGCATCCGCACGCGGCGTCCGGCGTCGCGGTCGTGCACAACGGCATCATCGAGAATTTCCGCGAGCTGCGTGACGAGCTCGAGGGTGGCGGAGCGACCTTCGCCAGCGAGACCGACACCGAAGTCGTCGCGCATCTGGTCAATTCGTTTCTGGCCAAGGGATTGTCGCCGCAGGACGCGGTGAAGGCGGCGCTGCCGCGGCTGCGCGGAGCGTTCGCGTTGGCCTTCGTGTTCAAGGGCTACGACGATCTGATGATCGGTGCGCGCAAAGGCTCGCCGTTGGCGATCGGCTACGGCGATGGCGAGATGTATCTCGGCTCGGATGCCATCGCGCTGGCGCCGCTCACCGACGACATCAGCTATCTCGACGATGGCGACTGGGTGGTGCTGACCCACACCAGCGCCGAAGTCCGCGATACCAAGGGGGACGTCGTCAAGCGCGAGGTGATGAAGTCGGGCGCGTCGTCGTTCGTGGTCGACAAGGCGAACTATCGCCACTTCATGGCCAAGGAGATCCACGAGCAGCCGGAAGTCGTCGGCCACACCCTGGCACGCTATCTCGATATGGCGAGCGAGCGGATCGCGTTGCCGATGAAGCTGCCGTTCGACTTCAAGGACGTCCAGCAGCTCTCGATCACGGCCTGCGGGACCGCGAACTACGCCGGTTACGTCGCCAAATATTGGTTCGAGCGTTTCGCGCGGTTGCCGGTCGAGATCGATATCGCGTCGGAATTCCGCTATCGCGAGGCGCCGCTGCGCAAGGGCGATCTGGCGATCTTCATTTCGCAGTCGGGCGAGACCGCCGACACGCTGGCGGCGCTCCGCTACGCCAAGGAGCAGGGGCTGCACACGCTGTCGGTGGTCAACGTTCCGACCTCGACCATCGCTCGCGAAAGCGAGGTGGTGATGCCGACCCTGGCCGGCCCCGAGATCGGCGTGGCATCCACCAAGGCGTTCACCTGTCAGCTCACGGCGCTGGCGGCGCTGGCGATCGCGGCCGGGCGGGCGCGCGGCACCTTGACCGATGACGACGAAGCCAAGCTGTTGCACGGCCTGATCGAGCTGCCGCGGCTGATGGCGGCGGCGCTGACGCACGAGCCGCAGATCGAGCGGCTGGCGCGCGACATTTCCAAAGCTCAGGACGTGCTCTATCTCGGCCGTGGCACGTCGTATCCGCTGGCCCTGGAAGGCGCGCTGAAACTGAAGGAAATCTCCTACATTCACGCAGAGGGTTATGCCGCCGGCGAACTCAAGCACGGCCCAATCGCACTGATCGACGAGAAGATGCCGGTGGTGGTGATCGCGCCTTACGACAGGGTGTTCGAGAAGACCGTCTCCAACATGCAGGAAGTGGCCGCGCGCGGCGGCCGGATCATCCTGATGACCGATGCCAAGGGCGCCGAAGAGGCCACCGTCGACTCAATGGTGACGATCGTGATGCCGGACATGGCGTCGGCTTTCACCCCGATGGTCTATGCCATCCCGGTGCAACTGCTCGCCTATCACACGGCCGTCGTGATGGGCACCGACGTCGACCAGCCGCGCAATCTGGCGAAGTCGGTGACGGTGGAATAGGGCGTTCGCGCCTCCAGCGGGCCCTCGGCGCGAAGCGGTCGCAGAGATCTGCCGCGGCATCCGGCAAGTTGTCGCGGCCGGCCGGCTGTCCACACCGGCCGGTTGTTGCTGGCTGCAGGAGCCCTTATATCTGGCGGCGTTGGCAGAACGCCGAAGTGCCGCGATCGAGCCTGGCCGGGTCGGATCGATCGCTTATCCCCAGGGCGGTCTGCTACACTGAACCTCGCGTCGGGGCTTCGGCCGCGACATCCGTAGCACCGACCTGGACTGCCGATGACCGACCAGCTTCCGACCCCGACCGGCGATGTTCCGCCGGACCCGCCGCGCGGCGTGATGGGGCGTCTCCGCAATTACTTCCTGACAGGCCTGATCGTCGCCGGCCCGGTCGCAATCACCTTTTATCTGACCTGGTGGTTCGTGAACTGGGTGGACGGTTTCGTTCGCCCGTTGGTGCCACCGGATTACCGTCCTGAAACCTATCTGCCGTTCGCGGTGCCCGGCTCCGGTCTGGTCGTCGCGTTCGTCGCCTTGACGTTGCTCGGCTTCCTCACCGCCAACCTGATCGGTCGCAGCCTGGTCGATCTCGGCGAACGGCTGCTCGGCCGGATGCCGGTGGTGCGGGCGATCTATCGCGGCCTCAAGCAGGTGTTCGAGACGCTGTTCTCGGGCAATGGCAACAGCCTGCGCAAGGTCGGGCTGGTCGAATTTCCGTCGCCGGGCATGTGGTCGATCGTGCTGATCTCGCTGCCGCCGAACCAGGAGGTCGCGACCAAGATCCCGAGCCAGGACGAGCACATCTCGGTGTTCCTGCCGTGCGCGCCGAACCCGACCACGGGCTTCTTCTTCTATGTCCCGCGGAGCAAGGTCATCCCGGTCGACATGAGCGCCGAGGAGGCCGCGACGCTGATCATGTCGGCCGGCGTGGTGCAGCCGGGTTCCGATCCGCAGAAGAAGATCGCGGCGCTGGCGGCGACTGCGCTCGCGGCCAAGAAGGTCCGCGAACCCGGCGAGCCCGAATCGGCGTTCTCGCGCCGTCGCGTCACCAAGGCTCCCGACAAGGTCGACTGATCCGTCGATCTGCCGGGGGCGTCACTCGGCCGGAACGCTGGCCGACATCGGCACGCCGCGCGTTCTGGTCGATGAGCGCTTCTTCCTGCCCGACCGACTCTCCTCCATCTGCGCCGCTGTGGCGCGGAGCTGTTCCCGCAGCCACTGATTGGTCGTGTCGCTTTCGGCTGTCGCGTGCCAATAGAGATAATTGACGTGAGGCGTGATCGGGAACGGGCAGGGCAGGCACTGCAGCAAATCCGGATCACCCAGCACGGAATCGACGCTCTCGGCCGCCGTGAGCAGCATGTTGCTGCGGCTGACGACGTGGCAGGCGGTGGCAAAATTCTGGCAGGTCAGCCGAACGGTGCGCTTGAGACCGAGCCGCTGAAACTGGAAGTCCTCGAACGAGAGGCCACTGCGGCGCGAGGTGACGCAGACATGCTCCAGCCGCAGGTAGGTCTTCGCATCGAGCCGCTTGCGCAAATCGGGATGATCGCGCCTGGCAAAGACCGCGATGTCTTCACTGAGGACTTGCACACGCCGCACTTCCGCTGAAATCGGCAACAGCGTGTCGATCGCGACATCGAGCGTGCCGGCCGCAAGCTCCCGCTCCAAATTGGCGCGCTCACTACGCACCGTAGCTATCTCAACCAGCGGCGCTACCGTGCTGATCCGGTTGATCAGTGCGCTGACGAGCGGCGCTTCGAGATTGTTGCGTAGCCCGATCACGAAGCGCTTGGGCGTCCGCGCCGGATCAAACCTGCTCGCATGCGTCAGCGTCGTCTCGAGCCCGTTGAGAGCTTGGCGCACCGTCGTGATGATCTGACGCGCCAGAGGCGTCGGCGTCATCTCGTGGTTGCTGCGCACGAACAATGGATCGTCGAACATCGCACGCAGGCGCCCCAATGCGTGACTGACTGCCGGCTGGGTCAAGTTCAGGCGAAAACACGCACGACCTACACCGCCCTCGGTGTAGATCGCGTCGAACACAACGAACAAGTTCAGATCGACGTTTCGTATATGCATGAAATAGATCGATCCATATCCGCCGAATGCATTTGACGAATACTAGCGGGCACTCTTAGATTTGCAAAAAAATAAAACTGGAAGGAAACGATGAGCGTGCAATCACCCTCGCGCGGTGTTGCTGCAACTGCAGCATCGTCGCGATTTGGCGCGGCGCTGGGGAAGCCGAGCCAGGAGCAGATCGTGCTCCTCATCACGATTTCACTTCTGGTGGTGTTCGGTCTGACCCTCAACGGATTTGCGTCCGTTTCCAATCTTCTGAATTTGCTGCGCAGCATTTCGATCCTCGGCGTGCTGGGCCTCGGCATGGGACTGATCGTGATCAGCCGCGGTATCGACCTGTCCGAAGTCGCCATCATGGCCGGCTCATGGGCGATCGCGCTGATCTACATGCAGAACGGCATGTCGGTGGGCGCCGGTGTGCTGCTGGCGCTCGGCATTGCGGTGCTGATCGGCATCGTCAACGGCGTGATGGTCGCGTTCGTCGAGGCGCCGGCGCTGTTCGTGACGCTGGCCGCGGGCTTCGTGATCTACGGGCTGGCGTTCTGGATTGCCCCGGCGTGGGTGGTCTATGCGCCGAAGGATCTGCCGAGCTTGATGTATTTCGGCGCCGGGCGGCTGTTCGGCATTCCTGTTCCGATTTTGGTGTTCGCAGTCGCAGCGATCGCAATGCACTTCTTCCTGTCGCGAACGTCGATCGGACGCTTCATCTATGCGCAAGGCGACAATCCCGAGGCGGCACGGTTGACCGGCATTCCGCTGCGGCCGCTGATCGTTCTGGAGCACGTGCTCGTCGCCTTGCTCGCCTGGATTGCGGGATTGGTCTGGATAGGCACCACCGGCAGCATGCAGATGGCGATCACCCAGGGCACGATGATTTTCGACGTCGTTCTGGTCGTGGTGATCGGCGGCATCAGCCTGGTCGGCGGCCGCGGCAGCGTGTTCAGCGTCGTGGTCGGCTGCGTGCTGATCGGCACGCTGCTCAACGCGTTCACCATCATGGACGTCAACAGCGAAGTTCAGAACATCATCAAGGGCGTCGTGCTTCTGGTGTCGATCGTGCTCGACAACTGGCTGCATCCCCGAGACGAGGAGACCGCGCGCCAGGGCGACTGACCGACGAGGCGGCGCCGCCGACGATCGAGAGACGTTTCAATCAAATCAAAATAATAACATCTGGAGGAGACGATGAAGACAACCAAGGTCTGGACGATCCTGGTCGCCGGGGCCGTGTTGGCGGCGCTACCGTTTGCGGCGTCGGCGCAAGACGAAGGCACCAAGGCCGGCCGCGAGCTGCGCGCAGCCTACGACAAGGCGCTGCAGGGCAAGACGATCGCCTATCTGCCGATCGCGCTGGGCGTGCCTCTCGCGGACGAATGGGGCCGCGTGGTGCAGGAAGAGGCGGAGTGGCGCGGCATGAAATACATCGTCCGCGATCCCAACAACAATCCCTCCGCGATGCAGCAGGCGCTGACCGCCCTGGTCGATCAGAAGCCCGACGTGCTGATCGTGCAGAACCCGAGCGTGACGCTGCTGATGAAGGACCTGAAGCGTGCCGAGGCTCAGGGCACTCATGTGATCCAGGTCAACATGTCGTCGAACTACAAGTCGGGCGCCTTCGTCGGCGTCGACTGGCGGGAGATCGGCCGAATGCTGGCGACAGAAGTCGTCAAGGCATGCGGCACAGGCTCGGGCAAGTCCGGCAAGGTTCAGATCGTGCAGGGCGAGTTGGCGGCCGCAGCCAGCGTCGACCAAGTCGGTGCCATCATGGAGGTCCTGAACAAAGACCCCAACATCAAGGTGGTGTCCAACCAGGCGGCGAATTGGGATGCAAACACTGCGCTGAACATCACCGCCACGGTAATTCAGCAGCACCCCGATCTCTGCGCCTCGATTGGTTTCTGGGGCATCATGGAGTCGGGCGCCGCCCAGGCGATCCGCAACGCCGGCAAGATCGACGATGTGAAAGTCTTCGCTTCGGGGGAGGGCTCGCAGCTCGATTGCGATCAGGTGTCGTCCGGGAATTTCAGCAAGTTCCTCAGCTACAAGGCGACGGAGCAAGGTCACGATCTGATGTTCGCGGCGGAAACGCTGTTGATGCTCAGCGACAAGCCGGGCAGCCAAAAGCTCGCCTACTACACGCGGCCGGTCTGGATCGACAAGACCAACGCCTCGGTCGCCGGAACCTGCTTTGCGCTGCCCAAGAAGAACTAGCCAGACGCGATGGCCGGTGCGGGGGCTGCCCGCGCCGGCTCGCCAATAATCAGAATCCGGGAGCCACGGCGATCGGATCGTGGGAGTGATTGACGATGTCGATGGCAGTTGATTCCTTTGCCGCGTCGGTGCGACGGTTTTCACCGCGTTTGTTGCTGTCCGAACTGATGCTGAAGCAGTGGTTCGAGCCGGTCGTGCCATTCACGGTCATGATCGGGCTGTGGGCCTACTTCGCTCTGACCATTCCCGACTATGCCTCGGTTCAAAGCTCGGTATCGCTGCTCCGGCTGTTCGCCGAATTCGGCTTCGTGGCGCTCGCGATGGGGTTCTGCCTCGTCACGGGCGGTATCGATCTGTCGGTCGGGGCCATCTTCGCGCTTTGCAATTTCGCGGCGCTGTACTTCCTGCTGGTGCGCGAATGGCCGGTCGAAGCGGCCATCCCTGCCACGCTCGTGATCGGCGCGCTGCTCGGCAGCATCAACGGCTTCCTGATCGGCTTTCTCAAGACCCGACCGTTCCTCACAACCCTGGTGACACTGATCATCCTGCGTGCCTCGGTCAATCTGCTCAACACCCAATACGCGCAGGTCTTCGCGACCAATTCGGTCGAAAGCGACTCCTGGGATTTCATCGGCGGCGGCACCGTGCTGGGGATCCCGATCAACGCGGCCACGCTGTTCGTGGTCTTGCTGATTTGCCATGTGTTCCTGTCGCGGTCGCGCTATGGCTGGCATCTGACCGCGATCGGCGCCAGCCGCAAGGCCGCGCGACACGCCGGCATTCGCGTTCGGCTGATGCTGTTCATGACCTACGTGCTGTCCGGCACGCTGTGCGCGGCGAGCGGCATTTTCTATGCCGCGCGTCAGGCGTCGACCGACTCGACAACGGGTGTCGGTTGGGAGTTTCAGGCGCTTACTGCCGTGGTTCTCGGAGGCGTCTCGCTGGCCGGCGGCAAGGGCACCGTCTGGCGGGCGATGATCGGCGCGGTGATCATCTTCCTCCTCATCAACGGTCTGGTCCGCATGGGGGTGCCGGGTTACGTGACCTCCGCCGTTACCGGCCTGATCCTGCTGGTGGCTGTCGGCATCGACGTCAAATGGTCGAAGAACCGCGGCAAGGCGATCCAGAAGATCTACGTCAATCCGGCCTTCGTGCCGCTCGCCGCGGCGCCTGCGGTTCACGCAGGGTCGGGATCGCCTTATGCGCAGAACGACCGGCTGATCAATGCGCAGGGGATCGGCATCGATCAGGTCGAGGGGCCCGAAGACGTCATTCTCGATCGCCAGGGGCGGCTGTACGGCTCGACCCGTGACGGCAACGTGATCCGCTTCTCGGGGCCGAATTTCGAAACGCGGGAGGTGTTCGCGCATATCGGCGGCCGTCCCCTCGGGATGCAGTTCGATCGCGACGAGAACCTGATCGTGGCGGTCGCCGGCATGGGTGTTTACGGCGTGGCGCCGGACGGCCGCGTCTTCAAGGTCACCGACGAGACCAATCGCACCTGGTACAAGCTGAACGACGACAGCCGCTTGCGCATGGCCGACGATCTCGACATTGCGCCCGACGGCAAGATCTATTTCAGCGACTGCACCACGCGCTACGAGATGACGACCAACACGCTCGACATTCTCGAAGGCCGACCGAACGGCCGCGTGGTGTGCTACGACCCGGCGACCAAGACGACCCGGACGGTGATCAACCATTTCTACTTCCCGAACGGAATCTGCGTTTCCCACGACGGCCGATCGATCCTGATCGCCTCGACCTCGCTGTGCAAAGTATTCCGCCACTGGATCGAGGGGCCGAAGAAGGGGCGCACGGAAGTGCTGATCGACGAGCTGCCCGGCAATCCCGACAACATCAATCGGGCCTCGGACGGCACCTATTGGCTGGCGCTGGTAGGTATCCGCACGCCGACGTTCGATCTTGCGGCGCGCAAGCCCGGCTTTCGGCTGCGTATGGTGAAGCAGGTGCCGACCGACGAATGGCTGGCGCCGGCGCTCAATCATGGCTGCGTGCTGAAGTTCAACGAGAATGGCGAGGCGCTGGAGTCGTGGTGGGATCCGACCGGAATTTCGCACTCGACGCTGACCTCGATGCGCGAGCACCAGGGCTATCTGTACCTCGGAGGACTCGAGAACAACCGGATCGGGCGTATCAAGCTTGACGGTGTCGACGACAGTTGGACCGGTTACGACGCCTATTGGGGGGCGAAGAGCCGCGCGACGACGAAGGTGACGGGCTGATGGGATTCTTCGATCATCTGTTGCGCGATATCAGAAGCGTCATCGATCGGGACGGAGGGCAGGATGCTATCCCGCCGCTCGACGGCGCGATGAGTCCGAACGACCGGCTCGATACGGCTGTGGTCATTGGTGATCCGCTGCCCGGTGTCGATGACGTGATCGACGCCGGCGGCGGAGCCGTCTACGTCTCGGCCGGACGCCGCGTGCTGAAACTCAGCGGCACTGACTATGTGACCCGCACGATCATGGCGGAGTTCGACGGCGAGGCGGGCGGACTGGCGCTGCATCCTGACGGACGCCTTCTGGTCTGCGTTGCCGGTCGGGGGCTCGCGGCGATCGATCCGGCGCAGCCCGAACCTCGCTGGCTGAATGATGTCGGCGGGCGACCGCTTGTCGGATTGTTGTCGGTCACGGCGGCGCCCGACGGCCGCATCTTTGCCGTCGAAGGCAGCGTCGGCCGAAAACCCGACGAGTGGCGGCGCGACCTGATGGAGAAGCGATCCAACGGTCGCCTGATCAGTTGCGGAGCCGGGCTGGACGATCCGCAGGAAGTGCTGCGGGATCTGCCGTATTCTCACGGCGTGACCGTATCGCCGGACGGCGCCAGCCTGTGGTTGACCGAGAGCTGGGCGCATCGGCTCAGCCGGTTCGCGCTCGGGCCGAGCGGGATCGGCTCACGCGAGGTGATCGCTGCCAACATGCCTGGCTATCCGGCTCGGCTGCATCCGGACGGCCGCGGTGGGCTGCTGCTCGCCGTGTTCGCGCGCCGGACTCACCTGATCGAGTTCGTGCTCAAGGAAGACGACTTCCGCAACGACATGATGGCGTCGATGCCGCCCGACTATTGGGTGGCGCCTGCGCTCGCGGGTGGCAGCGATTGCCTCGAGCCGATGCAGATCGGCAGCGTCAAAGCGCTCGGGATTCAGAAACCTTGGGCGCCGCCTCGGTCTTACGGTCTGTTGGTGCATTTGGATGCCGAGGGCGAAGTGGCAGACAGTCTGCACAGCCGTGCCGGCGGTCGATTCCACGGCCTCACTGCGGCTTGCGCGACGCATTCCGGCGTGATCATCGCCGCGCGTGGCGCCGGATGCCTGCTGAACTACACGGGAGACCTGCGATGAGTCATGGGGTGATGCAGGCGGCACGCGAGCCGAACCCGGGGGCGCCGAGCGCGTCCCGCGAGCCGGTGCTACGGATCCGAAGTGGCTCGAAGATCTATGGTGGCGTTCATGCCATCGAGGGTGTCGATTTCGATCTTCATCCAGGAGAAGTGCACGCGTTGGTCGGTGAGAACGGCGCAGGCAAGTCGACGCTCTGCAAGGCGATAGCCGGCGCGATCCAACTGACCTCGGGCGAGTTCTTGCTGGACGGCAAGCCGACCAGGTTCGAGCAGCCGCGGGATGCTCTGAATGCCGGAATTTGCATGGTCTACCAGGAGACCAGCCTGGTCCCGACGATGACGGCGGCGCAGAACATCGAACTCGGCAACGAGAAGCTGTTGACGCGGTTCCGCACCCTGAACATTCAGGCTCAGCAGCTTCTGCAGTCGCTCAACTTCCACGTCGATCCCGCGACACCCGTCGCGCTGCTCGGCACCGCCAAGAAGCAGATGGTGGAGATCGCACGGGCAATCTATCACAAGGCGCGGATCATCATTTTCGACGAACCGACGGCGTCGCTCACGCCGGAGGAGATCGTCCACTTTTTTCATCTGGTACGCGATTTGCGCAGCCGCGGCGTTTCGATCGTCTACATATCTCATGCCTTGGAAGAATCGCTGCAGATTGCCGATCGCATCACCGTGCTGCGCGACGGCAAGCTGGTGATCACCGCGCCCGCCCGCGAATTCACCCGTGAAGCTCTGGTCCAGCATATGGTCGGGCGAGACGTGGCGCAGGTCGCCTACCGCAAACCCGAAAGGAGCCATCAGCGGCGCGAGAAAGTGCTGACGGTCGAAAACGTCACCATGGGGATGACGGTCAAGAACATGTCGTTCTCGGTCTACGCCGGGGAGGTGGTTGGTATCGCCGGCTTGATCGGATCGGGCCGGACCGAAATCGCCAAGATCATCTACGGAGCGTTGAAGCGCAATCTCGTCAACGGCGGCACCATAAGGCTGCGTGGCAAGCCGATCCGCTATCGCGTCCCACGCCAGGCGATCGATGACGGCATCGCCTACATTACCGAGGACCGCAAGGCCAACGGCTTCTTCGAAACCATGGTAGTGGACGACAACGTCTATATCGGCAGCCTTGCCACCCGTCGGGGGTGGAGCTTCCTGTTGTCGCGGGCACGGCGCAGCAAGCTCGCGAGCTATTGGGTCGAGCGCCTCAAGATTAGCGCGCTGCAACGCAAGGCCAAGATTATCGAGCTCTCCGGCGGCAACCAGCAGAAGGTGGTGCTGGCAAAGACGCTGGTGCAGGATCCTTCGATCGTCATTTTCGACGAGCCGACCCGCGGCGTCGATGTCGGCACGATCCCGCACATCCACGGTGAAATCCGCCGGCTGGCCGACGAGGGCAAAGCAGTGGTGGTGATTTCGTCGTACCTGCCGGAAGTACTCGCCGTCTCGGATCGCATTCTCGTCGCGCGGACTGGCCGTATCGTGGCCGAGTTCGACGCGGCCGATGCGACCCAGGACAAGATCCTCTACGCGGCGGTGCACTGACGGAGCGACCCGGCGGTCGGCGTGCTCCGGCGGCAGGCGATCGGCAGGGCGCTGCGTCGTCGGCCAATGGCTTACCCCGCGCCGAGCAGCGGGATCGCTTCGTCGCGTTCGTAGAGATACAACAGGCAGCGCAGCGCCTCGCCGGACGGGCCTTCGAGCTTCGGATTGTCTTTCAGGATCCGAAGCGCTTCGTCGCGCGCCTGGGTGATGAGCTGGGCGTGAACTTCGGAACGTGCGATCCGGTAGCCGGGCAGGCCGCTCTGCCGTGTGCCGAGCACGTCGCCTTCGCCGCGCAGCTTGAGGTCTTCCTCGGCGATCCGAAAGCCGTCGGTGGTGTCGCGGATCACGCGCAGCCGTGCCCCCGACAGCTCGCCCAGCGGCTCGCGATAGAGCAGCAGGCACGTCGACGCCTCAGCTCCGCGGCCGACCCGGCCGCGCAGCTGATGCAATTGTGCGAGGCCGAACCGTTCGGCGTTTTCGATCACCATGATGGTGGCTTCGGGCACGTCGACGCCGACTTCGACTACCGTGGTGGCGACCAGCACGCTGATCTCGCCGCGCGCGAACTGGCCCATCACCTGGTCCTTGTCGCTGCCGCGCATCCGTCCATGCACCAAGCCGACCTGATGATCGCCGAAGCGTTGCCGCAGCGACTCGAAGCGCTGCTCCGCGTCGGTGAGTTTGACGTTCTCGGATTCCTCGACCAGCGGGCAGATCCAGTACACCCGCTTGCCGGCGGCAATCGCGCGGCCGATGCCGTCGATCACTTCCGGCAGCCGAGTATCGGACAGCGTGCGGGTGTCGATCGGCTGGCGGCCGGCGGGCTTCTCGCGGAGTTCCGAGACGTCCATGTCGCCGAAGTAGGTCAGCACCAGCGTGCGCGGGATCGGCGTCGCGCTGAGCACCAGCACATCGACATCGGCGCCCTTGCTGGTCAGCGCCAGGCGCTCGCGCACGCCGAAACGGTGCTGCTCGTCGACGACCGCCAGCGCCAGCGATTTGTAGATCACGTCGTCCTGGATCAGCGCGTGAGTGCCGACCAGAAAATCGATCTCGCCGGCGGCGAGCCGCTCCAGGATCTCGCGGCGTTCCTTGCCTTTCTCGCGGCCGGTCAGGATCGCGACCTGCATCCCGGCGCGCTCGGCGAGCGGCGCGATGGTCTTGATGTGCTGACGGGCGAGGATTTCGGTCGGCGCCATCAGTGCCGCCTGCTTGCCGGCTTCTGCGACCGCCGCTGCGGCCAGCAGCGCCACCACGGTCTTGCCGCTTCCGACGTCGCCCTGCAGCAGTCGTAGCATCCGCACCGGCTGGAGCAGATCTTCGGCGATCGCCGCGGCGGCCTGCTGCTGCGAATTGGTCAGCGCGTAGGGCAGCGCGTCGATGATCTTGTGGCGCAGGCGGCCGTCGCCGGCGTTGCGGCTGCCGGCCGGGCGGCGGAGCTGCGCCCGCACGAGCGCCAGCGCCAGCTGTCCGGCGAGCAGTTCGTCATAGGCGAGCCGCGACCAATAAGGCCCGTCCGGCAGAATGTCGGTCGGCTGATCCGGGATGTGGACGTGCTTCAGCGCTTCGGCGAACGAGGGAAACCGGCAGCGCCGCAGCACCTCGGGGCTGATCCATTCCGGCAGCGCCGGCAGCTTGGTCAGCGCCTGCGCCACCGCGCGGCGCAGCGAGCCGATCGCCAGTCCCTCGGTCAGCGGATACACCGGATCGATCTGCGGCAGCTTGGCGAAAGCTTCCTCGTCGACGACGCGGTCCGGATGCACGATCTGCAGCGTGCCGTCGTAGAGTTGGCCGGTGCCGGAGACGTAGCGCTTGGCGCCGACCGGCAGCAGCTTCTGCACATAGTCCGGCTTGGCGCGGAAGAACGTCAGCACCACGTCGCCGGTGTCGTCGCTGGCATAGACCAGATACGGCGCGCGGGAGCGGCCCGGCGGCGGCGCGCGGTGGCGATCGACCGTCACCTCCAGCGTCACCACCGTGCCGGGCACCGCGTCGCGAATCTTCGGCCGGGCGCGGCGGTCGATCACGCTCGACGGCAGGTGCAGCAGCAGATCGGCCAGCCGCGGGGTGTCGTCGCGGTCCAGCAGATAGCGGAACAGCTTGTCCTGTTTCGGTCCGACGCCGGAAAGGCTGGTGACCGGGGCGAACAGCGGATTGAGCAGAGCAGGGCGCATCGAACCAAAGCGGGGGTGGATGGGCGGTTGTGCGCAGGGTTGGCTGCATTTGCGGCCGATTGCAATGCGCCTGTGCGGGCTGACAGCGGCGATCCCGGTCGCTATATCAGGGCCGCCCGGCACGTCCGGGCTTTTGGCGTTGAGGTGGATTTCGACATGACGGGCACCACACGGTCGAGCGGCGGGCTCGACGACCGCCGCAAGCGGCTTCTGTTCCGCTGCTGGCATCGCGGCACACGCGAGATGGATCTGATTCTCGGCCAGTTCGCCGACGCCGAGATCGGCACGCTGTCGGAGGCCGAGCTCGACGAGCTGGAACGGCTGATCGAGGTCAACGACCACGATCTCTACGCCGCGGTCGCCGGCGGCGACACGCTGCCGGCCGAGTTCAAGGGCGGTCTGTTCGAACGGATCAAGACCTACGGCCATCAGGACGGCGCCGTATGAAGACTCCGAGCAGGTCGCCGGCGGAACAGCTTACGCCCGGCAAGGCGTTGACCTTCGCCAACGTCGCCGAAGGCGCCGAGGGGCTGATCATCGCCGATCTGGCCCGCGCGGTCGCGGCCAAGCCGAAGGCGCCCGCCGTCAGCCTGACGGTGATCTGCCGCGACGGCCCGCGGATGCAGCAGCTTGCGCGCAGCCTCGAGTTCTTCGCGCCTGATCTCGAGGTGCTGCAGTTTCCGGCCTGGGACTGCCAGCCTTATGACCGCGTTTCGCCGCACGCCGGCATCCTGGCGCAGCGCGTCACCACGCTGGCGAAATTGTCGCGCCTGACCGGCAGCGACAAGCCGCTGATCGTGCTGACCACGGTCAATGCCGCCGTCCAGCGGGTGCCGGTGCGCGAGATCATCGCCGCGCAGGCGCTGTCGGTGGCGCCCGGCAACGTCGTGCCGATGGATTCGATCGTCGCCTGGCTCGAACACAACGGCTACAGCCGCGCCTCCACGGTGCGCGAAGCCGGCGAATACGCGGTGCGCGGCGGCATCCTCGATCTGTTTCCGGCCGGCCTCGACCAGCCGGTGCGGTTCGACTTCTTCGGCGACCAGCTCGAATCGATCCGCACCTTCGATGCCGAGACCCAGCGCACGCTGCACACCATGCGCGGCCTGGACCTGGTGCCGGTGTCGGAATTCCAGCTCGTCACCGAGACCATCCGCCGCTTCCGCATGGGTTACGTCGCCGCTTTCGGCGCGCCGCATCCGGATGACCAGCTGTACGCCGCGGTCAGCGAAGGCCGCCGCCATCCCGGCATGGAGCATTGGCTGCCGTTGTTCCAGGAGCGGATGGACACGCTATTCGACTACCTGAAGGCAACGCCGGTCGCGATCGAGCCGCAGAGCGAAGACGCCGCGCGCGAACGCTTCACGCAGATCGCCGATTACTACGACGCCCGCCGCGAAGCGATGGAGCAGCCCGGTTCCGGCGCGATTTACAAGCCTCTGCCGCCGGACCAGCTCTATCTGACCGAGAGCGAATGGACCGCGCGTCTGGAAGGCGTGCCGCTGGCACGGCTGACGCCGTTCGCGCTGCCGGAAGACACCAGCAACGTCATCGACGCAGGCGCCCGGGCCGGCCGTAACTTTGCGCCGGAGCGCGCGGACGCCAACGTCAACGTGTTCGAGACGCTGGTGGCGCACGTCTATGCGCTGCAGGCGATGCGAAAGAAGGTCGTGATCGCGCTGTGGAGCGAAGGCTCGCGCGACCGCATGGCGAGCATGCTGAAGGACCACAAGCTGGTCGCGCTCACCAGCGTCAATTCCTGGCGCACCGTGCAGGCGACGCCGCGCAACGAAACCATGCTGGCGGTGGTGGGGCTGGAGTCCGGCTTCGAGACCGATGCGTTTGCGGTGATCACCGAGCAGGACGTGCTCGGTGATCGTCTGGTACGCCAGCGCAAGGCCAGCAAGAAGCTCGACAACTTCATTTCCGAAGTCACCAGCCTCTCGACCGGTGACATCGTGGTGCATGTCGAGCACGGCATCGGCCGGTTCGTGGGCTTGCAGACGCTTCAGGTCGGCGGCGCGCCGCACGATTGCGTCGAGCTGCACTACGCCAACGACACCAAGCTGTTTCTTCCGGTCGAGAACATCGAGCTGCTGTCGCGCTATGGCTCGGACGGCACCACGGTCGAACTCGACAAGCTCGGCGGCTCGGGCTGGCAGGCGCGCAAGGCGAAGCTGAAGAACCGCATCCGGCAAATCGCCGGAGAACTGATCAAGGTCGCGGCCGAACGGCACTTGCGCGAGGCGCCGAAGCTGCCGATCCAGCCGCAGCTCTACGACGAATTCTGTGCGCGCTTCCCCTACGACGAAACCGAGGATCAGCTCGCCGCCATCAACGCCGCGCTCGGCGATCTGGAGAAGGGCACGCCGATGGACCGCCTGGTCTGCGGCGACGTCGGTTTCGGCAAGACCGAGGTGGCGCTGCGTGCAGCGTTTGCGGTGGCGCTCGACGGCAAGCAGGTTGCGGTCGTGGTCCCGACCACGCTGCTGGCACGGCAGCACGCCAAGACCTTCACCGAGCGCTTCCGCGGTTTCCCGGTGCATGTCGGCCAAGCCTCGCGGCTGGTCTCGACCAAGGAGCTGTCGCAGGTCAAGAAGGGCATCGCTGACGGCACGCTCGACATCGTGGTCGGCACCCATGCGCTGCTTGGCAAGTCGATCAAGTTCAAGGATCTCGGCCTCGTCATCGTCGACGAGGAGCAGCACTTCGGCGTCACCCACAAGGAGAAGCTGAAGCAGCTTCGCTCCGAGGTCCACGTGCTGACGCTGAGCGCGACGCCGATCCCGCGCACGCTGCAGCTCGCCATGACCGGCGTGCGCGACCTGTCGATTATTGCTTCGCCGCCGGTCGACCGGCTCGCGGTGCGAACCTTCGTGGCGCCGCACGATCCGCTGATGATCCGCGAGGCCCTGCTACGCGAGCGCTATCGCGGCGGCCAGGCGTTCTACGTCGTGCCGCGGATCGACGACCTCGCCGAGGTGAAGGACTTCCTCGACAAGCATGTGCCGGAGATGAAGGTCGCGGTGGCGCACGGCCAGATGCCGCCGGCGGTGATCGAGGACATCATGTCGGCGTTCTACGACGGCAAGTTCGATATCCTGCTGTCGACCACGATCGTCGAATCCGGCCTCGACATCCCCAACGCCAATACGCTGATCGTGCACCGCGCCGATATGTTCGGCCTGGCGCAATTGTATCAGCTTCGCGGCCGCGTCGGCCGGTCGAAGCTGCGCGCCTACGCGCTGTTCACGCTGCCGCAGCACAACATCACCGCGCAGGCGGAGCGACGGCTGAAAGTGCTGCAGTCGCTGGAGACGCTGGGCGCCGGCTTCCAGCTCGCCTCGCACGACCTCGATATCCGCGGCGCCGGCAATCTGCTCGGCGAGGAGCAGTCCGGCCACATCAAGGAAGTCGGCTTCGAGCTGTATCAGCAGATGCTGGAGGAGGCGATCACCAACCTCAAGGCCGGCATCGTCGACGAACCGGTCGCCGATCGCTGGTCGCCGCAGATCACCATCGGCATGCCGGTGCTGATCCCGGAGGAGTTCGTCGCCGATCTTGCGGTGCGGCTGTCGCTGTATCGCCGGCTCGCCGATCTCGACACCGACGAGGAGATCGAGAACTTCGCCGCCGAGCTGCGTGACCGGTTCGGTCCGCTGCCGGATGAGGTGCGCTATCTCTTCAAGGTGGCGGCGATCAAGGCGTATTGCCGCCGTGCCAATGTCGAGAAGGTCGACGCCGGTCCGAAGGGCGTCGTCATCAGCTTCCGCGACAACGCCTTCGCGCAGCCGGACAAGCTGGTGTTCTTCATCAAGCGCCACGGCGAAGCCGCCAAGGTGCGGCCCGACATGAAGGTGGTGTTCTTCCAGGTCTGGAAGACGCCGGAAGAGCGGCTGATGGGCACGACCGATATCCTCAAGCAGCTCGCCGACCTCGCCGAGTCCAAAAAGGCGGCGTGATTTCGCCGCCGTCCGTCAGTCTTCGACGCCGTCCTTGCGCGGCGGCGAAGCTGGCGATGACGGGTGGCGCGATCAGCGCGCGGCGCTCACGACGCTTGGCGCCGCCGGTCCTGCTGGACGACGCGGGTGAGGATGGCACGGGCGGATTCGTCCGGCATCAGCGTCGCGACGCTGACATCTGGATCGATCCGGCCCTCGCGCCGGGCGCTGTGGGCGGTCTGCCTGATCACGCTGCTGAGCCGCCGCGCGATCGCCTGGGCGTTGCGTAGGTCGGTCGCGGCGAACACCACCAGCAGCGTGCCGTCGGTCTGCAGCGTGCCGAAGTCCATCTTGCGCATCAGCCGGCTGACGATCCGGGCGGCGTCGTTCAATGCACGCCGATCGGCGCGATGGAGGACGAAACGCGCGACCGACAGTCCCTCGCGGCGGGTCTGCGCTTGATACACGGCCGTCGCAAAGTCGCGTTCGAACGCGGCCTCGGTGAGCAGCCCGGTGCTGGGATCGAGCAATCCGCCGGCGTCGAGCGAGGCGAGGGTGCGGGTGAGGCGGGCCTCGAAGGCATGCTGGCGCACCAGCGGCAGCGCCGTGCCGACGATTCCGTCCGGATCGCCATCGACGAATTCGAGGTTGGGCAACTCGTAGCTGTGCTGTGCCGCCGCAACGCCGGCCACGATCGGCAGGTTCCGGAAGCGGGTGTCTTCGGACAGCACAGTGAGAAATGCATCGACGACGCGCGGGCTGAAGCCTTCCGCCAGCACGATGCCGTCGAGGTCGCGGGCGTTGAGATGCTTGGCGGCGGCTTCGATCGACAGCGCGCCGACGACGCCGACGCGTTCGCCGAGCGCGACCGAGAGCGCCGGATAGGCAGAGCCGCGGCCGATCAGCAGAACTGTGGCGTCCTGTAGCGGATCGGTTTCGGACAGTTCGGCGAGGCTGCTCGGATCCGTCAGACGGCGCATCGCGGTCGCGTGCAACGTCCGCACCCGCAAGGCGGCGCGGAGTCGCGGCGCGAGCCGGACCAGCTCGGCCGGGTCGGCACAAAACGGGATCGCGTTGTCGGGCAAGAGGTCGCCATCCGCTCCGATCGCGATCAGCGGCACGTAAGGCTGCAGCAAGGCGATCTGGCGGGCCAGGGGCTTCAGGAGGGCGGCGGGCACGCCGGCGTCGACCACCACCGCCGATGGTCGCTGCCGGCCGATTGCCTCGCCGGCCTCCGGCCATGACGATGCCAGCACCGCAGACAGTCCGGCGTCCGTCAATGCGGCAAGAGTCGGCGAGCTTTCGTGGTTGGATACGACGAGGATCGGCGCGTGGTACGACATTCCGAGAACGGCTCCCGCGATCGAGGCGGAAAACCGTAAGCCGCCCGCTGTTAATGCGGCGTCAACGTCGATGTGCGGTTTTCATCGACCTTCGGGGCGTCCCTGAAGGCTTCGACCATCAAAGGGTTTAGGCCGAGTTCTGAAAGTGCTTCACGAGCTCTGGAATTGTCCTGCGCGCGGCCGGCGAGCCGGTAGCCGCTGAGACGATCCGGCAGCGCTGTCAGCAGCGCCCCCTGGCCGAGCCGCTTTGCCCATTCCTGCAGATCCTGCGCCAGGAACCGATAACCACCCACCGCCATCACACCGGCCGGAGGTGCCGTAATGCACACCGCACCGGTCGCCCGGTCGAGCCGTGCCGCGTAGCCGGTGTCGACGAAGTCCGGCGGCGGAGCCATCGTGATCGAGCTGTTCAAAGGCGGGATCGGCGCATAGGCAGCGAGCGTCACCATCGGACCGCGCAGCCCCAGCGTGCCTTTCGGCGTGATCAGGAGTTCGCCTGCGACCGACCCGCCGGAATGATTGCGGGGCGCGGTGTGCGGCCCTGGCATGATCGTCGCCGGGGTGCCGTCCGGCATCCGTTGGGCGCCGAAAAGCCCGGCTTCGCCAAACAGATAGACATCGGTAAAGCCGGCAGGTGCGCCCGTCCAGCTCGGGCTCGAGGTGACCTGCTCGGGCGCCCGCCACAGCCCAACCACGCTCCTTAGCGCAGGAGCCTGCGCCGCAAGGCCGGCTTCGCCGAGCCGAAGGGCGAGCGGTGCCGGTGCGACCAGCGCCTGACAGCCGAGCTCGACCACCTGCCGCTCGAGCACCGTATCGTCGAATGGGTGGTGCAGCGCGAGTGTGCCGCCGCTCAGCAGCCACGTCACCATCGACGAGACGAGACCGGCGAACGAAGCCGGGGCCTGGGCCGACAGCATCACGGCGCCTTGCGGAACCGCGCTTTCCAGGAAGACGGCCAAGCCGCCCGCGATCAGGTGCAGATGGCTTCGCGGGATCGCGCGGACACCGTCGCCGGTCGTCTCGAATGAGATCACCGCGGCGCGTCGGGCTTCCTGCGTGCCGGGGGCCGGCGGCAGCGCGGTAGTATCGGCCATGGCGGCGTCGAGCGAGGCCATTCCTTCCGGCAGATCGTCGCCGAAGCCGCAGACGTGGCGAATCGAGAACGCTTCGGCCGCAGCATTCATCACCAGATCGGAATGGCTGACGCCGTCGATCCAGCGCGTCGACACGATGGCACGCGCGCCGGTGCGATTGAGCGCGGCGGTGAGGTCGGCATGGCGCCAGAGCTGCGGCAGCAGCGCCACGACGAGCCCGGCGCGATGCGCCGCCAGTACCGTGAGCGGAAATTCGATGGTGTTCGGCAGTTGCGCCGCGATCACCGAATTGCTCGGCAGACCGGCGGTGACAAAATGCGCAGCGAGCGCCGAGATCGCGCGGTCGGCTTCGGCATAGGTCAGCCGCCGCGGCGGCTGCCCGGTGATGCGCTGCTTGTCCGGCGGATCGATCAGTGCGACCGCATCGGGCTGCCGCGCCAGGGTGCGGCGAAACAGTCCGTCGAGCGTCGGCGAGGTGGCGGGCTGACTCACGGGATCACCTCTGCGGCGGTTGCTGCGGTGGCCGGTACCACCAAGTTTCGGGAAGATAACCCGTCAGGGCAGTGTCCTTGGGACGTTCTATCCGATTCCACCGCGCGATCCATTGCTCGCGGATGCTGTACACAGGGACCACGTAGAACCCCGAGATCAGGACGCGATCGAGCGCGCGGACTGCGTCGATGAAATCGACTCGATCGCGTGCGCTTAGCAGCGCGGCGATCATCGCGTCGATCGCCGGATCTTTAGCGCCCATGTAGTTGCGCGTCCCCGGGGTGTCGGCGGCATCGCTGCCCCAGTAGAACGATTGCTCGTTCCCGGGCGACAGCGATTGGTCCCAGCGGTTCGGGATCATGTCGAAGTCGTAGGCGAGGCGGCGCTGATCGAACTGCACCGCGTCGACGGTGCGGACCGACACGGTGATGCCGGCGCGCTTGAGGTCGCGAGCGAATGCCAGGGCGATGCGTTCCTGTTCGCGTGTCGTCACCAGAAGTTCGAAGGTGAGGGGCTGGTGTGTATCCCGGTTGCGCAGCGCGGTCCCGTCGAGCTGGTATCCGGCCTGTTCGAGCAGATCGAGGGCGCGGCGAAGGCCGTTGCGATCACGGCCCGACCCATTCGTGTTCGGCAAACGATAGGTGCCGTCCAGAATATCGGCGCGCAGGCGCGGCAGATAAGGCTGCAGCAGCCGGCGCTCGCCGTCGTCGGCGGGGCGGCCATAGGCCGACAGTTCCGATCCGCCGAAGAAGCCTCCGGAGCGAGTGTAGAGGCCGAAGAAGTAATTGCGATTGATCCACTCGAAGTCGAACAGGTTCAAGATCGCTTCGCGCACCCGGACATCGGCGAACACCGGCCGGCGGGTATTGAACACCAGCGTGTCGGTCGGCTCCGGCGTGCCGGGCTTGATGGCGTCCCGGATCACTTCGCCGCTCCGTGCGGCGGGAAAATCATAGCCCTGGCTCCAACGCAGCGGATCGGTCTCGACGCGGAAATCGTACAGGCCGCGTTTGAACGCTTCGAACTGGGCGTTGGCTTCGCGGAAATATTCGATCCGGACTTCGTCGAAATTCCATAGGCCGCGGTTGATCGGCAGGTCCCGCCCCCAATAATTCGGATCGCGGGTGAGGGTGACGCTGGTGCCGGCCTGGACGCTGGTGACGCGATAGGGGCCGGATCCGAGCGGGGGCTTCAGCGAGGTTTCTTCGAAGCTGTAGGGATCGACCGCATGGCGCGGCAGCACCGGCATCAGGCCGAGGATCAGCGGCAGCTCGCGATCCGGCGCACCGCCGAAGTCGAACCGGACGGTGAGGGGATCGAGAGCCTCGGCACGGGCGACCTTGCCGTAATACAGCCGGTGGTTCGGCCGGCCCTTGTCGCGCAACAGTCGCCAGGAGAACAGCACATCCTCCGCAGTGACAGGCTTGCCGTCCGAGAACCTGGCGCGTGGATCGATCCGGAACGTGACGTAGCTGCGAACCTCGTCGGTCTCGACCGAGCGTGCGAGCAGTCCGTACAGTGTGAACGGCTCGGCTTGGCCGCGCGTGAGCAGGCTCTCGATCACATAGCCGCGCATCTGCTGCACTGCGATGCCCTTGACGATCAGCGGGTTGAGGCTGTCGAAGGCGCCGACTACGCCCGCCACCATCCGGCCGCCCTTGGGCGCTGCCGGGTTCACATAGGGCATCGCGGTGAAGTCGGGCGGTTGCGCGGGCTTGCCGTGCATCGCGATGGCATGGCTGACGATTCCGGGACCGGAGGACGGCTCGGCGGCGGCCACCGTCACGCCGGCGACACATCCCGAGCCGATCGCCAGCACGGTCGCGAATGCCCCGATCCAGCGGATCGAGCGTTGATTTGATTCGGCGCGTCTCACGCCGCGATTTTTACCACATTGGCGCTGCGAAACCGGCGCCGGAGGATTGTTGCCATTGATCTTTTCATTCGCCAATGTATTGAAGGCGGGCAGTCGATGTTGCCTACCGGCTCGTCACGTAACCGCCTCAATTGGCACCGAGACAGCGGCCAACGGCCGGATGTCGCTCCCGCGTCGCGGTTGGGGTGCGCGACCGTTTCAGAAAGGGTTTTCCGAATGAAGTCTTGCAACTTGGTCGCGTCGGCCGGGCTGCGCGGGCGAGCTTTCGCCCTGCTGGCAGCGACCGCGTTCGCCGCGCTGACCGTCGCTCCCGTCGCGCAGGCTCAGCAGCCGGCCGCCCCGAAGGCCGCCCCCAAGGCGGGACAGAA
>NZ_QUMK01000062.1 GCF_010907035.1 Rhodopseudomonas sp. BR0M22
CGTACTCAGCGATCAGAAAACGCCACTTCTGGATGTAGTTTCTTTCAATCGTCCGATCGAAGCTGTTGTCGCGCATCGAAGCCTCCCTGATGGGTGGATTCGATCACCGAATTGTTGAACATGCACAATTGCGAGCGAAGCGAAGCAATCCAGCCTCGTGCACTGAAGCGGATTGCTTCGTCGCTTCGCTCCTCGCAATGACGAAGAGACACTAGGAGTACTTAAGATGCCCACCGAACGTTTCCAATTTCCAGGCAGCGGCGGGCATCAGCTTGCAGCGGCGCTTGATCTGCCGGATGCGCAGCCGCTCGCCTATGCGCTGTTCGCGCATTGCTTCACCTGCAGCAAGGACAACTTGGCGGCGCGGCGGATCTCGGCGGCGCTGGCGGCGCGCGGCATCGCGGTGCTGCGGTTCGACTTCACCGGATTGGGCGCCAGCGAGGGAGAGTTCGAGAACGCCACGTTTTCATCCAACGTCGCCGATCTGGTTCTGGCAGCCGATCATCTGCGGTCGACGCATCAAGCCCCGTCGCTGCTGATCGGCCATAGCCTCGGCGGCGCGGCGGTGCTGGCGGCTGCAGCACAAATCCCTGAAGCGAAGGCGATCGCAACGATTGCGGCGCCGTCCGATCCGTCGCACGTCACCGGACTGTTTGCCGATCAGGTCGAAACGATCCGCAGCGAAGGCAGCGTCGATGTCTCCCTCGCCGGCCGGCCTTTCACGATCAAGCGCGCGTTTCTCGACGATATCGCCGAACACAATCTGATGGCTGAAATCGCCAAGCTGCACAAAGCGCTGCTGATCCTGCACGCGCCGACCGACGACACCGTCGGCATCGACAACGCCACCAAGATCTTCCTCGCGGCGAAGCATCCGAAGAGCTTCGTGTCGCTCGATCACGCCGACCATCTGCTGAGCGATCGTCGCGACGCGAATTACGCGGCCGGCGTGATCGCCGCCTGGGCGCAGCGCTACATTGATGCCGAACCGCCGGCCCCAACCGCCGGTGCGCCGGAAGTGCCACGCCTCGTCACCGTGCAGGAAACCGGCGACGGCAAATTCCAGCAGCAGATCAGCGTCGGACCGCATCGGCTGCTGGCTGACGAGCCCGCCAACGTCGGCGGCCGCGACAGCGGTCCGGGGCCCTACGATCTCTTGCTGTCCGCGCTCGGCGCCTGCACCTCGATGACGATGCGGCTCTATGCCGAACGCAAGGCGCTGCCGCTCGATCGCGTCACGGTGACGCTGAGCCATGCCAAGATCCACGCCGAGGATTGCGCCGAATGCGAAACCAAGGTCGGCCTGCTCGACCGCATCGAGCGGGTGATCGGCATCGAGGGTGACCTGTCGGCCGAGCAGCGCGCCAAACTGATCGAGATCGCCGACAAGTGCCCGGTGCACCGCACCCTCACCTCGGAAGTCAGCATCATCACGCGTAGCGTCGATTGACGCTGCCGGCCGCTTCCCCGACACTGCGACAAACAAAATCAGGGAGGCGGCGATGCCGGCCGTGGCGCGGATCGATCCGAAGACGATTTTCTCCGCCGACGAATGGGCGCGGCTGACGCATCGCAGCTCGGCTCGCGGCCTGTGGCTGGTGGCGCATGCCTGGGGCTGTATCGCTCTCGCCGTGGCGCTGGTGACGATCTGGCCGAACCCGCTGACCTGGCTGATCGCGGTGATGATCGTCGGCACCAGGCAGCTCGGTCTCGCCATCCTGATGCACGAGGCGGCGCATGGCGGACTACACCGCAATCCCAAGCTGAACGAGAGGATCGGGCAATGGCTATGCGCAGTGCCGGTCGGCGCCGATCTGCCGGCGTATCGGCGCTATCATTTGCAGCATCACAAATTCACCCAGCAGCCCGAGGATCCCGATCTGGTGCTGTCGGCGCCGTTCCCGATCAGCAAGGAGAGCTTCGCCCGCAAGGCGATCCGCGATCTCACCGGACAGACCTTCGTCAAGCAGCGGTTGCCGGCGCTGAAAGCGCTGTTCGCGCCGGTGGACAGCGGCGCGCCGAAGCACGACAGCTTCGTCGCCAGCGGCAAGGCGCGCACCCAGCGCTTCCTCGCCGCCAACGCGGTGCTGCTGGCGCTGTTCTGGCTGGCCGGTGCCGGCATCTGGTACGTCGGCGTCTGGCTGGTGGCGATGGCGACCTGGCTGCCGCTGGTGACGCGGGTGCGCAACATCGCCGAACACGCCTGCACCTCGACCGGGGCCGATCCGTTCAGCCAGGCCCGCACCACGCTGGCCAATCCGCTGGAGCGCGCGCTGATCGCGCCGTATTGGGTCAACTACCACGCCGAGCATCATCTGTTCATGTACCTTCCCTGCTACAATCTGCCGGAAGCGCACCGGCTGCTGCAGCAGAAGGGCCTGATCGGCCGTGTCACAGTGGCGCCGTCGTATCGCGACGTGCTGAAGCTGGCGACAACGAAGCCACGCGCGATGGCGGCGGAGTAGCTCGCGCGGCTGCTGCTCGGATCAACGCCGGGCGGCTCTTCGTCGTCACCCGTCGCGTCCTTCATCACCCATTCCTCCGTCGTCATCCCCGCGCATACGGGGAATCCAGTACTCCGCATTTGCGGATGCGGGCGGCGGCTGCGTTCGCAGACAAGGACAGGCTGGATCGCGGCCGAGGGCGTTTCACTGCGGCGCGGCGGCCGGCCCGGCCGCTGTGTCGGCGCTCTCGATGGCTTGCCAATCGAGCCCCCCGGCATAGCGCCACGCCATCCGGCCACGCTCGTCGAGCGCGAACAGGTGCAGCCATTTGTTGTCGAACAGCGCTCTGACCTCCGGATGACGAGCGAGCACGGTCGCGATCGCCTCACGTGGCGCCGCGATCAGAACCGACAGCCGCAGCGGATCGTGGGTCAAGCGGGTGCCGTCATGCACCGACTGCCACGGGAGCCCGGCGCGGAGCAGGCCGCCATTGCCTTCGACGACGCCGATGCCGCCGGTGACGTTGTGAAGCAGTTTGTTTCCCGCGCCCAGGACCGCCGGTGCGACGGTCGAGCCGTAGGACTGCAGACTGATCCAGCTCGCGACCACGACCGGCGCAGTCAGGATCAGCTCCAGAACACCCAGCTTTTCATCCTTGGCGTAGTCATAGTCGTGCAGAAACACCCGGCCCTCGAAATTGCAGCCCCTGGTCAGCTCCCGGGGCGCGGCGAGGAAGGCCTGACAGCCGGCGAGCGCCCATTCCGGCCGCACCTCGGCCCAGTCGCGCGCGCGCCGCGCGACTTCATCACCGCTCGAGGCCCGCGGCAGGCGGAGCGACCGCTCGCTCCGCGCCAGAGTGCCGGCAGCGGCGAGCCATGCTTTGGCCCGGTCCAGATCGACCCGATGCGCTGGCGAAGGCGCGTCGGCGTCGTACAGCGTGACCCGGTCGGTGACGGTGTCGTGGAGAGCAGCGACGAACCAGGTATCGACCGGGATCCTGATGTCCCGCCCGGCAAGCCCGGCCCGCACCTCGCGGTCGTTGAGCAGCGCGGCGAGCAGTCGAGCGTTGACGTCGCCGGAATGGCCGCCGCAGGCACCGCAGGCAAGCGCGCTGGCATGCGGATTGTTGAGGACCCCGGCGCCGTGGCCTGCGATCAGAACCAGCCGAGCGAACGGACCGGTCAGCGACATCGCCCTCAGCACAGTCTCGGCGGTATCGATGCGGACGGCGAGGTCGGGCGCCGGATCGAACCGCGGCGCAGCCTCGTCCGGCGCGGCGGGCTCGTCGAACCCGAGCCCATCCCACATCAGCTTGCCGACATAGACCGGTCCGGTGGCCTCGACAAAGGCGAAGGACGAGATTGCGGCGAGCTTGAACCGTCCCCATGCGCGTTTGGCGCGCGCGGCGAGCCGCGCCGCGGCGTCGTTGCGCGCAAGCGCGCCGGCGTCCGTGCCGGTGCAGGTGAAGGCGCCCGGCGTCATCAGCACCGGAAACCGGTTCTCGACGACGTCCGAAGCAAACGCGCGATGCGCGATCCTGAGACCGAAGAAGCCGCCGAAGCCCATCGTCTCGATGCCGGAGTCGAGGCTCTCCAGCGCCCGCCGGAAAACCTCCGACCTCACATCGATGCAGAACGCCGCCTGCATCGCCGGGCGCTCGGCAATGGACACCACGGGTTGCCGAAGCAGCTCGGCCTGAAGCCGCCGCTGGCTCGCGCGCTCGGCGGCCTCCTGAAGGATCGCGTCGATATATTCGTCGGCGGTCGGCTGGACCGGATCAGCGAATGCCGCCGCAGCTTGCCGCCAAGCCGGTTCGATGGCCGCTGCGTAGTTCCGGAGCAGCGCCTCCTCCCAGATCAGCCGGATGGCGAGCAGGTCGGTGAGCGCCGCGTCGGAGCCGCCGCCGAGTTCGGCCTGCCACAGCCGGTAGCGCGCGAACTGCGACCAGCCGGAAAGTCCGGTCAACAGCCGGTGGAAATAGCTCTCCAGGGCATCACCGCCCAGGCCGAGGGAGTTTGCCGCGCCGACCAGAGTTTCGGCGGACGAGGACGGCGCCGCTGCCACGCGTGACGCAAAACCTGCGAGCCCGAAGATCTCCGGGGTCAGGTCGTGGGTGGCGACAAGGCGCCAGGCCTGATAGGCGGAGGTTGCGTTCGGGGCCGCCCACAGCGCCTGGCCTTCGTCGAAATAGCCCGCCGCCCAATGTCCGATCCTCTCGGCGACGAAGCCCGTCCAGTCGAGGCCCGAGGCGGCACTGGCCAGCTCGGCGACCGTCGGCAGCGCCACGACCGGCGCCGCGGGCGCCCGCGCGGCGCGCTTCAGATCAGCCAATGTCGCGGGCCGCATCGCCGGCGGCGCCGCTTCGAGCGCGGCCGTGAGATCATCGTCGGCGATCTCACCGCGGTCGATGCGTTCGAGGTACCAGGCGCGCGGCATGGTCAGGCTGGCGCCGGCCGCACGCCGCCACCGTGCTGCGGCCACGGCCAGCGGCTCACCGGTCTGACCGAGAAACGGATTGACGGCGACGCTCGAAGTCAGCGGCCAGAGCGGCGGGATGGCGCGGGCGGCGCGATCGGCCGCGGCGAGGACCAGTTCGTCGTCGGTCGACGAAATCTGCGGGGCGATCATCAGCATGGGCTCCTCCTGAGATTTACGACGGCTGCCGGGCGGACCAGCCGCCGAGCGCCCGATCGAGGGCTGCGTTGAGATAAAGGCCGTTCGCGAGGTGAACCCGGAGGCCGGCGGCGGCGGGATGTGCCGACCACAGCGGCAACAGGGCCTGCGCGATGGCGACGGTGCCGAAGCTCAGCACGGTCAGCGCAATCAGCGTCCATTCCAGCCGCGCCGGCGTCGGGGTCGGCGGCAGCGTACCGGCCGAGAGCCATTCCGCCGCGCTCTGCAGCGTGAAGTAACCAAGGCCGGCGGCCGCCGCGTAGGCACTGGTCTTTCGCGTCAGCACACGCGGTGCAGCGTCTGCCAGCCCCTGGGCGAGCAGATAGGCCACGCCGAAGATCAGGATCGCACCCAGCGCCCAGGATTGCGGTGGTTTATGCGCGGCGCCGAGTGCCAGATCGAAACCGACGCCGATCGCGACGTACAGGGCCAGCGCGGCCAGGAAGGCGCGGGCGACCGCGACGCCGTTCGGCACCGCCACCGGCCCCGGCCGACGGATCGCCGCGACCCGGCCGACGGCGCCGCCCGAGGTGAGAAAAGCGTGCGCCTTGTACAGCGAATGCGCCACGACGTGCAGCAGCGCCAGCGGAAACAGCCCGAGGCCGCATTCCAGGATCATGAACCCCATCTGCGCCACGGTCGACCAGGCCAGCGACGTCTTCACCGCCGGCTGCGTCAGCATCACCACCGCGCCGAACAGAGCGGTGAAGCCGCCGACGATAATCAGCACGGCAAGCACGCCCGGCGCCATCACCACTACATCGGCGAACCGGATCAGCAGAAAGCCACCGCCGTTGACTACGCCGGCGTGGAGCAGCGCCGACACCGGCGTCGGCGCTTCCATCACCTCGGTGAGCCAGCCGTGAGTTGGAAACTGGGCCGATTTCAGCAGCGCGGCAAGCGCGAGCAGCGCCGCCGCGGCGACGCCTGTCGCGCCGAGCTCGCCACCGGCCCGCGCCGCGGCGTTGATGCTGGCAATGTCGCTCGACCCGAAGTCGACGATCAGCAGGGCGGTCGCGGCCACGAGCGCGACCGCGCCGATATTGGAGAACAGCCGCTTCTTGCCCGCCGCGCGCTGCGCCGTAACACGCTCCGGATAGAACAGCAGCAGGCGGTGCAGACTCAAGCTGACGGCAATCCAGCTCACGATCAACTGGGCCAGGTTGCCGGCCTGCACCAGCAGCAGCACCGCCGCCAGCGTCGCGCACAGCCAGGCGGTGAACGCGCCGTGACGCGGCTCGCCATCGAGATAGCTGCGAGAAAACCGCACCACGATCCAGCCGATGAACGCAACCAGCATCAGCATGGCGACGCTGACGACGTCGATGCGCGCCGAAAGGCCGACACCCGCCACGCCGATCAGCGGGCTCGTCGACGGGCCGCGGCCGATCAGAAGCGCCAGGGAGGCAATCGCGATCAGCAACGCCAGCCCGGCCGCGACCTCGGCCAGGACGGCGGTCGGGCGAGGCCGGTGCGGGGCAGCAAGCCCGGCCCTGCAGGCGGCGGCGACGAGTAGCAGAGGGGCTGCGAGAGGCAGAAAATCGAGCGGCACGGGCTTCCTCCGGGAATGACAGAACGTCCGCCCTCCGCATAGCCGCGGCGTCATCGCGAATAAAATGCATTGTTTTCGAGATATCGTTCGCTATTATCGAACGATATGATCCAGCTGAATTTCAATCACCTGCGTTACTTCTGGGCCGTCGCCCACGACGGCAACCTGACGCGGACCGCACAGCGACTGAATCTCACGCAATCGGCGCTGTCTGTTCAGATCCGCAAGCTAGAGCAGGAGCTCGGTCATCCGCTGTTCGAACGCCGCGGCCGCCAATTGCATCTGACCGAGGCGGGCCGCATCGCCCTCGATCACGCCGATGCGATCATCGCGACCGGCGACGAGCTGATCGGCACGCTTCGCGACGCCGGCATCGCGCGGCAGGCGCTGCGCGTCGGAGCGCTGGCGACGTTGTCGCGCAACTTTCAGATGGCGTTTCTGCGGCCGTTGCTCGGCCGCGCCAATGTCGAGTTGATCCTGCGTTCTGGAAGCACCGCGGAGCTGTTGCAGTCGCTCGAGGATCTGAGCCTCGACGTCGTCCTGATCAACCACGCCCCGGCGCGTGACAAGCTGACACGCTTCGTCGCCCACCGCCTGGCCGAACAGGCCGTCAGCCTGGTCGGCACGCGCGCCCGTCTTCGGAAGAAGGGCAGCCTGATCGAGCGACTACGGCAGCATCCGCTGATCGTGCCGACGGCGGACAGCGGCATCCGCATCGGTTTCGACGCACTTGCAAATCGGCTCGGCGTTCGGCCGCAGATCGCCGCCGAGGTCGAAGACATGGCGATGATGCGACTGCTCGCCCGCGAGGATCTCGGCTTGGCGGTGCTGCCGCCGATCGTCGTCCGGGACGAAATCGCAGCGGGCCGCTTAGTCGAGGCCCACAAACTGCCGGGGCTCGCGGAGACCTTTTATGCCGTCACGATCGAACGGCGCTTTCCCAATCCGCTGGTCGCTGAACTGATTCACCGAAAAGAAAAATGGGGCGTCGGACCGACATGACACGTGAGATGGCCGTGCAGATCTGCCATGTGGCATTTCCTGCCATCTCGGAAGCGATCCTTGCCGGCCAACGTCCGCTCCCGCCCGAAACCGGCTACCAGCGAGCGCGGAGCGGCAATGATTGCTACACCGGACCACTGACTTAAGTTCGGGAGACCGAGGGCGAGCGGTCGTGTTCGCAGGCGAGTACGTTGCTATCCTCGCGCGCAGCGTCGCTGCTCTGGAATAACGGGTCGCCCGGTCCGGCCTATCTGTGGGCGGCGGAAAAGCCTGCTCCGCAGATCAACGACGGCGGCGGACCAGCTCGGGGGGCGGGGTTCGCGAGCCGGCGCTCGCGCCTCGGAACGACGGAACGAAATCCTGACTGATGACATGGCGAAGCTGCGCGTTCGGACCGATCATCGCTTTGTCGCGCGACGAGGCGACACCGGCCGCGGCCGGCCCGTCAACGCCGCCGGACGCCGATCGTGTAGGACGGCCGCTGCGCGGCCTCGCGCTGGCTTCGGATCAGGCGCAGATCGTCGTCGAGGTAGATGTTCTCCATCATCGGCTTGGCCTGGAACGACTTCGCCAGCCGTTTCGCAGACGCCGCGTCGAGGCCGCTGAGATCGGGAGCGCCCAGGGTGGCGTTCGGAGCGTCGGCGCGATCGAGCTTTTGCGCGAGCACGGAATCGAACCAGGCTTCGGCATCGTCGATGCTGAGGCCCTTGTCGCGGCGGCCGCGCGCGACTTCGATGCCGATATTCTCGATCAGCCAGCGTCCGTCCGCGACTTCGAACCGCTGCACCAGCATCAGATTGCAGGCGAGGCCGAGCGGCGTGAGCCGGTGCAGCAGCGCGTTCTGATGGCCCGGCGCATGGTGCGCGACGTTGGCGTAGAAGCCGCGATCCCGGAAGATCTGGTAGGATTGCGAGGGAATCCGGCCCGGCAGCGCATGGTGAAACGGGATGGTCGACCACACCGGCGTCCACACCCCGATCACCGGCGCGACCTGATCCTCGGCGCGCGGATACGGATTGCGCCGCGTCAGCTCGTCGATATAGGGCGCGAGCGTGCCGTCCAGCAGTGCGAGCTTTTCGCTCAGCCGCCTGTCGTCCTGGCCTTCAACCAGTTGCAACAGTCGGGTCTTGAGTGCCTGGGTACTCAGCAACGCGAGATCGGCGCAGCTCACCTTGTCCAGCATGGACAGAGCCCTCCGGTGATGATCGAACCTCGTACCTCTCCTGCGAAACCTCAACTATCCTTGAACAAGCGAAGTTCCTGTTCTGAAGCCGGTATAATAAGCGGACAGATGCAAGGGCGCCGGGTGACGTTGCGGACGTTCACTCTCGCCTTTGGATTCGGCTCGATGCGACCTCTCCACCGCCATATCTGGACGTGCCAGCGGGGCTGGCCCGCTGACAGACACCGCGCGCATCCGCATTCCTCATCACCGCGCAAGTCCGGGGCGATGATGGCAGAGCGTCTTTCGCAATGACACTTGAGAGAACTACGCGGGCTTGATGATCACACGGTCGCGGGACGAATTGGCGACGGCGCGGTAGGCCGCTTCCGCCTGCTCCAACGGGTAGATCGCACTGGCCTGAATCGGGAACGGCTCGAGATGCCCGCTGGCGAAGCCATCGCCGAGCGAGCGCAGCACCTCACCGGTCGCGATCGAGGAGAACGCCAACGTATCGATGCCGACGTAAGTATGCTGGCCGCGATAGAACGCGAGGATGTCGAACTCGACGATGCGATGCACCGCGGCGATCAGGATCTGACGGCCGCGCAGCGTTAGGCACTGGTTCGCTGCTTTGAAATACGGATCGCCGACGGTGTTGAACACCACGTCGGCGCCCTTGCCGCCGGTGAGTTCGCGCACTTTGGCCGCGATGTCGGTGGACGACGAGTCGATGATCTCAACCGGCGCGCTGGCATGGCCCGCATAGGGCTCCGCCTTGCGCACCACGCCGATCACCTTGGCGCCGCGCCAGGTGGCGATCTGCGCGGCCGCCTGCCCGACCTTGCCGTTGATGCCCATGATCACCAGCGTCTCGCCGGCCGCGAGCGCGGCGCGGCGCAGACCTTCGGCGGCGGTGACGAACGGCACGCCGATGCCCGCCGCCTCCTCCCACGACACGCTCGCCGGCTTCTCGACCAGCGCGTCGGCTTCCACGACGAGATGCGTCGCATGCGTGCCGTCGCGGCGGATGCCGAGATCGCCGGACGAGCCGAACACCTCGCGGCCGAGCCATTCGGCCGGACCATCGATGACGCGGCCGGCGAAATCGCGGCCCGGTGTGCGCGGAAACACCGCGTAGGGCATCAGCCCGGTCGCGGCCTTGACGTCGGACGGATTGACCGCCGCCGCCTTCACTTCGATCAACACCTCCGAAGCCCCGCGCCGCGCCAGCCGCAGCGTCTCGATCGTCGGCACGATCGCGGCCACGTCGGCGGCTTTGGCGTTGATGCGGACGCAGCGCGCGTCGATCGACATCGCGTCGGCAACGGAAGATTCGGTCATGGTGGCAAACCTCGGCAGGAAGCGGGGCCGCGTTGTGCCAGATTCCGCGGCCTGCCGCTATGCGGCGGGCCGCGCGCTCATCGTCAGTAGATCGTAGCGTGCGACCGGCTCGCCGTTCTGGTTGACGACCTCGACGTCCCAGCGCACTTCGCCATATTCCGGCCGGCGCGCCGGCGATTTCTGCTTCACGGTCAGCTTCACCTTGATGCTGTCGTCGGGCGAGACGGGTTTCAGGAAGCGCAGATTGTCGAGGCCGTAATTGGCGAGCAGCGGGCCCGGCGCCGGATCGACGAACAGGCCGGCGGCGAATGCCAGGATCAGATAGCCGTGGGCGACGCGGCCGGGGAAGAACGGGTTCGCCTTGGCGGCGGCTTCGTCCATGTGGGCGTAGAAGGTGTCGCCGGTGAAATGTGCGAAGTGCTCGATGTCGTCCAGCGTGATCGGCCGGCTCGCGGTCTCGATGCTCTGACCGATCCGCAGCTCGTTGAAGTTCAGTTTGAACGGATGCACCTCCGCGGCGGTCGCTGGCGCGCCGCGGCTCCAGGTGCCGGTGAGTGCCGCCAGGCGCCGCGGCGACGCCTGGATCGCGGTGCGCTGCATGTAGTGATACACACTGCGCAGGCCGCCGAGTTCTTCGCCGCCACCAGCCCGGCCCGGACCCCCGTGCAGCAGCGCCGGCAACGGCGAGCCGTGGCCGGTGGATTCCGCCGCATCGTCGCGATCGACGATCAAGAGCCGGCCGTGGAACGGCGCCAGCCCGAGGATCATCTGCTCGGCAACGGCATCGTCATAGGTGAGCAGCGATGCCACCAAACTACCCTCGCCGCGCGCCACCAGCTCGATCGCCTGGGCGACATCGTCATAGGCCAGCACGGTGGCGACCGGCCCGAACGCCTCGGTGGCGTGAACGTGCCTGGCCTGCATCGGCTCGCGCGCGCGTAGCAGCACCGGCGACAGGTAAGCGCCCGCCTTGGTGTCGATGCCCTCAGCTTCGCAGATGTTCGGGTCGCCGAACACGATCTCCGCTTCGCTCTGCAGCGTCGCGATTGCCGCCCGCACGGCCTCGCGCTGGCTGCGGTTGACCAAGGGGCCCATCGCCTTGTCGTCGCGGCGCGGATCGCCAAGCTTGACCTCGGCGAGCTTTGCCTTCAATGCGTCAATTACCGCGGCCTCCAACGCGCGCGGCACCAGCACGCGGCGGATCGCGGTGCACTTCTGCCCGGCCTTGGCGGTCATCTCGCGCACGATCTCGCGCACGAACAGATCGAATTCCGGCGCGTCGGGCGTGATGTCCGGCCCGAGGGTCGCGGCGTTCAGCGAGTCGCGTTCGGCGATGAAGCGGATGGCGTGGCGGGCGACGTTCGGATGCGCCTGCAGCTTCTCGGAAGTTTCCAGCGAACCGGTGAAGGCGATCACGTCCTGACCGCTCAGGTGATCGAACAGATCGCCGGTGCCGCCGCAGATCAGTTGCAGCGCGCCCGGCGGCAGCAGCTTGGATTCGTCGATCAGCTTGACCAACGCCTCTGCCACATAGGCGGTCGCGGTGGCCGGCTTGGCGATCACCGGCACGCCGGCGAGCAGTGCCGGCGCCAGCTTTTCCAACAGCCCCCAGCACGGGAAGTTGAAGGCGTTGACGTGCACCGCCACGCCGCAGCGCGGCACGAGGATGTGCTGGCCGACGAAGCTGCCGCGCTTCGATAAGGATTCGACATCGCCCTCGGTGATGAACGGCGTGTCCGGCAGCTCGCGGCGGCCACGCGAGGCAAACGCCGCCAGCGTGACGAGGCCGCCGTCGATATCGATCGCGTTGTCGCGGCGGTTGGCGCCCGTGTCGGCGGCGAGCGCGTACAGCTGCTCCTTGCGCTCGGTCAGATACGCGCCGAGCGCGTTCAACATGTCGGCGCGCTGATGAAACGACAGCTTGCGCAAATTCGGCCCGCCGACGTCACGGGCGTGCGCCACCATCGCCTTGAAATCCAGTCCCGCGCTGGAGGCGCGCGCCACCGCGCGGCCGTCGATCGCGCTTGCGATCTCGACCAGACCACTCTCCGGCGTCACCCAGCGATCGCAGACGAGGCTTTGCAGGGTGATGGTCATGGCGTCCTCCCGGTGGCGGCCCACGGTTCGCGGCGCGGTTTGACCTCCACGCCGGCCGTTGACACGATGTTGGCTTGGGCTAATAATTGACTGACCGATCGTTCAATTCAAGAGGCTTTTGAAAAGCCCCGATACGGTGAGGGAGAGAAACGTGGACGAGGTCCTGATCGACGATCGGGGGGCGTGGCGCGTGATCACGCTGAACCGGCCGGACCGGCTGAATTCGTTCAACGCGGCGATGCACCGTGCGCTGGCCGCAGCGCTCGACGCGGCGCGCGATCCGGCCTGCCGCGCGGTGCTGCTGACCGGCGCCGGGCGCGGCTTCTGCGCCGGGCAGGATCTCGCCGACGTCGCGGTGACCGAGGGCGCTGCGCCCGATCTCGGCGTCACCATCGAGGAGTTCTACAATCCGCTGGTGCGGCGCATCCGGGCGCTGGACAAGCCGGTGGTGTGCGCGGTGAACGGCACCGCGGCCGGCGCCGGCGCCAATATCGCTCTTAGCTGCGACATCGTGCTGGCGGCGCGCTCGGCCAAGTTCATCCAGTCGTTCGCCAAAATTGGATTGGTGCCGGATTCCGGCGGCACCTGGTTTCTGCCCCGGCTGATCGGCGATGCCCGCGCCAAAGCGCTGGCGATGCTGGCCGAGCCGATCGGCGCCGAGACCGCGGCGGACTGGGGCCTGATCTGGCGCGCGGTCGACGACGATCAGCTCCGCGGCGAAGCCGAAAAGCTGACCGCGCATCTCGCCACCCAGCCGACGCAGGGGCTGGCGCTGATCAAGCAGGCGCTCGCGGCGGCGGCCACCAACACACTCGACGCCCAACTCGACCTCGAACGCGACCTGCAACGCAAGGCCGGCCGCACGCCGGACTATGCCGAAGGCGTCGACGCCTTCATCGGCAAACGCGCGCCGAACTTCACCGGGAGAGCATCGTGACCGTGCAGGACGAGCTTTCGCCCGACGCGCTGGCGCGGGCCTGCGCCGACGCGATGTGGGCCAACGATCACGCCAGCAAGGGGCTCGGCATGGAGATCGTCGATATCGGCGCCGGCTTTGCCACGCTGGCGATGACGGTGACCACCGAGATGGTCAACGGCCACGGCATCGCCCATGGCGGCTTCATCTTCACGCTGGCGGACAGCGCCTTCGCCTATGCGTGCAATTCCTACAACGACTCGACCGTCGCGGCGCAGGGCGCGATCAGCTTCATCCGCCCCGGCAAGCTCGGCGCGCGGCTGGTGGCGAGCGCGCGCGAAGTGTCGCGCTCCGGGCGCAGCGGCATCTACGACGTCCGCGTCACGTCGGGATCGGTGGTGATTGCCGAATTCCGCGGGCATTCGCGCTCGATCGGCGGCGCGCTGGTGCCGCAACAGCAACAAGACCAACGTTGAGGGAGGAGACGGCAATGGCCGCGACGGTGCACCAGATCAAGCCCGGTACCTACAATCCCGAACTCGACGACGCCGAGCGCGCCTCCCGGGACGAGATCACGGCGCTGCAGACCAAGCGGCTGGCGTGGTCGCTGAAGCATGCCTACGACAACGTCGCGCACTATAGGTCCGCGTTCGACGCCAAGGGCGTACATCCGTCGGACTTCCGCCAGCTCTCTGATCTGTCGAAGTTTCCGTTCACGGTGAAGACGGATCTGCGCGACAACTACCCGTTCAAGATGTTCGCGGTGCCGCGCGAGAACCTGGTGCGGGTCCACGCCTCGTCCGGCACCACCGGCAAGCCGATCGTGGTCGGCTACACCGCGAACGACATCGACACCTGGGCGACCGTGATGGCGCGCTCGCTGCGCGCCGCCGGGGCGCGGCGCGGCATGATCATTCACAATTCTTACGGCTACGGCCTGTTCACCGGCGGCCTCGGCGCGCATTACGGCGGCGAGAAACTCGGCTGCACCGTGGTCCCCGTCTCCGGCGGCATGACCGAGCGGCAGGTGCAGCTGATCAACGACTTCCGGCCCGATATCATCACCGTGACGCCGAGCTACATGCTGGCGATCCTCGACGAATTCAAACGCCAGGGCCTCGACCCGCGGGCGTCATCGCTGAAATATGGCGTGTTCGGCGCCGAGCCGTGGACCAACGCGATGCGCGCCGAGATCGAGCAGGCGTTCGACATGGACGCCACCGACATCTACGGTCTGTCGGAAGTGATCGGCCCCGGCGTCGCGCAGGAATGCGTCGAGACCAAGGACGGCCTGCACATCTGGGAGGATCACTTCTACCCCGAGGTGATCGATCCCGAGACCGGCGAGGTGCTGCCCGATGGCGAGAAGGGCGAATTGGTGTTCACCTCGCTGACCAAGGAAGCCTTCCCCGTCGTCCGCTATCGCACTCGCGACCTGACGCGCCTCTTGCCCGGCACCGCGCGGCCCGGGATGCGACGGATGGAAAAGATAACCGGCCGCTCCGACGACATGATCATCCTGCGTGGCGTCAACGTGTTTCCGACCCAGATCGAGGAAGTGCTGCTCGGCACCGATTGGTGCGGCGGCCATTTCATCATCGAGCTGACCCGCGAAGGGCGGATGGACGAGATGACGGTACTGGCCGAAGCCCGCGCCGAGAGCTGGGACGGCGCCGGCCTCGTCCCGCACGCCGAACGCGTCGCCGCCTACATCAAGAACACGATCGGGATTTCGACCACAATCAAAGTCGTGCCGCCCGACACGCTGGAACGCTCGCTCGGCAAGGCCCGGCGGGTGTTCGACAAGCGGCCGAAGGGTTAGTCGGCGCCGCGCAGTCGCGAGGCCGCCAGCAGCACCAGGCCGGCACCGGCGACCGACCAGCACGCCACCGGCGCCCATTGCAGCAGCGGCGCGTAGTCCGGCAGCTTCTGCATCCCGCCGGCCACCGCCGCCATCCGCGCGAACGTCGCCAGCGCCAGCGCGGAGAAAACCAGGCCTGCGAGCTTGCCCTCGGCGCCGGTGCGGCCGATCGCGAGCGCGGCCGACACCGCGCTCATCAGCATGCAGCCCCACGCTGCGCCGGCGACGAATTGCGCAGCGATCAGTACGGTGAGCGAGCCGGCCAGTTCGGCGATGCCGACAGCTATCGCGCCGATCAGGCCGGCGACGCCCATCACGATCAGTCCGCCGCGATGCTTAACCACGAGGCTGGCCGGAAACAGCGCGAGGTTGAAGCCGATCCAGAACACCGGCATCAGCCATTGCAGATCGTCAGGCTCTGCGAAGCGCGAAAACAGATTGGCGCTGTTGATGCTGAAATGAAGCTGATAGCCGAGCGCAAGGATCAGCATCCCGGCGACGAACAGCGCCGGCACCTTGCCGAGCGGTTTGGCGACTGCGCGCGGCGGCGCTGGCGCGCGCCGCCCGGCGAGATCACGTTCGACCTTGATCAGCACCAGCGTGGTGAGCACCAGCACCACGCTGGAGATCATGAACGGCAGCAGCGGATCGACGCCTCTTAGCACCACACCGAGATACGGCGACACCGCGCCGGCGAGGCCGTAGCCGAGCATGGTCAGCGCCGACAGGAACGGCAGCGACGGCCGCGCGCCGTATTTGCCGAACAGCGTCAGCGGCGGCGCACGCAGCACCGAGGAGCTCGCGGCCCACACCACGATCAGCGCGATCAACGCCGTTTGGGCGCCAGGCCCCTGCCCGGCCACCAGCGGCATGGCGGCAAAGGCGGCGCAGGACAGCGCCGCGACGATCGCAACGAAGATGCCGAGCCGGCCGACCAGTGCCGACACCCGGTCGGCGGCGATCCCCATCGCGGTGTCGGTGAGGGTGAAGATCGCCTGGTCGAGCATCAGGATCAGGATCACCGCGGCGGGCGCGATCCCGACCTCGGCGGCCAGCTTCGGCAGATAGATCACGTAGGTGGTCCACAGCAGCGTGAACAGCAATTGCAGCAACGCCACATAGACTCCGGCACGGGTGACGCCGCCGGCTGGCTTCGCCTCGACCTCGTCGTTCGCCAGATCGGTCATGAGCCCCCTTTGCGTCGTACCTCTGAGCCGCGCGCCGCTACAGCGCCTTGCGGAAGGTGAGATTGATCCGCTGCCGACCGAGCAGCGGATGCTCGCCGTCCTTGAGCGTCAGCACGCCATGATACACCAGCCGTGACGGCCCGCCCCACACGAACACATCGCCGTGACGGAGCTCGTAGCGCCGCGGCTTGTCGCTGCGGGCCATGCCGCCGAACTGAAACGTCGCCGGCAGACCGAGCGACACCGACACGATCGGCGCCGAGAAATCGACTTCGTCCTTGTCCTGATGTAGCGCCATCTTGGCGCCGGGGACATAGCGGTTGATCAGGCAGGCGTCGGGATCGAAGCCGGCAAAGCCGGCCTCGGCGGCGGCGCGCTGCGCCAGATCGCGCAGCACCGCGGGCATCTCCGGCCACGGCGCCGCGCTGTCCGGATCGTTCGGTGAATAGCGATAGCCGCGGCGGTCGGTGACCCAGCCTGCGCTGCCGCAGCTCGTCATTGCCACGCTCATGGTGTGGCCGCCCGGCGTCATCATGTGGCGGAACGGCGCGCGCGCGACGACGGCGTCGATCGCGGCGAGCACGTCATCCTCGTTGTCGCAGGCAAAGCCGCGCAGCAATGCCGCACCGGGCGCGATGTCCTCGCGGCGCGGCAGCGGCGGATCGAGACTGTCGAACAGATCCGCCATCACGCGCTGCTCCCCTTCACATTGCCGCCGAACTGCCAGTCCGCCGTCTCCACCGCAAGATCGATGAAGGCGCGCACCTTGGCGGAGAGCAGCCGCGCGGTCGGATACACCATCGTGATCGGCAGCGGCGGCACCTCGTAGTCGGCGAGCACGATCTGCAGCCGCCCTGCCGCGATCGCGTCGGCGGCCTGATAGGCCAGCACGCGTGCGAGCCCGCCGCCGCGTTCGGCATCGAGAATTGCGACATCGGCGACGTTGCTGACGAGGCGCGGCACGCACGGCACCCGGACGTCACGGCCATCGACCACGAAGCGCCAGTCCACCGGCGCACCGGTCTGGCCGAAATGCACGATGTCGTGGGCAGCGATCTCGGCGGGGGTCGCCGGTACGCCGCGCGCCGCCAGATAGTCCGGCGACGCCACCACGATCCGCCGCATCGCACCGAGCTGCCGCGCCACCAGACTGGAATCCGACAGGTGCCCGATCCGGACCGCGCAATCGACGCCGTCTTCAACCAGACTGATCATCAGATCGGACAGCCGCAGTTCGCCGGTCACCTCCGGATAGCGCCGCAGATAGTCCGACAGCAGCGGCGCGACATAGCGCCGGCCGAAGCCGACCGGCGCCGACACCACCAACCGGCCCGACGGCGTGACGCGCTCGGCCGCCGCCGAGGCGTCGGCCTCTTCGAGATCGGCGAGAATCCGCCGCACCCGCTCCAGATAGCGCGCGCCCGTGTCGGTGAGCGCGACCGAGCGCGTCGTCCGCTGCAGCAGCCGGGTGCCGAGCCGCTGCTCCAGCGCGGCAACCAGCCGCGTCACCGCCGACGGCGACATCCCGAGTTTGCGAGCAGCCGGCGCAAAGCCCTGCAGCTCGGCAACGGCGACGAAGGCGCTCATGGTGTCCAGACGATCCATGGCACTATTTCAAATGGCGCAACAATGAAGTGTCAAATCAACTGATTGTTCCACGCGACACAAATAACGATTTATCCGGGAGACATCGAGCAGGAGGCTCCCATGACCGAAGCCCAGCAAATCTCCAGCGACATCGCCTTCACCCCGGCCGTCAAGGCGATCCAGGCGCGCAAGGGATCGCGCGAGTCCTACGCCCGCGTCGAACGCAACGGCGGCTGGGCAACCACGATCGACGATGGCCTCGCCGCTTTCCTCGGCGCCCAGACCAGCGTGCTGCTCGCCACCGCCAGCGACGACGGGCAGCCCTATATCCAGCATCGCGGCGGGCCGGCCGGCTTCCTGCATGTGCTCGACCCGCACACCATCGGCTTCGCCGACTTCAAGGGCAATCAGCAGTTCATCACCCAGGGCAATCTCGCCGAGAACCCGAAAGCCTATCTGTTCGTGATCGATTACGCGCACCGCCGGCGTATCAAGATCTGGGGACGCGCCAAGGTGGTCGAAGACGATCCAGAGCTGATCGCCCGGCTGATGCCGAAGGGCTACAAGGCCCGCCCCGAACAGGCGATCCTGTTCGAGGTCGCGGCTTGGGACAGCAACTGCCCGCAGCACATCCCGCAGAAGTTCGATGCGGCCGATGTCGCCGCTGCGATCACCACCCGCGACATCCGGATCGCCGAACTTGAGGCGCTGCTCGAAGCCGCCACCCAGGCGCAAAAATAATCGACACGTTCGTGGGGCCCGCGCCGGCCGCCGGTTTCCCCTGCGACCGGCGCGGGATAAGAGTGGGCGATGAGCGCCCTCGCCCCGATCGATGCAAACCCTTGCCAGAGCTGCGGCGCCTGCTGCGGCTATTCAGAGAACTGGCCGCGCTTCACGATCGAGGATGATTCCGCGCTCGACGCCATTCCAGCCGCACTGGTCAATGCGCGGCAATCGGGGATGCGCTGCGAGGCCGATCGCTGCGCCGCGCTGAGCGGAACGATCGGGCAAGCGACCGCGTGCACGATCTACGCCTTACGCCCTGAGGTTTGCCGCGACTGCCAGCCCGGCGACCCGGAATGCGCCATGGCGCGGCGCAAGTTCCGGCTGCCGCCGCTGCCGACCACTCTGGCCGAGGACGAGGCCGATCAGTGGGCGGCGTCCGGACCTTCGCCTTCGCCGAGTTCCAACTCCGACTCCTGATCGAGCGGTGCGAAGCTGGCGAGCGGTGCGGTCGACAGCGTGATCGCCTTGCGCTGCGAGTAACTGCTGATCGCCGGCCGGCGCGTTTCATGCGCCAAGGCGTACAGCACGGAACCGGCGCGCCCGCCGGCCTGGATCAGATCGCGCTCGTCGCAGCTCGCCGCCACGGCCAGGGCCAGCGGCTGCAGGTGAGCGCGGCGGTAGCAGAACAGCGCCAGCATCGCCCGGACGTCGCCCGACACGCTGTCGACGAGTTGCGGCAATCCATTCTCGTTGGCGCGATACATCTGGCCCAGCAGTTCCTCACGGACCGGGCAAGCGTCGTTCTCGAAGGCTTCACGGCTGGACCACATCGGCGTTCTCCCGAACAGGTGACGATCGCGAAGATGCGGCCGATTTTGTTAATGAGCTCTTAACTACACAACCTGATACCAGTACCAGCCCCTGCGTCCAGAGCATGGAACTAAACCTCGATCACGTTTTGCGACCACGGTGGTTTTCGTCGTGACGCCGCCATTTAATGGGTTAATGATCAAGGTGCCGCCTTCAAGCGGCTTGCGGTTCAGTACGTTGATTCATCTGGCTTGATGGAGAGTACCATGACTGATCCGGTCACGTTGTTCCCCGATCTGATCCAGCCGGCGGCCAAAACTTACGCCCCGATGGGGATTAAATTCTGGGAGAGTGAGGAGACTGTCCTCGATAACATGAAGGAATTCGCCGACGGCTGGTTCGAACGTCGGCGGATTGGAACCCGCGCCGCCCTCGAGACGGCCCGGCGGATCGGCGAAGCGAGCAGCCCTTTCGACGCCTTTCGTGAGTATCAGGATTGGTTGGGCGGTGCGATGGCGCGATTGCTCGAAGACGGCATGGCGTTCCAGCAGCAATTCATGAAGACGAACGCCAAACTGGCCCCGCATCCGCCGCAACGCGAGGAACCAGCCGAGGCTGGCACCATACCGGAGTCGCGGCTGAGCGCGTGAACTCCAATCGCGACCGGGCTGAGCGCCGCACGCGGCCAACCGGGACGATCCTCATCAAGCGATCGCCGGTCATCACAGGGTCGGCGACAGTTCGAGCGGGTCGACCACAGACAGGCTGAGTTCGACCCGATTGCGACCATTGAGTTTGGCGCGATATAGCGCGTTGTCGGCGCGCGCGACGAGGGTTTCGGCGTTGTCGCCCGGAAGCACCTGGGCAACGCCGAAACTGGCGGTGACGGTACCGACCTGTTCAAAGATCGTATGCGAGACCAGAAGCCGCAGTTTCTTGGCAGTTTCATAGGCTGCCTGGGCATCGGTGTCGGCGAGCAGCAGGGCGAATTCCTCACCGCCCCAACGAACCAGCAGATCAGAGCGCCGCACGCTGGCCGCCACCGTCTGCGACAGCCGGATCAAAACCTGATCGCCCATCGGGTGACCGTAGACGTCGTTGACCTCTTTGAAGTAATCGATATCGAAAATGATCAGCGAGAACACTTGGCCGCTGCGCTCCGAACGTGCCAGTTCGCTGTCCAGCCGCTCGTTGAATGTCATGCGATTGAACAAACCGGTGAGCGCGTCCGTCGCGGCCTGACGCGCAAGATCCCGCGACCGGAGTTGCAGTTCCTCATGGAGCTGGCGCTGCAGTCGGTCGCGCACGCCGCTGTCGAGCCCGAAGAAATAAAATAGCACCGCGATCGCGACCTGCAGCGTGATGAAGATACCGAGCAGGCGACTCGCCATAATGCCCCGCACCGGAGCTGCTACAACCAAGGACGCCTGAGTGTCGGCGATCCGCTGGCGCAGTACGTAGCTGCGTCGCCCGCCGAAATCCATCCAGCCGCCGCCGAACACTTCGCGTGGAAGCATCGTGGGCCGTTGTGGTTCACTGAGCTGTTCGGCAAGACGGAGCAGAGGCAGGTCCGGGCGGGGCCACAACGTCCGCAGAAACTCGTCGCTTCGGTTGGTGATGATGACCACGCCGTTCCGATCGAGAACGAAGAACGCCTGATCGAATCGGGTCATCGTCGCCGCCAGATCCTCGAGCGAAACCTCCAGCACTGCAACGCCCTCGATGGTGTCTTCGGCGGAGCGGATCGGATAAGCTGTCAGATACGTCCTGAGGCGTTCAGGCGCGTCGACACGGAATTCCCGAGCCGCGCGACCTTCGATCGCCTGGACGAACCACCCCACCGCACTCAGGTTCGACTGACCGAGCCAGCCCTTCGCGGCACTGTTCGACGACAGCACGACATTGCCGGAACGGTCGACGATGGAGGCGCGCACCGGACGAAGCGCGCCGACTTCGAGATCGAGCAGTTCGCGCATCGCTTCCGGCCCGCCGCTCCTGCCTTTGCCGAGCAGCGGTTGCACCGATGGCGAGTTTGCGAGCACTTTGACCAACGCATCGGCGATGGCGATCTCACGCTCGACGCTGCCGACCAACAGCACCGCGTCGCCGGCCACCTCACTTTCAGTGTCCTGACGGTGGATCTCGCCGAGATAGTTGGTCAGCACCCAGCCCAGCAGCAGAACACCCAGCAAGCTCGTCAGCACGCCGATGAATTGCCGCTTCAGATGCCGCGAGTAGCCCGGATAGTCGAGCGTCTGCATCACCCGGCGGCCCCAGGCCGTCCAGGCCAGCGCCGCCAGCATTACCGCGAGCAGCCCGCGCACGAGCTGGATCGGAACGCCCGTGAGCCGCTGGAAGTTTTCCTGATTGACGATGTCGGCCGGCCAGAACGGCGCCGGCGCGACGATCACCCCGGCCGCCAGACCATAGCCGATGAAGCCGGCTGCAACCGCGGCCATCAGCCATCGCCCGGACTCCGGGTAATCGGCACGAAGCGAGTACAGCGCAAAGCCGACCGCGATCGCTCCCGGGGCGGCGAGCAGATAACGTGCGACCGCCTTGGCGGACCACACGCCGTCCAGCACGCCAACCGCAACAATCACCAGCAGGACCGGAATGAAGATCCACGGCCCGGGCACCGGCAGACCACGCGACTGCAAGCCTTGCCGGCCAGCCTCGGCCAACAGCACGAACGACGCCGTCATCAGCACCCCGCGCGCGAGCAGAAACTCGCTGGCATCGCCGGCCAGCAGAGCGCTCATATCGAGCCATTCGCTGGCGCCGTGGACACATCCGAACAGCCCAGTCAGACGGATCAGAGGACGGTGATCGTCGTCGAGCCTGCGCGCGAATGCCAAACACAACGCACCCAGCAGCATGAATGCCAGCCCGTAGAAGAAGAAGATGAAGTCGAGCTGGGATTCGAGATAACGTGCCATGAGATCTGGACTTGCCGCTCCTTCCGCCACGGCTTCGCGCGGCCAACCTCGCCTGTTGATTGACGCGAAACTAGTCGATCGCACGTCATGCAGCGGTTAATGCGCCACCGCGTACAACTACGTGCGCGACCAAACAGCCCAGCGATCGTGGCGCTATTGAAGATGATCGTAAGCTTTCCGTGGACAACAAGCCGCAAAACTACGGCGAAACCCACCACAGGTTGCAGCAACCACCGAAATAACCCGCAATGCAGCGGTGTATCCGGCTGGACGCGCGCGATCAGAAGCCGACGATCAAAGGTTGGCGGCGAGCACGATCGACAGACCGAAACCGGTCAGATGATGCAGCGCCTGGTCGGTTCCAATGAGCCACCAGAACCAGATATCCTGATTAGTCACGTCGAAGGTCGCGACGATAAAGCCCTTAAGGCGATCGATGGCGAGGTGAATCAGGAAATCGATCGGGCCGATGAACCAGAACTGCGGCGCCAGGATCAGCATCAGCAGCGTCGTCATCACCAGGTGCACGCTGCAATGCGCAAGCAACGGCAGCGCCCAGCCAGTCTTGGCGTCCTTGCCCATCGCCATCCACTTGTTCTGGAAAATGAAGTCCGCGAACACATGTTTGACGGTGAGGAGCAGCATCCAATAGATCAGCGCTCCGACGGCAATCGACGACGACAGATCGGGAAGGATCAAGCTCGCACCTTCGCTTCGGCTCGGCAGGCAGTGAAGGCGACGACAGCCGGCTTGCGGCCATTCGATCGTCCGACGTCCCGCACGAACGCATCGCAACGACGCCGGCCGGGATCGGCCAGCGCGTTTTTATGACATTTCCGGCGACCGAATGCACGCGGCGGACGGTGCGCCTGGTTGCCGAGCCTGTGAACTTCCCACGCCGCACCCGTCGCACACGACGATACCGGCAAGCCCTGCACGGCGACTCTCACGACGCCGCCGCCTGCGTCGCTGCGGCTCCGGACCGCGCCCGAATTGCGTCGATCGCGCGCTTCAGCTTGGTCTGCTTGCGTTCCGGCAGGGCGGCAGCGCGCGCATCCGCGATCGCCTGGGTCAACTCGGGCAGCTCCAAGCTGCCGTTGAGCGCCGGCTTCACCAAGGAATCGATGATCAGCGTCCAGTTCGCCATGCCATAGCGATAGCCGTCGCCATAGCCGCGAACCATGGTGGCGCTTTCGATCACGGCGAAGGCCGCTTCCGGACGAACGGCCAGGCTGCGGTCGATCATGTGCAGCCAGCGCTCGACCCATCTGCTTTCCTGGGCGTAACGGATCGACAGCAGCCGCCAACGCCGCAGCCAGGAGATGATCCGCAGCTTACGGGTGCCGAGCCATCCGGCGGCGTTGAAGCGCATCTTCACCGGCATGTGCTGCCAGCCTAGATAGTCCAGCACCTTGAGCGTCGGAGCGGCCACCACCACCGGCAGCGCCGCCACCACCTCGTCGATGCGGAAACGACATCTGCGGTCGATCCGCGGCTTCGCCCGGCCAGCAGGAGCGCTCGCCGCCTCCTGCAGCGTGAGCTGCGCAATCCGGATCGGGTCCTCGTAGGCCATCCGCATCGCCAGCAGCTCGGCGATCCGCAGCAACATCACGTCGTCGATGTCGCGGCGACCGACGAACCGCAACAACCGGTCGAGATACAACCGCGCGTAGCGGCGGCCCTGGTAGATCACCAGCCGCGCGGCCGCCTCCTCCAGGGCCTGCGCCACCGGTTGCGACACCTGAGCCGGGGCCGTCAGCACTACCACGCGATCGTTCTCGCCGAGCATTTCAGCGAGCGTGACACGAAGCGCGTCGATATAATCGGCCACGTCGACGTCCTCAGCCGGTTCGGCCGACGACGTCGGTCCGCGGCGGCTGCGTGGTCTCGGCCAGCCTCGCCTGCAGTGACTCGATGTTCTCGAACAGCCGGGCACTGGCGAGCCGCAGGAAGTAGAAGCCGAATTCCGGATTCTGCACGTACAGCTCTTCGACCTGGCGATAGCTCACGCTCAGCACCATCCCTGATTCGACGCATTCCAGCGTCTGCGTTCTGGTGTGGGTCGGCGACAGCATCCCGAGCTCGCCGACGATCGCGCCGATCGGCAGCTCGATGCCGGATTCGACCAGCCGAAACCGGCCGCTGACGATGTAGAACATCTCCTCGGCCCGCTCGTCCTTGTAGAACAGTTCCTCACCGGCGACGCAGTTGCGTTTGGTCATGAACGGCTTCAGCCAATCCATCGACAGGTCGCTGCTGACCGATTTCTTCACATCGCGCACGAGCTGCAGCATCTGGTGCAGACGCCAGGCGTTGAGCGGCAGCAGCACCGCATGCAGCGCGAGTGTCGCGTAGTTATGAGTCGGGATCGACACTGCGATCAGCAGCGCATTGGTGAGGATGCCGAACACCCGCAGGGGAATCATCGTCCGCATCGTGGCGGTGGCGAGCACGAAGATGGTCGCGAACACGCTGCTCGCCATGCCGGCATTCTGGGCGATGAGAGACATATCCATGTGGGACCCACCGTTGCTTGCGATCGAAGGCGACGAATCCAGCGGACACGGCCGAGGCACTGCTGCGAGCCGTCGCCGGACGCCGCGGAGCGTTACACGCTGGTGCGGACGGAATTATAAACCAGCCGCAGCGACTTACGCGAGCCGTGCTGTCCTTGCCAAGCACCGGCGAGTTGACGGCCAACCGCTCGCCGGGCAGTTTGCCCCGCCGCTTTCCCCGTCCGCCGCCGCCCCCGCTGCGGCCTTTTGCAGGGTCGGCGCCCGATCCGGCAGCCGCCCGCTTCAATCTCAGGAGATTTTGCCGATGACCGACAGCGAACCCGCGAGCCCGCCGGTGCTGACCGTCGACGGTGCGCGCGCCACCATCCGGCTGAACCGACCCAAGCATCTCAATCGGCTGCAGCCGGACGATCTCGCCGTCCTGCTCGATCAGTTCGCACGAATCGACGCCGATCCCGCGGTGCGAGTGCTGGTACTCACCGGCACCGGGCGGGCATTCTCGGCCGGCTTCGATCTCGGCGAGGTCGCCGAGCGCGCCACAGCCGAGGTCGAGGCCGAATCCCCGGGGTCGGCGTTCGAGGTCGTGGTCAACCGGCTGGAGGATCTGCGGGTGCCGACGATCTGCCGGCTCAACGGCGGCGTCTATGGCGGCTCGACCGATCTGGCGCTCGCCTGCGATTTCCGCATCGGCGTCGACACCGCAGAGATGTTCATGCCGGCGGCAAGGCTCGGGCTGCATTACTATCCGGGCGGCATCAAGCGTTACGTCTCCCGCCTCGGCATCGACAATGCCAAGCGGCTGTTCCTCACCGCGCAGCGGATCGACTCCGCCGAGATGCTGCGGATCGGTTATCTCACCGCGATGGTACCGATGGACCGGCTCGACCGCGAAGTCGACGCCTTGGCGACGACGCTGGCCGGCAACGCGCCGAACGCGGTCGCCGGCATGAAGCGCGCCATCAACGAATTCGCCCGCGCCGCCTTCGACGAAAAAGCCGCCGACACCCGCGCCCGCGCCTCGATGCGCAGCGACGAGATCAAGGAAGGCATCGCGGCGTTTACGGAAAAGCGCGCGCCGAGGTTTTGAAGGCCACGCATCGCAGCCTCTCCGTCTTCATTCCGGGGCGCGAAGCCTATCCGCGAGTCATTCCGGGGCGCCGCGAAGCGGCGAACCCGGAATCTCCGGCGCTGTGCAAACATCAGATTCCGGGTTCGCGCAAACGCGCGCCCCGGAATGACTCGTTGAGAAGCCGTTACTTGTCCACGAACGTCGCGACCTCGCCGAGTGCGGCACGGTTGGTACGATACGAGTTCGCCTTGTGGTCGGGATCGGCGTAGCCGAACGAGATGCCGCAGACGACGCGGCGGTCGTCGCCGAGGCCGAAGTGGTTGCGGACCACACCGGCGTGAAACGCCAGCGCGGCCTGCGGCACCGTGGCGACGCCGAGCGCCTGGGCGGCGAGCATGAACGAGGTGACATAGCCGCCGCAATCGACCGCGCCATAGACGCCGAGCGCCTCGTCGGTGGTGATGATCGCCACATGCGGCGCGCCGAAGAAGTTGAAATTCTGCAGCGCCTGCTGGGCGGCCGCGGCCTTGTCGCCGCGGGCGATACCGACCGCGTTGTAGAGCTGGAAGCCGCTCTCGCGGCGGCGATCGAGATAGACCCCGCGATACTCGCGCGGAAACTCGAAATCGCCCGACATCGGCGCGCCGCCGGCGGCAGCCGGATAGATCACCTCGCGAAACTTCGCCGTCGCAGCGCCCGAAGTGATCACCACCTGCCACGGCTGGCTGTTGCACCACGACGCGGTCTTCTGCGCCGCGCCGAGGATGCGCTCGATGGTTTCGCGCGGCACCGGATCGGCTTTGAACGCCCGGCAGGAATAGCGCGCGGCCATCAGCTGTTCGAGGACGTCGATCGGAGCGGTGGTCGTGGGCGCGTCGGTCATGATGGCCTCATTCCTGAATGGTCGTCATTCCGGGGCGCTCACGAAGTGAGCGAACCCGGAATCTGCAACGCGCGGGGCGCAGGCTCGAGTGCAAACAAGCTCGGGATTCCGGATTCGCGAGCTCTCGCTCGCGCCCCGGAATGACGGCCCGTGGTTGATGATCGCCTCACCGCCCCTTGGTCGGGATTTTGTTGAACGGTACGTCCTTGTCGACCCGGATGTCACCAGGCAGGCCGAGGACGCGTTCGGCGATGATGTTGCGCAGGATCTCGTCGGTGCCGCCGGCGATGCGCATTGAGGGCGAACCGAGCAGCATCGCCTGGAAGCTGCCGCCGGCTTCGGCCTCGGCCGGATCGGTGAACACGCCCGCCGCGCCTTCCAGATCCATCGCGAACGCCGCGATGTCCTGCAGCATCGGGCCGGCGACCAGCTTGCCGATCGAGTTCTCTGGTCCAGGGCGCTGGCCCTTGGACAGCGCCGAGATTGAGCGATACGAGGTGTACTTCAGGCCGCTGGCCTTCACCGCCCAGTTCGCCAGCTTGCTGCGCACCGCCGGATCGTCGATCGCCGAGCCGTTCTCCGTCACCAGATCGTTGCAGAACGCGAAGATTTCCGGGAAGCCGGTGGCAAGCCGCGCGCCGATCGACATGCGCTCGTTCATCAGCGTGGTCAGCGACACGTTCCAGCCGTCGCCGACTTCGCCGAGCCGCTGGCTGTCCGGAATCCGCACGTTGGTGAAGAACACCTCGTTGAATTCCTGCATGCCGTTGGCCTGCTTGATCGGCTTCACCTCGACGCCGGGGCTCTTCATGTCCAGGAAGAACATGGTGAGGCCCTTGTGCTTCGGCACATTGGGATCGGTACGGGTGATCAGCAGGCCGTAGTCCGAGTAGTGCGCGCCGGAGGTCCAGATCTTCTGGCCGTTGATGATCCAGTCGTCGCCGTCCTTCTCGGCGCGGGTGCGCAGACCCGCGACGTCGGAGCCGCCGGCCGGCTCGGAGAACAGCTGGCACCAGATCTCTTCGCCGGAGGCGAGCTTCGGCAAATAGCGGCGCTTATGCTCCTCGGCACCGTAGGCCATCACGGTCGGGCCGCACATGCCCTCGCCGATCTGGAACGGCTGGGTGAGCTTGCCGTAGACGCCCTCTTCCTGCTGCCAGATCACCTTCTCGATCGGGGTAGCGCCGCGGCCGCCATATTCGCTCGGCCAAGTCAGGCAGGCCCAGCCGCCCTCGGCCTTCTTCTTCTGCCACGCCTTGCCGACTTCGACGATGTCGGCGTTCTTCAGGCTGATGCGGCCGAGACCGGACTTGGTCAGTTCCTGTTCGTACTGCTTCGGCGCGTTGGCATCGATCCACGCGCGAGCCTTGGCGCGGAACTCGGCTTCCTGCGGGGTATCGTCGAAATTCATCTCAGCCTCTCGTCACTTTGTTCTTGTCTCGGCCCCTCAGGATCAGGAGCGCGCAGCGCGCGCGTCGCGAACCATGAGACTAGTTTCGTTCGCAATTCGTAGGATGGGTTGAGCTGTCGCGAAACCCATCAATCACTTGCTGCTGGCCGATGGGTTTCGCTGCGCTCAACCCATCCTACAATCTTGTTACGCCCGCCCCTTGGTCGGGATCTGGTTGAACGGCACGTCCTTGTCGACGCGGATGTCGCCGGGCAGGCCGAGCACGCGTTCGGCGATGATGTTACGCAGAATCTCGTCGGTGCCGCCTTCGACCCGGGTCGCCGGTGAACGCAGCAGCATCGCCTGGAAACGGCCGGCGACTTCGGCATCCTCCGACCCGCTGAGTACGCCGGCGGCGCCCTGCAGATCGAGCGCGTACATCGCAACTTCCTGGATCATGCTGCCCGCGACCAGCTTGCCGATCGAGTTCTCCGGGCCCGGACGCTGGCCCTTCGACAGCGCCGAGATCGACCGGAACGAGGTGTAGCGCAGGCCGCTGGCCTTCACCGCCCAGTTCGCCAGCTTGCTCCGCACCGCGCGGTCGTCGAGCGCCGGCGTGCCGTCGAGCGTCAGCGACGAACAATAATCGAACAGCTCCGGGAAACCGGTCGCGACGTTGGCGCCGATCGACATGCGCTCGTTCATCAGCGTCGTCAGCGACACGTTCCAGCCGTCGCCGACCGCGCCGAGGCGCTGGCTGTCCGGAATCCGCACGTTGGTGAAGTACACCTCGTTGAAGTCGGAATTGCCGTTGGCCTGCTTGATCGGCCGCACCTCGACGCCGGGGCTCTTCATGTCGAGGAAGAACATCGTCAGACCCTTGTGCTTGGGCACGGTCGGGTCGGTGCGGGTTATCAGGATGCCGTAATCCGAGTAGTGCGCGCCCGAGGTCCAGATCTTCTGGCCGTTGATGACCCAGTCGTCGCCATCCTTCTCGGCGCGGGTGCGCAGACCCGCGACGTCGGAGCCGCCGGCGGGTTCGGAGAACAGCTGGCACCACACCTTTTCGCCGGAGCCGAGCGGCGGCAGGTAGTGCCGCTTCTGCTCTTCCGAGGCGTAGGCCATCATGGTCGGCCCGCACATGCCCTGGCCGATGATGAACATCGCCGTCAGCTTGCCGAACACGCCCTCTTCCTGCTGCCAGATCACGCGCTCGATCGGCGACGCGCCGCGGCCGCCATATTCCTTCGGCCAGTGCGGCACGGCCCAGCCGGCATCGGCCTTCTTCTTCTGCCAGGCCTTGGCGACCTCGAGAATATTGGCGCCCTTCAGCACGACACGGCCGAGCGACGCCTTGCGCAGCTCGTCCTCGTATTGCTTCGGCGCGTTGGCGTCGATCCAGGCGCGCGCTTTGGCGCGGAATTCGGCTTCCTGCGGAGTATCGTCGAAGTTCATGGCACACCTGCTATCGATGCGTTCAATTTTTCCGTCATTGCGAGGAGCGAAGCGACGAAGCAATCCAGCTCAGTGCACGGAGCCTCTGGATTGCTTCGCTGCGCTCGCAATGACGGTTGGGCATTCACCGTCGCGCGTTACGCCGCGTTCTTCTGGCGCATCCGGTCGATCAGCTGATCTTCCCAATACGATTGGCTGCCGAGGCTGAGCGCCAGCGCGTTGGCGCGGCGATAGTACAGATGGCAGTCGAACTCCCAGGTGAAGCCCATGCCGCCGTGCACCTGGATGTTCTGCTTGGCGCAGTGCTGGAACGCCTGAGTGGCGCTGATCCGCGCCGAGGCCGCGGCCTCCGGCAGCTCGGCGGCGTCGGTCGAGAGCGCCCACGCACCGTAGTAGGAGTTCGAGCGCGCCAGCGTCGCCGAGACGTACATGTCGGCGAGGATGTGCTTGATCGCCTGGAACGATCCGATCTGCCGGCCAAAGGCGATGCGGTCGAGCGCGTAGTCGCGGCCCATCTCCAGCGCGCGGTCGGCGCCGCCGACCTGTTCGAACGCGATCAGCACCGCGGCGCGGTCCATCACGCGCGACAGGATGCTCCAGCCTTCATTGGCCGCACCGAGCGGCTCGGCCTTGGCGCCGGCAAACGTCAGCTCGGCCTGCTGCCGCGACGGATCGACGTTCTGCAACGCCTTGGCGGTGACGCCGCCGGCCTTCAGATCGACCAGGAACAGCGACACATCGGTCTCGCGGCCGCTGTTGCCGGTGCGCGCCGCGACGATCGCGAAGTCGGCGATCGCGCCGTCGGCGACCGGCTTCTTGGTGCCGGTGAGCGTGCCGTTCGACACCGCGAGCTTGACGGCTGCCGGCGACGGATTGCCGGTGCCTTCGAACAGCGCCAGCGTGCCGATCGCTTCCCCTGAGGAAATCTTCGGCAGCCACTTCTGCTTCTGCTCTTCCGAACCGGCCAGTAGCAGCGCTTCGGCGGCCAGATACACGGTCGACGAGAACGGCACCGGCGCCAGCACGCGGCCGAGCTCCTCGGCGATCACGCAAAGTTCGAGGTGCCCCGCACCGGTCCCGCCGTATTCCTCCGGAATCGCCACGCCGAGGAAGCCCATCTCGGCGAGCCCCTTCCACAGGTCGCGGTCGTAATCCGCCTTGCCTTCGAGCACGGCACGCACCGCCTTCGGCTGGCACTTCTCGGCAAGAAACCGCCGCGCCTGATCGCGCAGTTGCTTCTGATCGTCGGAGAAATCGAAATTCATGGGCGGAGTCCCGTTGTTGTTAGGTGTTGGTCTTGAATGTTGTCGCCGTCATTCCGAGGCTCGCCGGCAGGCGAGAACCCGGAATCTCGAGATTCCGGGTTCGCGCTGCGCGCGCCCCGGAATGACGGAGAGTTAAGTTCGCATCGCTCACTGCAGCACCATCACGTCCGAGTCGGGGTGTTCGGCGTACAGCCGCTCAACCAGGGCGGCGCGGCGTTCGAGGCCGGCGCGCTGGTTGATGTAGCCCTTGTCGGTGAGTTCGTTGCCGTCGATCGACGGCGGTTCGACCATCAGCATGGCGCGTGCGATCCGCATCGAGCTGGCGCCCTCGACCTCGCGGTTGTGCTTCTCGAGGCCGGCACGCAGCGCGGCGAGTACCGCCGGATGCTTGACCACATCCTCGAAGCTCGCATTCGGATCGCCGATCATCACCCGGCAGGCGTTGAGATTGGGCCACGCCAGCAGCGCGATGTAAGCGCGGTCCTGTCCGGCCACCAGCGCGTCCTGGATCACAGGGCTTGCGGCAGCGATCGAGTCGGTGCGCACCGTGCTGACGTGAACGAAGGTGCCGGTCATCAGCTTGAAGTCTTCGGCGACCCGGCCGGCGAAGATGATGCCCTTCACCGGATCGTTCGGATCGACGAACACGCCGGCGTCACCGATCTTGTAGAAGCCTTCTTCGTCGAACGCCTTCTCGGTCAGATCCGGCTGTCCGTAATAGCCGGGCATCACGTTGATGCCGCGCAGCCGCAGTTCGTACTTGTCGCCGACCGGCAGCATCTTCAGTTCGACGCCGGGGAAAGGCAGCCCGATCAGGCCGACGCGCTCGGTGTCCCAATAGGTGCCGGTCGAAGTCGGCGAGGTCTCGGTCGAACCCCAGCCGGTGTAGAAAACCAGCCGATGCCCGGTCGCGCGCACCGCCAGCGCCTGCATCCGCTCGTACAGATCGTCGGGCAACCGCGCGCCGCCGTAGGCCATCAGCTGCATGTCCTTGAAGAACGACCGGCACAGCGCGTCGTCCTTCTCCATCGCGCTGGCGAGCGCCGCGTAGCCGGCCGGCACGTTGGCGTAGTAGGTCGGGGAGATCTCGCGCAGGTTGCGCAGCGTCTCTTCGATCTGGCCCGGCACCGGGCGGCCGTCGTCGATGTACAGCGTGCCGCCTTCGATCAAGAGCGGATTGAACGCAGCGTTGCCGCCCATGGTGTGGTTCCACGGCATCCAGTCGAGCTGCACCGGCGGCGGACCGTTGGGATCGCGCGGCCGCACCTGCATCATCATCGCGGCGTTGGCGCACATCATGCGCTGGGTGTTGATCACCGCCTTCGGCATCCCGGTCGAGCCGGAGGTGAACAGGAACTTGGCAACGGTGTCCGGCGTGATCTTCGCGATCGAGGCTTCGACATCGGGCGTCACCTTGGTGGCCGCCATCTCGTCGAACGACAGGCTGGGGATGCCGTCGGCGGTCCCCTCGACGTGAATCACCGTGACACCGGTCAGACCCAGCGCATGCAGCGCCTTGGTGAACGGCGCGCCGTTCTGCACCATCACCGCCGCCGGCTTCACCAGATCGAACAGATACTTCAGCTTGAGGTGATCGTGGCTCATCAGCGAATACGCCGGCGACACCGGCGCGGTCGGAATCCGCGCCTGCATCGCCGCCATCATCATGAGCGCGAATTCGATCGAATTGCCGGACAGCACCGTCAGCGGCCGACCTTCCGGCAGCTTCAGGTCGAGCAGCGCCTGGGTCAGCGAGTCGACGATGCGCTTGGCCTCGCCGTAGCTGACCTTGCGCCACTGCCGATCCGGCCCCTTGCGCTGCGCCAGCCAGATGTGGTCGGGGCGCTGTTTGGCCCACTTGGCCAGCGCCATCGGCAGATTTGGATCGTGGTCCATCAGCGGGAAGCGCGATTTCATCACGATGACGCCGCCCTCGCGACGATCGACCTCGATCTCGCGCGGCAGCCAGTTCACCTTGCGGAAGGGCGGCTTGGTCAGCACCGCGGCTGCGCTGGCAGTCATGTCTTCGTCTCCCGTCTTTTCGGCCTCTTGCCGGGCCGACGTTATCTGGTCAGCGATTGCCGTAGACCGGCTTGCGCTTCTCGAGGAACGCGGCAACGCCTTCCTTGAAATCCTCCGAGCGCGAACACAGCACCTGATTGCGATCTTCCATCGCGATCACCTGCTCGATCGAACCGGCGTCCACCGCCATGTTGAGGCATTCCTTCGACAGCCGCAAACCGACCGGCGACGCTGCCATCATCGCATCGACGAACGGCTGCGCCGCGGCTTCGAGCTGATCGTCTTCCACCAGTTCGGAAACGAGCCCGGTCATCAGCGCTCGTTCAGCGCCGATGAAGCGGCCGGTGAGAATCAGTTCTGACGCCACCGAGACGCCGACGAGGCGCGGCAAAAAGTAGCTGGTACCGATGTCGCAGCCGCCAAGGCCGAGCTTGATGAACGCGCAGTTCATTCGCGCGCTGCGTCCGGCGATGCGGACGTCGGAAGCCAGCGCCAGCGCAAAGCCGCCGCCGGCGGCGGCGCCGCGGATCAGCGTAATGATCGGCTGCGGGCAGCGGCGCATCAGCATCACGATGTCGGCGATCCGGCGCTGCGAATCCAGCGACTCGGTGACGCCGGGTGCGGCGTTCTCGCCGGCGCGGCGCGCCATCGCATGTTTGAGATCGAGGCCCGCGCAGAAATTGGCGCCGGCGCCTTTGAGCACCACGACGCGGGTCTTGCGGTCGCGCTGCAACCGGCCGAAGTAATCGTTGAGCGCGTCGATCAGGCTGGGATCGAGAGCATTGAGGCTGTCCGGCCGATTGAGCGTCACCCAATCGACCCCGTCACGATGATCGACCAGCAAGGCCTCGGTCACGCCGTCACTCCCGTCAGTTCTTGTTCTTATACGCCGCTGCCGCGACGTTTAGTCGGATCGCCGTTCCGGCGATAGTCGCTCCCCTCCCAAATACAGGGAAAGAAACAGTCCTGCGCGCTTCGAATTCCGCCGCGCGAGAGATCGTCAATATCTGGCGAACTACACGCGGCGGAGAACGAAGACTCACCCTCTCCCGAAACAGAGAGGGTGAGAAGTGCGCGTTTAGCGCGGCGCCATGCGGATGGCGCCGTCGAGACGAATGGTCTCGCCGTTCAGCATCGGGTTCTCGACGATCTGCACCGCGAGCGAGGCGTATTCCGACGGATCGCCGAGGCGGGCCGGATGCGGCACCTGGGCGCCGAGGCTCTTGCGGGCGTCTTCCGACAGACCCATCAGCAGCGGGGTGAGGAACAGGCCCGGCGCGATGGTCATGACGCGGATGTTCATCGAGGCGAGGTCGCGCGCCACCGGCAGGGTCATGCCGACGATGCCGCCCTTGGAGGCCGAGTAAGCGGCCTGGCCGATCTGGCCGTCGAACGCCGCCACCGAGGCGGTGTTGATGCAGACGCCGCGCTCTTCGCCGATGGTCGGCGCGCTCTGCATGCGCTCGGCGACGAGACGGATGCAGTTGAAGCTGCCGATCAGGTTGACGTTGATGATGCGCGAGAAGTGATCGAGCGGATAGGCGCCGTTCTTGCTGACGGTCTTCACCGCGCCGCCGATACCGGCACAGTTCACCAGCACGCGGACGATACCGTGCGCGGCTTCAGCCTTGGCGATCGCCTCCTTGACCGGGGCTTCCTGCGACACGTCGCCGACGCAGGCGACGCCGCCGATCTCGGCCGCAACCTTTTCGGCATTGTCCTTGTTCATGTCGAGGACGGCGACCTTGGCGCCCTTGGCGGCCATCGCCCGCGCGGTCGCGGCGCCGAGCCCCGAACCACCGCCGGTGATGAGAACGGAGACGTCTTTCAACTGCATTGGATATCCCTTTCCTTGGGCGCTTTCTTGAAGCCTTGTCTCGAACGCCACCGCACGCCGCTCTCGTGAGCGGCCGAGCCGACGACGTCCCGGGTGGTTATTGCGCTGTTGGTCCGGGCCTTCAACGGGCCCCTTGGGCGTTTCCCCGATCATAGCATCCGGCAAAAGGTCGCGACATGGGCCGCGGCCGATCCGGTTCGAGGTCTCTCCTTGGGTGGCGTTTCGTTGAGCTCGCGTTCCGACAGATTGCTT
>NZ_QUMK01000063.1 GCF_010907035.1 Rhodopseudomonas sp. BR0M22
TTCTTCTACGAGGCTACCGACGAGGTGTGGGACATCGTCCGCGCCGGCGACAAGCCGTCGGTCGAGACCACGACGGTGCTGCGGCTCGCCGCCAGCCATGCGGCCAAGACCGGCGCCACCGTGGCCCGCATTGCGACCGAGCTCACCGGCACTACCTCGATCTATCAGGGCCATCCGCTGGCCCGCGCGCTGACCGACAGCTTCGTCGTGGCGCAGCACGCCTTCCTCAACGAGGGCACGCTGCAGAGCGCCGGCCGCGTGCTGCTCGGCCTGCCCTCGGTCCCCGGCTTTCCATGATGCCGCGCCTCGATCTGCTTCCGCCGATTTCCCAGCGACAAGGACCTAACCGATGACCAGCCTCGCGGAGCTCACCAGCAATCCGGACGAATTGATCCGCCAGGATCGCGTCCGCACGCCGCTCTACACCGACCCGGCGATCTTCGAAGCCGAGATGACCAAGATTTTCCACAACACCTGGGTCTGGGTCGCGCATGTCAGCGAGATCCCGAACAACGGCGACTTCAAGATGGCGCAGGTCGGCCTCGATCCGGTGATCGTGGTGCGCGACCGCAAGGGCGAGGTCCACGTCCATCTCAACCGCTGCCGCCACCGCGCCGCGACGCTGTGTGAAGTGCGCAAGGGCAAGACCTCGAGCTTCGTCTGCCCGTATCACGGCTGGGGCTACTCGCTCGACGGCAAGCTGCGCGGCGTGCCTTACGAGAACGGCTACAACGAGGAGCAGATCGACCGCAGCAAGCTGTCGCTGAAGTCGCTGCGCGTCGAAGAATACAACGGTCTCTTGTTCGCCACCTTCCGCGACGACATCGAGCCGCTCGCCGACTTCCTGGGGCCGGCGAAGAAGTGGATCGACCTGTTCATGAAGCAGGGCGGCGGCTATCCGGTGAAGACGCTGGGCGAGCACAAATTCCGCTTCCCCGGCAACTGGAAGATCCAGCTCGAGAACACCACCGACGCCTACCACTTCCCGCTGGTGCACAAATCGTTCCTCACCGCGGTCGACAAGGAAACCGAGCAGCAGCTCGACATGCTGAACAATGGCGGCTTCGTCGAGGACCTCGGCAACGGCCACAGCGTGATGGTGATGATCCCCGAACTGATCGACCTCGACGACAATCTCGAAGCGCCGATCCCGGAAAAATTCGCCGATCTCGCCAAGGAGCTGGCGGCCGAGGGTTACTCCGACACAGAAGTGCGCCGCATCGTCCGCGCCGTCGGCGGCTCCGGCTTCAACATCAATCTGTTTCCCAATCTCGCCTGCTCGATGGCGTTCTTCCGCGTGCTGCAGCCGGTGTCGGTGAACGAGACCGAGATCCGCCACATCGCGATCGGCATGGACGGCGGTCCGGCGGCCGCCAACCGCGCCCGCATCCGCCTGCACGAATTCTTCCAGGGCCCGATGGGCTTCGGCAGCCCGGACGACGCCGAAGTGTGGGACCGTGTCCAGCACGGCGCCAAGGGCGGCGAGGACATGTGGATCATGCTCCACCGCGGCCTCAACAAGGAAGAAAGCCTGCCCGACGGGCGGCACCGCAGCGACGTCAGCGCCGAAACCGGCATGCGCGCCGCCTATGATCAGTGGAAGCGGATGATGGCGGTCTGACCATGAACATGACGATGACGATCCCCACCACCACCGCATCGACTATCACGCTCGCCGAGGCGATGGAATTCGTCTGGACCGAGGCCGACCTGCTCGACCATGCCGTCTATGACGAGTGGCTGTCGCTGTGGACCGCGGATGCCCGCTACATCGTGCCGATCGAGCCGGGCGTCACCGATTTCGGGAACGCCGTGAACTACGCCTATGACGACCACGAGATGCGCAAGAAGCGCGTCGAGCGGCTGCTCAGCGGCCAGTCGGTCTCGGCCTCGCCGGTCGCCCGCACGGTCCGTTCGCTGTCGCGCTTCCGGATGCTGAAGACCAGCGAAACCGCGTGCGAGCTGCGCTGCGCGCAGATCATCACCGAATTCCGCCGCGGCCGCGAGCGGACCTACACGGGCGATGTGGTGTTCGAGCTGGTGCGCAGCGAGTCCGGCCTGAAGATCCGCCGCAAGGTGATCTGGCTGATCAACTCGACCGAGGCGCTCGGCGGCATCGGCTATATCCTATGAGCACTGCGGCCCCCCAGAGCGGGCGCGTCGCGCTGGTCACCGGCGGTGGCGGCGGCCTCGGCGCCATCATCGCTGAGGCGCTACATGGCGCCGGTTATCGGGTGGCGATCGGCGATATCGACGAGGCGGCAGCCAAGGCCGTCGCGACGCGGCTGGACGCCGGAGGGACGACGGCGTTCGGGCTGAAGCTCGACGTCCGCCGCAAGAGCGACTTCGATGCCGCGCTGGCGGCAATGCTGGCGCGCTGGAACGACGCGCATGTGCTGGTCAACAACGCCGCCGTCACGGTGGCGCGGCCGGTGATGGAGATCTCGCCGGAAGAATTCGACGAGGTGATCGCCGTCAATCTGCGCGGCACATTCCTCGGCTGCCAGGTGTTCGGCGCGTATTTCCGCGACGCCGGCCATGGCCGCATCGTCAACATGGCGTCGCTCGCCGGCCAGAACGGCGGCACCGCAACGGGTGCGCACTACGCCGCCTCGAAGGGCGGCATCGTCACGCTGACCAAAGTGTTCGCGCGCGATCTCGGCAAGTCGGGCGTCACCGTCAACGCCATTGCACCGGGCCCGCTCGATCTGCCGATCGTGCACAGGACGGTGCCGGCAGAGCGTTTCGCCGAGTTCAAGGCCAACATCCCGGTCGGCGATATCGGCGATCCCGGCTTCGTGGCGCAGATCGTGCTGCAGCTGGCTTCCCCCGAATCCGGCTTCGTCTCCGGCGCGACCTGGGACGTCAACGGCGGCCTGTTCATGCGATGAGGGCGGCAATGATGACCACGGTGGAACGGAGCGAGTTTCGCGAGGCGATGAGCCGGCTGGGCGCAGCCGTCAACATCATCACCACTGACGGAGCGGCCGGGCTGCACGGCCTGACCGCCTCGGCGGTGTGCAGCGTCACCGACGATCCGCCGACGCTGCTGGTCTGCGTCAATCGCGCCTCCAACGTCCACGCCGCGCTGTCCGCCAACGGCGTGCTATGCGTCAATGTGCTGGCGAGCCGGCACCAGGAACTGTCCAATCTGTTCGGCCGCGGCGGCATTCCGGTGCACGAACGCTTCGCCGGCGCGGAGTGGCACACGCTGAGCACCGGCGCGCCGGCACTCGCCGATGCCGTGGTCGGCCTCGACTGCAGCATCGCGCAGGTCACCGAGGTCGGTACCCACAGCGTGTTCTTCTGCCGGGTGCAGGCGATCGCGCTCAGCGCGCATCCCGAGGGGCTGATCTATTTCAACCGCGCCTATCACGACATCGCGCCGCGCGCGCACGACGTCTGCCATTCGTAATGAGGCCCGCATCATGACCATCGACCAACTCGCCGCGACCGTGCAGGCGCTCCAGGACCAGGTCGCGACGCTGACCGCCGAAGCGGAGATCCGCCGCATCCAGGCACGCTACATGTTTCTGTGCGATACGCCCTGCCCGGAATTCGGCGTCGAGGACGACGCCGAGCGGATCGAGCGCATCGTCGATCTCTACGCCGAGGATGCGATCTGGGAAGGCGTCGGCGCCTATTACGACAATCAGTTCGGCCGCAGCGTCGGCAAGGACGCGATCCGCAAGCACTTCCAGGGGTTCTGGGGGCAGAAGCGAGATCCCGCGCTGGTGCTCAACGTGCACTATCTGACCTCGGAACAGATCCATGTCCGCGGCGACGAGGCCGACGGCCAATGGGTGCACTGCCAGCCCTGGATCTTCAGCGACGGCTCGTCGCTGCTGCGCTCCAGCCGGCTCAACAATCTGTTCCGCAAAGAGGCCGGCGTCTGGAAGATCGCCCGCACCCGCACCGAGAACCTGTTCGTGGCGCCGCTCAAAGCGGGCTGGGCCGAAAGCGTGCCCGAAAAGTCCGTGCTGATGCGGCCCTGAGCGATCACGCTTCCTTCGACGATTGATAAGGACTTTCTCGATGACCACACCGCCGACTTTGTCATTCGCCGACGCCGTGCCGCTCGAGGCCGACGCGCTGCACCGTCTGCTGCAGGCCTGGTTTCGCGCCGAGGGCAGCGACGATCCGGCTGCGATCCGCGCCCGCTTCGACGACGGCTTCAACATGGTGAGCCCCGCCGGCAAGGTGCTGCCGTTCGCGCAATTCTCCGCCGGCCTGCCGACGATGCGCGGCTCCCGGCCGACGCTGATCATGGAGATCAGCGAGGTCGTGGTGCGCTATCAGGATGACAAGACGGCGGTCGTCACCTATCGCGAGCGCCAGATCCAGGACAGCGGCACCACCGACCGGCTCTCCACCGCGCTCCTGATCCAGCGCGACGACCGGCCGACGCCGGTGTGGCGGCATCTGCAGGAGACCTGGATCACGCCGTGACCGCCGTCACGCCCGACACGACAGAGCTGCAGGAACGCCCGATGGCCGAGGCCGAGATGTGGAAGACCTATCGCTACAACGGCTTCCGGGTGATGGTGATCCAGCAATGGGACGACCCGTTCGGTCGCCGCATGGTCCGCATCGAATCGGTCGACGACGGCGGGCAGCACGCCACCGGCCTGTTCGAGGACGATTTTTTGCGGGATGCCGAAGCCGAATAGGCTTCGGCGATCCGCCGCGGGCCGACGCAGTCGTCAGGACAGCCAGGAGCGGAGGCTTCTTCTGTCAGTTGCGCGTCGCAGCGTCGACTTGCGACGCGCCAAACGACGACGACAAAGAGGCGTGAGCGCCTCCCGGCACCTTATCGTCCGCGCTCCGCACCGCCATTGATCTGGACAATCTGTGCGGTGATGTGAACAGCTTCGGCGGAAGTCAGCCATCCCACGGCGTTCGCAACGTCGCTTGGCAAGCCTGCGCGGTTGTTGAGGGTCTCCGCGAGTTTGGCTTGGTACTGATCTTCGCTGAGTGCGGAGCCGAAGAATTCAGTGTCTGCAATGTAGCCGGGCGCGATCGTGTTGACCGTAATCCCCTTCGCGCCGAGGGTCTTGGCGAGATCGAAGCAGTAGGGATGCAGCGCAGCCTTGGCAGCACCGTAACATCCGGCGCCGGAGCCGCGATAGGCTGCGATCGAACTCATGAAGAGGATACGCCCCCCCGGTGTCCGCATCTTCGGGAGAAGTGCTTCGGTCAACAGCACGGCCGACAGCGTATTCATGGCGAAGTTGTCCGTCCAGCGGCGAGCAATGCCTGCAAGGCCATCCGCATAGGTGGATGATGGAAAGCGGCGTTGCACATGGCCGCCGGCGGCATTGATCAGCACGTCGATGTATTCAAATCGCTCGTCGATCTCGCCACGGAGGGCTTCCACCTGCTCGGCGGATGTAAGATCTGTCGCAAATGGCAGCACCTTTGGCGCATCAGGAAATTCGTGCTCAATGGCCGAAGCCGCATCGCGCAGAACTTGCTCGCGCCGGCCGATGATGGCGACTCGCGCATTGCGGGCGGCGAAATACTTGGCGCAGGCCAGCCCGATCCCGGTTCCGCCGCCGCTGATCACGACATGCTTCGACATCATTTCAACTCCATCGAAAAATTAGGCATCCACCGTCGACCAAGCGGCCGGAGAAGAGCCGAGCAGTGGCGCAGGCAGATCCCACGCCATCGGTGCGCCATCGATTGTGACAGGCGGACACAGGCGCTTGGCTGGACCCCAGCCGGTCTGCTCGATTGCATCGGCGAGGTCCGCTTCGCTTTCCGCCGCGAGGCGGGGCGCATCGATCGACTGACTTCCGCCGGAGATCAGCAACTTCGCTGTCCGCGCAAGCGATGCACGCGCCTCGCTTCCATGTCCGGTCTTCTGCCGCTCCGTCAGGCCGCGGATGGCTGCTGAAGCCATCAGATAACCCGTGGCGTGGTCGATGGCCTGGCCGGGAAGCGGCGTCGGCCGATCTTTCTGCAGCACACGCATGCCACCGTCGGCGATGCCGGTGCTCATCTGGATCAGGCTGTCGAAACCGCGCCTGACGCGCCACGGACCGGTCCAGCCATAGGCGGCAAGGCTGACATCGATCAGGTCGGGCTTGATCGCGCGGCGACGTGCTGCGTCGAGGCCGAGGCGTGCGAGCGCATCGGGACGATAGCCATGGACGAAGACGTCTGCCTCGGAGAGCAGCGTCTCGAGCACATGCATGCCGTCCCGCGACTTCAGATCGAGGCGCGCGCAGCGCTTACCGAGAACGACTTCGGGCACTGTGCCCGGCTCTTCCCAGCCATACGGGTCGATGCGCAGAACCTCGGCGCCGAAACCGGCAAGAAAGCGCGTCGCCACCGGCCCTGCGAGAATGCGCGTCAGGTCCAGCACACGGACACCTTCGAGCGGCCGATGCGCGGGAATTGGCCGGCGCGGCCTGGCGTCTGCGGCGAAGCCTGTACGGTGCAGCAGGGGCTCGCTGTTGACCGCGAGACCCTGCGGATGATCGCCCCACTCATCGATCGTGCGCATCGATGCGGCACAGCCATTCGCTGCGACGATTGCGGCCTCCAATGGGTCCGACTCCCATTCCGCCACGGCGTTTGCCACGGCATTGCGGTCGATGGCCGTCTTCAGAACCGACATCGCCGCGTCGCGATGATGCGGCGCATTGGTATGCAGGCGGATCCAGCCGTCTGCGGTCTCGTAGTCGCCGGCAACCGCATCCCATTGCGGCGGCATCGACCAGCCTTGCGGCCGCAGCGACGTCTGGAACCAGAATGACGCGAGCCGTCGATCGATCACCACCGGCGGGACAGCGCCCGCTCGCAGCGAGATCAATTCAGCGACAGCCAGCGACGCGGCCCCGATCGCCGCGTTCGCCAGATCGCTGACGTGAAACGCCGATGGCAACGATCCCGATCCGGTCTGCGAGAGATGCGGCAGGAAATCCGGATCGCCTCCTGCGGCTGTCCAGATATCGCGCAAGTACACGTTGAACGGCGAGTTGTCCTGCTTGTCGATCGACGTATACTTGTTCATGGTGCACCTACTTTGCAAACGTATTGCGGAAGTTGGCTCCCAGGAAACGAATGTCAACGTTGACTATATAAATCAACCAACAATAACGGCGCACGATGACGATCTACCTCTCTTCGAAAGAAGCTGCGACGCGTCTCGGCGTCTCGCGACAGACACTCTACGCTTATGTCAGTCGCGGCCTGCTGCGGTCGCAGGCGAAGGAGACCCATCGCGAAAGCTTGTATCTCGCATCGGATGTCGAGAAGCTCGCGCTCCAGCGGGCGACAGGCCGCAGGCCGAAAGAAATCGCCAAGGCCGCATTGAACTGGGGCACGCCGGTTCTCGAATCCGCGATCACGCTGATCGAGCATGAACGCATGTTCTACAGGGGCGTCGACGTGCTGGCGCTTGCGGAAACGCACCGGCTCGAGGATCTCGCAGCGCACCTGTGGTCCTGCGACAGGGACGCCGGATTCAACGCTCCGGCTCCGACATTCCCTGCGGCGATGCTCGCCGTCATGGACGCGTATCGCGGTCGTCGGGCGGAGCAGGCACTGCTGCCGCTCTTCACCGTGGCAAGTGACGACGATGGCACGTCGCTTCGGCAGACGTCGTCGCGGCATCTGATCGAAGGATGCGCGGCGATCGTCCGGACGCTTGCGGCCTGCCTGCTGGGAACAATCCCCGATGCGGCGCCCATTCACCAACAATGTGCTGTTGCGTGGCGCGTCGACCGGGACGGCGCCGAACTGATCCGGATGGCGCTCGTATTGTGCGCCGATCACGAACTGAATGCGTCGAGCTTCACCGCCCGCTGCATCACATCAGCCGGCGCCAGTCTACGGGCTGCCGTGATCGGCGGTCTTGCGGCGCTCACCGGCGCCCGCCATGGCGCCACCACGGCGCGCGACGAGGCGCTCTGGGACGACATCGGCAGCAGCGATATCGAAAGAAAAATGCGCGAGCGGATTGCTGGAGGCCTGGACATTCCAGGCTTCGGGCACCCGCTATATCCGGGCGGCGACATCCGCGCCGATGCACTGCTTCGCCGGATCATGCCGCATCATCCGGAATGGCAGGATTTCGTCAAAGCCGCATTTACGCTGACCGGGCAGCACCCGTCCGTCGATTTCGCGCTGGTCGCACTTCGGCGACATCTGAACCTGCCGATCGGCGCCGCATTCGGCATCTTCGCTTTGGGGCGCTCGGTCGGCTGGCTCGCGCATGGCCTCGAGCAGCGCAACAGCCCGGATATTATCAGGCCGCGCGCGTCCTATGCCGGCAACCGGCCCACGTCATGAGGGGGGCGAGATGACGGAAGCGCGATGGATGTCCCATCTGCCCGGCAAGGCCTTCACCCTCCCGATGCCGGCGGAAGCCATCAAGACAGCGCCGCTGCGACTGGCCCTCCCGATCTGCGATCAGCTCGTCGGCACAGGCGGACACTGGATAATGGAGGGCTCGTGAGCGATTGGAACGAATTCAGGATAGTGCTGGCCATCGCACGGGCGGGCTCCCTGGCAGGAGCGGCCAAGACCCTGGGGCATGACCATTCGACGATCTTCCGCTGGCTGAACCTTCTGGAGAAGCGGCGAAGCGTGCAACTGTTCGATCGCACCTCACCCGTCTACACGCCGACCGACGCCGGGCTTCAAATGGTGATGGTCGCCGAGCGGCTCGAGGCCGAGATCATGGCGCTTGATCGATCGATCACAGGACAAGACGCCCGTCTTTCGGGAAAGCTCAAGATCACCTCGTCGGAGACCCTGGCCTATCGAATTCTCAATCAGGTGCTCGCCGACTTCTGCGACACGCATCCCGTCATCGAGATCGAGCTTCTCGTCGACAACCGCCAACTCGATCTTTTGCGGCGAGAAGCGGACATCGCTATCCGCGCGACACGCCCGCACGAGGGCGAACTGTTCGGACGGAAGATCGCATCGACGCCGTGGACGTTCTACGGAAGCCACGCATATTTCGCGAAACGCGGTCGACCCGACGATATGAATTCACTAACGGGGCATTCCATCATCGGCTGGGACAGTGCCGCTTCGGCTGCTGCGGCCGTGTGGTTGACGGACAGCATCGCCGCGAGTGCCTTCGCATATCGGTCGAGCAGCCTGATCAATCAGCTCATGGCGGTGAAGGCCGGCGTCGGATTGGCTCTGCTGCCGTGCTACTTGGGTGATCTCGAACCCGATATCGACCGCATTATCGATCCGTTAGATGAGCTGACACGCGAATTGTGGCTTATCACGCACAAGGATCTGCGCAACACGGCTCGTGTACGAGCATTCTTTGACCACGTTGGCGCCGGCCTGCTCGCGCGGCGTCCGCTGCTCGAGGGCGACTTGAGCCACCGGGCGACATCGACCTCCGCACTCCCGTAGATCGTGGTGTTGCCGAGTGCGCCGAGCGCACGGCCAGATCGTCGATAGGCCATAAACACGGGTGTCGGCGCGGCGCTCCGTTGATGGCGCTTGGCAAGCTGCAAGTCGGCATTGCGGCACGGCAATGGCTCAAGGGAAGACCGACACCATTCTGATCCGGTAGACAGCATGTCGGCATTGCGCTCGCGCCGACCGGCGACGGTGCGGTCGCCGGCTCGCCGCTTCGCATCGGGGCACCGTCCCCTCGACACGAGCTTGGGAGTGGGCGGAGAAAACGGGCGAAGTCTCACCAGGCCTTTCCCATTGTCCAAGCCGGGCTGAACGGTTCGTCGAGCTCGGCTCGGGCCGCACGACACGTCACGTCGGCCGCGCCGTGACCAATGAGCGCTCGGACAAAACGGCGAGAATAGGCAAGACCAGAGGGACCTATCAGATGGCAATTCAACTCTATGATTTCTGGCGTTCGAACGCCGCTTTTCGTGTGCGCGTTGCCCTCGAGCTGAAGCGCATGCCCTTCGAAGCCATCGAGATCGATCTTCTTGCCGGCCGTCAGTTCGATCCTGCCTATGCTGAAGTGAATCCTGAGCTTGTCGTGCCGACGCTCGTTCACAATGGAGACAGATTCTCTCAATCGCTGGCGATCATCGAATATCTCGACCATCTCCAGCCGGACCCGCGATTGATCCCGTTGGATCCCAGGGAACGCGCCTACGCGCAATCGCTCGCGCTGGTCTCGATCGCCGATTCTCACCCGCTGACCGCACCACGCGTTCGCAAGCACTTGGGAGCGGCGTTCGACGCCGACGCCGCGACGGTCGAGGCCTGGTGCAGGACTTGGACCTCGGAGGGGCTGGCCGCCTACGAACGGCTGTTAGCAAAACGTCCCGCCGCGCCATTCGCGCTGGGCGCGGCTCCCACCATCGCCGATATCTGTATCGCCGGGCAGATTGTCCTGGCCGAACTCTATGACGCCAAACTCACACCCTTTCCAAACGTCATCGCCCTCGGCGAGCAATGCTTCGGGCTGGCGGCCTTCGCCGAGGCTCATCCATACCGCCAGCGAGGCTATGCAATTCAACACTGAAGCTGGTGCCGCATCGATGATGCAAAGTCCTATCCCCGCGGTGATTTCAATCGTCATTCGACAGAACTTCGTCCTGCTTGTGCAGCGAGCCAACCCTCCCGATGCCGGCTACTGGGGCTTTCCCGGCGGCAAGATCGAATTTGGCGAGAGCATCGCGCAAGCTGCGGTTCGGGAGCTCTATGAAGAGACCGGAGTTCAAGCCGAAGCCGGGCCGATCGTCACGGCGATCGATGCCTTCGATCGCCAGGGGGATGTCGTCTGCACACATCACATATTGATTGCAGTCCTGTGCGACTGGGTCTCGGGAGAGCCGATGGCGCGGGATGACGCCCGTGATGCACGCTGGTTTACGCTCAACGAACTCGACAGATCAGAGCTTCCGATGAGTCAATCCGTCGTGGACGTTGCGCGTCAGGCGGACGCTTTGGCCATACGTCGCCGTTTGCCATGATCCCTTGGGCTCGACTCCGATATCGATCTGCCGGCGGGTGGTCGACTGATCGCTCGGTACTTCGACGACGGTGCAGCTGGTCGCCGATGCTCCGCTGATGGCGGTGTCGTCCACGGAACCGGCAGCAGCTCAGGATCCGTCGCCTTCCAATAAGAGGCGGCCCGGCGACAAAAGGGACGGAAAGCCACGGTCTTCCGATACCCCAGCGTAGCAGCTGCGCGTCGGAGGGCTGTGTATCAGCCTCCGCCCGGTAATTTACCGCAATATTCTCAACAGGATAAATCGGTCTGGCTGGGGCGGGAGGGATCGAACCTCCGCATGGGGGAATCAAAATCCCCTGCCTTACCGCTTGGCTACGCCCCAACGGCCTGGTCCGGCCGGCTCGCGGCCGGTCGGCGGATTCGCCTCGGCTCCGCCGGTCTATCGACACAGAGGCGGCATTTCAACCGTCGAGAGCCGCAATCCCAGGGCGAAGGCCCGCAGGATCGCAGGGCCGCCCGGGATCGGTCCGGAGGGGCCGCGACGCGGCGGACGGTTGAGGGGAACGGCTTTTCATGGAAAAAGGCCGGCATCCTTCCGTCAGCCGGGACATTGTCATGACCTATCGCGCACCGATCGACGACATCCTTCTTTCGCTGAACCATGGCGCGGGACTGCAGGCAGCGGTCGCCGCCGGCCATCTCGGCGACTACGACAGCGAGATCACCGCGCAGGTCCTGGACGAAGCCGGTAAATTCGCCAGCGACATCCTGGCGCCGCTGAACCGGGTCGGCGACAAGCACGGCATCAAGCTCGAACACGGCAAGGTCACCACCGCGCCGGGCTGGCCCGACGCCTATCAGCGCTGGATCGGCGCCGGCTGGAACGCGGTGTCCGGACCGGAAGAATTCGGCGGCCAGGGGCTGCCGATGGCGGTCAACGCGGTGTGCACCGAGATCTGGGCCTCGTCCAACATGGCGTTCGGGCTGTGCCCGCTGCTGACGCTGTCGGCGATCGAAGCGCTGCACGCCCACGGCAGCGACGAGCTGAAGAAGATCTATCTCGGCAAGCTGGTATCCGGCGAATGGACCGGCACGATGCAGCTCACCGAGCCGCAGGCCGGCTCCGACGTCGGCGCGCTGCGCACACGCGCCGAGCGCGCCGAAGGCGGCAGCTACAAGGTCTTCGGCAGCAAGATCTTCATCACCTACGGCGACCACGACATGACCGACAACATCGTGCATTTCGTGCTCGCGCGGCTGCCGGACGCGCCGGCCGGCACCAAGGGCATCTCGCTGTTCCTGGTGCCGAAGTTTCTGGTGAATGCCGACGGCTCGCTGGGCGCACGTAACGACATCTTTCCGAGCGGCGTCGAGCACAAGCTCGGCATCCACGCCTCGCCGACCTGCACCATGACGATGGGCGATCATGGCGGCGCCGTCGGCTATCTGATCGGCGAGGAAAACCGCGGCATGCAGTGCATGTTCACGATGATGAATCAGGCCCGCCTCGCCGTCGGCCTCGAAGGCGTCGGCATCGCCGACCGCGCCTATCAGCAGGCGCTGGCCTATGCCCAGGAGCGCAAGCAGGGCCGCGCGATCGGCAGCACCGGCACCGGGTCCGATCCGATCATCAAGCATCCGGACGTCAAGCGCACGCTGCTGACGATGCGGGCGCTGATCGGCGCCGCCCGCACGATATGCTACTCGACCGCGGTGGCGCTGGATATCGCAGCGCGCAGCTCCGATCCCAAGATCAAGGCTGCTGCCGCTGCCCGCGGCGCGCTGCTGACCCCGATCGCGAAGGCGTTCTCCACCGACATCGGCATCGAGGTCGCCTCGCTCGGCGTGCAGATCCACGGCGGCATGGGCTTCATCGAGGAGACCGGCGCCGCGCAGCATTATCGCGACGCGCGGATCGCGCCGATCTACGAAGGCACCAACGGCATCCAGGCGATCGACCTCGTCACCCGCAAGCTCGGCGCGGCCGGCGGCGCCGCGGTGTTCGCGCTGCTCGACGAATTGAAGCTGATCGTCAAGGACGTCGAGGCGTCGAACGATCCGGGCTTCGGTCTCACCGGCCTGCGGCTGCGCGAGGCGCTGGAATCGCTCGATCGCACCAGCCGCTATTTGCTCGACAAGCTCGGCAGCGCCGCCAACGACGCTCTGGCCGGCGCAACGCCTTACCTGCGCCTGTTCGGTGCCACGCTGGGCGGCTGCGCACTGGCGGCCGAAGCGCTCGCGGCCCGCGACCTCGACGGCATCAACGATCCGTCGCGCTACGTCGCGCTGGCGCGGTTCTTCGCCGAGACCGTCGCGGTGCAGGCCCCGGCGCTGGAGCGCAGCGTGGTCGACAGCGCAGACGCGGTGGCCGGCGCCGAGGCGGTACTCACCGCCTGAACCGGAACTGCGCTCGCCATCACACCGAAGCCCGCCATTGTGAGCGGGCAGCTTTGGGGGAAACCATGTCGGAGCATCTGATCGTCACCCATGACGAGGGCGCGCGCGTGATCACCATGCGCCGGCCGGAGAAGAAGAACGCCCTGACGCAGGAGATGTATCGCCGCATGAGCGAGGCGATCCATTCGGCGCAGGACGATTCCAACGTCCGCTGTCTGGTGATCACCGGCGGCTCCGGCGTGTTCACTGCGGGCAACGACCTCGACGACTTCCTCAAAGCCGGCACCGACCAGAGCGGCGCGCCGCGGGTGTCGGCTGCGACGGACTTCCTCTACGCGCTGGCGCGTAATCAGAAGCCGCTGATCGCCGCGGTGGACGGGCTGGCGATCGGCATCGGCACCACGATGCTGTTTCACTGCGACTACGTGTTGGCCTCGACCGCCGCGACCTTCTCGACGCCGTTCATTCAGCTCGGCCTGGTGCCGGAAGGCGCCTCGAGCCTGCTGGCGCCGCGCACCATGGGCCATCAGCGCGCCTTCGCGATGCTGGTGATGGGGCAGAAGTTCAGTGCCGAACAGGCGCGCGAAGCCGGCTTCGTCAACACCGTGGTCGAGCCCGGCCAGACCGAGGCCGAGGCGATGAAAGCCGCCCGCGACATCTGCGCCCTGCCGGCCGAAGCGGTGGCGATCTCGCGCAAGCTGATCAAGCCGCCGGCCGATGAACTGATCGCCCGGATCGATCAGGAGAGCAAACTGTTCGGCGAACGCATGAAGTCGCAGGAAGCGGTCGCCGCCTTCACCAAGTTCTTTCAGCGCAAGAAGGGCTGAGCGCATAGCGGCGCGGCCGGCCCTCCGTTCGGTCGTGCCTCTGCGCTACTTCTTCCCCGCCTCGAATTCCTGATCGCTGAACGGATTCGCGGTGGGCCGGCGGATCGAGACGAAACCGAGCTTTGCCGACTGGTGGCAGGAATTGCAGCCGGCGGTGAGTTCGTCATAGGCGCGGGCGAACTGGCGAGTGTCCTTTGCGGCGATCGCCGCCGAGATCGCATCGAGCGGCTTGGCCATGGTGGTGATGTCATTGACCGGCAGGCTTTGGTAGAGCTGGGCGGCATCTTCCAGTCTGGCCTTGAGCTGCCTGGTCTCGTAGGTCGCCAGCCCCCAATTGCCGGCCTTGCCGGCGAACCACAGCTTGATGTGCCCGACCTGCGCGCCCTGCATCAGATCCGTGAGACGTGGCTGGGGACGCTCCCCTCTCGGTTGCTGTGCAGCGGCAAAGGAGATCGTTCCGGCGAGCGCGAGCACGCCGATGATCCCGGCGACAGGCTTGGCGAGCGAGAAACTCTTCATCCGTATCCCCCGATCCTGGTCGCGCGCCGCGACTCGACGGCAGGCGCGCGATTGAACGTCATCAGTAACGCGGCGCCGACGTCCTGTTCAATCGGGGCAGCGGCAAGGTTGGTATTCGGCGACCCATCGCCTTCGCCATGCGGCAAACCGACGCCATGGCACGCTTGCATTCGAACCCGCGACGGGCGATGCGAGGCTTCCAACAGCTCTGCTCGGATCGCCGATGATCACGCTCCGCCCTCGCCTGGCCTCGCTCGTCACCGTTGTGGCGCTCACTGTAGCCTCGAGCTCGGCGGGGCGCGCGGCAGAATTGCTGCCGCCGCCGGTCGATCTCCGTATCCTTGCGATCAATGACTTCCACGGCAATCTGAAGCCGCCGCCCGGCGGCATCGCGATCGACGATCCCGCCGATCGGACCAGGAAGATTCACGTCCCTGCCGGCGGCGCCGAGCACATGGCGACGCTGGTGAAGGCGCTGCGTAAGGACCATCCCAATGCGATCTTCGTCGCGGCGGGCGATCTGATCGGCGCCAGCCCGTTTCTGTCGGCGATGTTTCACGACGAGCCGACCATCGAGTCGCTGTCGTTGATGGGGCTGGCGCTGTCCTCGGTCGGCAATCACGAGTTCGACGAGGGCAAGACCGAACTGCTCCGGATGCAGAACGGCGGATGCCATCCGGTCGACGGCTGCCGGGGGCCGCATCCGTTCAAGGGCGCAAGGTTCAACTACCTCGCCGCGTCCACGGTCGAAAACGCGACCGGCAAAACCATCTTTCCTGCTTACGCAATCCGCACCTTCGGCGGCGTGCCGGTGGCGTTCATCGGGCTGACGCTGAAGAACACGCCCAACATGGTGTCGCCGCCAGGCGTCGCCGGGCTGTCGTTCAAGGACGAGGCGGAGACGGTGAACGCTCTGATCCCGGAATTGAAGGCCAAGGGCGTCGAGGCAATCGCGGTGCTGATCCACGAAGGCGGCTTTCCGACCGGCGACTACAACGAATGCCCCGGGATCTCGGGGCCGATCGTCGAGATCGTCAACAAGCTCGACCGTGCCGTCGACGTGGTGATCAGCGGCCACACCCACCGCGCCTACACCTGCCGGATCGACGGCCGGCTGGTTACCAGCGGCGACAAATACGGCACGATCGTCACTGCGATCGATCTGAAACTCGATCCGACCACCCGCGACGTGATCAGCGCGGCCGCCAACAACACCATCGTCCGAACCGAAACGCTGGCCAAGGACCCGGCGCAGACCGAACTGATCGCCGCCTACGACAAACTGGCCAGTCCGATCGCGGCTCGGCCGGCCGGCGCGGTGACGGCGGCATTGTCGCGGATGCCGAATGCTGCCGGCGAGAGCGTGCTGGGCGATGTCGTCGCCGACGCCCAGCTCAAGGCCACATCGGATCAAGACAAAGGCGGCGCGGAGATCGCGCTGACCAATCCCGGAGGCATCCGCTCCGATATCCTGGGCGGCGAAGGCGGCGCAGTGACCTTCGGCCAGGTGTTCGCCGCGCAGCCGTTCCGCAATCAGCTGGTGACGATGACGCTGACCGGCGCTCAGCTCAAGGCCGCGCTCGAACAGCAATGGGCGGAGCCGGCGCGGCCGCGGATTCTGCAGGTGTCGAACGGCTTCAGCTTCGCCTGGGATGCTGCGGGCGCCGAAGGGAAGCGCATACCGGCCGACAAGATCACGCTGAACGGCGTCCCGATCGATCCGGAGCGGGCGTATCGCGTCACGGTGAATGCTTATCTCGCCGCGGGCGGCGACGGCTTCGCGGCGTTCAAGAACGGTGCTGCACCGCAAACAGGAATTTACGACGTCGATGCGCTGTTCGCCTATTTCAAGTCGCGCAGCCCGGTGGCGCCGCCGCCCTCGAATCGGATCGTGCGGTTGAACTGAAGCAAGACGCTAGTCTCAACCTCACGCGGGCCTTTCGTTCGCGGCGGCGAATAACTACATTCGTTCGAATATATCGCACCCAATCGTACTCCTATGGATCGGCGGCGGACACTTTCGAATGACCACGCTTTTTTTGACCCATTCCGCGTGCCTCGACCATCACACGCCGGAAGGACATCCCGAGCGCGCCGCGCGACTCGTCGCCATCAACAAGACGCTCGCTGAGGATCGTTTCGCAGCGCTGGCGCGCGCGGAATCGCCGATCGGCTCGCTCGAGCACATCGCGCTGTGCCACACCGATCATCACATCGTCGAGCTGCGCCATTTGTCGCCGTCGACCGGCACCGTCTATGTCGACGGCGACACCTCGATGTCGCCCGGCACGTTCGAAGCCGCGTTGCGCGGCGTGGGCGGCTCGGTCGCAGCCGTCGACGCGGTAATGAAGGGCACGGCGGCCAACGCCTTCGTCGCCACCCGCCCGCCCGGCCACCACGCCGAGATCACCAAGCCGATGGGCTTCTGCTTCTTCGGCAATGCCGCGATCGCGGCGCGCTACGCTCAGCGGCAATACGGCATCGAGCGGGCCGCGGTGGTGGATTTCGACGTGCACCACGGCAACGGCACCCAGGACATCTTCTGGGGCGATCGCACCGTGATGTATTGCTCGACCCACCAGATGCCGCTGTTCCCCGGCACCGGCTCAGCCGGCGAGCGCGGAGAATACGACAATATCGTCAACGCCCCCCTCGCCTCCGAAGACGGCGGAACCGAGTTCCGTTTCGCGTTCGAGCAGGCGATCCTCCCCCAGCTCAAACGGTTCGCGCCGGAATTGATCGTGATTTCAGCCGGTTTCGATGCGCATTATCGCGATCCGCTGGCCAGCCTGAACCTCCGCGCCGAGGATTTCGGCTGGGTCACGGAACGTTTGATGGAAGTGGCGGATCAGACCGCCGGCGGTCGCATTGTCTCGGTGCTCGAGGGGGGATATGACCTCGAGGGCCTGAGTGAATCTGTTGCGGCTCATGTGGGCGCCCTGATGGGCGCTTGAACCAGCCGCTCCGCCGGGCGACCAAGAACAACAACCAAAACACGCCCACCGCGCAGCCGCGGTGCCGCCAGGAATGCGAAATGGCCGAAGCCTCCACCGCAGAAGTGAAAAAGCTCAGTTTCGAGCGCGCGCTCGAGGAACTCGAGGGGATCGTCAAGCGGCTCGAGGACGGCAAGGTTCCGCTGGAAGAGTCGGTCACGATCTATGAACGCGGCGAAGCCCTGAAGCGGCGCTGCGAAGATCTGCTGCGCCAGGCCGAGGCCCGGGTCGACAAAATCACCACCGATGCCCAGGGTACGCCGACCGGGACGGAACCCCTGGACGTACAATAGCGCATGCAAAAGGTATCCGGCTCCTTCCGCACCGCGGCACGGCCGTGGTTGCGCCGCAACACCGAGACTCGAAAATCCGCCCCGTCAACCTTCTTGGCCGAAAGTCTGCGCTGCTCGACCAGGGCTTGGGCGTGCGGTGGTTGGCATTAAATGAGGGTTTGTGTAAAGGTATGAGCTTATGCGCCGAGCCTGACACCTGCCGGGATGGTACTGTCAAGTTCGGTGGACGTGTGCAGCCGCAATAAGTGATCCAGATCATGTCGTCGGTCAGGAGCACACACGCTTCGATCGTCGATCTCTCCTGATGCAGGAGTGCAGGAGCCGGGTGAGGCTCGTGCAGACCGAACACTCGGACCATTCGTCGAGGGACTCACCACCCTATAGTTATAGACTGGAATATCGCCGTGACCGAATTTAGTAAAACGCCGCTTCTCGACACCATTCGCACACCGGAAGATCTGCGCAAGCTGCGCATCGATCAGGTTCGTCAGGTCGCCGACGAATTGCGACTGGAGACGATCGATGCGGTCTCGGTCACCGGCGGGCATTTCGGCGCCGGCCTCGGTGTCGTCGAGCTGACCACCGCAATCCATTACGTGTTCGACACCCCGCGCGACCGGCTGATCTGGGACGTCGGCCACCAGGCCTATCCGCACAAGATCCTGACCGGGCGCCGCGACCGCATCCGCACCCTGCGCATGGGCGGAGGCCTGTCCGGCTTCGCCAAGCGCACCGAGAGCGATTACGATCCGTTCGGCGCCGGCCATTCCTCGACCTCGATCTCGGCCGGCCTCGGCATGGCGGTCGCCAGCGAACTCGCCGGCATCAAGAACAACGTCATCGCGGTGATCGGCGACGGCTCGATCTCGGCCGGCATGGCCTATGAGGCGATGAACAACGCCGGCGCGATGAACTCGCGGCTGATCGTGATCCTCAACGACAACAATATGTCGATCGCCCCGCCTGTCGGCGCGATGTCGTCGTATCTGTCGCGGCTGTATTCGGGCAAGACCTACCGGTCGCTGCGCGAGGCCGGCAAGCAGATCGGCAAGCATCTGCCGAAGGTGATCGCCGATCGTGCCGCGCGCGCCGAGGAATATTCCCGCGGCTTCATGGTCAATGGCGGCACGCTGTTCGAGGAACTCGGCTTCTATTATGTGGGCCCGATCGACGGCCACAATCTCGATCACCTGCTGCCGGTGCTGCAGAACGTCCGCGACGCCGACACCGGCCCGTTCCTGATCCACGTCGTCACCCAAAAGGGCAAAGGCTACGGTCCGGCCGAAGCAGCCGCCGATAAATATCATGCGGTGGTCAAATTCGACATCGCCACCGGCGCTCAGTCCAAGGCCAAGTCGAACGCCCCGTCGTACCAGAACGTCTTCGGCCAGAGCCTGGTCAAGGAAGCCGAGAAGGACGACAAGATCGTCGGCATTACCGCCGCGATGCCGTCCGGCACCGGCATCGACATCTTCGAAAAGTCGTTCCCCAAGCGCACCTTCGACGTCGGCATCGCCGAACAGCACGCCGTGACTTTCGCGGCCGGCCTCGCCACCGAGGGCTACAAGCCGTTCTGCGCGATTTATTCGACCTTCCTGCAGCGCGCCTACGATCAGGTGGTCCACGACGTCTGCATCCAGAACCTGCCGGTCCGCTTTGCGATCGACCGCGCCGGCCTCGTCGGCGCCGACGGCGCGACCCATGCCGGTTCGTTCGACAACGCCTATCTGGGCTGCCTGCCCAACATCGTGATCATGGCGGCCGCGGACGAGGCGGAGCTGGTGCACATGGTCGCCACCCAGGTGGCGATCAACGACCGTCCGAGCGCGGTGCGCTATCCGCGCGGCGAAGGCCGCGGCGTCGAAATGCCCGACGTCGGCGTGCCGCTGGAGATCGGCAAGGGCCGCGTCGTCCGCCAGGGCAACAAGATCGCGCTGCTGTCGTTCGGCACCCGGCTCGCCGAGGCCGAGAAGGCCGCCGACGAGCTCGCCACGCTGGGCCTGTCCACCACCGTCGCCGACGCCCGCTTCATGAAGCCGCTCGACGTCGAGCTGGTGACCAAGCTGGCCCGCGACCACGACATCCTGATCACCATCGAGGAAGGCTCGATCGGCGGCTTCGGCAGCCATGTGATGCAGACCCTGGCCGAGCACGGCTTGCTCGACGGCGAGGTCAAGATGCGGGCGATGGTGCTGCCCGACGTGTTCCTCGACCACGACACCCCGGCGGCGATGTACGCCCGCGCCGGCCTCGACGCCAAGGCGATCGTCAAGAAGGTGTTCGAAGCGCTCGGCAAGGACGCCGCGACCGGGACCTCGAAGCTGGCCTGAGTGTCGACCCTCGCCCCGCTTGCGGGGAGAGGGTGACGCGGCGAGCACAGCTCGTCGCGGCGGGTGAGGGGGCGTCTCCGCGCGGCTCAGACTCGTTGAGACGCCCCCTCACCCGGAATTCGCGCTGACGCGCCAATTCCGACCTCCCCGCACGCTGGGAGAGGTCAAAGTCGCCTGACCATGAAGATCTACCTCGCCGGCCCCGACGTCTTCCTGCCTGATGCCCGCGAGATCGGCCGGCGCAAGGCAGCGCTGTGCGCTGACCACGGGTTCCGGGGGTTATTCCCGCTCGACAATGCGGTGGCGCTGGCCGCGCACGACGCGTCGCTGCAGATCTTCCGCGGCAACGAGGCGATGATGAACGACGCGGATGCGATCATCGCCAATCTGACGCCGTTCCGCGGCCCCAGCGCCGACGCCGGCACGGTGTACGAACTCGGCTACATGGCCGGACGCGGCAAGCTGGTGCTTGGATATTCGAACGACCCGGCGAACTACGTCGCGCGGGTCAAGCAGTTCGAAACCGTCGAGAGCCGCGACGGCCTGCTGATCGGCGCCGACGGCCTGGCGGTCGAAGACTTCGGCCTCGCCGACAATCTGATGCTGATCCACTGCCTCGATCTGCACGGCGCGCCGCTGGTGACGCCGCGCCAGATGCCGGCCGATCCATGGCACGACCTCGCCAGCTTCACCGCCTGCGTCCGGATCGCGGCGGAGCGGCTGCGGCCGCATCAGGCGCGCTGACCATGGCGAAGCCACCGGAGTCCACACCGCGCAAACGCGCCGATGTCGTGCTGGTCGAGCGCGGCCTGTTCGACAGCCGCGCGCGGGCGCAGGCGGCGATCGAGGCCGGGCTCGTAGTTGCGGACGGCAAGCCGGTCACCAAGGTCTCCGAACCGATCGCGCTTGACGCACAACTCGAAGCGCAGCCGGCGCATCCCTGGGTATCGCGCGGCGGCGTCAAGCTCGCCGGCGCGCTGGAACGCTATCCGATTCCGATCGAGGATCACGTCTGCCTCGATGTCGGCTCTTCCACCGGCGGCTTCACCGAAGTGCTGCTGGCGCACGGCGCCGCGCTGGTGTTCGCGGTCGATGTCGGCCGCGATCAGCTCCACGCTTCGCTGCGCGGCCATCCCAAGATCGTCTCGATGGAAGAGACCGACATCCGCAAGCTCGAAGGCAGCCGTCTGCCGCAGCGGCCGGACGTGGTGGTGATCGATGCCAGCTTCATTTCGCTGAAGCAGGTGCTGCCCGCGGCGCTGTCGCTTGCCGCATCGCCGATGAGTCTGCTGGCGCTGATCAAGCCGCAATTCGAGGCTTCCTCGAAGCGCGGCATCGTGCGCGACGCCAAGGTGCATCGCGCAGTGTGCGACGACGCCATCGCCCTCGCCGCTTCGCTCGGCTGCCGCGACATCGAGGTCTTTGCGTCCTCGATCGCCGGCGGTGACGGCAACGTCGAATTCTTCCTCGGTGCAAAGCGCGGCTAAGAGCTTCCAAGGCGCGACGTCTTGGCCGGAACCAAAGTCTTACTCCGGCCGCAACTTCCGCTATGGTGCGCGCCATGACCGTACCTGGTTCCAACATCGCCGCCGGCGCGCTCGCGCCGGCGAAGTCGTCTGCGTGGCGGACAGAGCTGATCGAAACGCTGTGGCTCGCGTGGCCGATGGCGATGACTCAGCTCGGCCAGATCGCGATGATGACCACCGATCTGGCGCTGATCGGCCGGCTCGGCGACACCGCCGTGGCCGCGGCGGCGCTGGCGCATATCGTGCTGTTCTCCACCTTCACCATGGGGCTCGGCTTGGTTTCCGCGGTGACGCCGCTGGCCGCGCAGGCGTTCGGTGCCCGCGCGCCGCGGCAGGTCCGCGCGTCGCTCCGCGTCGGGCTGTGGGCGGGCGTGATCGCCGGCATTCCGCTGACGCTCGGCCAGTTGTACGGCGAGGAGTTGCTGGTCGCGCTCGGCCAGGACGCAACGACGTCGCGCCTCGCCGGCGATTATCTCGACGGGTTGGCGTGGTCGCTGGTGCCGGGCTGGCTGTTCATCGCGCTGCGCGGCTTCATGGGCGCGGTGAACCGGCCTGAGCCGGCGCTGTGGATCATGCTGACCGCAATCCCGATCAATCTCGGCCTTGCTTACGCGTTGATCCACGGCTCGCTCGGCCTGCCGCGGCTGGAGATCTTCGGCGCCGGCCTCGCTACCACCATCGTGTCGTGGGCGATGTGCATCGCCGCCGCAGTAGTATGCGTGACGATGCGCCCGTTCCGGAAGTACCAGGTGTTCGGCGAGCTGTTCCGGTTCGACGGCGAGCTGATGCGACGGCTGCTGCAGCTCGGCCTGCCGATCTCCGGCGCCTCCGTGCTGGAATACGGGGTGTTCGGCGCGGCCGCTCTGCTGATGGGGCTGTTCGGCACCACCGCGCTTGCGGCACACCAGATCGCCCTGCAGGTCGCAGCGATCATGTTCATGGTGCCGATGGGGATTTCGGTGGCCGCCACGGTGCGGGTCGGCCACGCGGTCGGCCGCGGCGATCCGCCCGGCGCGCGGCGCGCCGGCTTTGCGGCGATCGGCCTCGGCTTTGCGTTCATGGCGGCGATGACGCTGCTGGTGGCGCTGACCCGGCACCAGATCCCGTATCTGTTTCTCGGGGAATCCGACACCGCCGCCGCGACCGCGGCGCTCACTGCATCACTGCTGATCGTCGGCGCCAGCTTCTTCATTGCCGACGGCCTGCAGGTGGTCGCCAATGGCGCGCTGCGCGGGCGCAACGACACCAAGATACCGCTGCTGTTCGCGGTGCTCGGGTTCTGGCTCATCGGCTTTCCATTCTGCTGGGTGCTCGGCTTCCACACCGAGCTCGGCCCATTCGGTGTCTGGATCGGGCTGGCAATCGGCCTCATCGTCTACGCCGCGCTGCTGATGTGGCGCTTCCACAGGCTGACGCGTGACGCGATGGCAGCCGCGGTCGCCGCCTGATCAGTTCCGGCTTTACGGCCTGCCGGCCGGAGACTATCGCATCGCCATGATCCAGACCCTGACGATCGATCAGCTCGGCCACCGCGGCGACGGCGTCAGCCTGTCGCCAGGCGGCGCGACTTACGTGCCGTTCGCGCTGCCCGGCGAAACCGTCGAGGCCGAACCGGTGCAAGGCCATCCCGATCGCCGCAAGCTGCTGCGCGTCGAGGAGCCGAGTCCCGACCGGATCACGCCGTTCTGTCCGCATTTCGGCGTGTGCGGCGGCTGCGCGATCCAGCATCTGCGCGACGAACCGTATCGGGCGTGGAAGCGCAATCTGGTGATCGAGACGCTGACGCAAGCGGGAATCGACGTTGCGGTCGATCCGCTGATCGATGCCCACGGCGCCGGACGCCGCCGCATCACGCTGCACGCCCGCAGGGGCACGCACGACATTCTCAAGGTCGGCTTCAGTGCCAACGCGAGCCACGACATCATCGCCATCGATCACTGCCCGATCCTCGATCCTGCGCTCGGCGGCGCGCTGGAAGCGGCATGGGCATTGGCCGAAGCGCTGACGCCGGTCGGCAAGCCGCTCGACATTCAAGTCACCGCCACCGAGAACGGCCTCGATATCGACGTGCGCGGCTCGGGACCGCTGCCGCCCAAAATGATCACTGCGCTGTCGCAGCTCGCCGAGCAGCACAAGCTGGCCCGGCTGACCAGGCACGGGGAACTAGTTCTGCTGCGCCGGCCGCCGGTGGTGACAATTGGCAAAGCCAAGGTGGTGCTGCCGCCGGGGGCGTTCCTGCAGGCGACCGCGCTCGGCGAACAGACGCTGGCGCAGCTGGCGATGGCGCATCTCGGCCGCGCCAAGCAGGTCGCGGATCTGTTCTGCGGCGTCGGTCCGTTCGCACTCCGTCTCGCCGAGAAGGCGCGGGTGTTCGCCTGTGACAGCGATGCGCCGGCCGTCACGGCGCTGCAGAAAGCCGCGCCGGGAACGCCTGGGCTGAAGCCGGTGAAGGCGGAAGCGCGCGATCTCTTCCGTCGCCCGCTCGCACCGCCCGAACTCCGCGACTTCGATGCCGTGCTGTTCGATCCCCCGCGCCAGGGCGCGCAAGCACAGGCCGCACAGCTCGCGGCCAGCCGGGTGCCGCTGGTGATCGCCGTGTCGTGCAACGCCACCACCTTCGCCCGTGACGCCAAGCTGCTGATCGACGGCGGCTACAGGCTCGAACGCGTGACCCCGGTCGATCAGTTCAAGTACACGCCGCATGTCGAATTGGTGGCGGTGTTGCGGAAGTAGTAATTCAAAGCGTCATTCCGGGGCGCTCGCGAATGCGAGCGAACCCGGAATCTGGAGCTGTCGAGCAACCGGCATTTCAATATGTCGGGATTCCGGGTTCACGCGCTCTGCGCGTGCCCCGGAATGACGGAGTAACAACTACCCGATCGCGATGCCGCCGCCGATGGTGCGGTTGAGGACTTGGGTAGTTCGCTCGATCCGCTCAGCGGCGCTGTTCAGTGCGGCGGCGACGGCGCGGTTGGTGGTCACCGTGCGATCCAGCGAAGCCGCACGATCGTTGCGCAAGGCTTCCACTTCCTGCTGCAGGGCGGCGATGCGGCCATGCGCGTCGAGCAGTTCATCGGCCATCATCAGCGCCGCCATCACGGTGAGCCGCGCATCGCCGATCTCGCCGAACCGGCCGCGCAGACTCTGAATCCGCGTCTCGAGATTTTCAGCGAGCCCGAGCAGTTGCGGCTCCTGGCCCGGCTCGCAGGCCATCCGGTATTGCCGGCCGTTGATGGTCACGCTGACGTGGTTGGCGGATCCCGTGGAGTCGCTCGAGCTCATGACTCCTCCTCGGCTGGCTGTAGATCGCCCGCTTCGGCGTCGAGCACCTGACGGATGGTGTCGATGGCCGAGTCGAGCCGCTGCGCGATCTCGCGGTTGACCCGTTCCAGCTTACGGCTGCGCACCAGCGCACCGTCGAGTTCGTCGGCGAGCCGCGACCGGTCGGCACCGAGCGCCTGAATCCGCGACGCCAGCTCGTCCTCGTCGCGATCGGCTTCGGCACGCCGTTCCACCGCGCTTTCCAGCGCTTCGAGCGCCGCGGCGAGGCGACGCGCCGCCGCAACGATCTCGGCCGGCGCCTGATCGGTAGCGATGGAACCGTGGGCAGGACGATCCGTCATGCTCGTTGCGCGCCCCCTCGCAATCTCCCACACCCAGGGCCTTGCCGACCCCAAACAAAAGCCACGATTGAACAAGCCTTTAGAGCGCGAAATTTACGTGGCGAGGAAGCCCAGCGCAACGCTGCCGCGAACCTATGCACTGCAAAGCGCCGGTTTCGGCCCCGATTTCGGGCTGCCGTATTGGCCTCAACGGTATGCGGGTGCTATGCGGGCTGGCTTCCCCGGCTGTTCAGCCCCATCTGTTCTGTTCATCGCCTTGCCATGGAGGCAGGGCACGTTCCGATTCCATCGGACCACCGACACCCTCATTCTCAGGCGGATTCAATCATGGCGCAGGTCGATCATTCCCGTATGGCAAACGCAATCCGGGCGCTGGCGATGGATGCGGTGGAGAAAGCCAAATCCGGCCATCCCGGCCTGCCGATGGGCGCCGCCGATGTGGCGACCGTGCTGTGGTCGCAGTTCCTGAAGTTCGATGCCGCCGATCCGCACTGGCCGGACCGCGACCGCTTCATCCTGTCGGCCGGCCACGGCTCGATGCTGCTTTATGCGCTGCTGTATCTGACCGGCAATGAAGAGCTGACGCTCGATCAGATCAAGAATTTCCGCCAGCTCGGCTCCAAGACCCCGGGCCATCCTGAGAACTGCATCACGTCGTCGGTCGAGACCACCACCGGTCCGCTCGGCCAAGGCGTGGCGTCCTCGGTCGGCACCGCGCTGGCTGAGCGGCTGCTGCAGGCCGAATTTGGCGACATCGTCGACCATTACACCTACGTGCTGTGCTCCGACGGCGACCTGATGGAAGGCGTCAGCCACGAGGCGATCGCGCTCGCGGGGCATCTCAAGCTGTCGAAGCTGATCTTCCTGTACGACGACAACGGCATCTCGATCGACGGCCCGCTGTCGCTCACCGACAATGTGGACCAGGTCGCACGCTTCCAGGCGCACGGCTGGAATTCGTTCCGGATCGACGGCCACGACCACAACGCGATCGCCGATGCGATCCGAAAGGCCCAGGCGTCCGACCGGCCGACCATGATCGCCTGCAAGACGACCATCGGATTCGGCGCGCCGCACAAGGCCGGCACATCGAAAGCGCATGGCGAACCGCTCGGTGCCGAAGAACTCGCCGGCGCCAAGAAGGCACTCGGCTGGGATTACGGGCCGTTCGAGATTCCCGACGACGTGCTCAGCGCCTGGCGCAATGTCGGCAAGCAGGGCGCCTCGGCACGCACCGACTGGCTGGCGCGATTCGAAGCCCTGCCGGCCGACAAGCGCGACGAATTCAAGCGGCGGGTGATCGACCGCAAGCGGCCCGCAGCGATTGCGGACGCGATCCGCGCGCTGAAGGACAAGCTCGTCGCCGAACCGCAGACCATCGCCACCCGCAAAGCCAGCGAACTCGCGCTCGAGGCGCTGACGCCGGTGGTGCCGGAATTGCTGCTCGGCTCAGCCGACCTGACGCCGTCCAACAACACCCGCGTCAAGCAGGCCAAGGACGTCACCCCGGACGATTTCTCCGGCCGTTACATCCATTACGGCATCCGCGAGATGGGTATGGCGGCGGCGATGAACGGCCTCGCGCTGCACGGCGGCTTCGCGCCCGCGGGCGGCACCTTCCTGTGCTTCACCGACTACGCCCGCCCGTCGATGCGGGTCGCGGCGCTGTCGCATGTGCCGGTGGTGTACATCATGACCCACGATTCGATCGGGCTCGGCGAAGACGGGCCGACCCATCAGCCGGTCGAGCATCTGGCGGCGCTGCGGGCGATGCCGAACATGCGGGTGTTCCGTCCCGCCGACGCAGTGGAAACCGCCGAGTGCTGGCAGCTCGCGCTGGAGAACACCAACGGGCCGACCGTCCTGGCGCTGTCGCGGCAGAACCTCGCTCAGGTGCGCACCGCGACGTCCGAGGCCAACCTCAGTGCCACGGGCGGCTATGAGCTGATCCCGGCGCCCGGCAAGGCGCAGGTCTCGATCTTCGCCACCGGCTCCGAAGTCGAGATCGCCGTCGCAGCGCAGAAGCTGCTCGAAGTGCAGGGCGTCGCCGCCCGCGTCGTTTCGGTGCCGTCGCTCGATCTGCTGCTGGCGCAGGACGATGCCACCCGCGCGGCCATCATCGGCGATGCGCCGGTCAAGGTCGCAGTCGAAGCTGCGGTGCGGTTCGGCTGGGATGCGGTTATCGGTCCGGACGGCGGCTTCGTCGGCATGACCGGGTTCGGTGCCAGCGCACCTGCCAAGGAGCTCTACAAACATTTCGGCATTACCGCCGAAGCTGTAGCGGACGCCGCTAAGCGTCGACTCGCAGCCTAATAACGCGGCGCTCGCAGGCCAGCGATTAAAGATCGCGCAATTTTGTCAGGCGCGGCAGTTCACCGCATCGGTGAGCCGCGCCTGCGGTAAGTCTTTGATCTGAATCATGAACGAGCGGATTGCAACCGCTCGGTATTTTGGGCATGAAACCGCGCAAGAGTACGGGGATTGCTCCGTCATAGAACTGAAAATCATCTGCAGCGAGGAGAAATTGGATGGCAGTCCGGGTCGCGATCAATGGGTTTGGCCGTATCGGCCGCAATGTTCTGCGGGCGATCTACGAGTCCGGCCGTAAGGATATCGAAGTCGTTGCGATCAACGATCTCGGCCCGGTCGAGACCAACGCCCATCTGCTGCGCTTCGACTCGGTGCACGGCCGGTTTCCGCATGAGGTGAAGGTCGACGGCGACACCATCGATGCCGGCCGCGGCAAGATCAAGGTGACGGCGATCAAGGATCCGTCGGCGCTGCCGTACAAGGATCTGGGCGTCGACATCGCGCTGGAATGCACCGGCATCTTCACCGCGCGCGATAAGGCCGCCGCGCTGCTGACCGCCGGCGCCAAGCGCGTTCTGGTTTCGGCTCCGTCGGACGGCGCTGACGCGACCATCGTGTATGGCGTCAACCACGAGACCCTGACCAAGGACCACATGGTGGTGTCGAACGGTTCGTGCACCACGAACTGTCTGGCTCCGGTCGCCAAGGTGCTGAACGACACCGTCGGCATCGAGACCGGCTTCATGACCACGATCCACGCCTACACCGGCGACCAGCCGACGCTGGACACCATGCACAAGGATCTCTACCGCGGCCGCGCCGCGGCGATGTCGATGATCCCGACTTCGACCGGCGCCGCCAAGGCGATCGGCCTGGTGCTGCCCGAGCTGAAGGGCAAGCTCGACGGCGTCGCGATCCGCGTGCCGACCCCGAACGTGTCGGTGGTCGACCTCAAGGTTATCGCCAAGAAGGCCACCACCAAGGAAGAAATCAACGACGCCATCAAGCGCGCCGCCGAGCAGGAGCTGAAGGGCATCCTCGGCTACACCAACGCGCCGAACGTCTCGATCGACTTCAACCACGATCCGCACTCGTCGACCTTCCACATGGACCAGACCAAGGTGCAGAACGGCACGCTGGTGCGCGTGATGTCGTGGTACGACAACGAGTGGGGCTTCTCCAACCGCATGGCCGACACCGCCGTCGCGATGGGCAAGCTGATCTGACGGCCTGTTACTTGTGAACTCATGGTTCGAGACGCGGGCTTTCGCCCGCTCCTCACCATGAGGACTATGTCCGGCGCGAGGAGCTTGTCTCCTCGCCGCTTTGGAAGCCTCATCCTGAGGAGCCGAGCGCAGCGAGGCGTCTCGAAGGATGGGCCCCACACACAGGGTTCATCATGACAAAGACATTCCGCACCCTCGACGACGTCGATGTGAAGGGCAAACGCGTGTTGCTGCGCGTCGACCTCAACGTGCCGATGGACGCCGGCAAGGTGACCGACAGCACCCGGCTCGAGCGCGTTGCGCCGACCATTACCGAGATCGCATCCAAGGGCGGCAAGGTGATTCTGCTGGCGCATTTCGGCCGGCCGAAGGGACGCGACGACAAGAATTCGCTGAAGCCGGTCGCGGCCGCGCTCGCGGACGTCGTCAAGAAGCCGGTCGGCTTTGCCGACGACTGCATCGGCGAGCCCGCCGCCAAGGCGATCGCCGCGATGGCCGACGGCGACATCCTGTGCCTGGAAAACACCCGCTTCCATCCCGAGGAAGAGAAGAACGATCCGGCGTTCGTGGAGAAGCTCGCCGAGCTCGGCGACATCTGGGTCAACGACGCGTTCTCGGCCGCGCACCGCGCCCACGCCACCACCGAAGGCCTCGGCCACAAGCTGCCGGCCTATGCGGGCCGCACCATGCAGGCCGAGCTGGTGGCGCTGAACAAGGCGCTGGAAGCGCCGACCAAGCCGGTGATCGCGATCGTCGGCGGCGCCAAGGTGTCGAGCAAGATCGATCTTCTCGAAAACCTGGTCACCAAGGTGCAGGCGCTGGTGATCGGCGGCGGCATGGCCAACACCTTCCTGCATGCTCAGGGCGTCAAGGTCGGCAAGTCGCTGTGCGAGAAGGATCTGGCGGAAACCGCGCTGCGGATCATGAACAAGGCCGAGGCCGCCAACTGCGCCATCATCCTCCCCGTGGACGCCACCGTGGCGTATCACTTCGAGGCCAACGCGCCGTCGTTCGCCTATGGGCTCGACGCAATCCCGCCGGACAGCATGATCCTCGATGTCGGCCCGCGCTCGATCGAGCGCATCCACGCCGCGATCGACGACGCCGCCACCCTGGTGTGGAACGGCCCGGTCGGCGCGTTCGAGCTGACGCCGTTCGACAAGGGCACGGTCGAGGCCGCCAAGCACGCCGCCAAGCGCACCAAAGCGGGTAAGCTGGTGTCGGTGGCGGGCGGCGGCGACACCGTCGCGGCGCTCAACCACGCCGGCGTTGCCGACGACTTCACCTACATCTCGACCGCCGGCGGCGCCTTCCTGGAGTGGATGGAAGGCAAGCCGCTGCCGGGCGTGGAAGTGCTGCGGGTCAAGTGATCCGTCTCGCCGGCGCCCATCGCGGCGCCGGCTTGCGACCACCTCCGCCGGAGCCTATCTTGCGTTACATGTAACGCTCCGGTTGGAGGGGATTGCCGCGATGGACAAGCCGGTCGACAAGCCTGCGGGGGCAAAGCTCACGCGCCGCCCCGGCACAGCGGCTAAGCCGCGCAGCGCCACCGCCGAGCGCGTCCGCCGCCACCGCGAGAAGATGAAGGCGATGGGGCTAAAGCCGGTGACGATCTGGGTCCCGGACGACTACAACTCGCCGGAATACAAGGCCAAGATCAGGCGGCAGTGCCTGCTGCTCAAGAACGATCCGCACGAACAACAGATCCTGGCCGAAACTGAAGACTGGTTTGATCCAGAAGGCTGGAAGTGACCCGAGGCGACGTCGTTCTGGTCGCGATGCAGGGCGACTACGGCAAGCCGAGGCCTGCCGTAGTCGTGCAGGTCGACGACTTCGAGGAGGTCCCCTCCCTCGCGATTTTGCCCCTTACCACTGAACTGCGCGATATCCCGGCGATCCGCCTTGCGGTCGAGCCGACCCCGGATAATGGCCTCCTGCAACGGTCGCAGATCATGGTGGATAAGATCACGGCTGTCGCGCGGCGCCGGGTTGGCCAACGGATCGGTTCCCTCTCCACCGACGACATGGCCGCGGTCAATCGCGCCCTCGCCATCTTCCTCGGCATTGTCTAAGACCCTGTCCGAACGGCTTCCCACCTCAACAAGAACAGCCAAAGGAGAGACGCGATGAACCTCGCTGACTTGAACCAGATCGCTCGCGCCATGGTGGCGCCCGGCAAGGGCATTCTCGCCGCCGACGAGTCGTCGGGGACGATCAAGAAGCGGTTCGACGTGATCGGGGTGGAGTCGACCGAGACCAATCGCCGCGACTATCGCGAGATGCTGTTCCGCTCCAAGGAAGCGATGAGCGACTACGTCTCCGGCGTGATCCTTTACGACGAGACGATCTGGCAGAACGCCGCCGACGGCACTCCGCTGGTGAAGCTGATCGAGCAGGCCGGCAGTATTCCCGGCATCAAGGTCGACGAGGGCACCCAGCCGCTGCCGAACTGCCCGGGCGAGACCATCACGGTCGGCCTCGACAAGCTCGCCGAACGGCTCGCCAAGTACTACAAGCAGGGCGCCCGCTTCGCGAAATGGCGCGCCGTGATCGACATCGACACCGCCCGCGGCGTACCGACCCATACCGCGATCATGACCAACGCCCATGCGCTGGCGCGCTACGCGGCGCTGTGCCAGCAGGCGCAGATCGTGCCGATCGTCGAGCCCGAGGTGCTGATGGACGGCGCCCACGACATCGACACCTGCTACAACGTCACCGAATGGGTGCTGAAGGAAACCTTCCAGCAACTCTACTTCCAGCGCGTCGCCCTCGAAGGCATGATCCTGAAGCCGAACATGGCGGTCCCGGGCAAGAAATCGGCTAAGAAGGCGTCGGTGCAGGAAGTCGCCGAGAAGACCGTGAAGCTGCTGAAGGCCTGCGTGCCGTCGGCGGTGCCGGGCATCGCCTTCCTGTCCGGCGGCCAGTCGGACGAAGAAGCGACGGCCCACCTCGATGCCATGAACAAGATCGGCGGCCTGCCCTGGGGCCTCACCTTCTCTTACGGCCGTGCCCTGCAGGCCGCGCCGCAGAAGGCGTGGTCGGGCAAGGCCGAGAACGTCGCGGCCGGTCAGGCCGCGTTCACGCACCGGGCCCGGATGAACTCGCTCGCCGCCAAGGGCGAGTGGAGCGCCGAGCTCGAAACCAAGAAGGCCGCCTGAGCTGCAATGAACGCCAAGCCCGCCCCATCGCGTCCGGCGCCGCGCCTGTATCTGGCGACGCCGGCGATCGCCGATCCCGCCGCCATTGTCGGGGCCCTGCCGAAGCTGCTCGCCGCCGCCGATGTGGCGGCGGTGCTGCTGCGGCTGGAACCGTCCGATCCGCGCACCCTGACGTCGCGGATCAAGGCGGTGGCACCGGCGGTGCAGGCGGGCGGCGCGGCGCTGCTGGTCGACGGCCACGCCGATCTGGTGGCCCGCGGCGGCGCCGATGGGGCGCATCTGACCGGCCTCGAAGCGATGCAGGAATGGCTGCCGCAATTGCAGCCGTCCCGCATCGCCGGGGTCGGCGGGCTCGAAACCCGCCATGATTCGATGATCGCCGGCGAAGCCGGTGCAGATTATGTGCTGTTCGGCGAGCCCGGCGCCGACGGAACCCGGCCCTCGGCCGAGGCGATTGCCGAGCGGCTGGACTGGTGGGCGGAGCTGTTCGAGCCGCCGTGCATCGGGTATGCGACCAGCCGCGAGGAAGTCCATCAATTCGCCACAGCAGGTGCCGATTTCGTGCTGGTCGGCGACTTCATCTGGAGCGCCGAAGATCCCACGGCCGCGCTGGCGGACGCCGGTGAAGCGCTCCGCCAAGGCTTCGCTGCCGCCCCCCGGCAATGACACATTGGATTCGACGATGAAGGCGCTGCGCGCATTCGCGATTGTTGCGGCTTCGCTGCTGTTTGCGACCGGTGCCACAGCGCAGATCTCGCTGTCGCCGCCGTCTTCTGCGAACCCGTTCCCGAAGCCGCTGGAGCCGGAGAAGCCGAAGCCCAGGCCGCCGGCTCCTGCCAAGGCCCCCGCTGCGCAGGCCAAAGACAAGGACAAGAAGCCGGCCGACAAGTCCGACGCCAAGGCCGCCAATGGCGCCGGCGCGGCCGAAGCCGACGATCCCAATGTCGATCTGGTCTACGGCGCCTATCAGCGCGGCTTCTACAAGACCGCGTTCGAGCTGGCGCAGAAGCGCGCGGCCGACAACGACGCCAAAGCCATGACCATGCTGGGCGAGCTCTATGCCAACGCCCTCGGGGTCAAGCGCGACTACAAGAAGGCGGTCGAGTGGTACCAGCGAGGCGCCGATCTCGGCGACCGCGAGGCGATGTTTGCGCTGGCGATGGCGCGGATGGGCGGCCGTGGCGGCCCACCGAACCGCGAAGAAGCCGCCAAATGGCTGGCGCAGGCCGCCAAGCTCGGCGAGCCGAAGGCAGCCTATAATCTGGCGCTGCTGTATCTCGACGGCCAGACCTTCCCGCAGGATGTGAAGCGCGCCGCCGAATTGCTCAGGATCGCTGCCGACGCCGGCAATGCGGAAGCGCAATATGCGCTGGCGACCTTCTACAAAGAGGGGACCGGCGTGCCCAAAAACGTCGAGCAGTCAGTGCGGCTGCTGCAGGCCGCGGCGCTCGCCGGCAACGTCCCGGCCCAGGTCGAATATGCGATCGCGCTCTATAACGGCACCGGCACCCCCAAGAACGAGCCGGCCGCCGTTGCGCTGCTGCGCAAGGCTGCGCGCGCCAACAACCCGATCGCCCAGAACCGCCTCGCCCATGTGCTGGTCACCGGCCAAGGGGCAACGCGCGACATCGTCGAGGCGATGAAGTGGCATCTTGTCGCCAAGACCGCCGGCAAGGGCGATCTGTTGCTCGACCAGACCCTGGCGCAGATGTCGCCCGAAGATCGTGCCAAGGCCGAAGAAGCGGCCCGCACCTGGATCGGCGGAAGCAAATGATCCGGGTTGACGCCGCCCGCCGCAAAGGGCACCCCTTCGGCGGCAATCCCCTCACAATCCCTTCCAGACCGGACCCGTTCGCAGGTCGTCACGAGACCAGACCATGATCCATTCCGCCCTCATCAACGTCATGGTCAAGGCCGCGCGCCGCGCCGGCCGCAGCCTCAAGCGCGACTTCGGAGAAATCGAGAATCTCCAGGTATCGCTGAAGGGCCCGGCGAACTTCGTGTCCCGCGCCGACAAGCGCGCCGAAGAGATGCTGTACGAAGACCTGTCCAAGGCGCGGCCGGGCTACGGCTTCCTCGGCGAGGAAGGCGGCGTGCGCGAAGGCGCCGACAAGAGCCATCGCTGGATCGTCGATCCGCTCGACGGCACCACCAACTTCCTGCACGGCATCCCGCATTTCGCGATCTCGATCGGGCTCGAGCGCGAGGGCACGATGATCGCCGGCCTGATCTACAATCCCGCCAATGAGGAGCTGTACATCGCCGAACGCGGCAAAGGTGCGTTCCTCAACGACACGCGGCTGCGCGTCGCCAACCGCCGTGAACTCCCCGACTGCGTGATCGGCTGCGGCCTGCCGCATCTCGGCCGTGGCAACTTTGCGCAGAACCAGCGTGAGATGGCGGCGCTGCAGCCCAAGGTCGCCGGCATGCGCCGGTTCGGCACCGCCTCGCTCGACCTCGCCGCGGTCGCGGCCGGCCGCTTCGACGGGTTCTGGGAGCGCGATCTGTCGCCCTGGGACATCGCGGCCGGCATCGTCATGATCCGCGAAGCCGGCGGCACCGTCGGCGACATCAACGGCGCCGATGTGCTCAAGACCGGCAACATCGTCTGCGGCAACGAGATCATTCATGCCGAACTGGTGCGGATCTTGAGGCCGCTGAGCTGAGAGGCTCGATCGGCCGACGATCCCGACAACAGCCGTCATCGCCGGGCTCGACCCTACGAGATTCACACATCTGGCCTTAGCTTCCAGCCTGCGAGCATGGCTCTGAGGGATTGGAGGCCGTGGAGGATCACGATGGGGCC
>NZ_QUMK01000064.1 GCF_010907035.1 Rhodopseudomonas sp. BR0M22
CGCCGCTCTTGCTACCAGCCGCGGCGGCCTCGGCGCCGATGAGGCCAAGCGTCGGCTGCAGAGCTACGGGCCGAACGCGCTGCCGGAGCCGCCGCGGCGCTCGGCGATTCTGCGGTTTCTGGCGCAGTTCAACAACACGCTGATCTACTTCCTGCTGGCGGCTGCCGTCGCCGCAGCGTTCCTCGGCCACCAGATCGACGCCGCGGTGATCGTCGCGGTGGTGACGATCAACGCGATCGTCGGCTACATCCAGGAAGACAAAGCCGAGAAGGCGCTGGCGGCGATCAAGAAGATGATCTCGCCGCGCGCCCATGCCTGGCGCGACGGTCACCGCGTTGTCGTGCCTGCCGAGGAGCTGGTGCCCGGCGACGTGGTGATGATCGAGGCCGGCGATCGCGTACCGGCCGATCTGCGCCTCACCCGCGCTCGCGGCCTGTTGATCGACGAGGCGATGCTGACCGGCGAGTCGGTCGCCTCCGAAAAGCACGACCAGCCGACGGCGCCCGATGCGCCGCTCGGGGACCGGCTGTGCATGGCGTTCTCCGGCACGCTGGTGTCGGCGGGGCAGGGCTTCGGCGTCGTGGTCGCCACCGGTGCCCGCACCGAGATTGGGCGCATCAGCACGATGATTCAGGGCGTCGAGCAGCTCACCACGCCGCTGCTGGCGCAGATCAACACCTTCGGCGAACGCTTCACCTGGGTGGCGATCTCGGCCGCCGCCGCGATCTTCGCCTTCGCCGTGCTGGTGCGGGACTATGCGTGGCCGGATGCGCTGATCGCCGTGGTGGCGCTCGCGGTCGGTGTGGTGCCGGAGGGGCTGCCTGCCGTGATCACCATTACGCTGGCGATCGGGGTGCAGCGGATGGCGCGGCGCAACGCCATCATCCGCCGGCTGCCGGCGGTGGAGACGCTCGGCGCCACCTCGGTGATCTGTTCGGACAAGACCGGCACGCTGACGCGCAACGAGATGACCGCCCGCCGCATCGTCACCGCCGACCATACCATCCTGGTCAGCGGCTCCGGCTATGTGCCGAAGGGCGAACTGACGGTCGACGGCCGGGCTGCTCCCGAAGCAGTGGCGTCGGCGATGCAACTGATCCGCTCCGCGCTGCTGTGCAACGACGCGCAGCTTCGCCAGGTCGACGGCCACCACGTCGTCGATGGCGATCCGATGGAGGGCGCGCTGGTCGCACTCGCGATCAAGGCCGGGCTCGATCCGGAAGGCGAGAGGGCGGCGTGGAAGCGCTCCGATGAAATCCCGTTCGACGCGCAGCACCGCTTCATGGCGACCCGCCACGCTACCGAATCCGGCGCGCAGGTGATCTTCGTCAAGGGCGCGCCGGAACGGCTGCTGGGCATGTGCGCCACCCAGGTCGGTCCGGGCGGCGCGCTGCATCCAATCGATCCCGAATTCTGGACTGCGCAGATTGCGCGCGCCGCGGCCGAAGGCGAGCGCGTGCTCGGCTTCGCGCTGCGCTCGCCGGCGCGCCCGTCCGATCAGCTCGGCTTCGCCGATCTCGACGAAGGGCTGTCGTTCATGGGGATCGTCGGCTTCATCGATCCGCCGCGCGACGAAGTGATCCGGGCGATCGCCGAATGCCGATCCGCCGGCATCGTCGTCAAGATGATCACCGGCGACCACGCCGCGACCGCTGAGGCGATTGCGCGGCAACTCGATCTGACCGATCATCCCGACGTCGTCACCGGCGCCGAACTCGACCGCACACCTGACTCCGGCTTCGTCGAGCTGGCCCGCCGTACCGATGTGTTCGCCCGCACCAATCCGGAGCACAAGCTGCGGATCGTCCAGGCGCTGCAGTCCACCGGCGCGGTGGTGGCGATGACCGGCGACGGCGTCAACGATGCGCCGGCGCTGAAGCAGGCCGATGTCGGCATCGCGATGGGCCACAAGGGCACCGAGACCGCCAAGGAAGCGTCCCAGGTGGTGCTGCTGGACGACAATTTCGTCTCGATCGTCGCCGCCGTGCAGGAAGGCCGCACGGTCTACGACAACATCCGCAAAGTCATTGCCTGGACCATCCCGACCAATGGCGGCGAGGTCTTCACCGTCATCATGGCGATCCTGATCGGCTTCACCATGCCGATGACGCCGGTCCAGATCCTGTGGATCAACCTGATTCTCACGGTCACGCTCGGCCTGGTGCTGGCGTTCGAGCCGCCGGAGCCCGGCGTGATGAAGCGCCCGCCGCGCCCCGCCCACGCGCCGCTGCTGTCGCGCTTCCTGGTGTGGCGGATTTTCTTCGTCTCGTTCCTGTTTACAGCCGGCGCGCTGGCGATTTTCTTCTTTGCGCTCGGCAAGGGGCTGCCGCTCGAGACCGCGCGCACCATGGTGGTCAATGCGATCGTGGTGTTCGAGATCTTCTATCTGTTCAACGTCCGCTACCTGCACGCCAGCTCGATCTCGCTGCGCGGCGCGCTCGGCACCGTGCCGGTGCTGGCGGCACTGGTCGTGGTGGTCGCCGCCCAGCTTGCCTTCACCTATGCACCGTTCATGCACAGCCTGTTCGACACCACGCCGCTCTCGCTGGTCGACGGTGCGGTGGTGATCGGCGCCGGCGTGGTGCTGATGATCGTGCTCGAGCTGGAAAAGCTGGTGATGCGCAAGATCGGTGCACTGCGCCGCCTCGAGCCGTAATCGGCATTTTCGCGTCGTCGCATCCACTCATCCCAACGACGAGGTTCATGATGAACGAACTGCCCCGTCCCGATACGATGTCCGGCCTGAAGGTGGTGCTTGCCGCCACGGATTTCTCTGCGCGCTCCGAACGCGCGGTGCGCCGCGCGGCGGCGCTCGCCCGGCAGAGCGGCGCGCGGCTGGTGATCACCCATGTGGTCGACGACGACCAGCCCGAACACATCGTCGCGGTGGAGGTCGAACTCGCCGAGACCGCGCTCGCGGACGCAATCCGCGAACACGGCTATCTGGCCGGCCTGGACTGTACGCCGCTGGTGGTGCTGGGCACGCCGTTCGACGCCATCGTCCGTGCTGCGCAGCAGCAGGGCGCCGATCTGTGCGTCGTCGGCAGTCACCGCCGCGCGTTCCTGCGCGACATCTTCGCCGGCACGACCGCCGAACGGGTGATCCGTAACAGTTCAGTGCCGGTGCTGATGGCCAATGTCGATCCGGCGCTGCCTTATGCGAAGAGCCTGGCGCCTGTCGATCTGAGCGAATGCTCGGCCCAGGCGCTCGCAACCGCGCGCCGGCTCGGCCTGCTGCAACGCACGCGCCTGATCGTCATGCACGTCTATGATGCCGCTGCGGCCGGGATGCTGAATTATGCCGGCGTCGACAAGACCAGCCTCGACGATTACTTGGTCGATACCCGTACCGACGCGGTGCGCGATCTGGTGCGTTTCCTCGAACCGCTGCGGCTCGACGATGTCGACTATTCGACCGTGGTCAGAGAAGGTGCCGCCCCTGCCACCGATATTATCGACGCCGCCACCGAGCTGCGCCCGGATTTGGTGGTGATCGGCACGCATGCGCGGCGTGGTGCGGTGCGGCTATTGCTGAGCAGCGTGACCGAGGAGGTGCTGCGCCGACTGCAGCGCGATATCCTGGTGGTGCCGGTTCGCGATAGTACCACGGGATAATGCGAGCCGGCTTGCCGGCCTCGGTATTGCCCGCCACACTAGCCGCCGATCGGCGCGGCATCGGAACCTCGCCGGCAAACAACCGGGAGGTCGACGATGGGCGCGCGGCTGAAGCATTACGGCTGGGGTCGAGAAGGCGAGGGCATGACCGAGGCCGAGCAGGCATTCGTGCTCGGCCGTTATCAGGCGAAGTTCGGCTGCGACAGTTTCGAGACCGTCGAAGTCGCCAAGCTCGACGATGTCACGCTGCACGAACCGCGGATCGTGCCGCCAAAGTCGCTCTCGGAAATCTGCGCGGTCGACACCTATCACCGCGCCGCCCACGCCTACGGAAAATCCTATCCGGACTACGTCCGCGGCATGCTCGGCGATTACGACGCGGCTCCCGATGTCGTCGCCTATCCGCGAAACGAGGCGGAGATCGCCGCGGTGATGGATTGGGCCGGCGGCGCCGGGGCGGCGCTGACGCCGTTCGGCGGCGGCTCGTCGGTGTGCGGCGGCGTCGAATGCCGGGTCGACGGCGGTCGCTACAAGGCGGCGGTGACGCTGGATCTGCGCCATCTGGGCCAAGTGCTGGAAGTCGATGCCACCTCGCGCGCGGCGCTGATCGAGGGCGGCGCGTTCGGCCCGGCGCTGGAGGCGCAGCTCAAGCCGCACAATGTCACGCTGCGGCACTTTCCGCAGAGCTTCGAATACTCCACGCTCGGCGGCTGGATCGCGACCCGCTCCGGCGGTCACTTCGCCAGCCTCTACACTCACATCGACGATTTCGTCGAAAGCCTCCGCGTGGTGACGCCGCGCGGCGTGGTCGAAACGCGGCGGCTGCCGGGCTCTGGCGCCGGCCCGAGCCCGGACCGGATGTTCATCGGCTCCGAAGGCATCCTGGGCGTGATCTCGGCGGCGTGGATGCGGCTGCAGGCACGCCCCACGTATCGTGCCGGCGCCTCGGTGCGCTTCCCGAGCTTCTTCGCTGCGGCGCGCGCGGTTCGCGCGGTGGCGCAGGCCGGGCTCTATCCGTCGAATTGCCGGATCCTCGATCCCGCCGAGGCCTACAACACCGGTGCCGCCGACGGCAGTGTGGCCATCATGGTGCTGGCGTTCGAGAGCGGCGATCATCCGGTCGAGCCGTGGATGGCGCGGGCACTGGAATGCTGCGCCGATCACGGCGGCACCAAGGAGGAAGCCGAGGCGTCGTCGGCGCATCTCGAAGGTGCCGCGGGATTGTGGCGCAACGCTTTCATCCGGATGCCTTACGCGCGCGAATTCCTCACCCCCGCCGGGCTGATCAACGACACGTTCGAGACGTCGATTACCTGGGAGCGGTTCGAGAGCTTCCACGACAGCGTCAAGGCCGCGACCGAACGTGCGATTCTGGATGCGACCGGAGTCAAAGGCGAAGTCACCTGCCGCTTCACCCATGTGTATCCGGACGGGCCCGCGCCGTATTTCTCGTTTCATGCGCTCGGCCGGCACGGCGAGCTGCTCGAGCAATGGCAGGCGATCAAGGATGCGGCGAGCGATGCGTTGATCGCTGCCGGCGGCACCATCACCCATCACCACGCCGTCGGGCGCGATCATCGCAAGTGGTACGACCGCCAGCGCCCCGAGCTGTTCGCCGCCGCGCTACGCGCCGCCAAACGCGAGCTCGATCCGGCCGCGATGCTCAATCCGGGAGTGCTGATCGATCCGTAGCACGGCGCTGGGGCGTGCCGGGTGCGACCGGCTGGCACACAGCCGGATCGTCGGGCGATAACAGATCGGTGGCGCGGCGGCGCGGCAGATCGACCCGTGCCGCGACGAATTCCGGCGGTCCTTCGGTCAGTCGCGCGACACGCCGGTCGCGCTCTTCGAGTGGCGCGTCCGGATCGATCAGCGCGTAAACTTGCGATGTCGCCAGTTCGAATGCGCGGTCGGGTGCGATCGCCTGCGAGGGGCGTGCGCCGGGCGCAGCGCCGATGCCGATCTCGATCAGCCGGCCGAGCGCTTCGGCCCGCGACAGCCCTCGCCGCGCTGCCCATCGATCGACCGCGCCCAGCGTTTCGTCGTCGAGTGCGACCGCATGCAGACTTTGGCCGGCTGTCGCGACAGGCGGCACGGTCACGGATGATGAGTCGTTCGTGGGCATCGTTGCCGGCGCGATATCGTCACTCATGGGTTCAGCACTAAACGATCGAACGGCGCTCTGAAAGCCCAACCTGTGGCTCGTCGCCCGACCACGTAATCGCCTCAGGCGCGGTGCCAATCGTTACCGCTTTACTAACACCGATCGCAGCGATCCTGCAGATCGCTTAGGCAAATTTTAAGCCGGACCACCTAGGTTATTCCTGTGAGTTGAGTGCTTTGCGAGTTGTGAGTACGCCATGACAGAGCCCCACCGCCCGAGGGTAAAATACGTGATCGGGCCCGATGGAAGCCCATTGACGATCGCCGACCTGCCTGCACCCGGCACCAAGCGCTGGGTCATCCGCCGGAAGGCCGAAGTCGTCGCCGCTGTCCGAGGCGGTCTGCTCTCCCTCGAAGAGGCGTGCAGCCGATACACCCTGACGGTGGACGAGTTCCTGTCTTGGCAGTTCTCGATCGACCATCACGGTCTGGCCGGTCTGCGCACCACCCGAATCCAGCAATATCGCCAGTAAATCAATCGTTTCCAGATTTTGACGATTTGACGAAAGCCGGCCCCATTTCGGGAAGCCGGCTTTCAGCATTTTCAAGGGTTTTTGCGGTCCGTTAAGATTCGTTAACCATATGGAAACCATCCCATAGGCAAGATTTGCCTAGCCGTGCGGAGAGGCTGATCCGCCGGTCGGTCGCGCCGTGCATCCGAGGGGCTGGTCCTTGCAGAATCTGTTGAGTTTCCTGAAAGGCTTGGGAGCCGCGCGGCTGATGGCGATGATCGCCGTCACGGTTGCACTGCTCGGCTTCTTCGCCTTCGTCATCATGCGGGTGTCGCAGCCGCAGATGACGACGCTGTACACCGACCTCAGCATGGAAGACTCCTCCAGCATCATCAAGGAGCTGGAGCGCCAGGCGATTCCCTACGAGGTGCGCAACGACGGCGCGATTCTGATGGTGCCGCGGGACAAAGTGACGCGGCTGCGGATGAAGCTCGCCGAAGGCGGCCTGCCGAAGGGCGGCGGCGTCGGCTACGAGATCTTCGACAAGTCGGACGCGCTCGGCACCACCAGCTTCGTTCAGAACATCAACCATCTCCGCGCGCTCGAAGGCGAGCTGTCGCGCACCATCCGGGCGATCGACCGGGTGCAGGCGGCGCGGGTGCATCTGGTGTTGCCGGAGCGTCCGCTGTTCGCGCGCGAGGCGCCGGAGCCGTCGGCCTCGATCGTGCTGCGCGTGCGCGGCGCGCTGGAGCCACAGCAGGTCCGGGCCATCCGACATCTGGTCGCGTCGGCCGTCAATGGTTTGAAGCCGCAGCGGGTGTCGATCGTCGACGAGGCCGGGCAGCTCTTGGCGGATGGATCGGCCAGCGGCGAGGCCGCAGAAGGCGCCACCAGCGACGAACGCCGTGCCGCGTTCGAAAAGCGGCTGCGTAGCCAGATCGAGGGCATCGTCTCCTCGGTGGTCGGCGCCGGTCGTGCCCGCGTCCAAGTCTCGGCCGATTTCGACTACAACAAGATCACCCAGACCTCCGACAAGTTCGATCCCGAAGGCCGCGTGCTGCGGTCGAGCCAGACCCGTGAAGAATCAGCCGCGACCTCCGCGGCAGACGGTCAGGTCACCGTGAACAACGAGCTGCCGGGCAACAATCAAGGCCAGACCGCCGGTCCGCGCGACGTCAGCAAGAAGTCGGAAGAGACCAACAATTACGAGATCTCCCGCACCACCAAGACCGAGGTCACCGAAGCCGGCCGCGTCAACCGGCTGTCGGTCGCGGTGCTGGTCGACGGCATCTACACCCCGAACGACAAGGGCGAGCTGGTCTATGCCGAGCGGCCGAAGGAGCAGCTCGACCGCATCGCCACGCTGGTGCGTTCGGCGATCGGCTTCGAACAGAAGCGCGGCGATCAGGTCGAAGTGGTCAATCTGAAGTTCGCCGAGGCGCCGCAGATCGAGAAGCTGCCGGAGCCGGCCGGGCTGCTCGGCATGTTCCAGTTCACCAAGGACGACATCATGAACATGATTCAGCTCGGGGTGATGTTCCTGCTCGGTCTGGTGGTGCTGTTCATGGTGATCCGTCCGCTGATGAAGCGCATCCTCGCCGCCGACCCGACGCCGGAAACGCCGGGCGGCCTGCCGGCGCTGGCCGACGGCACCGTGCCGCAGATCGGCGCCGATGGTCAGCCGGGGGCGCCCAACATGATCGACATCGCCCAAGTGCAGGGCCAGGTCCACGCCCAGTCCGTCCATCGGGTCGGCGAACTCGCCGAACGCAATCCCAACGAAACCGCCGCCATTGTCCGTCAATGGCTGGCCGAACCCGCCGCTTAATCCGCCATGGCCGACGCCTCCGTCCCAGCAACCAGTCAGGATGACATCGCCACCGTCGTCGCGACGTTGGCGCAGCGTCAGAGCGGCCGGCCGCCGAGCAAGCCGCTCAGCGGGCCGAAGCGCGCCGCGATCCTGATGCTGGCGCTCGGCGAACAATATGGCGGCAAGATCTGGAGCCTGCTCGACGACGACGAAGTGCGCGAGCTGTCCTCGGTGATGTCGACGCTCGGCACCATCGAGCCGGAAACCGTCGAGGATCTGCTGCTCGAATTCGTGTCGCGAATGTCGGCGTCCGGCGCGCTGATGGGCAACTACGACGCCACCGAGCGGCTGCTGCAGAGATATCTGCCGGCCGACCGCGTCTCGGGCATCATGGAAGAAATCCGCGGTCCCGCCGGCCGCAACATGTGGGAGAAGCTCTCCAACGTCTCCGAAGAGGTGCTCGCCAACTATCTGAAGAACGAGTACCCGCAGACCACCGCTGTGGTGCTGTCGAAGCTGAAGCCGGAGCACGCCGCCAAGGTGCTGGCGATCCTGCCCGAGGATATGGCGCTCGACGTCATCAACCGCATGCTGCGGATGGAGTCGGTGCAGAAGGAAGTGATCGAGAGCGTCGAGAAGACGCTGCGCTCCGAATTCATGTCGAACCTGTCGCAGACCCGCCGCCGCGACGCCCACGAGGTGATGGCGGAGATCTTCAACAATTTCGACCGCCAGACCGAGACCCGCTTCATCACCTCGCTGGAAGAGGACAACCGCGAGTCCGCCGAGCGCATCAAGGCGCTGATGTTCACCTTCGACGATCTGGTCAAGCTCGACGCCGGCTCGGCGCAGACGCTGATGCGCAACATCGACAAGGACAAGCTGGCGATCGCGCTGAAGAGCGCCAACGAGGAGGTCCGCGGCTTCTTCCTCGGCAACATGTCGTCGCGCGCCGGCAAGATGCTGCTCGACGACATGGCCGCACTCGGTCCGGTGCGACTGCGCGATGTCGATGAAGCACAGGCGCTGCTCGTCAATCTCGCCAAGGATCTCGCCGCCAAGGGTGAGATCGTGCTGACCAAGAACCGCGCTGACGACGAATTGGTGTACTGATGGCAGCTCCCGCGCAGAAATTCCTGTTCAACGACGATTTCGGGGCACCGGAAAAGGCCAGCGAGAATACGATCGGGGCCGCCGAGCTGGCGCAGGCTGTCGCCGCCGCCGAGCAGCGCGGCTATCAGAACGGATTCGCCGCCGGTCAGAACGAGGCCGTGGTCGAGGCGCAGCGGCGCAGCGCGATGGCGCTGGAGCAGATCGCACAGGCGATGCACGTCATTGCCAGCGGGATCGGCGGTGTCGAAACCCGGATGGAGACCGAGGCGGTCGAAGTCGCGATCTCCGCCGCGCGCAAATTGTGTGGCGAGCTGATCGCCGCCGAGCCGCTCGCCGAGATCACCGCGCTGGTCGGCGATTGTTTCCGTCACTTGGTGGCGACGCCGCATCTGGTGGTGCGGATCAACGACGCGCTGTACGAGGCCGCGCGCGAACGCATCGAGCTGCTCGCCAAGCAGAGCGGCTTCGCCGGCCGTCTGGTTTTGCTGGCCGATCCGGAAATCGCCGGTGGTGACTGCAAGATCGAATGGGCCGACGGCGGCGTGGTGCTGGAGCGCGCCACGATCGAGGCCAAGATCGACGAATTGGTGGGCCGCTACATGGCGACCCGCAACAGCGGCCGATAACAAGAGGAAGGTGAGACATGGGTGACAATGACGGCCAGGTGCCGCTTCCCGACCTCAACGGCACCGACTCGCCGCCCCTGGCCGACGTCGGCTATCAGGACGACGAACAAATCTCGCGCGTTGCCGCCGACCTCGAGGCGGTGTTCGACGTCCCGGTGCAGGTCTCGGCTGTGCTCGGCCGGTCGAAGATGGACGTCGGCGAGCTGCTCAAGCTGGGGCCCGGCGCGGTGCTGGAGCTCGATCGCCGCGTCGGCGAGGCGATCGACATCTATGTGAACAACCGTCTGGTGGCGCGCGGTGAAGTCGTGCTGGTCGAGGACAAGCTCGGCGTCACCATGACGGAAATCATCAAGGCGGACACCTAAACGCGAAGCGCGCGGATTTCGCGCGGAAGGATATCCAGGAGCAACCCATGCGGCTTCTCATTGTCGGCACCCTGAAGGGCCAGCTCACCACCGCGACCAAGATCGCGATCGACAACGGCGCGTCGGTCACCCACGCCGACGACAACGAACAGGCGATGCGGGTACTGCGCGGCGGCAAGGGCGCCGACCTGCTGCTGGTCGATGTCGCGCTCGATATTCGCGATCTGGTGATGCGGCTGGAAGCCGAGCACATCCATGTGCCGATCGTCGCCTGCGGCATTGCCTCCGATGCCCGCGCCGCGGTCGCCGCGATCCACGCCGGCGCCAAGGAGTACATCCCGCTGCCGCCGGATCCGGAGCTGATCGCTGCGGTGCTGGCTGCGGTGGCCAACGATTCCCGCGAACTGGTGTATCGCGACGACGCGATGGCGAAGGTGGTGAAGCTGGCACAGCAAATCGCCGCTTCCGACGCCTCGGTGATGATTACAGGCGAGAGCGGCACCGGCAAGGAGGTGCTGGCGCGCTACGTCCACAGCCGTTCGAACCGCGCCAAGAAGCCGTTCATCAGCATCAACTGCGCAGCAATCCCCGAGCATCTGCTCGAGTCCGAACTGTTCGGTCACGAGAAGGGGGCCTTCACCGGCGCGGTGGCGCGCCGCATCGGCAAATTCGAGGAAGCCACTGGCGGTACGCTGCTGCTCGACGAAATCTCCGAGATGGATGTGCGGCTGCAATCCAAGCTGCTGCGCGCAATTCAGGAACGGGTGATCGACCGCGTCGGCGGCAAGAATCCGGTGCCGGTCGACATCCGCATCCTCGCCACCTCCAATCGCAATCTGTCCGAAGCGGTGCGCGAAGGTACGTTCCGCGAGGATCTGCTGTTCCGGCTCAACGTCGTCAATCTGAAGATTCCGCCGCTGCGCGAGCGGCCGGCCGACATCCTCGAGCTGGCGCAGCACTTCGCCAAGAAATACGCCGACGCCAACGGCGTGCCGCTCCGTCCGTTGTCGGCGGAAGCGCGCCGCGTGCTCACCACCAATCGCTGGCCGGGCAATGTCCGCGAACTGGAGAACACCATCCATCGCTCGGTGCTGATGGCGCAGGGCGACGAGATCGGTCCCGAGGCGATCATCACGCCCGATGGCGATCGGCTCGATCAGGCGAAGACGCCTGCGGCGGTGGCGCACGCCACTTTCGCCGCCGAGCAGGTCACCCGCGCGCTGGTCGGCCGCACTGTCGCCGACGTCGAACGCGATCTGATTCTGGAGACGCTGAAGCACTGCCTCGGCAACCGCACCCACGCTGCCAACATCCTCGGCATCTCGATCCGCACGCTGCGCAACAAGCTCAACGAATATGCCGACGGCGGCCTGCCGATCCCGCCCGCCGGTGGCGGCGAACCGCGCGCCTTCGTGCAGACCGCCTGAGCGCCGCGCAGCGTCCTGTCTCGCCCTGAAGAGAGTCCTCCGGTCCCCTCTGGAAAGGTCTCTCCTCCGCCCCTCCTCCTGAAAGGAGGCGGGGCGGAGCGGGCAACTTCAAGCTCCGTTATTCTTGTGACCGCCGCAGGCACGAGCCTGGAGTGACCGGCCCCCTGTCCGTCGTCCCCGATGGCACGCAAGTCCAGAATCGCGATCCAACAGGGCCGATGTCGATAAGCGGCGGCTGCGTCTTTTCATGCAGACGTCAGGGGGATGGATTTGGGGGCGTGCTCCAGCGCGCCTCGGAATGACGGCAATAAGCTCGCGCGAAGTATCAAGATCGAAGACGCGCCGTCCGCAATGAGGCGCGGCCGTTCCTCGTCGGCGAGCAGCTTGCTCGCTTGCCCGTGCAGGAAGAGGTCACGCGCGCCGGCGTCGCGCGATGCTCACGAGTATTTCGGTGCGTCCGGGTTACGGAAGATTCGGATCGGGTCACCCGGTGTCAGCTTCGGCGCCGTCAGCACCGAATAAGCATATAGGGCCAGATAAGCGCAGGCGAGCGCACCGACCCCATAAAATGCCCAGATCGCCAGTCTCTTCATGTCGTTGTCATAGGTGCGGCCGGACAGTCCTGCAAGATTGCCGACGAAGCCGACGAACGCGCGGATGTTTGATCTAGCTCAAGCCGTCCTTGCCTGAACAGAGCATTTTACCGCCGGGCACCGGCCCCGATGCCGGCCATCCTTATCCCTTCCCCCGAGATTCATCATGTCGGCTCACCGCCAAGGCGGCGGCGATCGCATGCGCCGTCGGCGCATGGAGATCTTCGCCTTCGTGTTCCTCACCTTCGTGCTGATGCCCGCACTCGCGGTCGGCGCTGTCGGCAGCTACGGCCTCGGCGTGTGGATCTATCAGAGCATCGCCGGGCCCCCGACCCACTGAAATCGATTGGAGCATCGACCATGACCCAGCACACCATCGATCGCCGGTCGCTGTTCGCCGGCCGGCTCGCCAATCCGGATCCGGTGGTCAGGCCACCCGGGGGCGAGATCGCCAGCATTCTGGTTCAGGCGCGGCCGGACCGGCTCGCCGAAGTCGAAGCCGCGATCGTCGCGCTCGATGGCTGCGAAGTTCACGGTCGCGATCCGCGCGGCAAGCTCGTCGTGGTGATCGATGCACCGTCCGCCGGTCAGATCGGCGAGCGCCTCACGACCATCTCGCTGCTGCCGGATGTGTATGCCGCCTCGCTGGTGTTTCACGCCCTCGAGGCCAACTAAGCACCGCGACCGAAGGACAGACTGATGAGCACGACCAAACTCGATCGCCGCCAGGTGCTGAAACTCGAAGCCGCCGCGATGGCGGCGCTCGCCGGCGGGGTGACGCTGCCCGCCGCCGCCGCCAACCTCGTCACCGAGCGGTCCAGCTCCGAACTGAAATGGGACAAGGCGGCGTGCCGCTTCTGCGGCACCGGCTGCAGTGTGATGGTCGCCACCAAGGACGGACGCGTCGTCGCTACCCACGGCGACTCCAAGTCGGAGGTCAATCGCGGCCTCAACTGCGTGAAGGGCTACTTCCTTTCGAAGATCATGTACGGCCACGATCGCCTGACGCAGCCGATGCTGCGCAAGACGAACGGCGTGTACGACAAGAACGGCGAGTTCACCCCGGTGTCGTGGACCGAGGCGTTCGACGTCATGGCCGAGAAATTCAAGTCGGCGCTGAAGAAGCGCGGCCCGAGCGGAGTCGGCATGTTCGGCTCCGGGCAGTGGACGGTGTGGGAAGGCTATGCCGCGTCGAAGCTGTTCAAGGCCGGCTTCCGCTCCAACAACATTGATCCAAACGCGCGGCACTGCATGGCCTCCGCGGTGGCGGGCATGATGCGGACCTTCGGCATCGACGAGCCGATGGGGTGTTACGACGACATCGAGGCCGCCGACGCGTTCGTGCTGTGGGGCTCCAACATGGCGGAGATGCATCCGCTGCTGTGGACGCGCGTCACCGACCGGCGGCTGTCGGCGCCGCACGTCAAGGTCGCGGTGCTGTCGACCTTCGAGCATCGCTCGTTCGAGCTGGCCGACATCGGCATGGTGTTCAAGCCGCAGACCGATTTGTATCTGCTCAACGCCATCGCCAACCACATCATCACCACCGGCCGGGTCAATCGCGATTTCGTCGACAAGCACACCGTGTTCAAGCGCGGCCAGACCGACATCGGCTACGGTCTGCGGCCGGAGCATCCGCTGCAGAAGGCGGCGACCGGCGCCGCCAAAGCCAACGACTCCACCGACATGACGTTCGAGGAGTACGCCAAGTTCGTCTCGGACTACACGATCGAGAAGGCCGCGCAGATGTCCGGCGTGCCGGCGGGGCGCATCCTGGCGATGGCCGAGCTGTATGCCGACCCGAAGGTCAAGGTCACCAGCTTCTGGACCATGGGTTTCAATCAGCACACCCGCGGGGTGTGGGCCAACAACCTCGTCTACAACATCCACCTGCTGACCGGAAAGATCTCAGAGCCCGGCAACAGTCCGTTCTCGCTCACCGGTCAGCCGTCGGCCTGCGGCACCGCGCGCGAGGTCGGCACCTTCTCACACCGCCTGCCGGCCGACATGGTGGTGACCAACAAGGCGCATCGCGACGTGGCCGAGCGGATTTGGAAGCTGCCGGAGGGCACCATTCCGGACAAGCCCGGCTATCACGCCGTGCTGCAGAGCCGGATGCTGAAGGACGGCAAGCTCAACGCCTACTGGATTCAGGTCAACAACAATCTGCAGGCCGGTCCGAACACCAACGAAGAGACTTATCCCGGCTATCGCAACCCCGAGAATTTCATCGTGGTGTCGGACGCCTATCCGTCGGTCACTGCTCTCGCGGCCGACTTGATCCTTCCGACCGCCATGTGGGTGGAGAAGGAGGGCGCTTACGGGAATGCCGAACGCCGAACCCAGTTCTGGCACCAACTCGTCAGTGCGCCGGGCGACTCTCGCTCCGACCTGTGGCAGTTGATGGAGTTCTCCAAGCGCTTCACGGTCGAGGAGGTGTGGCCCGAGGACCTGATCGCCAAAAAGCCGGAGGTTCGCGGAAAGACTCTGTACGACGTGCTGTATCGCAATGGTCAGGTCGACAAATATCCGGTGTCGGATCTCGAAGCTGGCCACCTCAATCAGGAATCCAACGAGTTCGGCTTCTACGTGCAGAAGGGGCTGTTCGAGGAATACGCCAGTTTTGGCCGCGGCCACGGCCACGATCTCGCGCCGTTCGATATGTATCACAAGGAGCGTGGGCTGCGCTGGCCGGTGGTCAACGGTCAGGAGACTCGCTGGCGGTTTCGCGAGGGCTCCGATCCTTATGTCGGCAGTGGCAGCGGAGTGCAGTTTTACGGCCACAGGGATGGCCGTGCCCGGATTTTCGCGCTGCCCTACGAGCCGCCGGCGGAATCGCCGGATACGGACTATCCGTTCTGGCTGTCGACCGGCCGCGTGCTGGAGCACTGGCATTCCGGCACGATGACGCGGCGGGTGCCCGAACTCTACAAGGCGTTCCCGGAAGCGGTCTGCTTCATTCACCCCGACGACGCATCGGCGCTGAAGCTGCACCGCGGCGACGAGGTCAAGGTGCAATCGCGGCGTGGCTTCATCCGCGCGCGGGTCGAGACCCGCGGTCGCGACCGGCCCCCGCGTGGCCTGGTGTTCGTGCCGTGGTTCGACGAGTCCAAGCTGATCAACAAGGTGACGCTGGACGCCACCGATCCGATCTCGCTGCAGACCGACTTCAAGAAATGCGCCGTGCGCATCGAGAAGGTGTGAACGCCATGAAGATCCGATTCAAAAGCGTCCGCCGGTTCTTCGTTGCGCTGGCCGTCGTCGTGAGCGCGAGCGCAACCTCGCTGATCGCGGAGCCCCTTTCATCGCCGCTGCGCGGCACCACGCCGCTCGACGAAGTGGCACCGGCTCCGCTGATCACGCCGCTCAAGAATTCCGCCGAGCGCGAAGTGCGTAACTATCCAGAGCAACCGCCGGTGATTCCGCACAGCACCGACGGTTATCAGATCGACCTCAACAGCAACAAATGCCTGAGCTGTCACGCCCGCGCCCGCACCGGCGAGTCGCGAGCGCCGATGCTGAGCATCACCCACTTCATGGATCGAGAAGGGCAGTTTCTCGCCACGGTGTCGCCGCGGCGCTACTTTTGCACGCAATGCCATGTGCCGCAGCACGTCGTCCGGGCGCCCGTCGAAAACGACTTCATCGATATCGACTCGCTCCTGAATGCGGCGGCGCCGGGAGCGCGGCGATGACGACGACTGACCCGTCTTCGGCGCCGCACGGGGCGCCGCGCGAAGGCCGCCGTGGGTTTCTGCGGGAGCTGTGGCATGTGCTGAGCCGGCCGAGTTCTGTGTTCAGCCTCGGGGCGCTGGTGATCGCCGGTTTCGTCGCCGGCGTGGTGTTCTGGGGCGGCTTCAACACCGCGCTGGAGGCGACCAACACGGAGAAGTTCTGCACCGGCTGTCACGAGATGCGCGACAATGTATTCGCTGAGCTGAAGTCCACCATTCACTTCTCCAACCGCTCAGGCGTGCGTGCGACCTGCCCGGACTGCCATGTGCCGCACAATTGGACCGACAAGATCGGCCGCAAGATGCAGGCCTCGAAGGAGGTCTGGGGGCATCTGTTCGGTTCGATCGATACGCCCGAGAAGTTCGCCGACCGCCGTCTGGAGCTGGCGCTGCACGAATGGGCGCGATTCAAGGCGAATAATTCGCTGGAATGTCGCAACTGCCACAGCACCGAATCGATGGACGTCACCAAGCAGTCGCCGCGCGCCGCTGTCGCCCATTCCGCCTACCTGTTCAACGGTGAAAAGACCTGTATCGACTGCCACAAGGGCATCGCTCACCACCTGCCGGACATGCGCGGTGTGCCGGGCTGGCAGTAGGTGACACGGTGCGTTCGCCGGCTTGCACTGGCGGCACGAACAGCTAGCGTGCGAATCGTAGCGGGGCTGGCCTCGCCTTCGATTCATCCGCGAGCAAGATGACCACCTTCACCCCTGTTCAGGACGAGGCTTTGAAAGCCGTCGGCGCTTGGCTGAAGGCCAAGCCCGGCCGCAACGGTACGCCGCTGGTGTTCCGGCTGTTCGGCTATGCCGGTACCGGCAAGACCACGCTGGCGCGCGAGATCGCCGAGGGCGTGTCGGGCGAGGTGAAGTTCGCCGCCTTCACCGGCAAGGCGGCGCTGGTGATGCGCAACAAGGGCTGCGACGACGCCTCCACCATCCATTCGCTGATCTATCGCACCAAGGAGAGCGGCGTCGAGCAGCCGAGCTTCGAGCTGTGGGACGACGCGCCGGCCTCCAAGGCCAAACTGATCGTGATCGACGAGTGTTCGATGGTCGACGAGGAACTGGGCCGCGACCTGATGTCGTTCGACTGTCCGCTGCTCGTGCTCGGCGACCCTGCGCAATTGCCGCCGATTCAGGGCGGCGGCTTCTTCACCAATGCCGAGCCCGACGTGATGCTGACCGAGGTGCATCGCCAGGCGCAGGATGATCCGATCGTGCGGCTGTCGATGGACGTGCGCGAGGGCAGAGGACTCGAGCGCGGGCGCTACGGCGACACCGAGGTGGTGAGCCGCGATCAGCTCGATCCGCAGCGGGTGATGGATGCCGATCAGGTGCTGGTTGGCCGCAACAACACCCGACGTGCCTACAACGCGCGTTTCCGGCAGCGGCTGAACATCGAGGACCCGTTTCCGGTCGGCGGCGACAAGCTGGTGTGCCTGCGCAACAACCGCAAGAAGGCGCTGTTCAATGGCGGGCTGTGGCGGGTGAAATCACGCTCGCCGATCAAGACCAAGATCATCACCCTGCGGGTGACGCCCGACGAGGATTTCGGCGGCCGGCTGACTAAGGTTTCGGTGCGCAACGAGTGCTTCGCCGGCGGCATCGAGGATATCAGCTGGGATCAACGCAAGCCCTACGACGAGTTCGATTACGGCTATGTACTCACCGTGCACAAGTCGCAGGGCTCGCAATGGGACGACGTCGTGCTGTTCGACGAAAGCTTCGCGTTCCAGGACTCTCGCGCCCGCTGGCTCTACACCGGCATCACCAGGGCAGCGAAGCGGCTGAGCGTTGTAGTGTAGCAAAGCGAGGCCGTCTCCGCGTCGCCCTCACCCCAACCCTCTCCCGCTCGCGGGAGAGGGGGCTCGCCGTGCGCGCGGCGACGCCGTGCGCAAAAAGCGGGCGCGCAAGAACAATGACCTACCCCAGGCACTGAGCACTCCCTCTCCCGCTTGCTGGAGAGGGCTGGGGTGAGGGCGCCCCAGGCAGTGAGCAGGCAGAGTAGCAGCGATCAGTCGGCTACTCTGCCTTGGTCGCCACGAACGTCATCCGCCACGGATTGTGGCCGATGTTGTGCTCGGCGCGGCGGGCGGTGAAGCCGGCGGCGGTGAGCTTGGCCAGCATCTCGGCCTCGCTGTAGCGCTGCAGGCCGATCTTGGTTCGCAGTTCCCGATAATCGGACAGCGCGGTCCTCGCCAGCCCCCACAGCGCATCCTTCAGGAAGCCATGACGGCGCGCCATCAGCAGGAGCGCCAGCACGTCGCGCGGCATCCCGACCTCGGGGCGGAGAATATCGCCGAGCACAAGGCTGCCGGGCGGCGACAGCAGGCGCCGGATCACCGCGAAGGCTTGATCAAGTTCGGCCGGCGTCATGTATTGCGCCACCGAATTCATTACCACCAGGTCGACCGAGCCGTCCGGCATGGTGCGCAGATCGTCCAGCGATCGCACTCGGATCTTTGTGTTGAGCGCGTAGCGGGCGATCAGCCGGCCGCGCACCCCGGGGGCGGGCTCGGCCAGGATCAGCTTGCCGCAGGAGTCCGCGATGCTCGGCGCCGACAGCGCTTCGCCGCAGGAATAATCCAGCACCACCGCGCCAGGGGACGGGATGTAGCCGGTGATGTCGCGAGCGATTTCGGCAAAATGCACGTCACGATGGCGATTGCTGACATAGATCGTGTGGGTGGAGTCGTAATAGTCGATCCAGTCGTCCATCCGGTGACCTCGAAACCCGCCGAAACCAGGCCGAACGCGGCCATCCGGGGCCGATCGGTGCAGCGCACGCGGCTTTTGCATAGCTGTTCCATCTATGGAACGCCACCGCACGCCACGCGTTGTCGAGGGGTCTAACGTGTTTCGCGGGAAACACCAATGCACAGCCGAAACATCCAAGACGACGATTTTGCCAACCGCTTGGATGGGCCGGGCCGCTGCCACCCCGCCTGACCGTTGCATTCGCCCCTTCGCCGTCAACCGCATCACCGCAGGACAAATATCGTGACCAAATCCAAATCCGCCCCCGTCGCCCCTGAACTCGACACCCCGACCGATCTGCCGCAGCAGGCGGTGGACAAGATCTCGACCGCCCTGAACGGCCTGCTGGCCGATTCCTTCGCGCTGTATCTGAAGACCAAGAATTTCCATTGGCACATCAGCGGCCGTCACTTCCGCGACTATCACCTGTTGCTGGACGAACAGTCAGCGCAGATCCTGGCTACCACCGACGAGCTCGCCGAGCGCGTCCGCAAGGTCGGCGGCACAACGCTGCGGTCGATCGGCCACATCTCCAAGCTGCAGACCATCCAGGACAACAACGACGACTACGTTCCGCCGCGCGAGATGCTGCGCGAGCTGATGAACGACAACAAGAAGGTCGCTGCTGCGATGCGCAAGGCGCACGAGATCGTCGACGAGTGCAAGGATGCGGCCAGCGCCGGTCTGCTGGAGAACTACATCGACGAAACCGAAAAGCGCACCTGGTTCCTGTTCGAAGCCACTCGCCAGGAAGGTGCCAACGAGGCGTAACGGAGAGGGCTCGAGACGAGCCTATTTGAGAAAAGAACTTACTCAAGCGCTGCGAACTCCCTCTCCCCGCCGTTCGCGGGGAGAGGGTTGTGGTGAGGGTCGACAAGCGCACTGAGAAGCTGCTTCGACTTTTCAGACTCTCGGCCTCGCGGAGGCGCCTCCTCACGCGGATTTCTTCGCGATCCGACCTCTCCCGCGTGCGGGGAGTGGTGAATGGGAGCGTCTGCGAACTTCTGAAAAGCGGCGCTTACTTCCGCCAAAGTGTCGGAAGCGGCCCGTCCTTGCCGAACACCGGGTCAGTCTCCGGGAGCGGCACTTCTGGAATGGTTTTCAGCGCGCTGCGGTAATTGTCCGGGGTCGGCCGCGTCACCTGCATGGTTGCGCCTGGCGGATATGCACCGACCACTCGAAAATCGTGGCTGGCGAAGACGCATTTGTGACCGGTGCCGGCCGGAAGCACGGCGATGTCGCCGGGGCGTAATTCGATCGCCTCGCCCTGTTCGCCGCCGAACAGCACGAGCGCTCGACCGCGCGCCACGCCGAGCGCCTCATGGACGGTCGCGTGATAGTGTTGATAATCGTAGATGCCATTGCGCCAATGTTCGCCCCAGCCATTGGCTTCGAACAGATCCTCGATCGCCTGTTCCGGATGGCCGCCCGCGATGTCCACGGCACGCTTGTACAGCAGCAGCGGCATAGGATTGTTGGGGATCAATCCATCGTCGTCGAAGCGGTGGAGCAGCGGCTTGATCTGGTCGCGGGCGAGCGACATGAGGTCTCCGGCGTTGGATTTGATCACGCCGGGACAACGTCACGCCGCCGACGTAGTTCCTTTTGGTTCCGTGCGCGGCAGGTCGAACACCAGGCACGTCGTCGTGGCGTGCGCCAGCATCCGGCCGTTGCTATCGAGAATACGGGCTTCGGCGGTGGCGGCGCGGCGCCCGACGTTGAAGGTGCGGCCTTCCGTGCGCACCACGCCGCTGTCGGCGCTCATGCCGCGCACGAAGCTGATCTTGAATTCCAGCGTGGTATAGCCCTGGCCGGCCTTCAGCATGCTCTGCACTGCGAGCCCCATCGCTGAATCCAGCAGTATGGCGGCGTAACCGCCGTGCACCGAGCCGATCGGGTTGTAGTGGCGCAGCGTCGGCACCGAATGCATCACGATCTCGCCCGCGTCGGCGGTGCAGTCGAACGGCTCGACCGTCTGCATGATCGGCGGCTGCGGCAGGGTGCCGCCAAAGATGCCGCGCACGAAATCGAGCCCCGACATCGACGCCATCACCTCCATCGGCACTACGCCGTATTCGGTGGTCTTGTCGCTGCGCGCGTCCATGGCGGTGCTCCTTCTGATGGGATGATGTCGATCATACCAAAGCAGCGGCCGGTGCGCCAGTGGGCGCCGCCCCGTCATTCCGGGGCGCCGCGCAGCGGCGAACCCGGAATCCCGAGGTTTGTTATGCGCGCGAGCTTCCGGATTCGCTCGCTTGCGCGAGCGCCCCGGAATGACTCGTCGAACAAATGGAAGGCTTAGGCCGCAGCCTTCTTCGCGCGCATCAGATCGGCGAAGCGGCGGAACAGATAGTGCGAGTCCTGCGGGCCGGGCGACGCCTCGGGGTGATACTGCACCGAGAACACCGGCTTGTCGGCCAGCGCGATGCCGCAATTGCTGTCGTCGAACAGCGACACATGGGTCTGCTGCACGTTGCCAGGCAGGGTGGTCTTGTCGACCGCGAAGCCGTGGTTCATCGAGGTGATCTCGACCTTGCCGGTGGTGAGATCCTTGACCGGATGATTGGCGCCGTGGTGGCCCTGATGCATCTTCACGGTCTTGCCGCCGAGCGCGAGGCCGAGCATCTGGTGGCCGAGGCAGATGCCGAAGGTCGGCACGCCGGTCTCGATCACCTTCTGAATCACCGGCACCGCGTATGTGCCGGTCGCGGCCGGGTCGCCCGGGCCGTTCGACAGGAACACGCCGTCCGGCTTCATCGCCAGGATGTCTTCGGCCGAGGTGGTGGCGGGCACCACGGTGACCTTGCAGCCTTCGCCGGCGAGCAGCCGCAGGATGTTGCGCTTGATGCCGTAGTCGATCGCGACGACGTTGAACTCAGGGCTCTCCTGCCGGCCGAAGCTCTCGCCCCACGCCCATGGCGTTTCGTCCCAGGTGAAGCGCTGGCCGGAGGTGACCATCGGCACCAGGTCCATGCCTTCGAGGCCCGGCCACTCGCGCGCTTCTTCCTTCAGCGCGTGCAGGTCGAACTCGCCGCTCGGCGAATGCGCGATCACCGCATTGGGCATGCCCTTGCTGCGGATCAGCGCGGTCAGCGCGCGGGTGTCGATGCCCGACAGGCCGATGATGCCGCGCGCCTTAAGCCAGGCGTCGAGGTGCTTCGAGGAGCGGTAGTTGGACGGGTCGGTGATGGCGCTGCGCAGGATCACGCCGCGCGCGCCCGGCGTCGCCGCCATGTTCACCGTCTCGATATCCTCGTCGTTGGTGCCGACGTTGCCGATATGCGGGAAGGTGAAGGTGATGAGCTGCCCGGCGTAGGACGGATCGGTGAGGATCTCCTCGTAGCCGGTCATCGCGGTGTTGAAGCAGACCTCGCCGACGGCGTGGCCCTCTGCGCCGAGGCCGAAGCCCTCGAACACGGTGCCATCGGCGAGCACGAGCAGCGCGGTCGGCTTGTGGTCCGGCCAAGCGGGATGGGATGCTGAATTGGTCATGAGCGCACTACATAGTCGCGGGCGCTGCCGACGTCAAAGTGGCCAACCCGTCCAATTGTTCGCTTTTGGACGAGATTTGACAGGGAATTTGGCTGTCCTAGGCTCCGCGGCGGGCGCAGGGGCAGAATCGTGCGCGGGGAGAGGTGGAATGGACACATCATTGCCGGTGGTGCTGGTGCCCGGTCTGGCGGGTTCGCCGCGGATCTACGCCCCGATCCTCCCCGCGCTATGGGCCTGCGGCTCACCGGTGACGGTCGCCAACCACATCCGCGACGACAGCATGGCGGCGATCGCCCGGCGAATCCTCGCCGAGGCGCCGGCGCGGTTCGCGCTCGCCGGGCACTCGATGGGTGGCTACATCGCGTTCGAGATCATGCGTCAGGCGCCGGACCGGGTCGCCAAGCTGGCGCTGATCAACACCCAGGCCCGGCCCGACAGTCCGGAAGCCACCGAGCGCCGCACCCGGCAGATCGGGGAAGCCGAGGCCGGTCGGCTGCACGCGGTGCTGGACGAGCTGTATCCCGGCTTTGTTCACCCGTCACGCCGCGAGGACGCCGCGCTGCAGAGGATCGTCCACGATATGGGCGACGACGTCGGCGCCGCCGGCTTCGTCCGCCAACAGCGGGCGATCATCGCCCGCGCCGATTCACGGCCCACTCTGGGCACGGTCCGCTGCCCGACCCTTGTGATCTCCGGCGACAGCGACTCGACCATCCCGAACAGCCTGTCGCACGAGATGGCGGACGGGATCAAAGGCGCCAAGCTGACGATCATTCACGATTGTGGGCATCTGCCGCAGATCGAGCAGTCCGCCGCCACCGCCGCCGCGCTCGCGGACTGGCTGCGGAACTAGAGTTGTTTCAGGCGGCCGAACCGCCTACATCAGGCCCGAAAACCGTCTCCTCGTCGTTGCGAGGAGCGCAGCGACGAAGCAATCCAGAGTCCCGCATGCGGAGCGCTGGATTGCTTCGCTTCGCTCGCAATGACGGTCCCGTCCAAGATGCGAAGGAGCCCGACATGCTGCGCGATGACATCAACACCGCCGTGAAAGAGGCGATGAAGGCCAAGGACGAGCGCAAGCTGTCGACCCTGCGGATGGTGAACTCGACCATCAAGAACGCCGACATTGAAGCCCGCGGCCAGGGCAAGCCGCCGCTTTCCGATGGCGATCTGCTCAGCCTGCTGCAAAAGATGATCAAGCAGCGTCAGGAATCGGTCGCGCTGTACGATCAGGGCGGCCGCGCCGAGCTCGCCGACCAGGAGCGCGCCGAGATCGCTGTGATCCAGGCTTACTTGCCGCAGCAGATGTCCGACGACGAGGTCAAGGCCGCGATCGCCGCCATCATCGCCGAGACCGGTGCCGCCGGCATCAAGGACATGGGCAAGGTGATCGGCGCCCTGAAGGCGCAGTACGCAGGCCAGATGGACTTCGGCAAGGCCAGCGGCATGGTCAAAGCGGCGCTGACGGGTTAGTTCGCGTTCGCGTTGCGCAGCTCGAAGGTGCTCACCACGTGCACTGCGTAACCTCTCTCCGCAAGGGCGGGGCGATGTAGCGCGCTGTGCACGAGGTCGACCTCGTTCGAGGAGCGTCGCGACGAGGCAATCCATGCTCCGCGCGTGGGGCTGGATTGCTTCGCTTCGCTCGTAATGAGGAAGTCGCTATCGGAACGCCCGGCCGCCGTCTTTCAATCCGGTCGCAGGCCTCAGTGTCCCATCGCCGGCTTGGCGCTACGATCGACGCTGCGCAGAGACAACGCGAGCGGGATCATCAGCAAAGCGATGGCGGCGAGGGCGACGAACACGTCGATATAGGCCAGATACGACGCCTGAGCGCTGACGGTCTCGCCGATCATCGCCATCGCGGTGCCGGCGGTGTTGCCGGTCGCGTTCTGGCTCTTCAGATAGGCTTCGAGTTGGGCCAGCGTGCTGTGGAAGAACGGATTCCACGAGCCGATGTTCTCCACCAGCCGGCTCTGGTGAAACTGTTCGCGTTGCGCCAGCACGGTCTGACTGATCGAGACGCCGATCGAGCCGCCGAAATTGCGGGCGAGGTTGATCAGCGCAGAAGCCTGGTCGGTCTTCGACGCCGGAATGCCGTCGTAGGAGGCGGTGGTGATCGGAATGAAGATCAGCGGCAGGCCGACGCCGAGATACATCCGCGACCACGCGAAATACGAGAAATCGGCGCCCGGCGAGAGCCATGTCAGGTCGATCATCGCACCGGCGCAGATCGCCGCGCCGATCGCGATCAGCCAGCGGGGCTGCACCTTGCCGAGGCGCCCGACGATCAACATCATCACCATCGTCACCAGGCCGCCCGGCGAGATCACCAGACCGGCCAGTGTCGCGGTGTAGCCGTACAGCGCTTGCAGCAGTTGCGGCAGGATCTGCGTGGTCGCGATCAGCAGCGCACCGGTCGCCAGCATGATGATGAAGCAGCTCCCGAATTGCCGGCCGGTCAGCATCTTGATGTCGATCAGCGGCGTCTTGCGGGTCATTTCCCACGGCACGAACAGCAGCAGCGATAGAACCGACACCACCGCGAAGGTGACGATGAAGCTCGACGAGAACCAGTCTTCGACCTGGCCGCGGTCGAGCACGACTTCGAGCGAGCCGAGGAATGTCGCCACCAGCAGGAAGCCGATCACGTCGAAATTCGGTCCCTTGGCCCATAATTTGGCGCGCGCCTTCTTCTGTGCTTCCGAAGCCGGAATGATCAGATAGATCAGCACCAACGACACCAGCCCGACCGGCACGTTGATCAGGAAGCACCAGTGCCACGACAGGTTGTCGCTGAGCCAGCCGCCCAGCGTCGGCCCCACGACCGGAGCCACCACCACCGCGATGCCGTACAGCGCGAAGCCCTGGCTTCGCTTGGACGGTGGAAACGCCGCCGCGAGAATCGATTGTGCCACCGGCGTCATGCCGCCGCCGGCGAGCCCTTGCATCAGGCGGAACAGCAGCAGCGAGTTCAGGCTCCACGCCATGCCGCACAGGAACGACGACAGCGTGAACAGCGCTATGCAGACGATGAAGAAGTTCTTGCGGCCGAACATCTCGGCGATCCAGCCGGACGCGCACAGCACGATCGAATTCGCCACCAGATAGGTGGTGACCACCCACGACGCCTGATCGTTCGACACCGCGAGGCCGCCGGCGATGTAGCGCAGCGCGACGTTGGCGATGGTGGTGTCCAGCACCTCCATGAAGGTCGCGACCGACACCAGAACCGCAATCCCCCAGGGGGAATTGCCATACTCGCCTACGGCTTCGGCATCCGCCATCGCTGTGTACTCAAGGTTTGACGGTCACGCTCACCTCGACCGACATGCCCGGGCCGAGCTCGATGTCGGGGCGCTGATCGAACGTGATCTTGACCGGCACGCGCTGCACCACCTTCACCCAGTTGCCGGTGGCGTTCTCCGCGGGCAACAGACTGAAAGCGGTGCCGCTGCCGGCCTGGATGCTGCCGACATGGCCCTTGAAGCTGCGGCCATAGGCATCGACGGTGATCTCGACCGGCTGACCGGGTTTCATGTGCTGGAGCTGAGTTTCCTTGAAGTTGGCGGTCACCCAGACGTCGAGCGGCACCAGCACCATGATCGACTGACCGGACGAGGCCAGCGCGCCGACTGCGCCCGTCAGTTTGGCGATCCGGCCGTTTGTCGGTGCGCGCAGTTCGGTGCGTTGCAGATTGATGTCGGCGGTTTCCTTCTGCGCCTGCGCGGCCCGGAGCTGGGCCTGCGCGGATTCCCGCTGCGCGCGCAGCACGTCGATCTGGCGTTCCGCCGCGACTTGCGCGGCCTCCGCGGCGTCGAGCGCGGCTTTCTTGGAGGTGAAATCGGACTGTGCCTGCTGGGCGCGCTGCACCGTGCCTGCGCCATTGTCGACGAGATCCTGATAGCGCTGGTTCTCCTCGCCGGAGAATTTCAGCGCCGCCTGGGCCTCGGTGACCTGTTTGGCTGCGGCATCGATCTGCGCCTTCTGGGCTGCGATCTGCGCGGTGAAATTGTCGATCGACGCCTGTGCCTGTTGGATCTGCGCGGCCGCCTGATCGACCGCGGCCTGATAGTCGCGCGGATCAATCTTGGCCAGGAGTTGACCGGCTTTGACGACCTCGTTGTCGGTGACGGCGACCTGGGTGATGGCGCCGGTGACCTGCGGGCTGATCAGCACCGAGCGGGTGTCGATGAAGGCGTCGTCAGTCGTTTCGAAGTTGCGGGCGTGCAGCCACCACGCAATCCCGCCGCCGAGCGCGGCGACGATCAGCACTACGACCGCAATCGCGGCGATCGGATGCCGGCCGATCAGTGACTTCACGCCGCCCGGCCGGCTGTCTTGTTGATCGTCATCTTGGTCCCGGCGCTGCTCGGCGGGGGGCTCGACGACCCGAGAACGAGCGCGAGGCGATGAGGGCGACGGCTGAGGATCGGCGAGATCGGAGCCTGCGGAGGCGGGGCTATCGAGGGTATTCATCGGAAAACGCTCTTGCGCGCGGCATCGCCACGCCACGATCGCCAACACCGCGGTGCACAACAAAGTTCCATCGCGAAACTGCAGACGAGGTTCGCTCAAAACGACTTGCTCCGCGATTCGAAGGTCGAGGCAGCGGAATGCTTTGGCGCGGCGCGCAGGGTTACATGATCACGGGGGTGTGAAAGCCCGGCCGCCTGGACACCGCAAACAGGCTGCCGTTGTTGCCGGAGCCGGAAAATTGCCGGAAACGACAGGATAAGTCGCTCGTTTCGTCCCTGTTGCGATGCGAATTAGTTGTGCGATGCAGTGAGGAACTAATCATCACGTCAACTCGGCAGCCGTCGTGTTTTCGCGAAGTGATTGACGGTCGCAAAAGTGCGGTTCTTAATACACTCAACTAACAACGTTCGGTGCCCACGAACCAGGGAGGAGCGACCATGTCGATCTCCGGTAAGGTTGATCCTGTGGTGCGGCGAATTACGATCGCCGACATTGCTGAAGCGTTCGGACAAGGACTGCGCGATTTTCAGGCCGCGCCGCTTTATGGTCTTGCCTTCGGTGCGTTCTATGCCGTGGGCGGACTCCTGATCCTCGCCTGTCTCACCGCCTTCCATATGGTGTATCTGGCCTATCCGCTCGCCGCCGGGTTCGCGCTGATCGGACCATTCGTGGCGCTCGGGCTGTATGAAGTCAGCCGGCAGCGCGAAGCCGGGACGAGGCCATCCTGGCTGCAGATCATCGGGCTGATGCGCAGCCGCAGCGAGCTCGGCTGGATGGCGTTTGTCACGCTATTCCTGTTCGTGATCTGGATGTATCAGGTCCGACTGCTGATTGCGCTGTTCCTCGGCGTCGGCGCTTCGTTCGGTAGCCTGCAGGAGTTCATCTCGGCGGTGCTCACCACCAATGAAGGGCTGGTATTTCTCGCGGTCGGCAATTGCGTCGGGGCAGGGCTCGCTCTGGTGCTGTTCTCGCTGACAGCGGTCTCGTTCCCGCTGCTGCTCGATCGCGACGTCGATTTCGTCACAGCGATGGTCACCAGCGTCCGCGCGGTGGTGGCCAGCCCGCTGCCGATGATCGGATGGGCCGCGACCATCGTTCTGCTGCTCGTGGTGTCGGCATTGCCGTATTTCCTCGGCCTGGTCGTGACGCTTCCGGTTCTCGGCCATGCCACCTGGCACCTCTATCGCAAGATCGTCGCGCCGGTCGAGGCTGAGCTGCCCGTTGCTGAAGATGCCGATGCAACCAGCAACGTCGTGGTGATGCCGAAGCGCGCGGCCGTGGGCTGACTTGCCGGGCGGGTGTGTCGGGTTACTCCGGCGCGCCCGGCACCTCGATGCCGGCGCGCCGCAGCGCTGCGATCATCCGGAGCGGTGGCTGCATCGCGATCCGCGGTGCGCGCCCGGTTTCGAGCAGGCTCTTCAGCGACGACAGGATTGCCGGCCATCCCTGACGACCGCCCGACAGGATGTCATCGTCGAGCGGGCGCTCGTGCGCTTCGGTCATCGTCAACTTCACGGTCTCGCCGGCGGGCTCGATCGTGTAGCTGACGAGGGTGCCGCCGAGTGTTTCGACGAGGCCGGGCCAACCGACATTCCAGGTGATACTCAGCGCCTCCGGCGGATTCCACACCACGACCTCGCCGGTGATGTGTGGGCTGCCGTCCGGCGCCAGCAACTTCAGTGCGCCGCCGACGCGCGGCTCGATCTCGATCGCAAAGCCCGAGAAATAGTCCCTGCTGAATTCGGCGGAGGTCAGCGCCTGCCAGACCAGTTCGGCCGGCGCCGCGATGTAGATCGTGTAGACCGTCTGCGGCACCCAATTCTTGGCGGAGATCATGCGAGGCCCCGTCTGGTGTTACGCTGGCACATGAGCGACTGCCGCCGCCGCGTGCGACGGAGGCGCGAACGGCAGCGGGTGGCCGGTCTCCAGAATGCTCTTCAGGCTCGCCAGCACCATCGGCCAGCCGAAGCTGATGCTCGGCAGCGTCGCGCTGCCTTCGGCAAAGTTCTCGTGCGTGACGGTGAGCTTGACCAGCTCGCCCTGCGGTTCGATCTCGTAGGTGACGCGCGACGGCTTCTCCTGCCGCATCGCCGGATCCCACACCTAGACCCAATCATACGCCAGTCTGCGCGGCGGATCGGTCTCGACGATGGTGCAGCGGTTCTTGATCTCGCCGTCGCGCTCCATCGTCATCGCCGATCCCGCGGTCCAATCCGAGCGCAGCGTGCAATCCATCCAATAGCGGCGGGTGAAGTCGGCATCGGTCAAGGCGTGCCACAGCTTCTCCGGCGTGGTGCGAATATAGGTGACGTAGGCGAATTCCGGCTTACTCATCGCGCGTCTCCAATTTGCGTTTCAAGTCGCCGAGGGCGGCGAGCCGGCCGCGCTCGAATTTTCTGATCCAACGTTCGCCGATCTCGTGGATCGGCACCGGGTTCAGGTAGTGCAGCTTCTCGCGGCCGTGTTTGACCGTCGCGACCAGATTGGCCGCTTCGAGAATCGCAAGATGCTTGGTCACGGCCTGTCGCGTCATTGCCAGACCGTCGCAGAGATCGCTCAACGTTTGCCCGTTGCGAGCGTGGAGTCGATCGAGCAGAGCGCGCCGAGAACCGTCCGCCAGCGCTTTGAAGACCTCGTCCATGGCAGCAATGATAGGCAACTAAAAGGTTGCATGTCAAGAGCGCCGAGCAGCGCGGCTTTTCGCCGGTCGCCGCGCCGGAACCGGACTGCTAGGGTGGCGGCAGAATCTCTGTGTGGATTGGGATGCGATGTCTCTCGAAACCTACCTGACCTATGTCGGCGCCTGCATCGTGCTGGCTCTGCTCCCTGGGCCCGTGGTGACTCTGGTGATCGCCAACGGACTGCGACACGGCACGCGCGCGGCGCTGCTCAACATCGCAGGCGCGCAGCTTGGGCTCGGGTTGGTGATCGGGCTGGTGGCTGCTGGGTTGACCACGCTGATGGCCACAATGGGCTATTGGTTCGACTGGGTGCGGTTTCTTGGCGCCGCCTATCTGGTCTGGCTCGGGATCGGTCTGATCCGCCGGCCGGTCGAGGGACTGTCGACCGATCAGCCGCCGCCTCCGCCGCGCGGCGGGTTTTTCTTGCAGGGCTTCTTCGTGCTGCTGGCGAATCCGAAGGTGCTGGTGTTCTTCGGCGCATTCATCCCGCAGTTCGTCGACATGCAGCGCGAGACGGTGCCGCAGGTGGCGTTGCTCGGCGTCACCTTCATGGTGGTCGCGGCGATGACGGATTCGATCTATGCGCTGCTGGCAGGCCGCGCCCGCACGATGTTCGCGGCCCACCGCACCCGGTTGCTGTCGCGGATCTCGGGCGGATTCATGATCGGCGGTGGCCTCTGGCTGGCGCTCAGCCGGGCTAAGTGAGGGCGTTCTTTCCGTCCTTGCGAGGAGGCGAGGACGGCCGAGACATCCAGAGACGAGGGCTCGGCGTTAGCTGATTGCTGTGCCTTCGGCTCGCAATGACGTGGCGACTTTACGGTCAGGTCAGGCGACTACGACAGCACCTGCTGCTGCCGCAACGTGTCGACGATCGTGCTCAGCACCCGCGCCAAGCGCGCGGCCCATTCGACTTGGCCGGCCTCGTCGGCGATCTGGTCCTGACGGATTTCGAGGCCCGAGGTGATCAGGCCGCGCGCGGTGCCGTGCACCGGGATGGTGTAGTCGGTGCCGTCGGAGACTGCGTAAGGCTGGTTGTCGCCGACCACCAGTTCGGGCTCGCGTCGCAGCTCGGCGAGCAGCAGCGGCGGCAGCACGGTGCAGTCCTGATACAGCGTGCCGATATGCCAGGGCCGCGCCATGCCGTGATACACTGGCGTGAACGAATGCAGCGCTAGCAGCACGGTCGGCTGCCCGGACAGTTGCCGGTCCTCGATCGCGGCCTCGATCCGTTGATGATACGGATCGAAGATCAGCCGCCGCCGCTCGGCGGCGTGCTCGACGGTGAGCCCGTCATTGCCGGGGATGGTCGTCGCCTCGCTGACCAGCGGAATCGAGCTTTCGGCGCTCGGCGGCCGGTTGCAGTCGATCACCAGCCGTGAATAGCGTTGCGCGATCAGATGCGCGCCGAGCGCATCGGACACCCGCTCGGCGACCCCGGCGATGCCGACGTCCCAGGCGATGTGCCGCGACAGCTCGGCTTCGGGCAGGCCGAGATCGCCGAGCTGTGCCGGGATCCTGCGGCCGTAATGGTCGCACACCAGCAGGAACGGGGACTGTCCGTTCGGATTGCGCTCGATCACCGGAGGCTCTCCGGCATCGAGGCTGAGGAAACTATCGCGCACGCCGTCCATCACCTGACCTGCCTATCGACCTTTGTCGTCCAAGCCCCGCCGAATCGGTAGCGGATTCGCCGGCATGGCGTCGAGACGATTGAACATTGCCGGCACGAGCCGGACATGACAGTCCGCCAGCATTTGCGATAGCTTCGGCCGGGTTTGCTGAAGTTGCGGTGAATGATGTCCGATCGTCTGTTCGTCTACGGCACGCTGATGCGCGGCTACGATCATCCGATGGCGCGGCTGTTGTCGTCGAATGCCGAGTTTCTCGGGACGGCCGCGATCCCGGGCCGGCTGTACCTGATGCGGCGCTACCCCGGTCTAGTGCCATCCGACGATCCGGATGAGCGCGTCCACGGCGAGTTGTTCCGTCTGCACCGGGTGGACGAGGTGTTGGCGCAGCTCGATGATTACGAAGGCTGCGGCCTTTCGGATCAGCGTTCCGAGTACCGCCGCGAGATCGCCCAGGTGACGCTGGACGGCGGAACCGAACTCGACGCGTTCGTGTACTATTTCAATTGGGACGTGGCGCGATTGCCGCGGATCGTCTCGGGGCGATTTCAGCCGGAGGCGTTTTCCGGCTGAGATCGCCCCTGACGCCGAAATCCTAGCCCGTCAGGTGCAGTTCGACCCGCGCATTGGCGGCGAGCGGCAGCAACGTCAGCCAGTTCGGGTCGCCGGGCTCGGTAAGGCAGAAGCTGGGGAAGTCATACGCTTCGACCGAAGCGGTGGCGATGTCGAGGACATGGCCGCAGTCGTCGCATTTCCAGGAATGGATCTCGTACACGCCGTCGACGACTTCCATGCCGAGCGACGTCATCTGCGCATTGCAATGGGTACACGTAGCCATGATCTGGCTCCTTGTCGTTGAACGCGGCATTCCAGAAACGACGGGAACGACGCGGATGAGCCCTCAGAGCCTTGGCTGATCGTTCTCCCCCGACTTCCCTGCATTGTGCAGGGTGCGGTAGTTCAGTCCCGCTTTTGCGGTGCAGCAATGAGCTGGATCAAACCTGCTCCGCTCGCGAATTGGCGCGGGTTTACAGGGGTATTTGCCATGCCGCAATGCGAAATATTGCGAGGTGATGACGTGCGTGTGCAACCAATTTTATTCCCGCTAAGGTGGTTGAGCGCTTAGCGTTCCCGTGGTGCAATCCGAAACTAATCAGGATGGGCGCGACCGCTTGCGCGGTGGCCGGCGCTATCCGCGCTTCGACCTTGATACTTGTTCCATATAGGAGCGCAGCACCGCATTGATCCGGCGCTGATAGCCGCCCCCGTCGCGCTTGAAGAAGTCCAGTACGTCTTCGTCGAGGCGGATCGAGATCGGCTTCTTCTTGGCCGGGAGCACAAGTTCAGCCTTGGACCAGTCGATTTCCTCTGCTCCAGTCCAATCGGGATCGTCAGCGATCGCCTCCGCGATCTCCTTTTCCGTCATGGCATCGAAGCGGGCCCAGTCAGTCTTGCCCTTGCTCCGGTCGCCCCATTTGCGTGTGACGATATTCTCTTTCTTCATCGGCTCTCGGATGGCGCGCTGAAATGATCCTGATATTGTCGCCGCGGCGGGTGAAGATGACCGTGACGACCCGACCCGAGGTCACTCCGATCGCGATCCATCGCTCCTCACTGTTGCGATCCGACTTGCGAAGTAGGATTGGGCCATAAAAAACCTCCTTCGCTTCGTCGAAGTCGAGCCCATGTTTCGCGAGATTCCGTTGGCTTTTCTCTTCATCCCATTCGAATCCGAGAATGGATTCGAGGTCGAAGGAGTTTCTCATCGGTTCGATTCCGTGTTGTAGCGAGCTGTCGCTGCCCAGCGCGGCCGTTTCCTCCGACTTAACCTCTTCTTTGTTGTGTTGTATATACATTTGTAGCCACGAAGGTGCAACTCCCCTTCGTTGGGCAAATTGCGTTCTCCGGCGCGGTGGATAGCCGGGACAAGTCGCTACCCCTTCGCCGCGACGTTCGTCCGGTCTATATCCATGGTCCGTTGGCGCTTTTGTTGAGCGCTGTTTCCTGAGCCCGCACAATCCCGAGCCCCATGCGTTTCTCGCCGCAGTTCCTCGACGATCTGAAAGCCCGGCTGTCGGTGTCGGAGGTGGTCGGCCGTCGCGTCAAGCTGAAGAAGGCGGGACGTGAGTGGAAGGGCTTGTCGCCGTTTCAGCAGGAGAAGACGCCGTCGTTCTTCGTCAATGACGAGAAGCAGGCGTGGTTCGATTTCTCCTCCGGCAAGAACGGCTCGATCTTCGACTTCGTGATGCAGACCGAGGGCGTCGACTTTCCCGAAGCGGTCGAGCGGCTGGCGGCGATGGCCGGAGTCGCGCTGCCGGTGCAGACACCGGACGCGGCGCGGCAGGACCAACGCCGTAAATCGCTGTACGACGTGATGGAGCTGGCGGCGAAGTACTTCGCCGACAATCTCGCCTCGCGCGCCGGCGCCCGCGCCCGCGGCTATCTGGCCGATCGTGCGATCCTGCCGGGCACCCAGGTCAAGTTCCGCCTCGGCTACGCGTCGAACGAGCGCTATGCGCTGAAAGAACATCTCGGTAAGCACGGCGTGCCGGTCGCCGACATGATCGAGGCCGGTCTGTTGTCGGCGGGCCCTGATATCCCGGTGCCGTTCGACAAATTCCGCGACCGGGTGATGTTTCCGATTCTGGACCTGCGCGGCCGGGTGATCGCGTTCGGCGGCCGGGCGCTGGAGAAGGACGTCTCGGCGAAGTATCTGAACTCGCCCGAGACGCCGCTGTTTCACAAGGGCGACAATCTCTACAACCACCCAACCGCCCGCAAGGCCGCCCATGACGGCGGCTCGGTGATCGTGGTCGAGGGCTATGTCGACGTCATCGCGCTGGTCACCGCGGGTTTTCCCGCCACCGTCGCGCCGCTCGGTACCGCACTGACCGAAGTGCAGCTGCAGCACCTCTGGAAGATGGCCGACGAGCCGATCCTGTGCTTCGACGGCGACCGGGCCGGACAGAAGGCGGCGTATCGCGCCGCCGATCTGGCGCTGCCGCATCTGAAGCCCGGCAAGAGTCTGCGCTTTGCGCTGCTGCCGGAAGGTCAGGATCCCGACGATCTCGCTCGCGCCGGCGGCCGGCTGGCGGTCGAGGAGGTGATCGGCGCGGCGCGTCCGCTCGCCGACATGCTGTGGGCGCGGGAGACCGAAGGCGGCCTGTTCGCCACGCCCGAGCGCCGGGCGGCGCTGGAGGCGCGGATCAACGAGCTGTCGAACGGTATCCAGGACGAGGTGGTTCGGCGCTATTACCGTCAGGATCTGGCCGAACGGCTGCGGGCGGCGTTCGCCCCGGCGGGCGGCTATGGC
>NZ_QUMK01000065.1 GCF_010907035.1 Rhodopseudomonas sp. BR0M22
GAGGGGGGATGTCATGAAGCTCTCCCGTTTCAACCTCGTCTCGCTGACGCTGGGGCTGGCGTTCCTGTATCTGCCGATCGTGATCCTGGTGGTCTATTCGTTCAACGACTCCCGCCTAGTCACGGTGTGGGGCGGCTGGTCGCTGCGCTGGTATCGCGAGTTCTTCCAGGACCAGCCGATGCTGGATGCTGCCTGGATGAGCCTGCGCGTGGCGCTGACCTCGGCCACGGCGGCGGCGGTGCTCGGCACGCTGGCGGCGGTGGCGCTGTCCCGCGCCGGCCATTTCAAGGGCCGCACGCTGTTCTCCGGGATGCTGTATGCGCCGCTGGTGATGCCGGAAGTAATCACCGGCCTGTCGCTGCTGCTGCTGTTCGTCGCGATCAACGCCGAGCGCGGGTTCTGGACGGTGGTGATCGCCCACACCACGCTGACGATGTGCTTCGTCGCCGTGGTGGTGCAGTCCCGGCTGCACGCGCTCGACCGCAGCATCGAGGAGGCGGCGATGGATCTCGGCTGCGCGCCGGTGGAAGCGTTCCTGCGCGCCACCGTGCCGTTGATCTGGCCGGCGATCGCGGCCGGCTGGATGCTGGCGTTCGCGCTGTCGCTGGACGATCTGGTGATCGCGAGCTTCACCACCGGCCCCGGCTCGACCACGCTGCCGATCCGGATCTATTCGGAAGTGCGGCTCGGGGTGAAGCCGGAGATCAACGCGATCTGCACCCTGATCATCGCCGCCGTGACGGTGCTGATCGTGATCGCGTCGCTGGCGTCGAAGCTGTCGAAGACCCAGGCCGACAACGCCGCGCCGATGTGACGCGGCGCGCCAAAGCATGAGCATCGGTTCACGCCGATCGTGCTGAGCTGATCAGTTCGCCTTCGGCTCGGGCTGCGCGGCGGCAGGTGCGTCGGCCGGCGGCTCGGCGTCCTGTTTCTTGCCGGTGATGCGTTCGAGCACCGAGCGGACGGTGTCGCGGGTTTTGCGGTCCTTGACCGCGTCGAGCAGCGGCGCGGAGGCCGGTGAGCGGCGGATCAGGCTTTCCGGGTCGGGGAAGATCAGCGGATCGTCCCACGGCCCCTGCACGATGAAAGGCAGGTCGAAGCCAGGCTTGGCGGCAGAGCCGTTCGCCAGGCTGGCGACGCCCTTCAGATCGTATTCCCGCGCCGGCACCGAGGCGGTGCCGCTCAGCGAGATCTTCGCGTTCGGCCCTTCGATCCGCACCTCGTCGGCGGTGGCGATGCCGTCCGCGAACCGCACCGAGACGGTGAGCTTGTCGAACGGCGTTTTGCCGCTGCGGAAATTGCCGCCGCCGGACAGCGGCCTCCGCTCGAGCCGTTTCAACAGCTGTTCGACGTTGAAGCCGGTGATCGCGCCGTCGTGCGCGGTGAGAAGAGCCGAGCCGTCGAGCGATTGGGCAAGCCCGAACGGGGAGGCGCCTTCGGCTTCCAGCGAGACGCTGAGATTGCCGCGCCCTGAGAGATTCCGCACGCCGAGCAGATCGGCCGCGCAGGTCTGCAGCTCGACGTCGTTGAATTGGAACTGGGCCTTGACGCTGGCGGCCTTGTCGGAGCGCGAGATGCCGAACGTGCCTTGCGCGATGCCGCCGTAGACCTGGGCCTCACCGACGCTGAGCGCCAGCGCGCCGCCACGCAAGTTGGCGCTGATCGCCGTGCGGCCCAGCGTGGTGGAGCCGATCGCTACCTTGGCGGCCGACAGTCGCATGTCGAGATCGACCGGGTCGGTCGAGGACAGGTCGAACAATTGCCGGTTCCAGTCGCGCGCGCCGCTGGCCAGGAGCCGGATCGTCGACAGATACGGCGTGACGTCGATGCTGCCGGCTGCGAGCGTCGCCTGCAGGCCCTGGTGGCCGCCGGCGATCGTGTAGGTCATCACCCCCTCGGCGACGTTCTTGTCGAGCTCGACATTGACGTTGGTCAGCGCCACCGTTGGACCGATCAGATTGGCCCGCGCCTTCAGCGAGAAACGGCCGAATCCGCCGGTGCCGGGCGGCTCCTGCCCGGCCCAGCGCAGCGCGTTGCGCAGCGAGACACTGTCCGCGGTGACCGTTCCGGTCAGAACCAGGCTGGTTTTGTTGGCGATGGTGCCGTCGAACGCGATCTTCATCGGTGCGCCGGCGAGCCGCAGCTTGATGCCGGAGGAATCGCCACGCAGCGCCGCTATGAAGTCCGCGACCGTGATCGAGCCGTCGATGCGCTCGCCGCGGAAATCGAACTGGCCGGTGGCCGCGAATGTGCGGGAGATCGAAGGCCACGCCAGCGACAGGTCGATGTCGCTGATATGTTCGTGCTGGCCGCTGGCCTGATCGAGATAGTTCAGCTCACCATCCTGCAGCCGGATCTCGGAGAACGACACCTGGTCGTCGAGGCCGGGCTTCATGGTTCGCGTCAGACTGTCGATGAACGGCGTCCAGTTGCTGCGGCCGTCGGCATCCCGCACCACCTGGATCGACGGCTGGCCGAGCACCACGTCGGCGATCTCGAACCGGCGCAGCAGCAGCGGCAGCAGCCGAAGGTTGGTGGTGAGCGTCTTGACGCTGAGCGCGGCGTCATTGCCGCCATCTTCGCCGCTTTTCAGCCGCACGTCGCTGAACACCACGGTGCTGCGCGGGAAGATCGTGACGTCGGTGGTCCCGTCGACCTCGAGCTGAAGGCCGGTGGCGACGCGGAGCTGCTGTTCCACCGCTTGTCGCAGCGCACCGCGATCGATCGTCAGCGACAGTGCGAACGCCGCCACCACGGCGACGGCGATCAGCACTGCGACCGAGATCCCGAGGCGCTTAATTCCTTGGGCCATCGCCAACCAATTTCCGGAACGTGAGCGTGAATGTCGTGCGCGAGAGGCGGCTCATAGGGGGCCGGACCTGAGGGCGCAACTTGATCGGTTTTCTTGGCGCTTTCAAGGCTTTCCGGGCGTTGCGGGCCCTGGCGCAATTGACGGGTTGCGGGGTTTTTGCCTAATAGACCTAATCGCAGCCAAGCCCCTTCACAGGTCCCTGCATCATGAACAAGGTCTACCCCGACGCCAAGGCGGCACTCGACGGCATCTTGCGGGACGGCATGATGATCATGTCCGGCGGCTTCGGCCTTTGCGGCATTCCCGAGACCCTGTCGGACGCGATCCGCGACGCGGGCGTCAAGGATCTCACCTTCGTTTCCAATAACGCGGGCGTCGACGGCATCGGCCTCAGCCGGCTGCTCGAAACCCGTCAGATCAAGAAAATGATCTCGTCCTATGTGGGCGAGAACAAGCTGTTCGCGCAGCAGTTTCTGGCCGGCGAGCTGGAATTGGAGTTCGCCCCGCAGGGCACCCTGGCCGAGCGCATCCGCGCCGGCGGCGCCGGCATTCCGGCGTTCTTCACCAAGACCGGCGTCGGCACGCTGGTGGCGGAGGGCAAGGAAATCCGCGAGTTCGACGGCGAGAAGTACGTGATGGAACGCGGCCTGTTCGGCGACATCGCGATCGTTCACGCCTGGAAGGGTGATACCGCCGGCAACCTCGTGTACCGAAAGACCGCGCGCAACTTCAATCCGATGATGGCGACCGCGGCCAAGATCACGATCGCCGAGGTCGAGCATCTGGTGCCGGCGGGCGAGATCGATCCGGATCATATCCACACCCCGGGCATCTTCGTGCAGCGCATCGTCCATGTGCCGAACGCCAAGAAACACATCGAGCAGCGTACCACCCGCAAGCGCGCCGAAACGGCGGCGAGCTGAGGAGAACCCTGATGGCTTGGACCCGCGAACAGATGGCGGCGCGCGCCGCCAAGGAATTGCGCGACGGCTTCTACGTCAACCTCGGCATCGGCATTCCGACGCTGGTCTCGAACTACATCCCGGACGGCGTCGACGTGGTGCTGCAGAGCGAAAACGGCATGCTCGGCATGGGCCCGTTCCCCTATGAGGGTGAAGAAGACCCGGACCTGATCAATGCCGGTAAGCAGACCGTCACCGAGCTGCCGTCGACCAGTTACTTCTCGTCGGCCGATTCCTTCGCGATGGTTCGCGGCGGCCACATCGACCTCTCCATTCTCGGCGCCATGCAGGTCGCGCAGAACGGCGACCTCGCCAACTGGATGATTCCGGGCAAGATGGTGAAGGGCATGGGCGGCGCGATGGATCTCGTCGCCGGCGTCAAGCGCGTCGTCGTGGTGATGGAGCATTCCGCCAAGGACGGCCCGAAACTGCTGAGGTCGTGCAACCTGCCGCTCACCGGCGAGCGCGTCGTCGACATGGTGGTGACCGATCTTGCGGTGTTCACCATCGACAAGCACGGCAATGACGGCATGGCGCTGATCGAACTCGCCGACAGCGTCACCCTCGACGAGGTCAAAGCCAAGACCGAAGCCGAATTCCGCGTCGCGCTGAAGAACGCCTGATTTCGCGGCACCGCGCGCAGTCACCGCGAAGCTGCGACCGCGCGCCGCGCTCTGCCGGATGATCTTGAAACCCGTTGCTGTTCCCCTAGATCGAGCGATGCCGACCCTGAGATGCGGGGCCGGCGCGCCGCTCGATTGGGACGCTCGGCAGATGTGCACTTGGACTTCGCTGTAGCCTCGCAATCGGCCGCGTACCTTCCAAGCCCGATCTCAACGCACCGCACATGAGGCGTCCTTCCGTCGCCTGCGCGCGTTGCGACGCGTGGCGTGAAGGAACTCGGCCGTGGGCGGCTGCGTCTTAGTCGGACGACAAGGAGCAATGCTCCCGTCGAGGGAGCGCAGCGGGGGAGTTATTGTCGTGGAGCTCAACAAGAAGACCCAGTTCAACATCGGGTACTGGCTGATAGCACTCTTCGTTTTGCTCGGATTCCAGTACCTGTTCACTACCGCGACGCTCGTCGCGAAGATTCCCTACAGCCAGTTCGAGACCTATTTGGCCGAAGGCAAGATCGCCGAGGTCGCGGTCTCCGATCGATTCATCCAGGGCCGCTTCAAGGAGGCGATCGACGGCAAGCCGATGTTTATTACCACCCGGGTGGAGCCTGATCTGGCGCGCCAGCTTCAGGACAAGGGCGTCGTCGTCACCGGGCGGATCGAGAGTACATTCCTCCGTGATTTGTTGTCCTGGGTGGTGCCGGTGCTGCTGTTCGTCGGCGTCTGGATGTTCGTCATCCGCCGGATGGGCGGCGGGGTCGGCGGCGGCCTGATGCAGATAGGCAAGTCCAAGGCCAAGGTGTATGTCGAATCCAATACCGGCGTGTCGTTCGCCGATGTCGCCGGCGTCGACGAGGCCAAGGACGAACTGAAAGAAATTGTCGATTTCCTGAAAGATCCGGACGGCTACAGCCGGCTCGGCGGCCGGATGCCGAAGGGTATCCTACTGGTCGGCCCGCCCGGCACCGGCAAGACGCTGCTGGCCAAAGCGGTAGCGGGCGAAGCCGGCGTGCCGTTCTTCTCGATCTCCGGCTCGGAGTTCGTCGAGATGTTCGTCGGCGTCGGCGCCGCGCGGGTCCGCGATTTGTTCGAGCAAGCGCGCGCCAAGGCTCCGGCGATCATCTTCATCGACGAACTTGATGCGCTCGGCCGTGCCCGCGGCATCGGGCCTTACGCCGGCGGCCATGACGAGAAGGAACAGACACTGAATCAGCTCCTGGTCGAGCTCGACGGCTTCGATTCGTCCACCGGCCTGGTGCTGCTCGCCGCCACCAACCGCCCCGAAATTCTCGATCCGGCGCTGTTGCGCGCCGGCCGGTTCGATCGTCAGGTGCTGGTCGATCGTCCAGACAAGGCCGGCCGTATTCAGATCCTCGGCGTGCACATGACCAAGGCGAAGCTCGCCCCGGATGTGTCGCCCGAGCTGATCGCGGCGCTCACGCCCGGTTTCACCGGCGCCGATCTGGCGAATCTCGTCAACGAGGCGACGCTGTTGGCGACCCGCCGCAGGGCCGATGCGGTGACGATGCAGGACTTCAACAATGCGATCGAGCGCATCGTCGCGGGCCTGGAGAAGCGCAACCGGCTGCTCAATCCGAAGGAGCGCGAGATCGTCGCCTATCACGAGATGGGACATGCGCTTGTGGCGATGGCGCTGCCCGGCGTCGACCCAGTGCACAAGGTGTCGATCATTCCGCGCGGCGTCGGAGCGCTCGGCTACACCATCCAGCGTCCGACCGAGGATCGTTTCCTGATGACCCGCGAGGAGTTGGAGAACAAGATGGCGGTGCTGCTCGGCGGCCGCGCCGCGGAAAAAATCGTGTTCGGCCATTTGTCGACCGGTGCGGCCGACGACCTGATGAAGGTCACCGACATCGCCCGTGCCATGGTGACGCGCTATGGCATGAGCGAACGGCTCGGCAATGTCGCGTTGGAGAAGGATCGCCGCTCTTTCCTGGCGAGCGACCAGCCGTATTACGGACCGCAGGAGCGGAGTTACTCGGATGAGACCGCGGCGGCCGTCGACGACGAGGTCAAGCGTATCGTCGACGCCACCTTCGATCGCACCGTCAAGCTGCTGGGCGAACGGCGTGACCAACTCGAACGCTCGGCCCGCCGGCTGATGGAAAAGGAAACACTCGACGAGCAGGACCTGCGGGCGTTCGCTGAGACGTCCGCCATGGGGACGCCAGCTCGGTCGGCTGAGGAGGTGGCTTCATGAGCAGCCGTCGATCTCGGGAACGGTCGTTCGACGCTCTCGATGCGCTGAGCGATCTGCGCCGGAGCTGGCCGGCGCTCAGTCTGTACGAGAAGTTCGAACAGCTCGTCATCGTGGTGCTGACCACGCTGATCAGCTTGGTGGTTCTGGCGGCATTAGCCGGGCTAGCGATCCACGTCGTCAAGCTGCTCGCTCATGGCGTGCTAGATCCTGCCGACCACAGCCTGTTTCAGAACGTGTTCGGCATGATCCTGACACTGCTGATCGCGATGGAGTTCAACCACTCGATCCTCGGCGTTCTGAAGCGACGGAACAGCATCGTGCAGGCGCGCACGGTGGTGCTGATCGCGCTGCTGGCGCTGTCGCGCAAATTCATCATTCTCGACGCCACGACGATCGAGCCGTTGACGCTGATCGGTCTGGCCTTCGCGGTGTTGGCGCTGGGTGCGGTGTACTGGTTTGTGCGCGATCAGGATAGGAAAGATGAAGCCACCAATGAAACGGTTGAGTCGTCCTTGGAGCCGAGCGCGCAAACCAAGTGATGGGACGAATTATGGGCCGTAAACCCATTAATCAGATGACGGACCATCTTATCTTTTCCAGTGAAGAGACATCTGCTGCTGCTCAATGCCCCACCGTTCGTGAGAAGACGTTCATCACAACCACGCCTGCGACGATCAATCCAATGCCTAGCCAAGCAGCTACATCGAGAGCCTGTCGAAGCACAAAAAAACTGACCGTTGCAGTCAAAATTATGCCTAAACCGGCCCAGATGGCGTATGCGACGCCGAGGGGCAAGACCTTTAAGGCTTGGGACAACATGTAAAACGACGCCACGTAGCAAATGGCCATCGCCACAGTAGGTAAGGGTCGGGTAAACTGTGCTGATTTCTGCAGGAAAGTCGATCCTGTGACTTCCAGCGCAATAGCAAATCCGAGGGCGATGTAGGCAGTGACGATTGATGGCATCAGCGGTTTCCAGTCGATGGTTCGGAAACGGCTATTGGTAAGTCCAAAGCGCCGTTCCCGAGCAAATCAGGTTGACGCCGAGGCAGAGAAGAACCCATCGAAAGACAGGCGCAGGAGCCACCACCCTGCTGCTCTATTTACGGCAGGGCGAAGCATACAAGATTAGTCCCGCTAAGCCAATCGACGGCCTTGCAGTTTCGGCTGCTCCACAGAAAGGGGCTGGCGGCTTGCCGCATGATCCTGCATATTCTTGAGCCGACATGATATGATGAACTTCGAGTGGGGCGTGATCGAGGCGCTGCTGCTCAAAAAGCCGCGAGGCGTTCGGAGCGTCCATCATCGCCGAGCGCTGAACAGCATTTTTCATGTGCTTCGATCCAAGGGACCAGCGCGACCTTCCTGAGTCCACGCACCACCGGCGATAATTGCGTCGCGCGATGGCGAAAAGCGTGCGTGTGATTGCATGGACGCAATCACAGCCGCACTCTATAGGTACATCCAGATGATCGACAGCATCATCACAGTTCGCGCCGCCAGCAGGCTGCGACGGCAAAAAGGCGGTGCAGAACGCTGGCTCTATCGCTCTCGAGCCGGCCTCACCACCAATATCCAAGTCGTCGCGGGCTCTGGCTCAGGGCTCGTCAGTCGACGTCCTAATTGGGTCGACACCGCAAAAAGATTAGCGCCGGCCGCCTGAGAACAGCGGCGATTCGCCCGGCAGCAGGTTGGAGCGAATGTCGCTGTCGGTGGTGCCGTTGTATTGGGTGTAGCCGGCCGAGAACGACAGGCTGACATTGGAGGTCGGCTTGATCTCGATGCCGGCATTGACCGTGCTGGCCGCGGTGTTGCTGCTGGCAAAGCCCGGCGAGGTCAGCGAGGTGAAGACGTCGGGCTTGTATTTCAGGCTGTCGACGCCGCCGAACAGCGTCACCGGCATGTCGCCGACGCCCTTGAAGCGGTAGCCGTATTGCGAGCCCTCGACGGCGAGCGAGCCGAAATTGCCGAACGCGCCGGCACCGCCCGGACTGCTCCAGCCCAAGCCGCCGGCCAGCGGTGTGACGGGGGCGCTGTAGCTGCGGGCGACGAAGCCGCTGCGCAGCTCGCCATTCTCGTCGGTCTCCGCATTGAAGCCCGGCACGTCGCTCCAGTTCAGCGCCTGCCAGCTCTCGGTCGCGCCGCCGCCGAAGCCGAACGGCCCGCCGGGCACCCAATAGCGGATCGGTGCCACCTGCGCCTGCGCGGACGCTCCGGCGAACAGCATCGCGGCGAGGGCGAGGCCGCACCGGGCGGCGACAGGAAAGGTCCGGCTCTGCTTCATCGGGCGAATTATACGGTCATGGACGGGTCGAGGCCAGCCGGTGCTGCGGATCGCCGCAGCGCCGGAGTTCCGAGCCCACCAGCCACGGGATGACGGCGGCAGCGTGGCGACCGGCTCATTCCGGCAGGTCGGAGAACCGGGTCAGCCAGATCACCGGCGGAATGCTGGCGGCGACGATGATCAGGGCCGCCAGCGCGCCATCCTCGAAGCTGCCGCGGCTGGCGTATTGATAGATCGAGGTCGACAGCGTCTCGACATTCAGCGGCCGCAGCAGCAGCGTCGCCGGCAGCTCCTTCAGGCAATCGACGAACACCAGGATCGCGGCGCCGACCAGCGCCGGGCGCAGCAGTGGTAGGTCAATCTTCCACAGCGTGACGAGGCGGCCGGCACCGGCGGCGCGGGCCGAGTCGTCGTAGTCCCGCGGGATGCGATCGAACCCGGCCCTGAGCAGCCCGGTCGGCACCGCCAGGAAGCGGATCACATAGGCGGCCACCACCGCGCCGCCGGTACTCATCAGGATCAGGCCGGGCGACGGATAGCCGAAGGCACGGAACAGATTGGCGACCGTGCCGTCGATCACCAGCACCGGCGTCAGCAGCCCGAGCGCCAGCACCAGGCCCGGCAGCGCGTAGCCGAGTTGGGCGACCGCCATGGCGGCGCGCGTCGTGCGGCCCTCCCGCCAGCGCGCGGCCAGCACCACGATCAGCCCGAGCCCGAGTGCGATCAGGGTGGCGAGCGCCGCGAGCGTCACGGTGTGCAGGGCGTCGCGCCACAGCGTCGGGTCGATCCCGATCGACAGGCTGCGGCGCAGGCTTTCGCCGAGCAGATACGCGGCCGGCAGCACGAAGCCGAACAGCGGCGGCAGCAGGCAGGCCATCATTGCGAGCCCGCCCTTGAGGCCGCGCAGCCGCGTCCGCGACCGCAGCCGCGGGCTTTCCGCCGACAATTCGACGTTGGCGTTGCGGCGGCCGATCCGCTCGATCGCGATCAGGAGCGCGGCGAAGCCGAGCAGCACCAGCGAGAGCTGCGCCGCGCCGGCCAGGCTGCCGCGATTGAGCCAAGTGTTGAATACCGAGACGGTGAGGGTGCGGACGCCGAGATATTCGGAGGCGCCGATGTCGTTCAGCGTCTCCAGCGCGGCGAGCGCGACGCCGACCGCCAGCGCAGGCCGCGCCATCGGCAGCACCACCCGGCGCAGGATGGTAAAGCGGCCGGCGCCAAGGGTGCGCGCGGCCTCGATCGCATCCGTCCCCTGCGCCTGAAACACCGCGCGGGCCGACAGATACACGTAAGGATACAGCACCGCGGCGAGCAGCAGCATCGCGCCGGGCAGCGAGCGTACCGACGGCAGCCACTGCACTGCCTGCGCGGCCGGCATCATCAGGCCGAGCGCGCGATGCATCAGCCCGAGCGGCTCGAACAGATCGACATAGACATAGGCCGACAGATAGGTCGGGACCGACAGCGGCAGAGGGAGCAGCCAGATCAGCGCGGTGCGGCCGGGAAACTCATGTGACGACGCCAGCCAGGCCGTAGCGGTGCCGATCAGCAGCGTCAGCGTGCCGACGCCGGCGATCAGCAGTGCGGTGTCACTCACCGCGCGCGGCAGCACATAGGCGATCAGATGCGACCACACCTCCGGCGCCGGCTGCAGCGCGATCAGCATCAGACTGATCACCGGTGCGGCGACGAGGAGGGCGGTGAGGAGAGCGAGGACGAGGGCGACGAGTTCGGTGTCGGACGCACCAGGCGCCGTCCTCATGGTGAGGAGGCGCGCAGCGCCGTCTCGAACCATGAGGACGTGATCTTTGGCTCCATCCTTCGAGACGCCCGGCTTCGCCCTCAGGGCTTCGCCGCGCTCCTCAGGATGAGGGAAGTCTGCCTGCGGTGGAGGTGTGATGACGTTCAGTTGTCGAATCCGACCTTGTCGACCAGCGTCGAGGCGGCCTTGCGGTTGGCGGCGATCTTGGCGATCGGCAGCGGATCCGGCTTCAGCTTGCCGTAGCCGGCGATGATCGGGTTGAGCGGCACGCCGGCGCGGATCGGATATTCGTAGTTGGCGTCGGCGTAGATCTGCTGCGCCTTCTCGCCGGCGAGCCATTCGATCAGCTTTACCGCGTTGGCCTTGTTGGGCGCGTGCTTGGCGAGCACGACGCCCGACAGATTGACATGAGTGCCGCCGCCTTCGAACGTCGGCAGCACCACGCGGGTCGCGTCCGCCCAGGCCTTCTTGTCGGGATCGTTCAGCATCAGCGCCCAGTAGTAAGTATTGCCGATACCGAGATCGCATTTGCCGGCCGCGACGTCACGTGCGGTTTCGCGGTCACCGCCGGACGGCTTCTGCGCCAGATTGGCCTTCAGGCCACGCAGCCATTCCTCGGCCTTGGACTCGCCGTGCTTGGCGACGTAAGCGGCGAACAGCGCGTTGTTGTAGATGTGCTGGCCGGAGCGGATGCAGATCTTGCCCTTCCACTTCGGGTCGGCCAGCTCCTCATAGGTGATCGCTTCCTGTTTGACGCGATCCTTGGAGGCGTAGATCACCCGGGCCCGCATCGAGATGCCGGCCCACTGGCCGTTCGGATCGCGGAACTGGGCCGGCACGATTTCGTCGATCACCGCCGAATTGATCGGCTGGCTGATGCCGGCCGCCACTGCATCGTCGATCCGGCCGATGTCCACCGTCAGCAGCACGTCGGCCGGGCTATTGGCGCCTTCCGCCTTGATCCGCTGCTCCAGGCCTGAACTCGCCGAGATTACGTTGACGGCGATTCCAGTGTCCTTGGTGAAGGCGTCGAACAGCGGCTGCACCAGCTTGGTCTCGCGGTAGGTGTAGACGTTGACCTGCTCCGCGGCCCCGGCGCCGAACGGCACGAAAACGGCGGCAAGTGCGAGGGCGGCGGCACGGAAACGGCTCATACGGCGGGCTCCTGGCGAAAATCGAGGACGCTTGTCAGTAGCTCAGGCCGCCCGGGCAATGCAGCGGCGCAATGTCGCGATTAGAACTATTCCAGCCCAGGGGCCGGCGTTGCCCGTCAGCTTAGCTGCTCGGCCAGCATGTCGCGCACCTTGCCGACCAGCGCCGGCTCGTCGCGGAGCGGCGGAACCAGGCTGAATTCGACTTCGGGCAGCGGCGGCAGCCGGTTGCCCGCTGCCAGCACCACGGCGTCCGCCGGCACGGCCGACGCGTTGAGGCAGGTCAGCCCGAGGCCTGCGGCCAGCGCCAGGTGCAGCCCGCCGACGCCGGAGGCCGAGTGCATCACCGTGTATGGCAGCCGGTGCGCCGTCAGCGTGCGCGCGATGAAGCGCTGCAGCGAGCAGGTGTCGGGCAGCACGACGAGCGGCAGGACACCGTCGTCCGGCAAGACGAACGAGCGGTCGGCGACCCACAGCAGCGGCTCGCGCCGCAGCTTGATCCGCTTCGCCGCGCTCCGCCGTGACGGACGGTCGAGAATCGCCATCGACAGGCCGATGTCGAACTCATCGGAATCGGCGGTCTCCTCGATCAGCGCGCTCTTGCGGATCGAGACGTGCAGCCGCAGATGCGGAAACTGGTCGCGCACGCGGCGCAGGATGCCGGGCAGCGCACCCGGCCGAAAGTAATCGGTGATCGCAAGCCGCAGTTCGCCCGCGAGCTGGGCGGCGTGCATGTCCCGATAGGCTGCGTCGCTCAGCGCCAGCAGCTGGCGGGCGTGTCCGATCAGACGTTCGCCGGCGGGAGTGAGGCTGGCGCCGCTCTTGCCGCGGCGAAGCAGCGGTTGCCCACACATTTCCTCCAGCTTGCGGATCTGCTCGCTGACCGCCGATTGCGATCGGCACAGCCGCGGCGCCGCCGCCGACAGGCTGCCGGTCTCGGCCACCGCCACCAGCGCGTTGAGGAGATCGAGGTCGAACAGCCGGCTCATCATCCACCCGAAAACCAGATGGATGTTATCGTATCTTCCCGTTTTTCGGGAGGAAAGAGCCGCGGCATGATCGGCATCGACATCCACCACCAGAAAGCAGCGGACATGCCCGGCATCACCCTGACGGTTTCCCTCCCCCTCGACCCGGCGCTCACCGGACGGCTCGCCGCCGCGCTCGCCGAACTCACCTGCCGGGTGCTGCGCAAGGAACTCGACCGCACGGCGGTGTTCATCCGCCATCATCCCGCCGATCAGTGGTTTATCGCCGGCCGTGCGCTCAGCGACTGGCGCAAGAATGCGTTCAAGCTCGAGGTCACCATCACCGACGAGACCAACACCAAGGCGGAAAAGGCGGCGTATCACCGCGAGGCGTTCGCGCTGCTGTCAGAGCTGATCGGCGACCTGCATCCGCACTCGAACATCCACATCATCGACTGCCGGGCGGCGGCCTATGGTTATGGCGGGATCACGCAGGAGGCGTATGCGTATCGGGCGCCGGGCTGACAATGGCCGGCGCGGCAACGGCTTCAGAGCAACAGGTTGCCTGCACCGTTCTGACAGGCCGGACATTTGCACGCATGGAAATTGACTTCGGCGGCGACGTATTCGGCGCCACAATGAATGCAGGCGATCTTCAGATGCGGACGTCGGTCGGCACTGCAGCTGGCCGCCCGCGCGACCAGATACTGACCGAGTGCATTCTGGTCGCCTTCGGCGACATGATAGTTCGCACTCACGAGCATCCCCCGGATTGTGCATATGCGAGATAGTCTAGCACACAGCCCTCGGGGGAATGCAATTCGAATAGCTGCAAGCGAATCGCGCAATTTGGCGGTGCAGCGGTGTTCTAATGCCGAGAGTGAATCAAACCTTGCTCTAATGGTATTCAGACCATGAGGTCCGATCCATAGCGGGGCTAACGTCGCGCCGCATGCGCGCCGTTGCCATTGCCGTTCTCATCAAGCGCGCGGCGCAGGCGGCGAATGATCACGCTGCGCGCGCGCTCGTCAGCCGCGGCTTCGACGCTGGCGTTGATATCGAGCAGCAGCTTCGACATCTCGTTGTGCCAGTCGAGCTTGACCACTGATTCGGGCTCGAGCCGTCGGCGATGCTTGCCGTCGAGCGCGGTCGGAACCGGCGTGGTGAGTTCGTAGACGTCGTCGAGCAGGGGCTGAAAGATTTTCGCGGCCGGCAGCACGCCGCCGCCGAGTCGCTCCGCCAGTGCGGCGATCGCGGTTTCCTCGCCATGCGCGAGAAACAGCCCGCGATCGATCGGCCGCCTCTCGGTGATCCATCGCGTCAGCTCGTCGGCATCGGCATGGCCGGAGTAATCGTCGATGCGGCGGATCTTGGCTTTGACGCGGACTTCCTCGCCCATGATCCGCACCGCCTTGGCGCCTTCTTCGAGGAAGCGGCCGAGCGTGCCGTTCGCCTGATAGCCGACCAGCAGCACGGTGCCGGTGGAGCGGCACAGCCAGCGCTTGAGATGATGGCGGATGCGGCCAGCGTCGCACATGCCGCTGGCGGCGATGATGATGTGGAAGCCGCTGAGCTTGGCGATCGACTTGCTCTCTTCCACCGTCTCGGTGAAGCGCAGATGCGGCGAGGCCAGCAGCCGCTCGACATCGACGTCTTCGTCGAGATCGGCGGCGTGGCGGCGGAACACTTCGGTGGCGCGGATCGCCAGCGGCGAATCCAGGAAGATCGGCGCGCTCGGGATCGTTCCCTTTTCCATCAGGTCGATCAGATCGACGATCAGCTCCTGGGTGCGCTCGACCGCGAATGCCGGAATCACCAGCGCGCCGCGCGCCGCCGCGGCGGCGTTGACTTCGGCAGCCAGGCGCTCGTGGCGGAGCTTCGGCGAGGTCGGCTCGCGCACGCGGTCGCCATAGGTCGACTCGCAGATCACGTAGTCGAAATGTGCCGGCGCTTCCGGATCGGGCTGCAGCAGCTTGCCGTCGGGGCCGATGTCGCCGGAGGCGAGCAGCCGCAGCGCCGAGGATGAGCGGCCCTCGCCGTCGATCTCGATTTCGATCGAGGCAGAGCCGAGCAGGTGTCCGGCGTTCCAGAACCGCGCGCGCACACCGGGGAGGACGTTGACCCAGCTCTGGTAATCGACCGGATAGAACGACGACAGCGTCGCGATCGCGTCGGCCTGGGTGTAGATCGGGCTGACCTCCGGTCGCCCCCGCGCGGCGTTGCGGCGGTTCAGCATCATCACTTCGGACTCCTGGATGCTGCCGGCGTCGGGCAGCATGTAGGAGCACAGATCGATGGTGCCGCGGGTCGCCAGGATTCGTCCCTTGAATCCCTCGCGCACCAGCTTCGGCAGCAGGCCGCAGTGATCGATATGGGCGTGCGTCAGCAGCACCGCGTCGATCTCCGACGGGCGGAACGGAAACGCGCCGTAGTTCAGCTCCTTCAGCGTCTTGTGGCCCTGGAACAGGCCGCAATCGACCAGGAAGCGTTTGCCATTGGTCTCGAACAGATAGCAGGAGCCGGTGACGGTGCGCGCAGCGCCGCAGAATCGGATGGTGACGCTCATGCGCGGGTTTCCTGATTGGGCGTGCCGATCTCGGCGCGCAGTGCCTCGACGAACAGATCGTCGAGCGTGATCGCGTTGGTCGGGTGCGGCACGGTGTGGGTGGAGCGGATGGTGCGGATGCCGGCGGCGGTGAAGTCGCGCAGCATCGCCGGGGGAAACAGCGCGTGGGTGATCACCGCGTCGACAGACGTTGCGCCGGCGCCGAGCAGCGCGCGCGTGCAGGCGATCAGCGTGCCACCGGAGGAGACGATATCGTCGACCAGCAGCGCCGGCTGACCCGCGACCGTGCTTGCATCAGGGAACGCGATCTCGACCGATCGGTCGCCGTGCCGGATCTTCTGCGCCACCGCGGATCGTGTGCCGATCAGTTTGGCGAGCGCATCGACCCATTGCTGGGATTCGGAATCCGGTCCGACCACCACGGTGTCAGGATCGAGTGTGCCGCGCAGCGCCGCGGCGATCGTCGGCATCGCCGACAGCTCGTCCGCTGCGATGCCGGGGAAGACGTCGCCGAGCCGTGGTGTCCGATGCAGATGCGGATCGACGGTGATGACCCGGTCGACCAGCCCTGCCAGCAGCCGGCCCATCGCCTTCTGGCTGATCGCATCGCCGGGGTGAAATGCCACGTCCTGGCGCATGTAGCAGAGATACGGCGCCAGCAGCACCAGGCGTTTGCAGCCTTCGCGGCGCAGCGCTTCGGCGGCGAACAGGATGGTCACCAGCTTATCGTTGGGCTGATCGAGCGGCAGATACAGGATCGTGGTCGCGGCTGTGGGGCCGACATTGACGGCGATCTCGCCGTCCGGAAAGCGGTGCTGCGTGATGAGATGCGCCGGCACGCCGAGCCGCGCCGCGAGCCGAATGGCATCGTCCGCCGCCGAGTCCAGATAGCACAGCGCGACGCTCACGATACCAGGTCCACGTCGGCCGGGGTGTGGTGGTTGATCGCGAAGCCGGACTCCGCCTGGGCGGCGGCCAGCGCCAGATCGAATTCGGCGCGGTCGGACGCATACACCCGATACAGCGGCTCGCCCTTTTCGACGCGGTCGCCGATCTTCTTGAACAGATCGATGCCGGCGCCCTTGGCGACCGGCGCGCCGGCGCTGCGGGCGAGGCGGTTGATGCGCAGACAGTCGATGCCGTTGACCACGCCATCGGCGGCCGCCAGCACATCGGCCGCGTAGCTGCCGAGCTCGGCCGGACACGGCGACGGCCCCTGTGCGTCGATGATCTGCTGCATCTTTTTCAGCGCAGCGCCGCTGTCGAGTAACTCCTTGGCGCGGGCATAGCCGGCGCCGCCGCGTAGCTTTGGATCGTATTCCAAGAGATGCGCGGCGAGCCGCAGCGATTTCTCGCGCAAGTCAGCCGGGGCACCGGGCTCGTTGCCGAGCACGGCCATCACGTCGCGGGCTTCCAGCACCGGGCCGATGCCGCGGCCGATCGGCTGGCGGCCGTCGGTGGTGACGACTTCGACGCCGATGCCGAAGTGATCGCCGACGAATTCGAACAGCTTACGCAGCCGCATCGCCTCGTTGGCGTTGGCAACCTTGGCGGAGGGGCCGACCGGGAAGTCGATCAGCAATCGGGTCGAGCCGGCGGCGAGCTTCTTCGACATGATCGAGGCGACCATCTGCTCCGGTGTGTCGAGGCTGAGGGGGCGTTCGACCGAGATCAGGATGTCGTCGGCGGGCGACAGGTTGACGTGGCCGCCCCACACAAGGCAGCCGCCGCAGGCGTGCACCACCTGTTTCATCTGCTCGACGTCGAGATCGACCCGCGCCAGCAGTTCCATGGTGTCGGCGGTGCCGGCCGGCGAGGTGATGGCGCGCGACGAAGTCTTCGGGATCATCAGTCCGTGCGCGGCGACGATCGGCACCACGATCATGGTGGTGCGGTTGCCGGGAATGCCGCCGATGCAGTGCTTGTCGACGACGATCGGATTGTCCCATTTCAGCTTCGTGCCGACCGACGCCATCGCGCCGACCAGCGCCAGCAGCTCGTCGGTCGAGGTGAAGCGCGCGGCGCTGATCAGGAACGCGGCGATCTCCATGTCGGAGTAACGGAAGTGCGCGAGGTCGTCGACGATCGCGGTGATCTCGGCGGCCGACAGCGTGTGGCCCTGGATCTTGGCGCGCACCGCATCGAGGCTGGCGGGCGACCGCGCCGGCGTCACCGTCACCGCACTGCCGACCGGCTCGTTGAAGCGGCGGAACGCCGGCTCGGACAGGCCGAGTTCGTCGGGGCCGATCATCGCGTCGTCGTCGGTGATCATCAGCGTCGCCAGCAGCACCTTGCCGTTGATGCGCAGTTCGACACGGCTGAAGCCGCGAAACACATCCGGGCGCAGGGCGCGCGAGCGGCGGGAGATCACCGCGACGTTTTCGCGGCCGGTGTCGAGGCTGATCCGCCGAATCGTCAGCGGCGGGCGGGTGAGATCGGGAGCATTCAAGATAGCGCAACTCCGCGCATCGGCCGGGCGGCCTTCAGGAGCGCGTGGCGAAGCAGCGGGCTCCGGGACGCGCGATGGCCGAGGCTAGAAGTTCGGCGCGCGGGGCCATTTGATGCGTGTCAATGTCGTGCGCGGCTCTGGGTCGCGGTTCAGATCCCTGCCGCCGCCACGACGCGGTCCAACTTGTCTCGCAGCCGCGCGAGCGGTGCAGCCGGCTCACGCACCAGGCGGAAGCCGAGATGGATCGGCGGCAGTCCGGCCGAGCAGCCGCCAGCCTTGGCGTCGCGGATGAAATCGGAGACGTAGGCGCGGTGCAGCCCTTCGGCGATCCGCACGCCGCAATTGGCGGTCTGTGCCTGAGGCCGGCCGGCGGCGTCGATCGCGGTGCGGTCGAAACAGGTCGCGGTCCACTCCCAGACATTGCCGGACAGGTCGAGCAGGCCGCGCTCGTTGGCGCCGAAACCGCCGAAGCTGCGCAAAGTGCTCGACAGATCGTCACGATCGGATTCGCGCTCGTAGCGCGCGATCCATCGCACCGACGGATCGTCGCTGTCCGACGCGAGCCCGTCGTCCTTGAACCTGCTGCCGGCCGCAAACGCCCATTCGGCGTCGGTCGGCAACCGATAGCGCGTGCCGGTCTTGCGCGACAGCCAGTCGGCGTAACCGGTCGCGTCCTGCCACGACACGCGGACAGCCGGACGATCGGCGCGGATCGCGGTGTCGGAAGCCATCGGATGGCAGGCGCCATCGTCGACGCAGAGTTGGTAATCCGCCGCGCTGACCTGGTGCAGCATGATCGATATCGGCGCATCGAACCGCAATTCGATCCGTGGCGCTTCGATCTGTCGCCCGTCGCGGGTGAATTCGCCGGGTAGCCGGTATTGCATTGAGCCGGGCGCAACGACGGTGATCGCCTGCCGGGCTTCGAACGCCGGATCGCCGCTCCCGAGCATCAGCGGCACGGCCATGAACGGCGTGACGAAGCCTGCGAGAGCGGCGAGAGCGACCTTGGCTTTGAAGGCGAGCGGCATGGGAGTTCGGCCGGTTTGACGGGGCAGCTCATTGGTCGATGACCTCACCTCGTCATTGCGAGCGAAGCGACGCAATCCAGCTCCGAACGTTGGACTGGATTGCTTCGTCGCTTCGCTCCTCGCAATGACGGGGAAGAGGGGGCTCACAAACGTGAGCCTCGGAAGGCAGATTATTAGTTCGTCGATCAACCCGGGATCGGGCCGGGCGCACTGACCTGCTTCATCAGATCGTCGTTCCACTTGCCGTCGACCTTGAAGTGCGCGGTGGCACCGAGCTCGATCGCTTCGATCAGGTTGTGGTTGAGATAGGCGTACACGCCCGGCTGCTTGAAGGTGTAGAGCGCAGCACCGGCCGAACCGCCGCGAATGAACCAGGTTTCCAGATTGTTCTCCGGCGGATTGGCGAATTTGCCGGTCTCCCAGACGTAGTCGCCGTGGCCACCGATCAGGTGCGGGCGGGTGTCGCGGTTGGCCTGTGAGTGCACGATCAGCACGGTCTCGCCGACCTTGGCTGGCATCGCGTTCTTGCCGGTCAGCGCGCCCACCTTGCCGTTGAACACCACATGGGTCGGGATCAGCTTGCGCATCACTTCGGCGGTGTCGACGTAGGATTCAGCCGGCGACGCATAGGCCTTGTATTTGCCGTTCTGGTCCTTCGGCACGTACATGTCCTGCTCGCCGATGTAGTAGACCCGGTCGTAGTGCAGCGGCTTGCCGCTGCGATCCTTCAGACCGTCACGCGGCAGCACCATGATGGCGCCGTTCATGCCGGAGACGACGTGCCACGGGATCATGTTGCCGCCCGGAGCGCAGTGATACACGAACACGCCGGAGCGATCGGCCTTGAAGCGCAGCACCACCTGTTCGCCGGGATTGATCAGCGTCAGCGCGCCGCCGCCGAGGGCGCCGGTCGAGGCGTGGAAGTCGATGTTGTGCGGCATCGTGTTGCTGGCGGGATTGACCAGCGTCAGTTCGACATAGTCGCCCTCATGCACCACCATCAACGGTCCGGGCATCGAGCCGTTGAAGGTCATCGCCTGGAATTTGGTGCCGTCTTCGTCGATCACCACTTCTTTTTCCTGCACCACCATCTTGAATTCGACGACCTTGGGTCCATCCTTGGTGGCCTGCTGATGCGCGTGCACGAACGGCGGTGCAACCAGCTCGACCTTCTGACGCGGCAGCTTGGAAATGTCCTCTTCGGCAGTGGGAGTGGCGGCGGCGGCGGATGTCGTGGTCGGTGCGGCGCTCATCATCAGTGCGGAAGCGGCGACGCTCAGCAGGGTGTCTCGGCGGGTCATCATAGTCGTGGTCCTTCAGGGCTGGATAGAAACTCGGCTGGCGCAACCATGCGCCTGCTACGCTGCCACTGTTTGTCCCAGCACAAGCTCAGCGATGAATGCCGATCAACTCCGGTACTCTCCGCATCCGTCATTTGTCGGACCCGGAAACGACGAAATGCGGGAACCGCCGAAACGTTGTCGCGCGACAAAGAACCCGCCGTACATGGAGATCAGCATGGCGGGTCAATGGAGACGACGATGTCGATAGACCGCAGCTATGTAGTCGAGGACGTGATGCGTCGCTGGCCGGCGACGATCCGGGTGTTCCTGGATTTCAGGCACGCCTGCGTCGGCTGTCCGATCGCGACGTTTCACACCATCGAGGATTCTTGCCGCGAGCATCGGACCGCCGAAGCGCCGTTTCTGGCGGCGCTGCGCGAGGCCGCGGCAAAGCCTCAGGAGGTCTTGTCGCCGGGCGGCTGATCGGCCAGCACCACGAGCTGGTGCGGCTCGCGCAATACGATCTTCTGGCGGCCACTCTCGATCAGGCCCTTCTGCTCCCAGCTCGACAACAGCCGGCTGACGGTATGCAGCGTCGAGCCGGTCATCTGTGCGATGTCCTGGCGGCTGATTGGAAAATCGATCTGCACCCCGCTCTCGACCTTGCGGCCACTCTGCTTGGCGAGCCGCAGCAGCGCGTGGGCGACGCGCTGTTCGACCTGCTGGGTCGACATTTCGATCACTCGGGAATGCGTCTCCTGCAACCGGTCGCCGACCGTGCGCAGCGTGTTGGCGGCAAGCGCGGGATATCGCTCGACGAGCCTGGGCCATGCCCCGGTCGGCCACGCCAGCACGATCGAGTCGTCGACCGCGGTCGCTGTCGCCGGGTAGCGGTTCAGACCGATTGCCGTGGCCACCCCGAAGGTTTCGCCTGGCGCAACATAGCGCACCACGATCTGCTCGCCGGCCGGCGTCACCTTGCTGGCGCGGACGTGACCGTGCAGCAGCACGAAGAACGAATGGGCATCCTCGCCCTGTTCGAACACATGGCCGTTCTTGGGAACCCGGATCGACCGCGCCTCCTGCAGCACGGCGTCGAGCTCCACCGGGCTCAGCCCCGCAAACAGCGGCAGTTTTGCAACCAGTGAAGTGTCGATCGTCGCCATCGAGGCTCTCGCGCCAGGGGTCGGTCCGCGCAGCTAAATCGCGATTGCCGGCGGGGGGCAAGGGGGAAGCCCAGCGAGAGATCTATGCGACAAGCGGAATATCGGTCAGCGGGAAGTCGTTGCCCTTGCACAGCAAGGGGGCATTCAAAGCCCTGGCCAGCGCGTAGGCGAAGCAATCTCCGTAGTTGAGAGCTGCTTTGTGGCCGGTTCCTTTCCCGAACCGCAGATGTGCCGAACGTGCGTATTCGGCCTGTGCGGCCGTCACGGGCTCCACCCGGATTCCGGCCTCTGCGATAAAATCATCAAGCCATCGTTCGGCTTTGGCTGGCGGAATGTCCTTTAATCCTCGCAGAACGATCGAGACCTCGAGCAAATTGCCCGAAGACAGGACTGGTTGATCGTCGGATGCGATCAGCCTCGCGAACTCTGCTGCCTCCTGTTCCTCCCGAAAGATCGCAATGATCGCCGACGTGTCGATGACGATCACGTCGGCAATCCATTGTCATCGTAGCCGAGAATCTCGTCTGGAGTTCGCCCGGTGTCCGGCAACGCGGCGTAACGGCCTCCGATCTTCAGCAGTCGTTGCGCGATCTGGTCGGTTTGCCGGCGACGATGCTCGCGTGCGAGCTGTTCGCGCAGCGCATAGGTCACCGCCGCGGTGAGGCTCTCGCCGGTCATGCGGGCCAACTCTGTCGCTAACTGATGAGCTTCGTCGTTCTTGATGTTGAGATGCATGCGATCTCCGATTGGTAGAGAAATAGCATTTGTCTACCGCAGCCTTTAATTTGGTTTCGTGAGAGGCTCCTGACAAGGGAATTGTTGTAGCGATTATTTTCCTAAAACCTCATCCCATCGAGGGGCGTCTCCGGGACGCTGTGAGATGCGGGGTGAGGCGGTGGTGCCTGCGGGCGGGAAGCAGACGTGCTTCCTTCCTCCGGGAGGCCAAGGTCGCGGTCCGCAGCTACGACGAGCGGCTGCCCCGTGCGTGGCGGGGCGGGCGCAGAGCATGCGGGCAGATCCCGTGTCCTGTGTTCCCGCGGAAGAACGGTCCCGATGCCAGAAATCGCCACGGTGGAGCGTCGAAAGGCGTTCCGCGACGGTTCTCTCCAGCGCTCCGCCGCCCTCGGCCTGGTGGCCGCCGGGAGGTCCCCCGCGCCGGTCACTCACGCAATCACTTGCGGTTAACGTCTAATCATGCCCGCAGGGCATGCTTCGCACGACACGTCGGATCCGCTCACGCCGCCGCAGGCGCGTGGGCGAACACCACTTCGATCAGGGTGCCGGATTGCGGCGCGCTTTTGATGTGGAAGCTGGCGCGGTTGGCTTCGACCAGCGCCTTGGTCAGCGACAGGCTGACGCCGGCGGCTTCGGTGCGATCGCTCGGCGCCGGAGGGCGGAACGGCTGCAATGCGGCGGCAAGTTCGTCGTCGTTGAGCCGGCTGCCGGTGTCGCGGACGCGGAGCACCACCTCGCCGAAATCGCTGAGCGCGGTCGAGACGATCACCTGCCCGCCGACATTGGCGAGATGAATCGAGGTGCCGATCAGGTTCATGATGATCTGGCGCAGCGCCTGTGCGTCGGCCACCACGGTCGGCAGCAGATGCGACAACGAGGTACGAATGATGATGCGCTCGCGATTGGCCTGCGGCTGCATCACCGCGACGCTTTGCTCGACGAGCTCGTTGAGATTGATATCGGCAAAGGCGAGATCGAGCTTGCCGGTTTCGATCCGCGACAGATCGAGCAGGTCATCGACGATGCCGATGACGCGCTCGCCCGACGCGCGAATATCCTTCATGTATTCGACGTAGCGTTCGTTGCCGAGCGGGCCGAACCGCTCTTCGAGCATCACCTCGGCAAAGCCGATGATGGCGTTGAGCGGTGAGCGGATCTCGTGGCTGAGCCGCGCCAGCACGTCGGCCTTGGCGTCAGTGGCGCGCTCGGCGAGTCGTTTGGCCTGGCTCAATTCGGTTTCGGTCCGTTGCGCCCGGGACAGATCGCGGAACACGGCGAAGAAGTTCGGCCCGTCGGTTCGGGTCCGGCCGATCGTCATGCTCAGCGGAAACTGCCCACCTTCGCGCACCTGCCCGAGCGCTTCGAGCCCGTGGTCGAGCATGCTCTCGGCACGGCCATTCTTGATGCCGTCCAAGTAATCCAACACGGCAGCCCGGCTTTCCGGGGCGAACAGCTCGATCAGATTGAGTTGCACCAGGGCGTCGCCGCCATAGCCGAACAGTGCCTCGGCGCTGCGGTTGGCCGCGCTGATCTGTCCGGCTCCGTCGAACATCATGACGCCCTCGGCGGTGGTGTCGAGGATCGTGCCGAGTTCTTCGGCATTTGCCGCACCCACGACGGCGGGCACATCCTCGATCGCAGTCGCCGGCGCGAACGGCAGCTCGGTGACGGCTTGAGGCTCAGCGGCGGCCGAGCAGATCAGCGCCAGTGCCTGTTCGCCGTCCCAGGCGATGGTGAACAGGCGCGCCTCCGTGGGCGTGGCGTCACCGCTTTGTGCCGCTGTGATGGTGATCGGGGTGCCGCTCTCCGATGTGCTGCTCGCCTCGTCGACGTCAGAGCCGACGTACAGCGCGTCGAGGCCGCCGGCCTCTTCTAGCGCGGCGACGCTTGGGAAGCCCATCCGTTTCAAGAACGCCGGGTTGGCGTAGAGCAGTCGATCGAGCCGGTAGATCAGAACGCCGACAGGTATCAGGTCGAACAGCAGGCGGTCGCGTGCGCTATCGCCGCTGGCGGCCATGGCGGCATCGCGAAGCTGATCAGTATCGGCAGGCGCTTGTTCGGGCGCAGCGCTCGGCTGCTCATCCGCTTGCGTGTCGGTCGTCTCATCGACGATCGACGGCGTGTCGGCGGCGGTGTGGGCCTCGCTCTCGAGCCGGGCCGCCAATTGCCGTGCCAGTTCGTGGAAGGCGCTGTTCTCGCCCGGAGTCAGCGACGGCGCACGCGGATCGCTACCGGGCCGGAATGGCAGGACGTTTTTCGGGGTATCCAAGGGAGTGTCCACGGGGTTCAAGAGCGGGGCCAGGGCAGAGGCCTGATCTGAAGCGGTGTTTTGCGACGCGCGGTCAGCTGACAGCGGCCTTGGCGCAGGCTCGCTCCGGCCAGACGGACGTTGTGCGGCGAGTTGATCGAGCGCGGCAAGATCGCGGCAGACGCCGAAGCCGCGATAGCCGATGAACGATCCGTCCCGATCCTGCACCGGCAGGCCGGACATCTCGATCGGCAGCCGCAGCGCCGTACCGTCCGCGGGCCATTGCAGCGTGATGCCGCTCCAGGTGTGGCGGGTGGCGAGCGCCTCGGCGACGCGGCCCTCGGGGTCGAGCCCGAGCCGGTCGGCGACCTCGGTCCAGCGCTCGCCGAGATTGGCGGCGGTGTGCGGACCGATCAGGCGGAGGAATTCGTCCGATGCAATCGCCAGCCGGCCGTCGCGGTCGATCTGCCAGACGAAGCGCAGAGGATGACGCCGTGGCGCCGGCGGCTCCGGTGTCCGCTCGATGGTGGATTGGGCTTCTTCCGTCACCGGCTCCGATCCGGCTTGCTCGGACACGGCCACGACGTCTGTGGCGGCCGGCATCGGTTCTGGCTCGACGGCTTCCGGCGCCTCGGACTCGTCGGTGACCGACGCGCAATCGACAGCAGGCTCCTGCGCCCGGGCCGGTTCGGCTGCGGCCTCGGCCTCAGCGGGGGCGGGCTCGGGATCGGGCACGTCAGCAGACGATTCCGGCGGCGTGTCGCCGAGCAAGGTGAATTCGGCGGGGGCTTCGCTGAGGGTGTCGAAGGCCTCGTAGTCCGGCTCCGGCGGCGACGCTGCGGCCTCGATCGGCTCAGTGCTCGTGGACGATTCCGCGTGGGGATGCTCCAGCGGTGCCGCTTCCGGGGGCGGAGATGGCTGTGTGGGGGTGTCCGGCACCAGCAGCGCGATCAGGCCGACATCGGTCCCGCTGCCAACTCGCTGCAATACCAATCGGCCGAGCCCGATCGGAATCTCGGCGCGACCGAGCCGCAGGGCCTCCGTGCGAGCCTGATCGAGCCCGGCTTCGCTCAAATTGCGGAAGCCGAGCAGAGTGCGCGCGGCGACGCTCGAGCCGACGAACAGACCGTCGCTCGCGAATGCCGCAATCGGCGTGTCGACACCTTCGACCAACCCGCGCAGCCGGTCGATCAGAGACATCGGGCGTCCGATCATTTCGACTGCGGCGATCAAAATCCCCGTTTTGCCGTCAGCGAAGCCTAGCCGGGTGCAGGCGCAGGTCACCGGGCCGCCGAGCGGAGCGCCGAAGCCACGCAGCCGCTCCAACCTTGGGACACCGCTCGGCGGCAACTTGGCGGCGAGTTGGGCGACCTGACGCCGGTGCGGGTCTGCCGGTCTGAGTGTTCGGCCGGCGAGTTCGGTCGCATTGCTGGCGCCGAACAGCCTGACCGCAACGGGGTTGGCCCACAGGATTCGGCTGCCGTCAGTCGACCATAGCCAAGCCGGCAGCGTCCGCGTCGCGTGCTCCGCGAGCCGGGGATCGTCGACCCCTCGCAATTGAAAGTCCCAGTTGGTCATCGCTACTCTTACGCCGCGGCTGGCCAGCGGTGGTGGACAGGGCACGGGGCCTGAGAACCTTAACAATTCATTATCACGGGCGTCCCACGTCAGGTCCACGATCCCGCTGCGCCTATCCCGTCTTAAGCGCGGATAACCTTAATTCGGTCATCACCCCGGACCTGAAACGCCCCTATTGCGTTGAAAGGTTGCAAAACCGATGCAATCGGTCACGATCCGCGAGTCGACATCGGCCGGTCACACCGGCGATGCGATCGGTCGATACAGTCTCGGAGACCGGCGAAGCTCGGTTCGGACGGCGGCTAACAGGTGGAAGGAACTGACGATGGATCAGGAAGCGCGTGATCGATTTGAGATTCCCAAGGAAGTGCGTTCGATGGCCGAGGCTGGTTTCGACCAGGCCCGGAAAGCGTTCGAGCACATGCTCTCGAGTGCCCAGCAAACGGCCTCAACCATCGAGGATCGGGGCGCTGCGGCCCGTGCGAACGCCAAGGAAATCACCACCCGCGCCGTCACGTTCGCCGAGCGCAACGTCCACGCGGCTCTCGACTACGCGCAGCAGCTTGTCCACGCCAAGGACCTCGGCGACGTAATGCGACTGCACGCCGAATATGTGCAGGCGCAGATGAAGGCGCTCGCCGAGCAGGCCAGCGAGATCGGTCAGGTCGTCACCAAGGCGGCTCAGGACGTCGCCAAGCCGAAAAGCTGAGCGCCTGTCCGAGCGGAGACGGGGCCGCGCCAGACGACGCTCCGGCCGGCCTTCGTCTCTACACGTCTGGCGTGTAGAAGGCGCGGAATGTGGCATTGTGATGCACTCTTATGTTGCATTGCACAATTTCTGTGATAGTCTGTGATTACTGGACGACCTCTGTCGTCCTGGGCTCGGCATACAGCCTGAACACGACGCGGGCCGCGTGCGGGTCATTTCGATTTCCCCACCAGCGAAGGATGCACCTATGGCCGATTCGAGCGATCCGTTTTCCACCGTGATGCCGTTCCAGCTTCCCGAGCAGGTGCGTGCCTTCGCCGAAAAGGGAGTGTCGCAGGCCCGTGAGAGCTATGCCAAGCTGAAGGACGTTGCCGAGACCCAGAACGGCACGATCGAGGCCGTGTTCACCACGGCGAGCAAGGGCGCGACCGATTATTCGGCCATGCTGTTCGACTTCGTGAAGACCAACACCAGCGCCAGCTTCGACTTCGCCCACAGCCTGATCGGCGCCAAGACCCTGCCGGACATGATGGAATTGTGGACGTCCCACGCCAAGAAGCAGATCGAGACGCTGACCACGCAGACCAAGGAGCTGACCGAGCTCAGCCAGAAGGTCGCCGCCGACACCGTCGAGCCGATCAAGGCCAACGCCTCGAAGATCTTCAAGCCGGCGGCCTGATCGGGCCCGTTTCGCCTCGTTTTCAAGGCCCGGGCCCTGCGCCCGGGCCTTGTCGTTTGCACGATGTTGTCGACAGCACCCCCGACATTGGTCTTGCGGTCGATCACGGCCTTGCCAAAACGCGGCGTTGCACCTAGTTTCCGCCCGTTCGCGGCCGCCTCGGCCGCGCCGGATGCAGTTGTAGCTCAGTTGGTTAGAGCGCCTGTCTGTGGAACAGGAGGTCGGTGGTTCGAGCCCACCCAACTGTACCACCCGTTTTTCAACCCCTTTCTTCAAAATGCAGCGCCTTCGTCCATGGCGCCAAGACGTCGGAACGTTGTCCCGCCGATGCGGTCGCGGGCGATTGTGTCGGCGCGACTCGTGCACGCGGTTGGAACAGAATCGACGACGCTCACGTTGCCGGCTGAAGGCAGCAGGGGCGGCAGGTCGATATGACGAGCACAGAACTGAGCGATCAGGCGATATCGGTGTTGGTCGATGTCGCGCGCGCATCGGGGCGTGATCTCAATACAGCGCAGCGTCTCGAGCTCGACCGCCTGGTAGCCGGCGGTTTCCTGGCGGTGAGCCGCACGGGACAAGTCGCTGGCCAGACTCACTATCGCTTGACCGTCGAAGGTCAGCGCGCGCTCGACGACCGGGGAGCCGGTGCGAACGAGGCTTAGCGGCAAGGAGGCTTAGCAAGAGTTGTCGGTTTGTAACTCCGCCACTGGAGTTCGCGCGTTGCTTGCGAATTCGTCGCGGCTCCCGCACAATTGAGTCAATCAAATAGCTCGCTGGGAAAGTGCCGCTGGTAAGCATCGGCACAATTGGGGGCCTGATGATTTCGACCCGATCGATCTTGCGACGACACGCCGGTAGCTTTTTTGCTGTGGCTACGATCAGCCTCGGTCTGTCGGTGGCGGCGACCGACGTGCGCGCCTACACGGCCGAGCAGCAGCAGGCTTGTTCGGGTGATGCGATGCGGTTGTGCGGTGCGTTCGTGCCCGATGTCGACCGGATCACTGTCTGCATGATGCAGAACAAGGCGCAACTGACCCCTGGATGTCGTGCGTTTTTTGGCCCCGCGCCGACCGCGATGCACTCCGGGAACGCGCGCAGCTCCAAACCCGTCAGCCTGAAACCTCACAAGCGGCATCCGCGGGTGCGTCACTAGAGCAGCTCTGTCTTTCATAGAATCAGAGCTGATCCACGCCCGCCACACGCACAACCTCATGGTGAGGAGGCGCGTAGCGCCGTCTCGAACCATGTGACGCAGGCAATGCGTTGCCCCATCCTTCGAGACGCCCAGCTTCGCCTGGCTCAGGATGAGGCCTCAGTGCCTTCGGAAAGGTCGGATCGTTCAATCAAACGATGAACCGCTCTAATCGCGACGTCATCCGGAGTTCCGTGGATCCGCGCGACAGCTTGCCGCGTTGGTGCCGAGATCGACGCTCATATCTCGCGCCTTGAGGAGAGCTTCAGTGACACAGATCGATCACCGCGCCGAACTCGAGCGTCACCTTCAGTGGTTCGAGGCCAAGCTGCCCCCACGGCCCGCTCAGTTCGTCGGCTGGCTACGGCGGCCGTCGTCGAAATACGTTCGGCTCCCGCTGGGCGTCGCGCTGGTCGGTGGTGGTATGCTCAGCTTCCTGCCGGTACTCGGCCTTTGGATGTTGCCGCTCGGCATGGTGCTGATCGCGCAAGATGTGCCGGCGTTGGAGAAGCCGACTGCGCGGGCTCTGAATTGGGTCGAGCGAAAATGGCTGGAGCGACAACGTGCTCGCGGCATCGAGATCACGCCGTTGGCGCCGCCTCAGGCCTCCGGAGCGCCGGATTCCTCCGCCAAGCACGCCGCATAGCTTTTCGTTTCGGGCGATCCGATCGCAATCCTCATCGACTCGAAAACCGCCGTCGCAACTCAACCAGCGTCCGCAGATGAAGGTGCGCGAAGGAACATATGTGACTCGAAAGCACGATCATCGGCACAATCTGGCGAAGCGATGATGATTGATTGCAATTTTATCTTTCACGAATCAGCGAGCTGATTCACCTTCGCCGCGAAGGTCAATCGGGAGGCCAGCGTATGAACGTCATCGTTTTTGCTTCGCGTAAAGGTGGTTCGGGAAAAAGTACCCTGACTGCTCATTTGGCTGCACAGGTTCACAAGGCATCGCGTCCCTGCCTGCTGATCGATGCCGATCCGCAAGGCTCGCTGACGCTGTGGCACAAGCTGCGCGGCACGAACGAGCCGCCGCTTCGCACCGCGACGCGCTCGGTAAGCGACATCATCGCGTCTGCCAAGCGTGACGGGATCGAATGGGTGTTCGTCGACACGCCGCCGAACCTGTCCGCTGTCGTCGACGATGCGATCCGCAACGCCACGATGGTGATCATTCCGGCGCGGCCGGGTGTGTTCGACGTCAACGCGGTGCAGGACACCATCCAGACCTGCCGTTCGCATCGCAAGCCGTATGCGGTCGTACTCAACGGCGCACCGGCGCTGCGTGACGAAGTCGAAAGCCGGATCGTCACCATCGCGCGCGATGCGCTCGCCAAGTTCAAGGCGCCGGTCTGGGGCGGACAGATCACCAATCGTGCCGATCTTCTGATGGCGCTTGGTGAGGGACAGGGAGCCCGCGAATACGCTGCCGAGGGCCGTGCGGCCTACGAGGTCAATCGGTTGTGGGCGGCGATCGAACGCTCCGTCAAGGCGATCCGCGGCGCCGGAAACTCCGGTATGCACAAACAGGCGGCCTGATCGCCGCGAACGACTCTTCCAGCGCGCGGCCTTCCGCGCGTTTTTTTCATGCAGAGCCGTGATCGATCGTCTCTCACCGAGTGAGCGATCCGACGTGCAGAAAAAAACCGGACTCACGAAGAGCCCGGTCTAAGGTCTTTGGCCTGATAGGCCGACACAATCACCTTCCAAGAGGGATAACTGAAATGTCGCGCCACCGGAGGAGGGGGACTTCTAAGTAGCGCGACCCCTCAGCATGGGTATGATTTGATCCGCGATCCGGCCGGCCGACAAGCCGGCGTCCCGCATGTCAGACATGCGAAGCGTCGGGGGGCGACAAATCAGCCCGGCCAGCGCTGTGCCTTGTTGACGACGAAGTCGCGGAACACCTGGACGCGCGCCACCGTCTTCAATTCCTCCGGATAGACGAAGTAGGTGTCGAGCTGGATCGAGTCCTCTTCGCCGAACAGCTGCACCAGGCGATTGGTGTCCTCGATCAGATAGTCCGGAAGCGCGGCGATGCCGAGGCCCTGCTGGCAAGCGCGCACCAGGCCGAGGATGTTGTTGACCTTGAAGTACGGCTCACGCGGCGCAACGCCGTTGCGGCCGGCCTCGATCAGCCAACTCCTGTTCTGCAGATGCGGCGGCACCTGACTGTCGCTCAGCATGATCAAGCGATGATCGTCGAGTTCTTCGAGAGTGCGCGGCGTACCGAAGTTCTTGATGTACTCCGGCGAGCAATAGGCGTGGAAGCCGATCGAGAACAGCTTGCGCTGGATCAGGTCGGGCTGGGTCGGCTTGCGGGTGCGGATCGCGACGTCGGCCTCGCGCATCGACAGATCGAGTTCTTCGTCGGTGACGATCAGCGAGATCCGGATCTCCGGATACAGCGCGGTGAATTCGCCGAGCCGCGGCACCAGCCAGTGGATGCCGAGCCCTGGTGTGGTGGTGACCTTGAGGTCGCCGCTCGGCCGTTCACGGCTGTCGGTGAGCTTTGCACGCGCCGCCTGCAACTGCATGAACACGTCGTGCGCGGTGCGGAACAGCAGGTCGCCCTGTTCGGTGAGGATCAGGCCGCGGGCGTGGCGATGAAACAGCGAGACCGAAAGCTCCTGCTCCAGCGCACTGACCTGTCGCGAAACCGCCGACTGCGACAGCCCGAGCTGCTCGCCCGCATGGGTGAAACTCCCCGCTTCGGCAGCGGCGTGGAAGACCTTCAGCTTATCCCAGTCCATATCGGTGAACCCGTCGCGGTGTCGCGCCATCAGAGAGTCATTCGGCCGCTTGGCGGTCGCCGGCGCGCAGCGCCAGGAAGCGTTCGGCTTCGAGGGCCGCCATGCAGCCCATTCCGGCGGCAGTGACGGCTTGGCGGTAGGTCTCGTCGGCGACATCGCCGGCGGCGAAAACCCCGGGCACCGAGGTCGCGGTCGAATTCGCCGCGACCTCGACATAGCCCGATGGTTTGAGCTTGATCTGGTCTTTGAACAGCTCCGTCGCCGGCGCGTGGCCGATCGCGATGAAAACGCCGTCGGCCTTGACCTCGCTGGTCGTGCCGCTCTTGACGTTCTTCAGACGGACATGGGTGACCTTGGTCGGATTCTCGGCGCCGCAGATTTCGTCGACCGCGACGTCCCAGATCACTTTGATCTTCGGGTGCTTGAACAGCCGATCCTGCAGGATGCGCTCGGCGCGGAAGTGGTCGCGCCGGTGTACGATGGTGACGCTGGCGGCGAAATTGGTCAGAAACAGCGCTTCCTCGACCGCGGTGTTGCCGCCGCCGACCACCACGACATCCTTGCCGCGATAGAAGAAGCCGTCGCACGTCGCGCAGGCCGAAACGCCGAAGCCTTTGTAGGTCTGCTCGGATGGGATGCCGAGCCAGCGCGCTTGGGCGCCGGTGGCGAGAATCAGGGTATCGGCGAGATAGACGTCGCCGCTGTCGCAGGTCAGTCGGAACGGCCGCTGGCTGAGGTCGAGATCGACCACGAGGTCGGTCTTGATCCGGGTGCCGACATGCAGCGCCTGCTTCTCCATCTGCTCCATCAGCCACGGGCCCTGGATCACGTCGGCGAAGCCGGGATAATTCTCCACGTCGGTGGTGATGGTGAGCTGGCCTCCAGGCTGCATGCCCTGAATCAGGATCGGCTCCAGCATCGCGCGGGCGGCGTAGATCGCGGCGGTATAACCGGCTGGCCCGGATCCAATGATCACGACCTTGGCTTGAACCGGACTCGGCATAAATCAGTCCCCGAAACTGAGGGCGGCGCGAAGCAGGGTAGTCCTGGCTGGGGCATCGCCAATGGGCGGAAGATCAGACAGAAGTCTATGGTATTTGGTGAGCTATGCAAGATTTGCAACACCTCCGTGCGGATTTCCCACCGGGTTTGGAAAACGAGCTGTGAGCATCGCGAAATAAAATTACCCAAATTCCGCGAGGTACGCTAAGAGAGGCTGTTTGTAAGCCGAATCCGCCTTGCGGGAATAGCACCAGCGTGACCAAGAGCCTCGACCAGATCGACCTCAAGATCCTGCAGGAAATCCAGGACGACGGCCGAATCACCAATGTCGAACTGGCCAAGCGGGTGGGAATTTCCCCGCCGCCATGCCTGCGCCGGGTCAGGACGCTGGAGGAGGAAGGCTACATTCTCGGCTATCGCGGTCTGCTCGACCCGGCCCATCTCGGCTTCGACGTGACGGTGTTTGCCTCGGTGCATCTGTCCAGCCAGGCCGAGGCCGACCTGCGCGGTTTCGAGGAGTTCGTCCGCAACGAGCCGCTGGTGCGCGAGTGCTGGATGCTGTCGGGCGAAGTCGACTTCATCCTGAAATGCGTCGCGCCGGACATGGCGACGTTTCAGAATTTCGTCGCCCATCTCACCGCCGCCCCGCACGTCCGCAACGTCCGCACCTCCCTGGTCCTGCGCAACTCGAAATATGCCGCCGCGGTGCCGCTGGAGTTGAAGGCGGCGACGACCTGACGCCGCCGCCGCGATCGTTTCAGCGCTGGTGCAGCGTCAGCGATCGCGCCCAAGGACACGATCGAGGCTGATCGGCCCGCCGCCCGTCGTGGCCAAGTACAAGCACGTGAAGCACATCGCGATCGCCAGGCTGCCGCCGTTCAGCAGCGGCAGCCAGACCGGCGTTGCGCCCTTGAAGACGTGGCCGAGGAAATACGCGAACGCCATCTCGCCCGACAGGATGAAGGCGACCGGGCGGGTAAACAGGCCGAGCATCAGCAGCGCGCCGAGGATCAACTCCAGGCTGCCCGCCGCGCCATACAGCGAGAACAATTCGACCTTGGCGAACATCGGTACGGCGGGAAATTTGAACAGCTTGGCCACGCCGTATTGAAACAGCAGCAAACCGGTGATGAAGCGGAGAAGGCTCAGGGCAAACGGCTGCCAGCGCGCGAACGACTGATTCATGGACGATCCTGATTCTCGAGGGGGGCAGTCGCGGCGGACCAGAATGCTGCCGACCGGCCGGAACCTTGCCGCAATACCATGGCACC